>NZ_JBIUYE010000017.1:0-220920 GCF_044744365.1 Kitasatospora sp. NPDC087314
GCCGCCTGCTGCGCGACATCGCCGAGGGCCGCGAGGTCGGTGACACCACCACCCTCGCCGACAGCACGGTGATGAGCCAGATCCAGGCCCAGCTGACCGACGGCCCGCTCGGGGGCTGAGCCCGTCCCGTACGCGATGCGGGCCGCTCACCGGTTCCCCTCCCGGTGAGCGGCCCGGGGCCGTGCGGAGACACCACCTGTCACCGCCTTCGAACTCCCCTGAGGAACAACCAAGTTGTCGCACCGGCCCGCACTCGCCGCCACCAGGGCGACCGCCGCGCTCGCCCTGCTCCCCTGCCTCCTGATCGGCACCGGCCAGCACGACCGGACCGGGGCGGCGGCGCGCCCGTCCACGCCCACCACCGGGGCGGACCGGTCCGACGGCCGCGGCAGTCCGTTCGCGCACGAGTCCGTCGACCGCTCCGGAACGGTGCCACCGGGACCGGACCGCTTCCAGCCACAGCCCGTCCCACTGCCCCTCAGCGGGCTCGGCGGGCTCGGCGACCTGACGGCCGGCCGGTCCGGGCTTAGGGTGACGGCGGTCGGGGTGGACGCCTCGCACGCCGCCGACGGGGCCGCGGTGACCGCCATGCCGGAGAACGCCGAGGAGAATCAGGAATGGCTCGTACAGCCCACCGCCGGCGACGAATTCCTCCTCCGGTCACTGCTGCTGAGCACCGGTGAGGACACGACCGGCCCCCTGGTGCTCACCGCGGACCCGGACGGCTCCGTCTACCTCTCCGCCGAGCGTCCCGGGAGCGGGCCGGAGGCCGCAGCTCCGGACCAGTCATGGACCTTCGCGGACCTCTCCGTCCCGCTCCGGTGGACCGCCCCCGACGGACGGTCCACCACCCGGCTCAGGATCCACGCCCACGGGGGCGGCTGCCTCGTCGAGCAGGGATACGGCGAGCGACTCGCCCTCGGAGGCTGCGACGACCCCCGGGCCTGGTGGACCGCCGAAGGACTGGCCGGCTGAGCAAGCCCCGGGCCCGGGGCCGGGACCTCAGGTTCGGCCGAGCGGGCTCACCGCGACGGCGGGCCCGGTCGGCCCGCCCGGCGGGGACCGTCCGCCCCTGTCCCCGGGCGCCGTGGTGCGGTGCAGTCGTGGTACCTAGGCCCACGATCAGGGAGGCCGTCATGAGCGGTACGGCAGGGGACCGCGGCGGGCTCGCGATCGAGCTGACCGCGCTGAGCAAGTACTACGGCCACAAGACCGGCATCGACCACCTCGACCTGAGCGTGCGGCGGGGTGAGGCGTTCGGGTTCCTCGGCCCGAACGGCGCCGGAAAGACCACCACGATCCGCTGCCTGGTGGGCCTGCTGCGCCCGAGCACCGCGGAAAGTTGCCCGCCGTGAGCATCTGCCGCGCCCGTGCGGCGAGTTCGCTCGGGATGGGCTCGGCCCCGTCTACCCACACCGCCGGCCGGGCGGCGCCCCGGGCGGCTCGCCCTGCTGCTGGCCATCCGCCGAGCCGGGCCGATCTGCGTCACGGACCTCGCCCTGGCGACCGGCATCCGCGACACCACGGTCTCCCAGGCCCTGCGCCTGCTCCGGGCGACCGGGACCGTCTCAGCGGCCCGGCACGGGCGAACCGTCCGCTACCGGTTGGACGACCCCGCCGTCGCCCGACTCCTGGACCGGGCCGCCGACGCCTGACCGGTCGGCCCGAGCAGGGCCGACCGGCACGTCCGGGTGGCGGCCGGCCGTCGTGATCGGTGCGACACCGCCACCGCCACCCGCCTGTCGCGACGGCCCGGACCAGGGCCATGATGGTGGTGGGAGAGGAGGCTCTCCGATGATGCGGACCTGGTTCCACCCGCGCACGGGTGAGGGGGCGGCGCTGCTCGGCGTTCTCACCTTCCTGCTGCTGGAAGTGATCGTGCTGAGCGCGCTCCCGCTGCGGGACCGGTTGGTGACCGGCGGTGTGTTCGCCGGTGCGGCGGTCGCGGCCTTCGTCCTGGTGGCGGTCCTGTTGCGTGGCCACCGGGCCGCTCACCCCGGTAGGGACCGGTCCTCCCCGCGCCCTTCGGAGGAGGACTGGTTCAGCCCCGACACGCTGGAGGGGTTCCCGACGGAGGCTGTTCGCCCGTTGCTGCACGGTCCGGACGCGCCGAGCCCCGATTCGCTCTCCACCGCGTGGATCCTCGCCACCCACGGGCACGAGGCGGCCTGGATCGCCCACCACGTGGACCTGCCCGTCGGGACGGCCCACCTCCTGGTCGACGCCGCCCGACGGCGCGAAGCCGGCGCCGTCCACGCGCAGGACCCGCCGGGTCGGGGATGAGCCGTTGTCGCATGCGGGCGCGACCGTGGCACTACCGCCGGTCCGCCGGTCCTTCGGCCTTCGGTCAGCCGCCGCCGAGGCGGATGGCCTTGACCAGGAGCAGGACGGCGCTGAGCACCAGGTACCCGCGCAGCGCCAGCATGCCGAGGCGCAGCCCCGGTGACCATCGGACGGGCTTGAGCAGGGCCAGCGGCGGCATGCGCCAGGCCAGCTTGTCCACGGCGGGAATCGCGAGTGGCGGCTTTCCCGGGGCGCCCGAGCGCCGACGGGCGATGCGCAGGCCGACGGCGGACGCGGACAGTCCCGCGACGAGGGCGATGGCGAGCCCGCCGGCGAGCGCTTCGACGTCCACGGCGGGGAACAGGGTGGTGACCATCAGGGTGCCGGACAGCATCAGCAGGACGGAGATGATGAGGGTGGCGAGGAGGTTGAGCCAGCGGGGGTTGACCCAGGGGCCGAGGACCTCGGGATCGTTGCAGAGCAGGAGCAGGAAGACGCTGGCGGAGGGGAGGAGCAGGCCGGCGAGGGCCTGGACGGCCTCGGTGATCACGCCGAGCGGTGCGCCGGGGATCAGGACGATGGCGGCGGCGAGCAGCACCATCAGGCTGTAGGAGGCGTAGAACTGCTTGGCTTCGCCGAAGCCCCGGTGGAGGGAGTGGCGCAGGTTGAACACGTCCCCGAAGGCGTAGCTGGTCGCGAGTGTGACGGCCGCGGCGCCGATGATGCTGGCGTCCATCAGGATGACGGCGAACATCACGGCCAGGGCGCGGCTGTGCTGGGCGAGGGCGTGGGCGACGCCGGCGGCGTCCGTGAAGGCGCCCGCGAAGGGAGTGCCGCGGGCGGCGTAGTCGGCGATCATCACGAGGGCCGCCGCGCCGACGACGACCACGAGCGAGCCGATCACGGTGTCGGCGCGCTCGTAGCCGATGAAGCGCGGGGTGATCCGCTTGTCGATGACGTTGGACTGCTGGAAGAACAACTGC
Source organism: Kitasatospora sp. NPDC087314 (assembly GCF_044744365.1). NCBI lineage: Bacteria > Bacillati > Actinomycetota > Actinomycetes > Kitasatosporales > Streptomycetaceae > Kitasatospora > Kitasatospora sp. NPDC087314. The sequence continues at coordinate 3,267 of NZ_JBIUYE010000017.1, forward strand.
CAGGGGGCCACCGTGGTGCCGACGAGCGCGATGATCAGCAGAACGGCGTCGCCGCTGATGCCGCCCTGGATGCCGGGAACCACGAAGTCGTGTGCGGCACGGCCCCATTGGGGCTCCGCCAGCAAGGTGAGCGGGACCAGCAGGAGGCTCACCGCGATGAGCGCGAACATGGCGCGTTCCCAGCGACGGAAGGAGCCGCTGGTGGTGACGGCGATCAGCAGCAGGGCGGCGAGCGGCACGACCAGGTACCTGGAGGCGCCGAGGAAGTCGGCGGCCAGGGAGACGCCGATGAACTCCGTCACGATGGTCAGGAAGTTGAGGACGAACAGGTCGCCGACGCTGAACCAGCCCCAGAACCGGCCGAAGCGCTCGGTGATCAGCCGGGCGTGGCCGACGCCGGTGACCGCGCCGAGGCGGACGACCATCTCCTGGTTGACGATCAGGACCGGGATGAGCAGGAGAAGGACCCACAGCAGGGAGTAGCCGTAGTTCTGGCCGGCCTGGGCGTAGGTGGCGATGCCGCCGGCGTCGTTGTCACCGACCATGACGATGATGCCGGGCCCGATGATCGCCAGCAGGGTGAGCAGGCGGGTCCTGAGGCCGGGGCGTTCCTCCGGGCGCTCGCGGGGGATGCGACCGAAGGCGCCTTCGATGTCGCCGAGGTGGGCTTCGTCGAGGACGGTGCCGGTCCTCGGGGCCGGGGCGGGCCTCACTGCGGGCCTCGGCGTGGGCCTCGCTGCGGGCCGGGGGCCGGCGGGGGCCGGTCCGGGTGCGGGCTTGGCGGGGACGGGCTTGGAGCGGGGTGCGGCCGCGGGTTCGGGAGCCGACGCGGGCTGAGGTCCGGCGGCGGGTCGCCCTGCGGGCGGTCTGGCCGGGTGCCCCTCGTCCTTCGGACGATCAGGCCTTCCGGGCCTGCCGGGTTGCCCCGACTGCCCGGGCTGCCCCGGTTGCTCAGGCGGGTCCTGAGCGGCGGTCACGCGCCCTGGTCCGTTCTGTCGTACGGCGGGCCGTCCGCCTGGTCGTGTTCGGCGCGGCGGGTCGGGTGCGGGGCGGGCTCGCGTCGACGCCAGTCCTCAGGGATGACGGTCTCCAGGATGTCGTCGACCGTGATGACGCCGAGGACGCGCTCCTGCTCGTCCACGACCGGCACGGTCAGCAGGTTGTAGTCGGTCATCAGCAGGGCGACGTCCTCGACATCGGTGTCCGGCAGCACCCGGACCGGCTGGGTGACCATGACCTGCCGCACCGCCGCGCCCGGATCCGCCTGCAGCAGCGTGACCAGCGTCGCGGTGCCGATCAGCCGACGCTCCTGCCCGACGGCCTCGACCAGATAGACGCTGGTCAGCGCTTCGGGCTGAAGAGCGCGTGCGCCGCGCACGAGATCCAGCGCCTGTGCGACGGTGGAGTCCACCGGGGCGGCTAGGACGTCCAGCGCCATCAGCCCGCCGGCACTGGCCGGGTTGAACCCCAGCAGGGTCAGGACCTTCGTGCGCTGTCCGGCGGGCAACGCGTCCAGGACCGGTTGGCGGCGGCGCTGCGGCAGGTCGTTGATCGCGTCGGCGGCGTCGTCCGCACGCATCCGGGCGAGCACGGCGGCGATCCCGGCGTCGTCCTTCTCTGCCAGCAGACGGGTCTGCGAGTCGGGCTCCAGTTCCTCGAAGACGTCCGCCTCCAGCTCCGGGTCCGCATGGACCGTCGCCAGGATCTCGTGGGACTCCCCCCGGTCGGCGTTCTCCAGGAGGTCCGCGAGGTCGGCCGGCTTGAGGCGGCCCAGCCGGCCGAACGGGCGCCGCACGCGGGCCGACTGGGAATGACCGATGAGCGGCTCGAAGGAGCTCCAGTCCCGCCACCGCGGTTCCGCCGCCGCGCCCAGTCCGAACAGCCGGGGGCGGTGTGACTGCGTGCCCAGCCGATCGACCACCCAGCCGTCGGGCCGCTCACGAAGTTCGATGTCCTGGGCCCGGACCAGTTCGACGTCGGCCACGTCGACCACCCGATGCCCCAGGACGTCCGCGCGCAGCAGCACCTCGCCCTCGCGACGCTCGAAGGGACGCAGATCCACCACCTCGCTGGCGAGTCCGATCCGATCCGCGTCGAAGGAGGCGACCTGTTCGACGGGCAGGAACACCTGGTGCTTCCCGATCAGCACGACCAGCCCCGTGACCAGCGGATAGTCCCGCCCGCGCAGCCGGACGATGACATCGGAGAGCCGACCTACCACCGCGCCGCCACGCCCCACCAGCGGGCGGCGCAACAGCCGGGACAACCACAGGGCACGATCCACGGCACGAAAGTTAGCCGAGCGCGTGCCCGGCGCGACCCCGTGTCCCCCGGTCGCGCGCCCGGAACACCTGAAGGGACCAGCCCGGAGCGGGCACCGTCGTGGCCCGATCCCGGGCATCCACCCCCGGACCATCAACCACTCACCACCGCCGCGCGGAGCTCGTCACAGCCTCACGGATCCGCTGCCTGAGAGCGGGGTGACCGGGCCGTTGGCCAGCAGGTGGCCAACCCGTACGGTCCACCACTGGGAGTCATCATGACGCTGACGCCGGGGGCGGTACCGGGGAGCGGCGGCGCGGGCGCGCGGAACGCTTGGCTGCAACCGGCCGGTTGCGGCCGGACTGGGTGTGACAGGAGGCCGGCGCTCGCCAAAGGAGCTGTGGAAGGGTGGGCTTTGACGCCGCGCGGCGAATGGACTTGCCTCCATCGCCGCTGTGCTGGCCAACAGGCCGTGTGGCTAGGCAAGTTGCTGAGTGGAGGTAGGCCGGTTGCTCTCGTTTCTCGAGCACTGGTGGTGGATCGGGCTTATCTGGGGTGGAACCGTCGTCGGGTGGGCTGGCGACACCTATCGCAAAGCCCTGAAGACCCGGCACCAGCGCAAGATGGAGCTCTTCAAGGCGCAGGAAGCGCAGCGGGCTGCGGTTGAGGCAGCAGGGCGCCCGCCGGAGCCGGTGTGCGGATGCACTCACCACCTCGCCAAGCACGACCCGAAGAGTAAGCGGTGTCATGAGACAGTGCAGGCCCCGGTTCGATGGAACAGCACGCGGGAGCCTGTCGAGTTCGAATCTCAGCAGTGCAACTGCCAGCAGTACGTGGGTCCAGAGCCTCTCGCGATCGTTTTCGCGGAGCCTCTCGTGGACCTCAGCTGACTCTGCTTGTGCGCATGCGAGTCGTCCCCCGCACAGCTGACCGCGATGCCACGCCAAACCCTGCTGTTCGAGTACCTCTGCGGCAACAGGACTTCCTCGCACACGCAACGAGATGAATCTCAGCGTCAACCGCTGTACCGCTCCCGCGAGCACCGCCGAGCGCATCTGATGCACAGTGAGTTCCACGACGCGCCCGCGCTGTAAACCCGGGTGCACAGCGCGGGCGCTCTGTGGCTTCGTCAGCTCATGAGCACTGGGGGATGTACGGATCGCGATTCACCGAGTGGGCGTTGCCGTCCGCGTACCCCGCGAAGATGTAGCCCGACCAGTACTGCCAGTCGTGGCTGCCTGAGGGAAGTTCGGCGTAGACCTGGTACCAGGTGTCGCCCAGGTTGTCGATGCCCTGTCCGACGGTCCAGCACACGGCCATGACGTAACTGCCCGGTGAGAAGTCCGGGGCTCCGCCGACCTTGCCGTTCCAGGTGTTGGGGCTGTTGTAGACGCCTACCGAGTGGCTCGTGTTCAGAAAGACGGCGTCGGTCGCGGATGCGCTGCCCGACGCCAGACCCATTCCCGCCGCGGTCAGTGCGGCCACCGTCGCGAGCGAGGCGACTCGGCGCCCCCATGCCAGCTTCATTTCTCCCCCTTTGATGGAAACGATCCGGCGAGACGAAGCTACGCCGAGGCGGGTCGGGTGGGAAGAGGGCGCTCGGGTTGATGGTGTGGCGTCGACGCCAGGGATGCCGGGCGGGATCGGCACTGCGTCTCGACCGTCAGCCCGCGCCGGCGGGCCTCTGCGCGGCGGGCGTGCGGCGGTCATCCGACGGGACGAGTGTCAACGCAGCGTTCGCGGCGTTCACCTGGGAGGGTGGTCCGCCATGCGTGTCCGTCGGTACGCCAACCGTCCGCTCCCCCCGCGCTGCTACGAAGGTGCCCGACTGCTCCGATCGGGGCGGGTGTGCGCGGGGCTGATGCGGGGCGAGGCAGGAGCGGATGAAGGCAGACGACGAGGTCCGGACCGTTGCCGTCGCCGGGGTGGACTTCGGTTGGGGCAGCTCCGGGAAGATCAGCGCGGTGCTGTCGGCGCTGCACGGGCGCCGCGACCCGGGGTTGAGGTTCGTCGGGCTGGCGTCGGGGCTGGGTCGGCCGGTGCTGGCCGGGCAGCCGGTGGAGCGCTGGTTCGACCTGCCGGACGGGGAGTTGGAGGCGGCGGTCGCCGAGGTCGTCCGGGCGGAGCGGGTGCGGGCGGCGCTGGTGGTGCTGGACGGACGGCTCGCGAAGGCGCTCGGCTCCTGCGGGGTGCCGGTGGTGTTCGTCGACAGCCTGCCGTTCCTCTGGACGGACGGTGACCGCGACGATCTGCCGCTGGACGCCGACGTGTACTGCGCCCAGCGGTGCGTCGAGCTGCCGCCGGAGTGTGCCGGGGTGCTGGCGGACGTCCGCCGCCTGCGGTGGGTGGACGCGGTGATCGCGACCGGGACGGCCGCCGGGAGGCTCGCGTCGGCGCGTCCGCCCCGGCGGGCGCTGGTGAACCTGGGCGGGCTGCGGGCACCCCAACTCGACGACTGGTCGGGCTATCCGCGGATCGTGCTGCCCGCCGCGCTGGAGGCCCTTGCCGCGTACGGGGTCGGCGAGGTGCACGTCGCGGGCAACCTGCCGGCCCGGCTGGCCGGGCAGCTGGTGGACTCGTGTCCGGCGCCCGTCACGACGACGGTCGGCGCGCTCGCGCACGACGAGTTCCTCGACCGGCTCGGCGCGTGCGACGTGCTGCTCACCTCCCCCGGGCTGACCACGCTGCTGGAGGCGGGCCGGCTCGGGGTCCCGACGGTCTGCCTGCCGCCGCAGAACCTCAGTCAGATCTTCAACGGGCGCTTCCACAGCAGGGCGCTGGGCACCGATGTCCGCGTCGCCTGGCCCAAGACCGTCTTCGCCGAGGACGACGCGCTGGCGCTGCGCTCCGAGGGCGAGGGTCGTGCGCTCGACGTGATCTACGGCGGGATCGCCGGCGCCGCCGAGCAGAGCCGGCGCGAGACCACAACCGCCGTGCGTCAGGACGTCCTTGAGGTGCTGGGCCGCCTGGAGACGGAACCCGGCGTCGACTGGGGCGCATTGACCACCGCGGTCGGCACCGGGGGTGCGGCGCAGGTCGCCGACGCCCTGGTCGAACTCCTGGGGGCCGCCGGCCCCGTCCACTGATCCGCCCCCGTCGAACCACCAGCCACGAGCCCACGAACCACGAGCCACGAAACGGTCCCGGGTGTCCTCCACAACGCGTACGCGCTCTCGCTACCTGTTCATCCGCATCCTCGAAGCCTGCAACGCCGACTGCTTCATGTGTGACTTCGCGCTCTCCCGCGACACGTTCCGCTTCCCCCTCGCCGACTTCGCCGAGTTGCTGCCGAAGGCCCGCGCCGCCGGGGTCGACTACGTCCGGTTCACCGGCGGCGAGCCGCTGATGCACCCGGACGTCGTGGAGCTGGTGCGGGCCGGCACGGCGGCCGGCATGAAGATGTCGATCATCACCAACGGCTCCCTGCTGCCCAGGCTCGCACCGGAGTTGGCTGCGGCCGGGCTGGCCCAGGTGATCGTCAGCCTGGACGGCGCCTCGGCGGCCACCCACGACACCTACCGGCGCTCGCCCGGCATGTTCGACGGCGGTCTGAGCGGGCTGCGGCTCGCCGCGGAACTCGGCGTGCTGCCCCGCGTCAACACCGTCGTCGGGCCGCACAACTACACCGAAATGCCGGAGCTCCAGCAGGTGTTGACCGAGGCCGGGGTCCGCCAGTGGGAGCTGTCGGCGCTCAAGCTGGACCGGACGATCCGCTACCCGGACCCGGACCACGTGCGCGCGGTGTGCGATCCGCTCTACACGGCCGATCCGGACGCCCTGCTGGTCCCGATGGGCAAGCGCTTCTACGGGGACACGCCCGAGGAGCAGGCTCGCTATTTCGAGGACTCCACCCCGCCCCGGGCCTCGCTGCCGCTCTGCCACGTCGCGGACGACGTGATCTACATCGACGGCAAGGGCGGCCGGATGCACGCCTGCAGCTGCATCCCGCACCGTGAGGGCACCGGCGGCGGGCCTGGCGGGGCGCCGGTGCGCGAGGGCGGGGTGCTGCTGCTGGACACGCCCGCGTTCCGGGAGCACGCGGACTACTTCCGCGAGCGCGGCCCGCAGCTGTGCAACGGCTGCTCGACCACGGCGGCCGGCTACAGCGACGACGTCGCCCGGCTCGGGTCGGTGGCCCCGTGGCGGTACTGACCCCCGATGCCGGGCGGCAGCCGGCGGTGCTGCTCACCTGCCGGGACGAGCAGTTGGACTCACTGCTGGCGCTGCGCCGGGTGACCGCCCACCTCGGCGACCTGCCCCGGGCCGTCCTCGCCTCCCACGAGCCGCTGCCGCGCGCGGCGCTCGTCTGCGACGAGGAGGCCACCACCGCGCGCCTCACCGCGCTCGGCGTCCCGGTGCTGCACCTGGCCTCCGCGCCGGCGGCCGCCCCCGCGCCCACCGAGCGGCTGCTGCACCGCGCCCACTGGCCCGGTTGGCTGGAACACCCGGGCGGCCTACGGCCCACCGGACTGCTCGCACCGGCCCGACTGGCCCGCCGCCGCAACCGCCGGGGGACGCTGCTGCTGCTCTCGCTCTGGCAGGTGCCGCAACCGGCGGCCGAGGCGTTCAACGGCGATCAACTCCCCTTCCTCGCACGGGAGTCCGTCCGTCGCACCGGGGCCTGCCAGCTGGTCTGCGACACCGGGCTCGACCAGGTCCGGGCGGCCGTCTCGCACCTGCCGGGTGTGACGGTCGGCCGCGCGGCCGAGGTCGACGTGGACGCGCTGCACGCCGGCGCCGAACTGCTGCTCGCCTCACCGACCTTGGCCGCCGTCGCGCTCGCCCAGGCCCGCCGGGCCCCGCTGGTCTTCCTCCCCGCGCTCGGCGCCGCCCAGCACGACCTGGCCGAGCGGATCACCCGGCACGTCCCGGTGCCGTCGGCGGCCGACCCCGCCGACCCGGCCGTCTGGCAGCCGCCGGGGCCGGACGCGCAGTGGGGCGCGATCGGCCCGGAGCTCGATGACCTGCGCGGCGCGCAGGGCGTCGCCCGGGCCGTCCGCCAACTGCTGCTCGCGCCGCTGTAGCCGCCGCCACCGTCCTCCACCCCGTACGGAGCCGCCATGTCCCCCGCCCCCACCGAACCAGGCCCGACCACCGAACCAGGGCGAACCACCGAGCCCGACCAGACCTCCGAAGCCGACCGGGGCGCCGGAGCCGACCGGACCACCGGCCCCCCGCCGAACCGCCCCGGTGTCTCCCCCGCCGAGTGGGACGACTGGCGCTGGCACATGCGCAAGCGCATCAACACCGTCGACAAGGCCCGGCAGTGGATCAACCTCACCGCCGACGAGGAGCGGGCCATCGCCGGGGTCGCCGGCCGGTACCGCTGGAGCGTCACCCCGTACTACGCCTCGCTCATGGCCCCGGACGACCCGCTCTGCCCCGTCCGCCAGCAGGCCGTCCCGGCGACCGAGGAGCTGGTGGAGTTCCCGGGCGCCGAGGTCGACCCGGTCGGGGACACCCTCTACCGCCGGACCAACCGGGTGGTGCACAAGTACCCGGACCGGGTGATCATGCTGGTCACCGAGACCTGCCCGGTCTACTGCCGGCACTGCACCCGCAAGTTCCACACCACCGACCTCCAGGGCAGCTACTTCCGGGACGACGAGGGCGGCGCCTACGACGAGGACTTCCGCTACATCGCCGAACACCCGGAGATCCGGGACGTGTTGCTCACCGGCGGCGACCCGCTCTCCTACCAGGACGGCCGGCTGGAGGAGATCGTCGCCGGCCTGCGGGCGATCCCCAGCGTCGAGATCATCCGGATCGGCTCGCGCTTCCCCGTGCTGCTGCCGCAGCGGATCACCGACGAGCTGTGCGCGATGCTCTCCCGCTACCACCCGGTGTGGCTGAACACCCACTTCAACCACCCCAAGGAGATCACCCCCGAGTCCGCCGCGGCGGTGGACCGCCTGCTGCGGCACGGCATCCCGGTCGGCAACCAGACCGTGCTGCTGCGCGGGATCAACGACGACGTCCCGACCATGCGCCGGCTGATGACCGAGCTGCTGCGCATCCGGGTGCGCCCGTACTACCTGTACCACTGCGACAACGTCACCGGTGTCGCGCACTTCATGACCTCCGTCGAGAAGGGCTGGGAGATCATGGAGGGCCTGCAGGGCCACATCACCGGTTTCGCCGTACCGCAGTACGTCCTCACGACGAAGATCGGCAAGATCCCGGTCGCCCGCCCCTCCTTCACCGAGACCCCCGACGGCGGCCTGCTGCTGCGCAACTTCCGCGACCAGCAGCTCCTCGTCGACGGCACCACGCACCCGATCACGGAGTCCGACGCCCGATGACCCTCCACCAACGCCAAGGCCAGCGCTTCCTCCCGTACGGCGCCAACTACCTCGACTGGTCCGACATGGCGGAGCTGAAGGAGGTGATCGACCACCAGGTCCTGTTCCGCTACCAGACCGAACAGGAGAGCATGGCCTCCCGGCTGGAACGCCTGGTCGGCGAGCGGCTGGGCACCGGGCACACGCTGGCCGTGCACAACTGCACCGAGGCGCTGCGGCTGGCGCTGGTCTCCACCCGGCCCTCCGTCGGCGACCTCGTGTACATCCCCGCGGTCACCTTCGTGGCGGTGGCGGGCGCGGTGCTGTCCTGCGGCCTGATCCCGGTGCTGGTGGACGCCGACGAGTCCCTCGGCATGGACCCGACCCTGCTGCCGGCGGACGCCCGACGGGTGATCACCGCGCACATGGAGGGCTCGGTGGCCGCCCTGCCGCAGGGCGTGCCGTACGTGATCGAGGACTGCGCGCAGACCCTCGGCGGGCGTTTCCCGGACGGCCGGCAGGTCGGGACGGCGGGCTACGCGGGGGTGTTCAGCTTCCACCACAACAAGGTGCTCACCTCCGGCGAGGGCGGGCTGGTGGTGACCGACGACAAGCAGGCCTGGGCGGCGATGCGCTGCTACCACGACCACGGCTCGGCCCGCGTCCCCGGCCACTACCCGACCTGGAACCAGGACGCCTACTACGGCGAGAACTTCGTCACCAGCGAGGAGGTCGCGGCCGTCCAGTGCCAGCAGTTCCGCCACCTCGACGAGGTGCTGGCCGGGCTGGAGCGGATGTACGCCCTCGCGCTGGCCGAACTGCCGGACCGCGCCGACCTCCGGGCGCTTCCGCGCGCCGAGGGCGACGTCAAGGTGAGCCTGCGCTTCCGCTGCGAGTCGCGCGAGCTGCGCGACGCCGCCGTGGCGGCCCTCACCGCCGAGGGGATCGCCAACTGGACGCTGGGCAAGTACCTGCTGCCCGAACACCCGGTGCTGACCGGCCGCCGCTCGCTGTACGCCGACGGCTTCCCGTGGAACCACGCCCCCGAGGGGCCGCTCGCGCTCAGCCGCGACGGCTTCGCCCGCACCCGCGACCTGCTGGAGCGCACGCTCTGTGTGCCGCTCTCCCCCGAACTGCCGCAGCCGCAGCAGGCCGCCGCGGTCAAGGCGATCCGGCGCGTCCTGGAGGCGGTGTGAGCCCGCCCGGCCCGGTCCTGCTGATGGTGGACGACCGCGCCTCCTCCTTCTCCCGCCACGCGGCCCGCACACTCCCGGACCACCTCGTCCTGCTGCGCTTCGACGAGGCGCGCGCCGACCTCTCCGCGGAGCACCTGCACCGCACCGCGCACCTGCCCGCCTTCTGGGTACGGGCCGGGGTGCCGCTGGAACAGGAGGCCGCACGCTACCGGCAGTGGGCCGCCGGGCTTCCCGCCACCCCCAGCCGGTTCTGCAACCCGTCCGAGCCGCGGCAGGTCGTCGCCCAGCGGTTCGCGGCGCTGGCCGGGCTGCCGCACCTGACCGCGCAGCAGGTCTCCTGGGTGCGCGACAAGGCCGTGATGAAGCGTCGCTTCCGCGAACTCGGGCTGCGGACGGCCGAGTTCGCCCAGGTCCGGACGGCCGGCGAGATCGAGCGGTTCGCCGCCGAGCACGGCTGGCCGCTGGTGCTCAAGCCGGTGGACTCCTTCGCCTGCGTGGACACCCACCGGCTGGACGGCCCCGAGGCGCTCGCCGCCGTCGACCTGACCGCCCGGGACTGGATGGTCGAGCAGTTCCTCGGCGGCGTCGAGTGGGAGGTGTGCGCGATCATCCTCCAGGGCGAGGTGCTGGACGCCTGGCCGAGTGCGATGCCGTGCCGCCCGCTGGACATCGTCGAGGGCGCGATGAACGCCAACATCAGCGTCGGCACCGACGAGGCCCCGCCGGTCGACCTGCGCGCGCTGCTGCAGCGGATCGTCACCGGCATGGGGATCGACCACGGGTACGCGCACATGGAGTTCTTCCTGATCGACGGCGAGCCGTACGCCGGGGAGATCGGGCTGCGGCTGGCCGGCTGCGAGATCCCGGCCAACCACGGGCACGCGTACGGCTTCGACGTCTTCGGCGCCACCCTGGACGTCTACCGGGGTCGGCGGCCGGATCTGAGCTATCGTCAACGACGGTGCGCCGGAGACCTGTTGCTGCCGCTGCCCGGGTCCGGGACGGTCCGCCGGATCACCCCGGTGGAGGAACTGCTGCGGGCCCCCGGGGTGGTCGACGCCGTGCTCAAGGTCGGGGTCGGCGACGCGGTGTCCGCCCGGCGCGCCTCGCACAACGCCTCGGGGTACGTCCACGTGGTGGGAGCCTCGATCGAGGAGGTGGAGCGGCGGATGCGTGCGGTCCTCGGCGCCTTCGTCATCGAGCTGGCGCCCGCCCCCGCGCTGGAGGGCCACCGGTGAGCGACACCCTGCCCCGCGACACCTCGCCACCGCCCCCCGACACCCTGGCGCACCGCGTCCGCTCGCTGCTGCGCCGCCCGCACGTGCGCGCCGTGGCCGGGTGGAGCGTGGTCTCCCGGCTGCCGGTCTACCTGATGTCGCTGGCCACCGTCCTGGTGGTGCGCGAGCAGGGCGGCAGCTTCGCGCAGGCCGGGCTGACCAGCGCGCTGTACACGGCCGGGATGGCGGCCGGCGGGCCGCTGGTCGCCCGGCGGCTCGACCGCGCCGGGCGCCGGCCGGTGCTGCTGGCCACCGGCCTGCTCTATCCGGCGGCGCTCGCCGTCCTCGCCTGGGCCACCCGGCCCGGCACCTGGGGCCAGCTGGCCGCCGCCGCCCTGGCCGGGGTGGCGCTGCCACCCGCCAACGCCTGCATGCGCTCGCTCTGGGCGCGCCTGCCACTGGGCGACACCGAGCGCGACACCGCCTACCTCTGGGAGGCGGTCCTCACCGAGGTCCTGGTGATCGGGGCGCCGCTGATGCTGGCCGGGCTGATGCTCGCCGGTTCGGCCGCGCTGGCGCTGACCGCGGTGGCGGCGGTCGGCGGCGCGGGCGCGCTGGGCCTGGCCCTGGTCCGGCTCCCGGCCGGGACCGGCCCCCGACCCGCCGACCCGGCCGCGCCCCGCGACCTGCTGGGGCCGCTGCGCAACCCGGCCATGCTGGCGCTGACCGGCATCATGGCGGCCTGCGCGGTGCCGATCGGGCTGCTCACGCTCGCCATCCCGGCCTTCGTCGCCGCACACGGCTCCCCCGGCGGCACCGGCGCGGTCTACGCCTGCTGGGGCGTGGGCAGCGCGCTGGGCGCCGTCTGGCTCGGGCGCTCGCAGTCCGCCGTCCCGGCGACCGTACGGTTCCCGCGTCTGGTCCTCGCGTACGCGCTGGGGACGGGGCTGACGCTGGCGGCCACCTCCCAGCCGGTGCTCGGGCTCGCGCTGGCGATCGGCGGCGCGCCCATCGCCCTGGTGTCCGCCGTCGAGATGACCCTGGTCGGCTCGGTGGCGGACGGCGGCTCGCTGGCGGAGGCCTTCACCTGGGCTTCGCTGGCCACCGTGCTGGGGGACGCCGTCGGCCAGCAGGTCGGCGGCCTGCTGGTGGAGCCGCTCGGGCCACGCGGGGTCTTCGCCGTGGCCTTCGCCACCGCGCTGGCCGCGGCCGCCCTGGCCTTCGTCTGCCGCCCGCTGCTGGACCGCGCCCGCCCCGCCGCCGGGACGTGCGCGGCGTGACCGACTCACGGCGCCATCCGACAGCCGTCCGTTCCCACCCCTCCTTCCCACGAGGTCACCGACGATGAACCCCGCAGGCCCGCTCTTCCGGCCGGTCAAGTTCGCCCACCTGCCGTCCGCCGTCAAGGAGTTCCTGGACGCGCCGGACGCGGTCGCGGTGCCCGTCCCGGTCGAGGGCCGGGACGACCTGGCGCAGAGCGCGGAGCTCGCCTCCCGCCTCTACACCGCCCTCGACCGGCCGCGACCGCTGGACCTCGGCGTCGTCCTCGGCGAGGACCGACTCCCGGACGGCGTCGCCGACCTGGCCCGACCGCTGGCCCGGACCTGGCTGACCGAGGACCAACTCGCCGACGCCCCGGCCTTCCTGCGCGACCACCCGGGCAGCCTGCTGCTGATCGGCTGCTACGACCGGCTCACCCTCGACCCGGTGCGCTCGCTGCTGCTCGCCACCTACCGCAGCCGCACCCACGCCCTCACGCTGCTGAGCGGCCGGGACGCCGCCTCACTGGCCTGGAGCATCGCCAAGCAGTACGCCCGCGCGGACAGCGGCATCGACGCCCTCGGCCTGTTCACCGACACCGACCGGCCACCGCACCTGCCCGGCGTCCAGGTCTTCGACGACCGGGACTTCGAGCGCGTCGACATCCAGTCCGCGATCCTCGGCACCCGCTGGCGCAAGGTCGCCTTCCAGGGCCATGGCAAGGACGACAGCGTCAACCTGGGCGAGTTCACCATCTGCGGCCTCAACCCGGCCGTCCCGTCCCGGCCGGGGCTGCTCGGCCCGCGCTGCGCGTACGGGCTGCCCTGCTACAAGCCGGAGGACAAGCTCGTCCCGCTGCACCGGGTGACCGCCGTGGAGGTGGTGCTCAGCGCCTGCAACAGCGGGCCACTGGCCGACCTCGCGCTGTACGACCCGAAGTACCAGCTGCTGCTCAACGCGCTGGACGGGCCCGCCCGCACGGTGGTCGCCGCCGTCTCGGTGCACGACTCCGACCGGCCGGAGAACGTCGCCTGGATGCGCTCCGCCCTCACCGGCGCCGACACCGTCGACACCCTCAACGCCAGCCTGGCCGGTTCGCACCCCTACCCGGCCTTCCTGCGCTTCGGCCTGCCCGACACCCCGCACCCCGCACCCGAGCCCGCCGACCACCGTCCCGACCCGCTGGTGCTCACCGTCGGCCGCCGGCTGAACGCCCTGCTCGGCTCCGAACTCCTGCCGCACAACCACGCGTTGCGCCCCCGGCTGAGCAAGCTGGCCCGCAAGGTGGACCTCTGGGTGGCCCGGCCCACCCATCTGGCCGACCAGTCCGCCGCCGAGATCCACACCTCGCTCACCGCCGACCTGCAGTCGCTCGACCACGTGATCGCCGGGCAGGTCGCGGCGAACCCCGAGGACGAGCTGATGACCTACCCGGCGCACTTCGGCGACCGCAGCTCGCTCGACCCCGAGGTCCGCGAGGTGACCTGCCACTGCGGCCGCCCGGCCCAGGAGTTCACCCGCCGCGGCCTGCTCCCGCAGGTCCTGGACACCACCTGCGCGGTCTGCATGCGCTGCGGCGACGTCACCTTCCGGCTGCCGGAGGCACCCTCGCTGCTCGCGTACAGCGCCGACGAGGTCCAGCAGGGCGGCTTCCTGGAGGTGCGCGCCGTCCTCAACGCCGCCCGCACCGGCCCCGTCCGGCTCGGCCTGTTCGTACCGACCTACCTGCGCGAGGACACCCGCGTCGAACCGGAGCTGGTGAAGGTGCGCGCCACCGGCGGACAGCCGCAGTACGTCGTGTTCCGCGTCCGCTTCGACCCGGCCACCGCCCCCCAGGCGTACTACTTCACGGTCTTCGCCGTGCAGGACCTCGCCGTCTCCACCGCCCGGCGCCACTTCGGCGTCCTGCCCCGCTGATCCCCCCGCACCACGAGAAAGACGACCGCCATGACGACGCCTGCCACCAAGCCCGACATCCGACTCATCGAGCAGAACGGTGAAGTGACCCTCAGCATCGGGGGCGAACAGGCCATGCAGGCCTGGGAGCGCGACCTGATGTGGGCCAGCGCCGACCTGCTCTGCGAGTACGGCCAGGACTTCTACGAGGTCGGGCTCGGCCTCGGCCTGTCCGCCCTGCGGATCGCCCGACACCCCGCCACCCGCCGCCACACCGTGCTCGAACTCTTCGACGAGGTCGAGGAGTTGTTCCGGGCCAAGAACCCGGACCTGCCCGGGAACCTGACCGTCGAGCGCGGCGACTTCTTCCAGCGGATCTTCGAACTGCCCTCGGAGAGCATCGACGGCATGTTCTTCGACCCGGCCCTGGACATGGAGGTCTGGACCGACGCCGAGCTGTGGGCCAGGACCATGCCCGAGGTGGTCCGGGCGCTGCGCCCGGGCGGCGTGTTCATCCCCTTCTTCAGCACCAAGCCCGAGCTGCGCTGGCAGTACACTCCGCACTTCCGCTCCATCCGGGTCGAGCGCCACCCGTACACGGCCTACGACACCACCGAGTACACCTTCGGCACCAGCGGCGACGCCTACATCCAGTGCTTCATCAAGGACTGACCGCCATGACCACTCAGCCCACCGCCGCTGCGCCCGCAGTCCGCTCGCTGTTCCTGGCCGGGCCGTTCATCCAACTCCTCGACCCCGCCACCGGCCTGATGCCGGACGACGCCCGGGCGCCGTTCGACCTCCTGATCAAGCACTTCGAAGCCCAGGGCGTCGCCGTGCACAACGCCCACCGCCGCGAGGCGTGGGGCGAGGAACTGATGCGGCCCGAGCAGTGCACCAAGCTCGACCAGGACGAGATCCGCAAGGCCGACCTGTTCGTCGCGCTGCCCGGCTTCCCGGCCTCGCCCGGCACCCACATCGAGATCGGCTGGGCGAGCGCCTTCGGCAAGCCGATCGTGCTGCTGCTGGAACGCGGCCGGGAGTACACCTTCCTGGTCCAGGGCCTGCACACGGTGGCGACCGTGGAGCAGGTCGTCTACACCGACCTCTCCACCGCGCTGCCCGGCGTCGACCGGGCGGTCGAACGGGTGCTGGCCCGGCACCGGGAGACCACCCCCGCGCGCTGACCCGCACCGGCGGCCACCGATCGGAGCACGACCGATGAGACGAACCCCCGTCCTGCTCGCCGTCCTCGCCGTGCTCCTGTCGGTGGCCACGGCCCCGCCACCGTCACCACCTGCACCTGCGCCTGCGCCTGCGCCGCAGGCTGACACCGTCCGCACCCCGGCCCGGCCCGACTACACCGTCGCGCTGCGCAGCGACGCCACCGGCGGCAGCTGGCGGGGCCACGAGCGGATCGCCTTCACCAACGCCTCGCCGCAGCCGCTGCACGAGGTGTACCTGCGGCTCTGGGACAACTCCCACGGCGGCTGCGCGGCACCGCCCGTCCGGCTGTCCGGCCTCTCGGGCGACTACTCCCTGGACTGCACCGCGCTACGGGTCGCCCTGCCCCGGCCGCTGCCCCCGGGGGCGGCCGGCACCGTCGAGTTCGACCTCGCCGTCGACGCCCCCGGCGCCGCCGACCGGTTCGGACGGGACCGCGCCTTCAGCTTCCTCGGCAACGCGCTGCCGGTGCTCGCCGTTCACGACGAGGCCGGCTGGCACCTCGACCCGTACACCGGCAACGGCGAGTCCTTCTACGCCCTCGCCGCCGACTTCGCCGTCACCCTGGACCACCCCTCCGAGCTGCTGGTCCCCGCCACCGGCGGCGCCGTCGACACCCCCGGCGCCGAGGGCCGGACCATCACCCGGGCGACCGCGCGCCAGGTCCGCGACTTCGCCTGGGCGGCCGGCCCGTTCACCCGGATCACCGGCCGCTCCCCCGGCGGTGTCCGGATCGGCGTCTTCGCGGCCGCGAACGTCACCGCCGAGGACGCCCGGCGGATGCTCGACCTCGCCCTCGCCACCATCGACGCCCACTCGGCCCGCTACGGCCCCTACCCGTACGGCGAGTTGGCCGTCGTGCTGGACAACGTCTTCTGGTTCAGCGGCATGGAGTACCCGGCCTTCGTCCTCGACCGGGTCAAACCCAGCGCACTGGTCCACGAGTTGGCGCACCAGTGGTGGTACGGCATCGTCGGCGACGACCAGTACCGCGCGCCCTGGCTGGACGAGTCCTTCAGCGAGTACGCCACCGACCTCGCCCTCGGCCGCACCGGCGAGGGCTGCACGGCCGCGACCCCCTGGGAGTCCGACGCCGAACGCCTGACCAACCCGATGTCCTACTGGGACGCCCACCCCACCCGCTACGAGGCCGTCATCTACGACCACGGCGCCTGCGCCCTGCACGAACTGCGTCGCCTCATCGGCCCCGCCGCGATGTCCGCCCTCCTGCACGACTACGCCCGCGCCCACTGGTACGGCGTCTCCACCACCGCCGCCTTCAAGTCCGCCGCGCAGGCCGCCACCCTCATCGACCTGGCCCCCTTCTGGCGCGAGCACCGCATCGACGGCTGACCGCCGCCGGGCCCTGAGTCGGGTGCTCAGCGGTGGCCCGGGGCTCCCGAACGCTCCCAAGCCGTCCGGTTCAGGACAGCCCCCGGGGTATCGGGGAGCTGTCCCCACCAGGCGTCGGCCGGTTGCCCTGATGGTTCGGTGGATCTTGAACGCGCAGGCTGGACACATCCGAACAGCAGGAAAGGAACGTCACCTTGTCGAAGTCGATACGCCGTCGTACCGCGCGTGCCGTGACCGTCGCCGGTCTCGTCGCCGCGGTGGGCGCCACCATGATGACCGGTAGCGCCGGGGCGATCGTCAACGGACGGGACTCCACCGAGCGCTACCCGTTCATGGCGTCGATCCCGATGTCGGCCCCGTCCGCGGGTCTGACCGACGGCGCCTGCGGGGCTTCGCTCATCGATCCGCAGTGGGTGCTGACGGCGGCCCACTGCGTGACCGGGCCGGTGGACCTCGACGGGACCGTCCGGATCGGCAGTGCCCAGCGGCACTCCGGCGGCACCGTCCGGTCCATCGATCTGACGGTGGTCCACCCTGGCTACCGGAACGGCGAGAACGTGGCCGCGAACCGCGACGACGTCGCACTGGTCCGGCTGGATCGCCCGGTCGCCCAGAAGCCCGTCCGGATCGCGAAGCAGCCGGGGCGGCCCGGCACCGACACGCGGCTGCTGGGCTTCGGCACGGTCGTCGACATCACCGAGCTGGCCGACGCGCAGTTCGCGGAGCGGCTGCAGGAGCTCGACACCCGCCGGGGAGCCGAGAGCGAGTGCGCCCCCGGCTACGCGGCCCCCACCAGGCTGTGCACGATCAGCCGCGTGCCGGACGCCATGGCGTGCTTCGGGGACTCCGGCGGGCCGCAGATCCAGCGGGGCCGGGGCGGGCGCTGGGAGCTCATCGGCGTCACCTCCGGCCCCGGCGCCCCCGGGGTCCCCTGTTCGCAGGGTCCGGGTCTCTACACCAATGCGCCCGCCTACGCGGACTGGATCCGGGACACCATCAGCCGCAACAGCTGACCGGCTGCCGCCCGCCGTACGGCATCCGCTCCCCGGGCAGGTGCCGTACGGTGGGTCCGCGCAACCGCCAGGCCGGCCGACCGACCGCAACACGCCTGCCGCGTCTTGACCTTCACACCGGTGTGAAGCCCGATGATGCTGCCATGACGACCACCACCTCCTTCGACCCGTACGCGCTCCTCGCGGAGAGCCGGCTCGGCATCCTCGCCACGATCAAGGCCGACGGCCGACCCCAGCTCTCGCCCGTCATGCCCTTCTACGACCGTGCGGCGAACGCCATCCTCATCTCCACCAGGGAAGGCCTGGCCAAGACCGCCAACCTGCGCCGGGACGCCCGGGTCAGCCTGGAGGTGACCGGGCCGGACGGGCGCTCCTGGGCCACCGCCGAGGGCGTCGCCGTCCTGACCGGACCGGGCACCGACCCCGATGGCGCCGAGGTCGAGGCGCTGGTGGACTACTACCGCCGGGCCGCCGGCGAACACCCCGACTGGGCGGAGTACCGCCAGGCGATGGTCGCCGACCGCCGCGTGCTCGTCACCGTCCCGGTCGACCACGTCTACGGCGCCCGGATCTGACCCGCCGCAGCCGCCCGGCCCGTCGGCGCCGGGCCGGGCGGCTGGGCGGCCCGTCAGCGCCGGGTCGCGGTGACGACCGTCGCGTCGAGGTCCTCGCACCAGCCGTCGGCCGCGTCGAGGCCGGCCGCGCGGGCGACGGCGAGGGCCGTCGGCATCTGCCGCTCGCTGGTCTCGAACAGCAGCGAGCCGCCCGGGGCCAGCCAGCCCGGCGCCTCGGCGGCCACCCGGCGCAGCACGTCCAGTCCGTCCGCGCCGCCGTCCAGTGCCGGCCGTGCCTCGTGCAGGCGGGCCTCGGGTGGCAGCAGCGCGATGTCGGCGCTCGGGACGTACGGGACGTTGGCCAGCAGGACGTCGATCCGGCCGCGCAGGTCGACGGGCAGCGCGGCGAACAGGTCGCCCTCGACGACCAGGGCCCCGGCCCCGGCCAGGTTGCGGCGGGCGCAGCGGACGGCGACCGGGTCGACGTCGGCCGCGTAGAGCTCGACCGGGTGCGTGGCGGCGGCCGCGACCGCGGCGGCGAGGGCGCCGCTGCCGCAGCAGAGGTCGACGACCACGGCGCCCGGGCCGGTGAGCGCGGTGGCGGTGGCGGCCAGGAACTCGCTGCGACGACGCGGGACGAACACGCCGGGATCGACGGCGATCCGCAGTCCGGCGAACTCGGCCCAGCCGACGACGTGTTCCAGTGGCCGCCCCTCGGCCCTGGCACGGACCATCACACCCAGGTCGGCCGGTGTGGTGGCGGCGGCGAGCAGGATCCGCGCCTCGTCCTCGGCGAACACGCATCCGGCGGCACGCAGCCGGGAGATCACCGAGGAACGGAGGGCGGCGGAGGCAAAGACCGACAAGAGAACCCCTTGGGGGAATCGGGAGGAGACGAACGACTCCGTCAGGGCTCCCACAAGGGCCGGCGCCGCGCCGACGCGTCCGCGCTACGCGCGCGGGGCGCCCGCACGGCCGCGCTCCGGGAGCACCCGCTCGGACATACCGGTAATGGGGCTCACCTCCTTGAGTCGCGGTCATACTCGGCGTCGGTCACCTTACCGCACCGCCGACGCCGGTGATCAACCGGTGTTCCGGGGCTCGGCTCCGGTCGGCCGGGCCTCGGCACCCACGGCCCGGGGCTCGGCACCGATGGCTCGGGGCTCAACACCGACGGTCCGGGGCTCAGCCGAGCTGGTCGGCCACCAGGGCGGCGAACTCCTCCGGGGTCATGACCGCCACGCCGAGTTCCTCGGCCTTGGCGCGCTTGGATCCGGCCTTCTCGCCCGCGACGAGCAGGGTGGTGCGCTTGGACACCGAGGAGGAGGCCTTGCCGCCGGCGCGTTCGATCAGTTCGTTCATCGCGGTGCGGGAGAGTTCGGCGAGGGCGCCCGTCATGCTGCCGGTGACGACCACGCTCTGTCCGGCCAGCGGGCCCGCGGCGGTGCCGTCCGTGGCCGCCGAGCCGCCGTCCGCAGACGTGGCCGCGCGAGCGGTCGGCTCGGTCACCGCGGTACCGACGCCCTGGGCCGCGAGCCGGTCCAACAGCGCCGCCACGTCGACGAGTTCGGTGACGATCACAGCGGCCTTCTCGGCTCCGATGCCGTCCACGCCGGCCAGCGCCTCGGCGTCGGCGGCGCGGATCGCGGCCATGCTGCCGAAGTGCGCGGCGATCCGGCGGGACATCGTCCGGCCGGTGCCGCGGATGCCGAGGGCGCAGAACACCCGGTTCAGCGGGCGGCTGCGGGCGGTCTCGACGGCGGCGAGCAGGTTGTCGGCGCTGGTGTCGCCCATCCGCTCCAGGGTGAGCAGCTGCTCCCGGGTGAGGGTGAACAGGTCGGCGAGATCGGCGACCAGCCCGGCCTCGACCAGCTGGACGGCCCGGGTGCCGCCGAGGCCCTCGATGTCGAGCTGGTCGCGCCCGGCCGCGTAGATCACCGAGGCCACCGCCTGGCAGGCCCGGCCGCGCACGCAGCGCCAACGCTGCTCGGAGGTGTCGATCGCGTCACCGCAGCGCGGGCAGACCTCGGGGAAGGCGATGGGCTGCTCGGCGCCGGTGCGCTGGTCGGCCAACGGCGCCTCGACGCGCGGGATCACGTCGCCGGCCCGGTAGACGAACACCTGGTCGCCGATCATCAGGCCGCGGCGCTCGATGTCCGCCGGGTTGTGCAGGGTCGCGTAGGTGAC
Source organism: Kitasatospora sp. NPDC087314 (assembly GCF_044744365.1). Classification (NCBI taxonomy): domain Bacteria; kingdom Bacillati; phylum Actinomycetota; class Actinomycetes; order Kitasatosporales; family Streptomycetaceae; genus Kitasatospora; species Kitasatospora sp. NPDC087314. Next base: position 23,710 of record NZ_JBIUYE010000017.1, read on the forward strand.
GGTGACGCCGTCGATCACCACCGGTTCGAGGACGGCCCGGGGCGCGATGATCCCGGTGCGGCCGACGTTCCACTCGACGCCGAGCAGCCGGGTGACCTGGTGCTGCGCCTGCAGCTTGCGGGCGACCGCCCAGCGCGGCGCGCGGGAGCCGGACCCGGCCGTCTCCTGGTCGGCCACCGCGTCCGCCTTCACCACGACGCCGTCGATCCCGAAGGGCAGCGCGGCGCGCAGGCCGGCGATCTCGTCGATCCGCTGCTGCGCCTCCGCGAGGGTGGCGCAGCGGCGCGGCGCGGCGGCGGTGCCGGCGACGGTGTGGGCGCCGAGGGCGGCCAGCCGGGCCAGCAGTTCGGCGTGGTCGAGGCCGGGCAGGCCGAGGGCGTCGTAGGCGAAGAAGGTCAGCTCGACGCGGTAGGCGCGGTCCTTGGCTCGCAGGGTGCCGGCCGCGCCGCTGCGCGGGTGGGCGAACGGGGTGGCGCCGTGGGCGGTACGGACGGCGTTGGCCTGCTCGAACTGCTCGTGGGTGAGCAGCACCTCACCGCGCAACTCGACGTCGACCGGCTCGGCGAGCCGGTCGGGCAGGCCGAGCACGGCGTCGGCCGCGGCCGTGATGTCCTCCCCCGCCAGGCCGTCACCTCGGGTCAGCACCTGGGTGAGCCGGCCGGCCCGGTAGCGGGCGGCGACGGCGAGGCCGTCCAGCTTCGGCTCGACGCACCAGGCGGCGACCGGGCGGCCGAGTCGGCGCTCCAGGCCGGCCGCCCAGGACTCCAGCTCCTCGGCCGAGAAGACGTTGTCGAGGGAGAGCATCGGCACGCTGTGCGGGACGTCGCCGACCGCCGCGCCACCGGCCACCTTGCCGGTGGGCGACTCGGGCAGCACCTCGTCCGGGTGCTCGCGCTCGTAGGCCTCGATCGCCCGCACCAGGGCGTCGTACTCGTCGTCGCCGAGCGGGGTGGCGCCGTCGGCGTAGTACGCGGCGGCGGCCCGTACGGCGGTGGCGACGGCGTCGGCGTAGGCCTGCGGGGAGGCCGGGGCGGCGGGAGAGGCCATGGTGGCTGCGTCCTTCATACCGCCATCATGGCGAGCCGCACTGACATTCGGCCCGGCCGAACGCGGCCGCCGGCCCGACCCACCAGCCGGCGGGCGGGCGGGATCGCGGGCACGGCTCCGGGTTCCCGCCGGGGCGGTCAGTCCGGCTGGGGCCGGGTGCGTCGGGCGTAGGCGCGGGCCGCGCGGGCGCGGTCGCCGCAGCGGGTGGAGCACCAGTGGCGGCGGCCGTGCCGGAGCAGGTACCGGGTGCACGGGGCGGAGCCGCAGGCGGTGAGGCGGGCGGCGTCGGGCCCGGTGAGCAGGTCCGCGGCATCGGCGGCGAGGGTCGCCAGGGCGTGGTCGACGATCTCGGTGGTGGGGTGCGGTGCGGCACGGTAGGGGCCGTTGCCGTCGTCCCACCGCAGCAGCCGGGCGGTGGGCAGACGCGTCAGGGCGTCGTTGACGGCGGCCAGCGCGGAGGCGGGCGCGGGCAGCTCCGCGACCCGGGCCGCGAACAGGGTCCTGATCTGCTCCCGCATCGAGCGCACCTGCGCCGTGCACATCTCCCGCAGGCCGGCGTCGGCGGGCGCGAGCTCGTGTTCCAGGAGCCACTGTTCGGCCGACGCCGGTGTGCCCAGGCGGTCGACGACGTGTCCGCCGGGCAGCGTGACGGCGCTGTTCACCAGGGCGAGCGAGGGGTACTGCTGCTCGCCCGTCGCGGGCGGCGGGGCGGGGTCGTCGTCGGTCTCCGTCATGGATCTCATGGTAGCGGTTGCGCTCATCCGTGAGAACAGGCTAGCTTTTCTCACGGATAAACCGCTCCCATCCGTGAGGTGTACTTCGCCATGGCTTCTTCCGACACGACCGTCGAGCAGTTCCCCGTCCGACTCTTCGGCGGCCCGACCGCCCTCTTCGACTACGGCGGCCTGCGGTTCCTCACCGACCCGACCTTCGACGACCCGGGCGACTACCAGCGGCCCGCCGGCCCGCTGCTGACCAAGACCGCACCCTCGGCCGGAAGCCCCGCGGACACCGGCCGCGTCGACGTCGTCCTGCTCTCCCACGACGAGCACCCCGACAACCTGGACCACTCCGGCCGGGCACTGCTGGCCGACGTCCCGCTCACCCTCACCACTCCCGGCGGCGGCCGGCGCCTCGGCGGGACGGCCCGGGGGCTGGCCGACTGGGAGTCCGTCACGCTGGACCGCCCCGGCGGCGGCACCGTCACCGTGACCGGCGTTCCCGCCCTCCACGGGCCCGGGCCCCGCGCGGAGGTCGAGGCGGTCACCGGCCAGGTCGTCGGCTTCGTACTGACCGGGGAGGGGCTGCCCACCGTCTACGTCAGCGGCGACAACGCCTCGCTCTCCGCGGTCGAGGAGATCGCCCAACGGTTCGCACCCGTGGACACCGCGATCCTGTTCGCCGGGGCGCCCCGCTTCCCCGCCCTCTTCGACGGCGCGCCCATCGTCCTGGACAGCGCACAGGCCGCCGAGGCCGCCAGGATCCTCGACGCCCGCCGGGTGGTCCCCGTCCACCACGACAGTTGGGCCCACTTCACCGAGGACCGCGACGACCTGGTGGCCGCCTTCGCCGCCGCCGGCCTGGCGGAGCGCCTCCACTCGGCGTGACCACCGCACCGGGTGGGGCGCGCCGCGCGGGACGCCCCACCCGCTCACCCTTGAGCCGCCTGCCCTTGACCCGCCTGAGGCCCGTTCGGCCGGGTGGCGCAGGCCGCCGGGGCTCAGCCGGGCAGCGGTGCCAGCGGCCTGGTCCGGTAGCCGTCGGCGGAGCCCGGGGGGACGAGGCAGGGCAGCAGCCACTCCCACAGGGCACCGACGCGACGCGCGCGCTCCTCGCCGGGGCAGCCGTCGCCGAACACCACCTCCAGCCCGCAGGCCGCCGCCACGACCAGGGTCTCCGGGCCGAGCGCGCCCGTGCGCTCACGCAGCTCACCGGCCCGCCGGGCGCCGGTCAGCAGATCCCGGACGACACCGGCCCAGACGCCGTGGAAGCCCCGCATGCCCGCGACCGGGGCGCCGGAGGCGACTCCGCCGGGAGGGGGCACGGCGGCCAGCGGTTGCCAGCCGCCGCCCTCCCGGCCGAGCCGGAACGCCGCACGGACCACCGCGTCCGACTCCAGCGCGTCGACCAGCCAGTAGCCCAGGTCGATCAGCGCCTGGAGGGGGGAGGAGGTGGCGCGCAGGGCGCCGCAGGCTCTGCGCAGCGAGCGCTCGGCCTGCCGGAACACCGCCTGGGCCAGCTCCTCCTTGGACACGAAGTGAAAGTAGAGCGCACCCTTCGTCACTCCCGCCGCACCGGCGATCTCACCGAGGGTGGCGCCGGCGTAGCCGCAGCGGTCGAACAGCACCGCCCCCGCCTCGACCAGCCGTCCGCGCGTCCGTTCCGACCTCTCCTGCACCACCCGACCCACAACCCCTCACCACGACGAGCACGTTCCGACCACACCCGAGCGGCGCCCCGGCGGCGCCGGCGACTCCCGCGCGTCCTCAGCCGACCCTGGTGAACCTGGCAGTGGCCGCCTCCGGCGCCGGGGCCGCGGCCGCTTCGCGGTCCGGGCGCTCCGGGCCGGCCAGCAGGATGGAGCGCTGCAGCCGCCGCAGCCCGGCCGAGGGTTCCATGCCCAGCTCCCGTACCAGGGTGTTGCGCAGGCGCTGGTAGGCCTCCAGGGCCTCGCCCCGTCGGCCGGAGCGGTGCAGGGCGATCATGTACTGGCCGTGCAGGCTCTCGTGGGTGCGGTAGCGGTCGACCAGGACGGTGAGCTCGGCGAGCAGCACACGGTGGCGGCCGAGCCGTAGGTCCGCCTCGATCCGCTGGTCCAGGGCGCAGAGCCGGGTCTCCTCCAACCGCTTGGACTCGACGGCGAGTTGGCCGCCCGCGGGCACATCCGCGAAGGCCGGCCCACGCCACAGACCGAGCGCCTCGCCGAGCATCCTGGCGGCCAGCGGGTGGTCGTCGCCGTCCATGGCCCGGTAGCCCATGCCGGCGAGCCGCTCGAACTCGCGGACATCCGTCAACCCGCCGCCGCTGTTCAGCATGTAGCCGCCGGGCGAGGTCACCAGCACGTCCTTGGCGCAGGAGACCCCCGCGGCCGTGCCCACCTGGGCGAGCGCCCGGTCGATCATGTCGCGCAGCTGGAGCACGTACGTCTGCACGGTGGTACGCGCGCTGCGCGGCGGGCGGCCCGACCACAGTTCCTCGGCCAGCACCCCGGCCGGAACGACCTGGTCGGCCCGCAGGGCCAGCAGCCCCAGGACTTGACGCGGTTTCGGCGCCGACGGCACCACCGACACACCGCACACCCGGACGTCCAGCGCCCCGAGCACCCGAATTTCCACGATGACCACCCCAATCACACGGAACGCCGCAGGCCGATCCGCCGCGGCCGGCACCCGGGTCGACACCCCTAGGGCGACTGTCACCAGTCAAAAACAGGACGCGCGGTTTGTCAATACAAAACCGAACGTGCTGTTTGTTTCCGTGGGATGAGTGGCCGTCACCAAGGTCGTGGCGCGGCATCCACGCCGTGCCACGACCCGGGCACGCAGCGCATCCGCGCACGGACAAACCGAAGGCGGCGTCGGATCCCCATGGATCCCGCGCCGCCGCCAATTCGCCCGCACCCGCACCCGCACCCGCACCGACCACCGAACAGCCGGCCGCCGGCCGGCCGACCATCGCCCGGGCTGCCGCCGCTCGGACGCCCCCGCGAGCAGGGAGGCCACCGATCCTCGGTCAACTCCGCACCGGCCAGCGGTATTTCCGGCCGGTGTCGGACCGTCAGCCCACGCCGACCCCGTCCGCGACCGCCTGCGCCTCCGGCTGCGACTCGCCCGGCGCCTCGGCACCCTCCGCCGCCGCACGGGCGGCCGCCACCTCGGCGACCACCTGTGCGCCGCGGTCCGGTCCCATCTGCAGCGAGCCGAGCACACCCGGCACCGCGACGCTCGGCATCAGGTGCTGGAACAGCCCGGCGGCCCGCCGCTCCAGGTCGGCGCGCCCGGAGAGCTTCTGCGACTGGATCTGCACACCCGTCCACGCGGCCGTGACCAACCACGCCGTGTCGGCCGGGACGACGTGCGGCAGCAGTTCGCCGCGTTCGCCCGCCGCGACGAGCAGCGCCTCCAACCGGCTGATCCAACCCGGGATCGCGCCGCCGCCGAGGTCGTCGAAGACGTCCTGGCCGAGGGAGAGCCGGGCCCCCGCGCTCAGCAGCGGATCACGTGGCATCAGATAGGCCACCACCATCCCGGTGTCCACGAACTCCTGGAGTTTGCAGACCCGTTCGGGCACACCGTCCTGGACGAACTGCTCCTCGACGACACCCTGGGCCAGATCCCGCTTGGAGGCGAAATGGAAATACACCGCACCGCGCGTCACGCCGGCCCGCGAGACCACCTCGCCGATGGTGGCGCCCTCGTAGCCGAACTCGTCGAAGACCGACGCCGCCGCCTCCAGGATCAGCCGACGCGTCCGGAGCGCCCGCTCCTGCCGTACCACCGCAACCACCCCACCCAGAGCTCCCGGAAAACAAAACCAAACACCCCGTATCTTAGCTACCGGTGGCCAGCGGCCGACAAGACGATGTCGGCGAATCGCCTCAAACGCTCCCCCTCCCCACCGCACGGCCCGCACTTTGCCCACGGGTCGCCGACCCGTCGGCGGGCGGCCGAAAGCGGGGTCGGCACCGCGCGCCACTTAGCAGCATAAAACCGAACGATCGGTATCTGAATTCGGACATCCAGGGCCGGGAAGCCGATCTCAGAGGCTCCACAACCGAACAGCTGAATACGCCGGACGACCGCACGAGACTCGGCGGGGGCGCGCCGGTCGCCGGGCCCTCACAACTCCCGCTCCGCCGGCGGGCGTCAGGGCAGCACGGCCACCGCCTCCACCTCCACCAGCTGGTCGTCGTAGCCGAGCACCGAGACGCCGAGCAGGGTACTGGGGGCGTCGTGCTCCCCCATGTACTCGCGATACACATTCCACACCGCCACCAGGTCGGCCTGGTCGACGGAGGCCACGTACACCGTCGTCCGGGCGATGTCCGTCAGCCCGGCTCCGGCGTCTTCCAAGGTGGTCATCAGATTGCGCATCACCTGGTGGGCCTGGCCCTCGTAGTCGCCGACGGCGACCGTCCGCCCCTCGGCGTCGAGCGGGCAGGCGCCCGCGAGCCAGAGCGAGCGGGCCGGGGCGTCGACCACGGCCGCATAGGCGTAGTCGACGGCCGAGGTGAGGCGGGAGTTTCGGATCAGCTTGACGGCACTGCTCATGGGACACTCCGAAGGTCTCGACCGAACATTCGCGCCCATCGTTGGTTTCTCCTGACCTACCGTCAAACCATTTACCAGCGGTTTCCCCGTCACCTCGGGCCCGGTGCGTCCACGATTCACCGGTGTGGGTGATGGTGGGCCGACCCGCCGGACCGGAATCCTGGTGCCTCCGACCGCGCGCCGACGGCGCGCCGAACGCCAGGGGTCATCGATGGAATCCCAACCGCCGTATCGCGACGAGGCCTTCGGAGTCCGGCGGCGCCGGATGCTGGGCCTGGCCCTCGGGGCGGGACTCATCCCGGCACTCGCCCCCGCCCCCGCGGCCCGAGCCGCGAACCACGCGGCGCCCCCGGACCTCCCGTCCGCCGCCCTCGGCCGCCGGGTCGCCGAGGTGGCCGCCGCCCAGATCGGCGTGCCGTACGCCTGGGGCGGCGGCGACCGCCTGGGGGCGAGCCTCGGCTTCTGTGACGAGGAGAACGGCTACCTCCACGGCACCTGCCTGGGCGAGAGCACGGTCGGCTTCGACTGCAGCGGACTGTCCCTCCACTGCTGGTACCTGGCCAGCCACGGCAGCGTCGAGCTCGGGCACTACACCGTCGCCCAGTTCCACCGCAGCGCGCCGGTGGAGCGCGACGCCCTCGCCCCGGGCGACCTGCTCTTCTTCTCCCGCCCGGACGCGCCGTTGCACCACGTCGGAATCCACGTCGGCGACGGCGCGATGATCCACGCCGAGCGCACCGGGACGCTGGTGGCCCGCGTCGACCACGTCCTGGACGTCCCGCGCTGGGCGGGCGAGTTCGCCGGCGCCCGGCGCCCCGGGCCGGCCGCCTGACCGCACGTGCGGGCCGGACCAGCCGACCGTGCCGAACGGGCCTCGGCGATCACGGCCGCGACCGCCCCCTCCTGCGGCCGGACACCTGTGTCCGGCTCGGCATCCTCGCCCATGGCCCGGAGTGGGCTGACGGTCCGAGCGGGCCCTGGCCGACGCCGGGACACGGAAGGACGCCCGGGACACGGACGTCAGAGCGATGCGATCCAGGACGCGAAGTCCGTGGACTCGACGTCGAAGTCCGCGGGGTCCAGATCGCCCAGGTCGGAGGAGAACACGGCGGAGAGCGGATCGTCGGCGCGCAGGAGGAACCCTCGGCCACCGCTGTCGTCACCGATGAGGATGAAACCCGGTGCGTACCGCGCGACTTCGTAGGTGGTGTTGCGCTCGCCGATGCACCCGGCCGGGTACACGGCCACGCCTGTTCCAGTGAGCAGACCGTCCCTCACGTTCCACAGTGCCAACAGCGGAGTCGGAAGGCTGAGCGGAATCTCGAACCGGGCTCGCGCCACATCGGCCCTCGTGGCCGCCGTCACGCTCGTGCCCGCCTCATCGAGGCTCGCACCCGCAGGTACCGGACGAGAGCCGCGATCCCGGCGAGCACGCACTCCGTGACGACTCCCTGGACGTGTACTCCGCGACCGTTGAGGACCGATTCCACGTGAGTGTCATGCGGAATGAGGTACGCCACCACCAGGACGAACAGCAGCAGCCCGCACCCGAGCATGGCCATGGACGCACGTCCCAGGCCTCGGTGGTAACTACGCACGAATGTCGGTACCGCGTCCATGCCTCTGCTCCCCTCGGAGCCGTTGTTCCGGCTCAGCGCCGGTGCCGGGGATCGGGTCGGTGAGGGCACACCCTCACGAGTGATCGTTTCAAAAGTCACCGAGTAGGCCGCAGCCGCGAATCGGGGAACGTGCGTGCGGGCTTGATGCTACCGAGCCGAGCGGGCGGCCAAGCGCTGGCCATGGTTACCGCCAGTGGGCGCCGGAACGGAATCCCCCGGTTCCGGACGCCGGGGAGGTTCCGCCCGGCCGGCACTCAGAGCCGCTCCCCCAGCCCCCGGTGAACGCGCAGCAGCAGTTCCTGCAGCACCTGCCGCTCCCGCTCGTCCAGCAGAGCCAGCACCTCGTCCTGCACGGCGCGCGCCCGGGCGTCCAGCTCCGCGAGCAGCGCCCGCCCGGTGTCGGTGACCGCCACCGAGACCCGCCGCCGGTCGGCCTGGTCCCGGGTGCGCTCGACGTACCCGGCGGCGGCCAGCTGGTCCGCGACCTTGGCCATGTCGCTCGGGTCCACGCTCAACCGCTGGGCCAGGTCCCGCTGGGCGTGCGGCCCGAAGTCGGCGAGCGCGGCCAGCACGGCCATGTCCCAGAGCCGCAGGCCGCGTTCGGCGAGCTGCTCGGCGAGGCGGCCTCGCGCGGTCCGGCCGATCCGGGAGAGCAGGAAGGTGCTGAGGTCGAGCAGCGTCGGCGGCAGGGCGGGCGCGGGGGCAGGGGCGGGGAGCGGGGGTTCGGTGGCCATGGCGGCAGTCTAGGGTCGATCCCTATAGTGGGTTGAAACCCACTAATATTCCGAACCCAGGAGCCTCGACCGTGGACGCCCTGTACCCCCGCCTGCTCGTCACCCGCTTCGCCGCGTGCTTCGACTTCTACCGGGCGGTCCTGCCACCACTCACCGGCGCCACCCTGGTCAAGGGCACGCCCGACGGCCCCTACGCCAACTGGGACGTCGACGAGCAGGCCGTCCTCGTGCTCTACGACCGCGCCTCGATGGCCGCCACCCTGGGCACCACCGACCTGCCCGACCGCCCGGGCGCTCCCGTCCGGGACGCCGCGATGCTGGTCTTCCGGGTGTCCGCCGTGGACGACGCCCTCACCCTCTGTCTGCACCACGGCGGCACCCTCGTCGTCGGCCCGACCGACCGCCCCGAGTGGGGGCCGAACCTGCGCACCGCCCACCTGAGGGACCCGGACGGCCACCTGATCGAGCTGCAGTCCTACTGAGCCGACGGCGCGGCGGGCGAGCGAGTCCTGACCGCCGGGCGGCTCCTGTGCCCCCGGCGGGCGGGGGCGGTCAGGTGTGGAGGATCTGCAGTTCGCGGACGGCGTCCTCGAACTCCTCCAGCAGCAGCGTGCGGTCGGCCGGTTGCTCGGCGGTGCGGGTGGCCCCGGCGGCCACGCCGTCGGCGTGGGCGAGCGCGTCGGCCGGGGAGGCCGGCGAGCAGGCGCGCCCGAGCACCGGCGAGCGGCCGTCGGCGCCGGGGACGTGCCCGAGGACGGCGGCGCAGTACCGGACGTCCGGTACGGGCAGCGGGCGGAGCGCGGCCGCGGTCGCCGGGGCGGCGGCGACCGCTCCGGCGAGGGTGAGACAGCCTGCGAGCGCGGGGGTGACGAGCCGGCGCGGGATGCGCATGAGTACCTCCGAAACGGTCCGGGACAGGCCGGAACAGGGGGACGGCGGCGGCCGTGGACGAGGCCGCCCGCGCCCATTCGACGGGCGGCCCGCTCCCCCGGCCCGACCGACACACCGTAAACCGCACTAGTCGTACGTATGCCGCCGGATCACCGACCGGGCCCGTCCGGGACAGCATTCAGGCCCCGCCCGGATCAGCGCCCGGGGTCGTCCTGCCCGGGGGCGTCCGCCCACAGCTCGGCGCTGCACGCCGCCACCAGTGCGCCGATCCTGGCCCAGGCCTCCTCCGCGGGCAGCGGTTCGAGCCGGCGGCCGTCCCGCAGCCGCAGCGCGACCAGGTCGTCCGCGGCCTCCTTGGCCCCGATCACCGCCTGGTAGGGCACCAGCCGCGCCGCCCGGATCCGGGCGCCGAGGCTGCCGTGTTCGGGCCCGGCGACCTCGGCGCGCAGTCCCAGGTCGAGGCAGCGCTGCCGCAGCCGCTCGGCCTGCGGCAGTTCAGCCTCGGAGACCGGCAGCAGCACCACCTGCGCGGGGGCCAGCCAGGCCGGGAACGCGCCGCCGTAGAGCTCGATCAGGTGGGCGACCACCCGCTCCACGCTGCCGATCACGCTGCGGTGGACCATCACCGGCCGGTGCTTGGCGCCGTCCGGGCCGATGTAGTGCAGTCCGAACCGCTCGGGCTGGTGGAAGTCGATCTGCACGGTCGACAGGGTGAACTCGCGCCCGGCGCCGTCGGCGATCTGCACGTCGATCTTCGGTCCGTAGAACGCGGCCTCGCCCTCCGCCGCCTCGAACGGCACCCCGGAGCGCTCCAGGACGTCGGTGAGCAGCGCGGTCGCCCGCTCCCACAGGGCAGGATCCGCCACGTACTTGCCGCCCGCGCCGGGCAGCGAGAGCCGGTAGCGGACGGGTTCCACGCCGAGCGCGCGGTGCGCCTCGCGGATCAGCTCCAGCGCGGCGACGGCCTCGTCCGCGGCCTGCTCCGGGGTGCAGAACACGTGCGCGTCGTTCAGCTGGATCGCCCGGACCCTGGTCAGCCCGCCCAGCACGCCGGACAGCTCGGAGCGGTACATGCCGCCCAACTCGGCCATGCGCAGCGGCAGTTCGCGGTAGCTGTGGGGGCGGGAGCGGAAGATCAGGGCATGGTGCGGGCAGAGGCTCGGCCGCAGCACCATCTCCTCCGAACCCAGCTCCATGGGTGGGAACATGTCCTCGCGGTAGTGCGCCCAGTGGCCGGAGATCTCGTACAGCTCGCGCTTGCCGAGCACCGGCGAGTACACGTGGCGGTAGCCGGCCCGCCGCTCGCGTTCGCGGATGAACTCCTCCAGGGTGTGCCGGATCGCGGCGCCGTCGGGCAGCCAGTAGGGCAGGCCGGAGCCCATCAGCGGGTCGGTGTCGAACAGGTCGAGTTCGCGGCCGAGCTTGCGGTGGTCGTGCATGAGGGGTCTCCACTCGGGTGGGCGGGCGAGTGGACCGGAAACGGCGAAGCCCCGGGGCACTCGCCCCGGGGCTTCGGACTAGGTCAGCAGTCAGCGCGCCGGGACTCTCTCCGGCGTCGTCGTGGCGAGTGCAGCGCGCTTCATGCCGTCCACGGTAGCAGGGCGCCGACCGCCGCGGGCGATCTTTACGGCGTGCCCGCTCAGTGCAGGACCACGCAGCCGCGTGCGTCGAGCTCACCGAGCAGTTGCGGTGAGGGCCGCACCTCGTTCCACCGCAGGTCCAGCTTCTCCAGTGCGGGCAGCTCGGCCAGCCAGCGCGGCAGTTCGGTGATCCGGTTGCCGCGCAGGTCAAGTCGGCGCAGCAGCGGCAGCCCGGCGAGCACCGGCGGTACCTCGGCGAACGCGTTCTCCCGCAGGTCGAGTTCGCGCAGGCCGGCGAGCCCGCCGAAGGTGTCCGGCAGGGCGGTCAACCGGTTGCCGCGCAGCCAGAGTTCACGCAGTCCGGCCAGGCCGCCGAGGCTTTCGGGCAGCTCCGCGAGTCGGTTGTGCTGGGCGCGCAGCTCGACCAGAGCGGCCATCTCGCCGATGGTGGCGGGGAGTTCGGAGAGTCGGTTCTCGCCGACGTTGAGGTAGCGCAGCGCGGTGAGCCGGCCGAGCGTGTCCGGCAGAACGGTCAGCGCGTTGTCGTGCAGGTAGAGGAAGTCGCCGAGCGCGGTCAGGTCGCCCAGCTCGGCGGGCACCCCGGTGAGCCGGTTGTGTCCGAGGTCGAGGGTTCGCAGCCGCCGCAACCTCCCCACCTCGGAGGGCAGTTCGGTCAGGCCGGTCTCGGCGAGGATGAGCACGGTCAGGTCGGTCCGGTCCCACACGTCGGTCGGCACCGCGCCCAGCGGCCGGCGCCAGAGGTTCAGCGTCACGTCTGTCACACCGGCCATTCTCCCGCCGCCGCTCCGGGGCGACGGGCCGACGAGGACTAGGGGGCCGACGGGGCCGACGGACGGACGCACGAAGCCGGGGCAGGGATGCCTACACCCCCACGGCGCCACGGCCGCGGGGCGCCCGCGCCGTCGGCAGGATCGAACAGGCGGTCGACGACGCGGTGCAGAAGCTCCCGGGGAGCACCGGCGCGGTCGCGGCGGCCCAGCGCGGGCCGTACCGGTCGGCGGCCCGGCGCACCAGCTCCGCTCCGGGCGGGGCGGTCGGGGCGGGAGGCGTGGCACGTGGGCCATGGCCATGCAAGCAGCGCGAGCGCGTTCCTGCAGGACGTTCTGCACTTCGTGGATCACGCGACGCGTGGAGTGCCAGACTGTCCGCCGGATCGTCGATCACCGATAGGCCCTGATGGTCGGGTAGCTCGTGGATGAGATTCCCCCGGCCACCCGACTAGCAGTGCGCCCGCCGGTACGTCGAAGCCGTTGCCCAGCAGCGCACCGGCACTTCCTGGCCGGGAGACCCGACTGGGAGCTCACGAGGGCTGGACCGCGTGCTATCGCACCTACCCGGTGGCCGCCATGGCGCTCGCTCCTGGCGGTGCGGGGACGCTCAGTTCTGACCGCTTTCGCCGATCTTCATGTCGCGACCAGCTTGGTAGTTCCGGCCGTGCCCCGATGCCGTAGCTTTCTGATGGACAGTCACCGTTGGCTGTCCGGAGAGATCTTCTCGGCGCTGCAGACTCTCCACGAGTTGCCGCAGTCGCTCCTCGAATCCGGGATTGGCCTCGGCTGCGTCTGCTACCGCATCGCTCACCCGCCGCAGCGTCCGCTCGTCCACCTCACCATCGTGGCTCTGGGCCTGGGCCGCCAGCCTTGCCAACGCTGGATCGTCACCGAGCCATTCGGTGAGCAGATCGTGAACGGAGTCCAGCCCAGCGTCCAGCGCCCGCTCCACCTGTGCGTCTGCCTGGGCTCCCACCCGCCGCAGTTTGCGTACCCGGTACCCGACTGCGGCCCCCGCCAGCAATTCGATCCCCGTCATCCTTCTCCTCCTCCCATCGCACCCGAGCCCTTGCCGGTCGGCGTGCCCCGCGAGTCCCCGCCCAAGCATGCCCCGACACGACCATGAGCACCCAGCAATTCAGGAACTCTCGGGGTCATCCGCAGGGAGGATTGAACGGCAGCCCCGGGATGTATCGCTGCCACACCTGCCGGGTGAGGATGTTTCTGGTGTTGGTGCAGATCTGCTGGATGGCTCGGTCGGTATTCATCTCCCACAGCCTTAGCGTGCCGTCGACTCCGGCGCTGGCCAGGGTGTGTCCATTGGAGCTGATCGCCACCGTCTCGACGGCGCCGCTGTGGCCGGTGAGCGGTCGACCCAGCGGGGCGGGGTGGCCCGGGTCGGTAAGGCCCCAAAGCCGTGTCGTGCCGTCCAATCCGGAACTGGCCAGAGTGTGTCCGTCGGGACTGCGTGCAAGCGATGCGACACCGCTGGTGTGGCCGATCAAAGCCGTGGACAGCGGGGTGTTGGCATCGGCTACCAGGGCTGTGGAGAGGTCCGAGGTCGGTCGCATGCGGTAGCCGACGAGGTCGAGTTGAGCCGCGAGAGAGGCGTCGCTGCTGCGCAGTCCGTCGGCTTCTGCCGTGATCTGGTTGAAGATGGCTACACTTCGTTGCGCTTGGTTCTCCGGGACTCGCTGAGTGTGGCGAGTTGCGGCATCTCGTGTGGGTGATGGGCCGTTGGAGACCGCATCTCTGTGGGTGACGTGGTCGTTGCGACATGTGGCCTACGAGTTGAGCGGAGGACCACGAGTGAAGGCATTCCCCGTGAAGTTGCCGTCCGGCGATGTCTACTGGACTGTGCTGGACGGCCAGTTGGCCATCGTCGCAGAGGCAGATGACTTCTTGCGCCATGTCCGATTCGGCCGGGCCCAAGCCGAGCTGACCACGAAGACGTACGCGGGCTCGATCGCCCTCTACCTGCGCTGGTGTCAGCGCACAGGGCGGGACTGGAGGTCCGCAGCGGTCGACCTGTCCCTGTTCATCACCTGGCTGCGGTACGCGTCCGCGGAGCTCACGGGCGTCGAGCCGCCGACCGGCGGCACCGCGATGGTGCTGACGGGGCCCGGGATGAAGCCGCAGCGTGGTGGTGCCCGGATCGAGAACGTCCTGGTCGGCGTCCGGACCTTCATGCGCCACGCGGTGAACACCGGCAGCGTGCCCAGCGCGGTTCTCTCCCAGCTCTATGAGCTGGCCGACACCCGTGACCTTCCCCTGGAGGCACAGGGCGAAGGTGACCGCATGGCCTACCGCCTACGTGCCCAGCATCGCGTCAGCGTGCCCCGCGCACGTCGGGACCGTGCTGCCGACGAAGAGGTGCTGGCTCTCCTGAGAGCCTGCCGACTGGCGCGGGACCGCTTCATCGTGTTGCTGTTGGCCCGTGCGGGCCTTCGCCGGGGCGAAGCAGCTGGGCTGCGTCGGGAGGACATGCACTTCATGCCGGACTCGTCGGCGCTGGGGTGCCAGGTGCGCGGCTCCCACGTCCACGTGGTCCGCAGGGCAAACGCGAACGGGGCTTGGGCGAAATCGGTACGGGAGCGTTGGATCCCCGCCGACTGGCTGGTCGTCCAGGCGCACGACCAGTACGTGCTCGAGCGTCTGTCCTTTCCGCACGGGGAGCACAGCGACTTCGCTCTGATCAACCTCTTGCGGGGCCACCTGGGGGCGCCGATGTCCCCGGACGGTGTGACGGAGTTGATCGAGAGACTGGGCCAGCGGGGCGGGGTGGACCGGGCCGTGACCGCCCACATGCTCCGACACGGCTTCGCCAGCAACGTGGGTGACAGCGGCGGCACCGTCGACGAGATCGCGCAACTGTTGGGCCACTCACAACTCTCCAGCAGTGAACCGTACTTGCACCCGGCCCAGCATCGGATCCGCGAGGCCGTCGAGCGTGTCCCCTCGCCGGTCGATACTTGGGGAGCCCTGCGATGACCCGGGGCTCCAGCGCCCTCACCGCCCCCGCGCTGGCCTCCGAGCGGGACGAGGACCTCGCCCAATGGTTCTGGGCCCTGGTGAGGCCGGACTTCCCCGCGGAGATCGGCTTCGACCGCGCCCTCAACATTCTTCAGCCGCCGCCCGACCACCCACTGCTGGGCTGGTCGGAATGCCGAGTGCGGGACTGCGATGTCGTGGTCCTGTCCCGCGGGATGCTCTGCACATCCTGCGGCCGACGCCTGGCCGACTCCGGGCTCGCCGAAGCCGAGTTCGTAGCACTGCCCCGCCCCGACGGCCGCCGCCGTCGCTCTGTGCGCAACTGCCTGGTGCAGCAGTGCGAACGACCGTGGGTCGACGCCCCGAGGGCCTTGTGCTCGTCGCACCACTACCAGCGGACCATGGTGATTGAGTGCTCGCTCGAGGAGTATCTGGCCCGCACCGACCTGGTCCCCCTGTCCAGCCTCGGCCCCTGTTCCGCCCTCGCCTGCGTCCGCCAGGCCGGCGTCATCAAGTCGATGCTGTGCCACGCGCACAACTGCCGCCTGCTCGACGATCGCCGCACCGACCCCAACCTGGACCTCGGCCTTTGGAGGACGACCCAGACCCCCATCCCCGAAGGCGCCGAGGTCAGCTTCCGGGGCCTGCCCGATCTCGTGGTGGCCCAGCTGATCTACGGCATCCAGCAGCGATGCGCCGACGGCGCCCTCACCACTCACCATCGGTTGCGCAACCTCACGGCCTGGCTGCGCCGCCAGCACACCGTCTCGTTTGAGGGGATTGATCCCCGTCAGGCCGTGGCCGGCGGAATGGATCGGCTCACCCGCGGCCCCCTGACGACGATCACCACCGCCGTCAGACGGGCCCGCCTCACGCCCGAGGGCGAGTATCCGAAGGATCGCTGGGACCTGACCGCCTTCGGGCACTCCGGGACCATCGACTTCAGCGGCCTCACACAGTCGTGGCTGAAGGAGACCGCCAAACGTTGGGCCCGGCACACCGCACCCCAGGCGCGGGGGGAGAAAGCCGGTGGGAACCTGCGCAAACAGGTGAGGGACCTCGGCCTGCTCTCGCAGAGCCTGCGCGCTCGCCCCGATCGCGGCGACTTCCCCCAGGACCTGGGGCGTGAGGACATCGAGTTCTTCCTCAACCGCCTGACCCACCTGCACGCCACCGGCCGGATCAGCGCTTACCACCGTCGCCACGTCATCTACGTGACGGGCAACATCATCAAGCGCATGCGCAGTCTGGGGCTGACGCAACCGGGCGAGCCGATGCACGGACTGTCCGACAACTTCACGATGATCAGGGGTGATCTTCCCGCCAAGCCCGAGCGCAACGAGTCCGGGCAGGACTTGCCCGCCGAAGTCATGCGGCGGCTCTGCGCGGAGCTCGGCCGCATCGAAGAGCGATCCGGTCCGGAGTCGCGGGTGGGGATCGAGTTGCTGATCGACACCGGTCGTCGGCCCGATGAAATCTGCGAGCTGTCCTTCGACTGTCTTGAGCTGGACGGCGACGGCAAGCCGCTGCTGATCTACGACAACCGCAAGGAGGACCGGCCGCGGCGCGAGCTGCCCCTGCACGAGTCCACAGCCGCGGTCATCCGGAACCAGCAGCAATCCGTCAGGGCCCGATTCCCCGGCACCCCCGCGCGGGACCTGAAACTCCTGCCATCGCCCATCCGCAATCCCCGCGGTGAGAAGGCCATCTCCGAGAGCACGCTCAGCACGAACACCCGCATCTGGGTCGATGCGCTCTCGGAGATCACGCTCGACAACGGCTCCGTCTTCGACAAGACGAAGATCTTCCCCTACGCGTTCCGCCACACCTACGCGCAGCGGCATGCCGATGCCGGGGTTCCTGTCGATGTGCTGTCGAAGCTCCTTGATCACGACACCTTGGAAGCCACCCGGGGCTACTACCGCGTCAAGGAGAAGCGCCTGCGTCAGGCGGTCGACAAAGTCGCCCGCTTGCAGTTCGACCGGCACGGCAGTCGCACCTGGCAGCAGGCCAAGGCCGTGCTGGAGGCCCAGCGCAGCCGGCGCTCCATCGGCGAGGTCGCTGTCGCCTTCGGTCGCTGTTCCGAGCCGACCAATGTGACCGCCGGCGGTGGGCAGTGCCCGCTTCGCTTCCGCTGCCTGGGCTGCGACCACTTCAGCACGGACGTCTCCTACCTGCCCGAACTCCGCAGCTACCTGGATGACCTGCTGCGGACCCGCGAGCGGCTGAGCGCGATGTCCAGCGCCGACGATTGGGCCAAGCGCGAGGCCATGCCCTCGGACGAGGAGATCAGCCGGGTCCGGCGCCTCATTCGGCGAGTCACCGAAGACCTGGGTGCGCTGACCGAGCAGGAACGCAGCGAGATCGAGGAGGCCGTCGCAACGGTCCGAAAAACGCGACAAGGCTTCCTCGGGATGCCCCGGATCCGGCAGCCTCTGCCCGACGTCCGACCGGAACGCCCGTGATGACAACCAAGCTGAGCGCCGGTGAACGTCTCGCCCAGGGCCGTCGCGACGACTCCGCCAGGCGCCGGGAACGCGTCCTCAAGGTGATCAACCAGCTGGCGCGCGACGGCGGCACCGTGTCCGTCTCCGCCATCGCGCGCAGCGCCGGGGTCGACCGGAGTTTCCTCTACCGGCATCCGGACCTCCTGGCCCACGTCCACGCGCTGGCCAGCGAGCCACCGCCGACCCCAGGCAAAGGGCCTGCGGTCAGCAGGGCGTCCCTGCAAGCAGACCTTCTCGCCGCCAACGCACGCAGCACCCGCCTTGCCGAGCAAGTCCGACAACTCGAACAGCGTCTGTCCGAGGTACTCGGCGAGCAAGTCTGGCGAACCAGCGGCGTCGGACCGCCCAGCGACATCGACAGACTGCAAGCCCGCATCACTGAACTCGAACAGCAGAACCTCGATCTCAATCTCCAACTGGGCGAAAAAGAAGAGGAGTTGTCCGCTGCGCGGGCCGCAAACCGTGAACTCACCAAGACCATCAACCAGGAATGAATCAGGGAAGGCCACATCCGCAGCCGCTACCGAAGGTGCGAATCACCCCGAAGATAGTTGGCCGTCGAGGCGACTTGGTGCAGCAAACCATCCCCAAACACCCACTCGGCGTCGGTCAAGCCGCCGCCCTGCGCGTATCTCACGCCCAACAGCTACCGGAACCGCCCGGCGCCTGTCAGGCGCACAGCCCCAACATCACCCGATCAGTAGCTGAGTGTGGCCAGCGCGTCGCGGGCGCAGGCGATCGCGGCGGACTCGGCAGTGGACTGAGGGACCGGGCGCATGGCGTAGCCGGACATAGTGGTCGCCTCGTACATGATGGTGACCAGGGCATTGCGCTGCAGTACGACGAGGTTCACCTGACCAATGTCGGAGTCGGTGCTGTAGAAGATGGTGGCCTTGTCTCCGAGGCCGTTCACTGGACGGTCATCGACCAGCTCCTGGCCGGAGGCGGACAACATCGACCGGTCGGTGGCGAGCAGTTCCTGGTAGACGGAGTCGTTGTATGAGTCGAGCTGGGCGCCAACGAAGAGATCGGTGAAGCTGGTGTCGGGCATGCTGGACTGCCAAACCGCGCCCGAGGTCACTGCGCCCGGTTCGGCCGCGTGGGCCTGGCACTTCGCGCCGCTCGCGTACGTGGTGACGGTGGCGGGGCGCAACAGCGAGCAGCCGTCGGCCAGGTGGGTGTAGAGAGCCGTGGGGCTGCCCGTGGCGCTAACAGCGGGGCTCGTGGTGGAGGAGACGCTCGGGGGCGGAGCAGCGGGGCTCGTGGTGGAGGAGACGCTCGGGCGCGGAGCAGCGGAGCTGGCGGCGACCGTGGCTGGCGGGCTGGTGAGTGCTGCAGTCAGGCCGAGTACGAGCGCGGCGCCGCCGGCGCCGCCCGCCACGCCACCGAGCAACCACGTCCAACGTCGGGCGGGCCCGGCGGGCCGCAGGTCGGCCTGGTCGGGAAGGGTTGCCGGGGGCGGTGACACGGGCAGCGCCCGCGTGGCGGGAATCGCGGGCGGGGTATCTTCCATGTCCATGGGCGGGCCTCACGTGTTCTGGAGTCGGTATGCCGTCAGATCACTGCCGTAGCCGAGCAGAAGAGTCGAGCCCTGCATCAGCAGGCGGGGATCTCCCTGCTGCCGGGCGAAATTCTGGTGCCACCGGGAAGAGCCGCTGCCCGCGTCGAGCGCCAGCAGGGTGGCACCCCCGGTGGCAGTGGGTGCCGTGACCAGAAAGAGATTCGCGGTGGCGGACTGCACGGTGGCGGTGCCGTGCGCGGAGCGCCAGGTCCAGACGGTCCGGCCGGCCCGCAAGGCGAGGCCGGTCACCTCGTTCACCCCGCCGAGTGCAAGTACGCCTGCGGCGCTGGCCTGACCGGTGATGGTGTCGGCGCGGGTTCCGTTCCACAGCCGGGTGCCGTCCGCGGGGGCGAAGCCCGCGAGGGCGATCCGTCCGGCGGAGCCCGACGACGACACGGGCGGCAGGCAAGCCAGCAGGCCCTGCTGGAGCGAGAGCGAGCCGTCGTACGCGGCCAGGGTCATCGTGGCCTCGGGTGAGGGCAGCCCGCTCGGTCGGCTCCAGGACATCGTTCCGTCGCGCGCGTTGAGTGCCGCCACCCGTAGATCGGAAGTGAGCGCGTACAGCAGGCTGCCGCCCGGCGGCGCGTACAGGTCCTGGGCGTCGGCCGTCCACCGCTGCGTGCCGGTCGCGCTGTCGAGCGCGGTGAAGTGCCCGTCGTCGCCTGCAGAGGGGGTCGGGAAATCCAGGACCAGCAGGCCCGCCGAGGCCACGGCTTGGGTGCGGTACGAGTAGCCGAGTGCCGAAGTCGTCCAGCGTGCAGCGCCCTTGACCGCGTCGAAGGCGTGGAGCGCACCTGCGGCGTCGGTCACCAGCAGCAGTTCGGGTAACGGCTGGGAGACGGCCTGTGCGTCGGGTACGGCACTGACCGCGTGCCATAGCCGGGTGCCGCTGCGTGCGTCGTACGCCTGGACGCTGCCGTCCGATCCCACCGTCCAGACCCGGCTGCCGTCACTGGTCGAGAGCGCGCCCTGTGCGTCGGAGGTGCTCCACAACTGCCGTCCCACGGAGCGGTCGTAGCTGACCACGCCGGTGCGGTCGGCGCACACCACCACTTGGGCCCCGCAGGCCAGCGGTGTCATCCCGGAGCGGGGTAGCGTCGCCGTCCAGGTGCGACGGGGCAGGTCGCCCGGCTCGGCCGAGCCCTGCCACAGGCCCCAGCCGGTCCCGCCCGCGGCCGCTGCGGCGAGCAGCGTGCCGCCGAGCAGCAGCAGCCGCCGCCGGGTGCCGTTGGGGTCGTCCAGGGCCTGCTGCAGCTCGCGCTCGCGCCGCCGAACGCTGCGCTCGGCCCCGCCCAGCCAGGCGGTGCCGACAGCCGGTCCGTGCCGGAACGCCTCGGTGAGCTCGGCCGGTTGGGGTCGCCGGCCCGGGTCCTTGTCCAGACAACGCACCAGAAGGCCGACAAGCTCCTCCGGTGCACCGTTCAGATGGGGCGGTTCCTCGGCCGAGCGGTACAGCAGAACCGCGGCGGGCCCGTCGCCGAAGGGCGGCTCCCCCGTCGCGGCGAAGGCCAGCACAGCGCCGAGCGAGAACAGGTCGCTGGCCGGAGTGAGTTCCTTGCCCGCGGCGTGCTCAGGCGACATGAAGCCGGGAGTGCCGATGATCCCGCCCGTCGCGGTCAGCGTCGCGTCGTTGGCCGGCTTGCTGATCCCGAAGTCGATGACCCTGGGTCCGTCCCGGGTGAGCAGGATGTTGGAGGGGTTGAGGTCGCGATGGATGATCCCGGCCCGGTGGATCGCACCGAGTGCTTCGACCAGGCCCGCGCCCAGCACCTGCAGTGCGGCGCCGTCCATCTTCCCGTGTCGCGCCACGGCCTGCTGCAGTGAGGGACCGGCCACGAACTCGGTGGCCAGCCAGGGAAGTTCGGCCTCGGTGTCGGCGTCCACAACGGCCGCAGTGGAGGCCCCGCCGACCAGCCGGGCCGCGTTCACCTCCTGGGCGAACCGCCGCCGGAACTCACTGTCGGCCGCGTACTGCTTCTGCACGGTTTTGACCGCGACCGGGCGACCGCTCTCGGTGATGCCCAGGTGGACGTCGCCCATACCTCCCGCGCCGAGGCGCCGCAGGATCCGGTAGGGGCCGATGGTCTCGGCGCTCACGCACTCACCCGGTAGGCGCGCAGCGTGGTGGAGGAAGCGCAGTAGACCATCTGCCCCGAGGCGGCGGTGGTCCACACGTTCTCGGCGGCGCCGCCGCGCGCCATCCAGCGGATCGCACCGTCGGCAGCACTCAACACGGCCACACCGGAGGCCTGTTGAACGACGGGGACGGCGAAGAACCCGTCGCCCGCAGACGGGGCCCGGAAGGAGGTGCCGGCGCCGGTAGGGGTGGTCGCCGCGACGGTGGTGTGCCACAGTCCCTTGCCGGTCGCGGTGTCCAGGCAGTATGCGGTGCCGAATGCCCCGGCCAGCAGTAGCCTGCCCGTGCCCAGCGCACAGCCCAGGGCGACCTCGGGGACGGTCGGGGAGGTCCAGCGCTGTTTCCCGCTTGCCTCATCCAGGGCGAGGACCGTCTGGCCGTGCACGACGAGCAGCAGGTCGGCGGTCCGCACGAGCCGATAGGGCAGGGTGCCGTTTCCCGACGCGGTGCTGGCGGCCTGCCAAAGGATCTTCCCGGTGGCCAGGTCGACCGCATAGGTGACGCCGTTGTCCTGGTAGTAGCAGCGACCGTCGGCGACCAGGCCCAAGTTGCTGCCGGAGCCGCTCAAAAGTTGTTCCGCGCCGCGTGCTGTATAGACCGCATCCGTCTGGGCGATCGCGTGCCGCCACACGTCACGGCCGGTGCCGAGCTCGACCCCGGTGATCACCCCGCCGCCCTCCTCCACGGTCTGGAAGGCCAACACCACCACCTGGCCCTGAGCGCCGAGCACCCGCAAGCTCATCTGGGCGTACGTCTGCTGCGCAGCGGGGACGGTCGAGCCGAGCGGGCTGCTGTGGTTGGTGCCCGCCGAATCCAGCCACGACAGGGTCTGCAGGTCCGCCGACGGTGCGTACAGCAGGCCGCCTGCCTCCTCGACAGCCTGGAAGTCCGGTGCCGAGGACCAGAGTTGGCGTCCCGTCGACGTGTCGTAGCCGAAGGCGCCCTGTCCCTCCGCCCACCAGGCCACGGTGGGGCCGAGCAGTGAGATTTGCGCCTCCATCAGGCCCGACAGCGACTGGGTCCACACCGGGGCGGGCCCGCCCGGCAGCGGGCTCGGTTGCTTGGCGGCGGCACCCCAGGGGTTCGAGGCCTGCCCCACCGTCGCACGATTGCTCGCCGCCTGCTTGCGCCGCTCGAGCAGCAGCGGTACGCCAACCGCGCTGGCCGCCACCGCGCCGATCCCGGCCCCGAGGCCGAGCAGGCCGCGGCGGGTGAGCGACTGCCACTTGCGCACGGGCAACGCGGGCGGATCAGCGGGCGGCGCGCCCCGGTCGGCCTCAGCCTGCCGCTCCCTGGCGTCGAGGTCGGCGAGCAGCCACGGGCTCAGTACTGCCGCCGGATCGGCTGGGGCCAGTGCGCCCAGCACGGCCATCACGGTGGGCCGCTGTGCGGGGTCCTTGGCCAAACAGGAGGCCACCAGGGGGAGCAGCGAGGCGGGCACTCCGGAGAGGTCTGGCTCCTCGTACACGACCCGGTGGTTGACGTGTGCGGGTTCACCGTCGCCGAACGGCGTGCGGCCGGTGAGTGCGTACACCAGTAGGCAGCCGAGCGAGAACACATCGGCCGCGCCGGTGGTGGCGGAGTCGGCGACGATGCGTTCAGGGGCCACGTAGCCGGGTGTGCCGCACACCATGCCGGTCCGGGTCAGGTGTGCGGCGTCGAAGGCGCGGCTGATCCCGAAGTCGATGACGCGCGGACCGTCCCGCGCGATGAGCACATTGCCCGGTTTAAGATCACGGTGCACCAACCCAGCCGCGTGGATCGCGGCCAACGCCTCGGCGAGGGCCGCTCCCAGGGCCCGTGTTCCCGTCTCGCCGAGGGTGCCGAACCGCAGGACAACCTCGCCGAGGTCCGGCGCAGGTAAGTAGGACGTGGCCATCCAGGG
The DNA here is from genome assembly GCF_044744365.1 of Kitasatospora sp. NPDC087314. Taxonomy (NCBI): domain Bacteria; kingdom Bacillati; phylum Actinomycetota; class Actinomycetes; order Kitasatosporales; family Streptomycetaceae; genus Kitasatospora; species Kitasatospora sp. NPDC087314. The sequence goes on from NZ_JBIUYE010000017.1 coordinate 46,723, forward strand.
CCGGCGACCGCGCGGTTCCGCGTCCACCACGGGTGGCGTGTGAAAGCCGGTCACCCGCCGCGCGGCCTCGACCTCCTGCCGGAAGCGCCGCTGGAACTGCGGGTCCTCGGCGTACTCAGCCCTGACCACCTTCACCGCGAGCAGTCTCAGCCCGGGTGAGCGGGCCAGGTACACCTCCCCCATCCCACCCTCGCCCAACGGCCGCAGCAACTGGTGCGGGCCCACGAACACAGGCTGCTGCGTCCGTATGCCGTCGGTCTTCCTGTCGGCAGCCACCAAGCCTCCCCCGACCGTGTTGCCGTCGTCACAGACAGACACAGTGGCACATACAACTCGTCCGGCGACACCGTTTCGCACATGGCCTGCCGTCCCACCGACGCCCGGGCACGCTGCTGGAGCTCACCCGGGCCGCGAACCTGGTTGGCGCGAGCCGGATGGCACCGTCTGCGGCCGTGTCGCGGTCCGCACTTGATGTCCGCGGCGACCGCAGCAACGACCCCAGCGAGGTGGTCAGCCTTGTGATGGTAGCTGGCGACAGCGAAGTCGCCGACGACGTCGGCGGCGTGCGAGCAGGAGGAGGGGAGCCTGCCCCCCGAGACAGTACGTACGGCGTGTCCGGCCGCCCTCAACTTTGAGAAAGCCCTGACACGTGGCCACCCATCCGTGAGGATGCCCGTATGGCAGACAGTGCAGAGCTCTTCGGACTGATCGGCGTACTCGGGGGAGCCGTATTGGGAGCGGGGGCCACCACGTTCTCGTCAGCACTTCAGACCAGAACGGCGGAACGCATCCGACGACGCTCGCGTGCCGAGGAGGAGATGCGTCGGCTCATCGTCTTGCGCAAGAGCACCCGGGAGGCGCTGAAGTACCTGTCGGACGCGGTGGAAGGACTGGAGTCTGGCCGACCAGACTCCAGAGACGAGTTCATGGCCGGCTGGCAAGTAGCACGAAACGCCGTCACGGATGCGGCGGACACTTCCACGATCGACGGATTCGGCCTCCCGCAGTCCCCCAGCAGCGAGGAGGCCATGCGCGGGTTGCAGCGCTCGCGCCGATGGAGGTGGCCTCGCCGACGCCAGCAGAGCCCATTTCAAGGCCACCCAGGCATCGTCATCTCGCTGGATGCGGCCGGCTTTGCTGTGGGTGAAGCGCTTCGTACCCAGGGTCTTGGCACTGCCTTGGGCCAGGAGGACATGCGGCGGCTACGAGAGCTGGTGACTCGCGTGGAAGAGGGTCGCTCGGTAATGCTGGCTACCCTTCTGGACCGGATGGAAGACCTGCAGGACTGACTCTGTGTAAGTCCGGTTGCTCGGACGTATTCCGAGCACGGTAAACGGCAGGCAGGGCGAGATAGACGATGCCCGCCGTCAGCATCAGGTGCGCTGCACCGGGGAGATCCACCGCTCGACTCACGTTGCACCTAACGCAACATCGTTGCATCGATTACGCGCGCCAGTCCTGACCCTGGGCGAGGGGGCCGGCCCCCAGAAATCAGCAGGTCGGGACACCGAACGTTGGATCCGATGCAACTGTGAAGCTTTCACCATCTTCGAACGTTCTTGCCGGAGGGGCTGGCGTGCGGGCTCTCCGGGGTTCTCGGGCTGGCTGTGTCAGCGGCTGACTTCGAGGTTGGTCAGGACCCAGTAGCCGCGCACTGACCTGTCCACCACACCTGTTGCAGGAGGACAGCAGCCTATGAAGCCCCATGACCAGGGCGGACAGAGCACACCGCCGACAGAACAACCCAACGAGCCCCAGAGAAGCTGGTACAGTGCCGCGTTGCTGGAAGGCGATTGCGGCGGCTCCGGAAGCGACCAGAGCCAGCGCGGCCAACAGGGCTGTCACCGTGTGGCGGAGCCTCACCGCGCGGTGCCCTTGCCGTGTTGAGGCGGCGAGGAACGCGGACACGGTAGGGTTCACGGGGTCTGCACGGGGGGTATTGGTCCACGTTTTCGCCGCCTCTAGTCGGCTTCCCCGATACAACAGACCACCGTCGCGGTGGCTGCGGATCCAGGCGCTGGCGGCCTCCTCGAGTTCCTGGCGTAGAACGTGGCCGGCCCGATCGGTGTCGATCCACTGGTGCAAGCGTCGCCAGGCGCGGAGTAGCACCTCGTGAGTGATGGCCACGCTGCCCTGCTCACGAGTCAGCAACCGGGCACGCGTGAAGGCGTCAATCACCGTTGCGGCCACGGCGGGATTGTCGCTGCGGTTCAGAAGGTCTGTGTAGGGCAGCCCCAATCGGCTGTGCTCACCGTCATCGCCGATCTTGACCAGGCGCAGGAAGCGGGTGCGCACGACCTGTTGGCCGACAAGGTCCAGGCTGGTAAAGAGGCGTTCCGCGGTGGCGGCGACGGCGTGGGCGATACCGCCAGTGGCCTGGTAGCCCTCGACTGTCAGGGCCGTACCGTGTTTCTGCTGCCAGGTGGTCCGTAACGCGTGTGCAAGCAGTGGCAATCGCCCAGCACCTCGGACACCCACCATGCCGGCGCCGATATCGGTACTGGCGCCACTGCCAGCGCCATGCGGAGCGGGCGTCCCGAGGTCGCGCAACAACAATTCGACCAGGCCCGGTTCAATCTCCAGCCCCACCGCCCTGGCTGGGGACAGGATCGCTTCCCGCAGGCTGGTCTCGCCCATCGGCCCCACCAGGATCTGGCCGTCCTGCAACGCCGCTCGCAGCTGGGGGAACTCAGCGCAAGGCGAGTAGAAGTCTGAGCGCAGCCCGTAAATCACCAACGCGACCGGGCTCTCTCCGTCAGGGCCGGGACTGGCTAGGGCGCCGAGCCGGCAGCGGGCAGCGCACCAGCGGCGATCGCAGGCAGTAGCCCGGCTCTCAACAGGGACGACTTACCCGCCCCAGAGGGGGCTACCACAATCAGTGCCCCGCCATTCGCCAGGCGTTCGTCCAGACGCATCAACAGTTCCGCTGTCAGCTCGTCGCGTCCGAAGAACCACTGAGCCTGGTCTGTACCGAAGGCTGCCAAGCCCGGATAGGGACACTCCCCGGGTACTGCGCCCTCGTTCCGAAGCACGCGCCGGGACCTGCGCACGCTGTCCTGATAGTGCAGATGGAGATCTCGGCCGGCCTGGTACACCCGCCCGCGCCCGGCAACCGTCGCAGACATGACCAGCGACCTTGTCGCCAACTGCTCGTGCGCGGGCAGGACCGGAGTCAGCCCCTCATGAAGCAGCCCCAGCAGCCCATCCATCAGGGCCGGGGCCGCCTGCAACAAGAGCTGCAAGCGGATCTGCCAGTCCGCCACCAAAACTCGCTCCGCATTCGTGTCCCCCGCCTGGCGAGCAGCCACGAGCTGGTACCGAGCCTCAGCGAGATCCGCTCCAATCGTCTCGGCCTGCTCCGGGCTCGCCCGGAGCCACCATCCGACGGCCGCGGACCTGGCCCGCTCCCAATCATCGGTGGCCATCGCACCTACCAGCGCACTCCCCGCTGCCAGCACGATCGGATCCATCTCCGTCCCCCTCGTGTGCGCGACAACCCGCCCCCGAACGGCAGATCGACACCATACGCGCGCTGATGCGGTCGGCCCGTTCTGTTGTCGGCTGCCCACCAGCCCAGAACTACCCGGAAACCATTGGTAGTTGAACGTCGAACTCCGGTTGTCTCGGGGCAGACAGTTGGCCTTGCAGCTATGTCGACACTGGGGCCAGCTGCGGCACCATCAGCTGCTGAGCGTTGGAGCTGGCTGGGGATCGCTACCGCCAGGCTCGACGAATACGGGTAAGGCGGTCCCTTCCGAGGGCATCTACCCAGGGCAGCGGCCTCCATCCGGGGGTGGTGTGCGTGTGATTTCCAGGAGTTCGGCTTCCAGTTCGGCGATGCGCCGGTCGGCGAAGCGGGAGTTGTCGCGTGCGGCGGACAGCCGGTCCTTGAGGGATCGGTTATCGGCTGTCAGTGTCCTGACCTGCTGCTCGAGGTCCGCTGCGCGGGTGGTGAGGTGGACGATGTCGTCGGGCTGCCAGGGAGTGGTCAGGTCGCGGACCTGTCCGAGGAGCCGGCCGATCTGGTGGCGCTGGTCGCGGATCTCCGTCTGGGTTGCTTTGAGGGCGTCCTCCGCGTTCATTGCCCGCTTGCGCCAGGCTGCTTGTTGTTCGGCGGCCGCGGTCCGCCGGGCTTGGACGCGGCGGCCGGCGGCCTTGTCGATAGCTGCCTGGACCAGGGCACGTGGTTCGGGCGCTCGCAGCGGAAGGTGCGGGAGGCGCCGGATTCGCGGGCGACCGCGGCGGTGGAGATCGCCGTCCCGGCTTTGAGCATGCGCTCAGTGGCGGTCTGGATGCGGTCCAGCATCGCGCGGGTGCGTTCCTGACGGGCCAGCGGGGCCTGCTTGATAGGTGGAGCGGGTGGCGGCTCGGTAGTGGTCATGCCGTCAGTTCCTCGGATTCGATGGGAAGGGCGGGTCCGAGCGTGTCCGGGTCGTTCAGCGTCACCAGTTCGGTGACGCGGAAGGCGGTGGACCAGGTGCGGTGGAAGCAGTCCTGAGGACGGCGGAGGTCCAGGGCGAGGGCGTCCTGGCGCAGGCCGAGGTCGGCCAGGGCGCGCTCAAGGCCGTCGATCGCCTGCGCGGTGGGAGCGAAGACCTGGTGGAGGTAGTCGGCGGTGGCGTCGTCTGGGGCGCGTTCGGCAAGGGATCGCCACTGGTCGCGCTTGCGGCGCCAGTACAGCAGGTCGGTGCCGGACAGCACGAGCTCGTCGCAGCTGTGGCAGTTCAGCTTCCAGGAGCCGGTCCCGCGCGCCGTCCGGCAGCATCTTCGGGTGACGCCGACGGTGCGCCGGCGGAGCCAGCGGATGCACCAGGCCGCCCGGTTCCATGATTGTGTACGACACCCTGCCGCCACGATGAACGATCTCCTGAACCCTCAGAGGGCGGTAGGTGAGTTGACGCCCGTTATGCCCTTTCGGTTGGGGGAAGCGGCCTGGTCGCCGACTCGCGGGGCGGCTAGGGCCGGAGCCGCGTCACTCGACGATCTCCAGTACTGCCATCATGCCCGCGTCCTCGTGGTTGAGGATGTGGCAGTGCAGGACGGTCTTGCCGGTGTAGTCCTTGAAGTGCATCCGGATGACGAACTGGCCCATGGCGGGGACGCTCGCAACGTCCTGCAAGCCGTGCCCCTGGTGCGGAAGGCCGTTGATGCTCATCAGCTGGAAGTGGTTGGTGTGCACGTGGAAGGAGTGTTCCTCGTTGCTGTCGTTGCGAATGGTCCACTCCTCGACCGTGTTCAGCTTGGCCTGGATGTCCACCCGGTTCATGTCGAACTGCTTGCCATTGATGTAGAACTCGGTGCCGTCCTTGTTCTCGGAGAACACGATGGTGCGCCGCGCGGCGACCGGCGCCTGGCTCAAGTCCACTGTCGGTGCGAAGGACGAGGTGGGCAGCGCCGTCGCCTGCGCGGAAGGTCCCTCGGAGACCAGGGTGGCCAAGGTCGCCTGCGGGAAGGAGTTGCCGGCCGGTCCGGTGCTGTACGCGAGCGTCTGCAGCTGGGAGCGACCGGGCGGACCGCCTTGCACAAGGACATCGAAGCGGGCGCCGGCTGCGAGGAGGAGCGAGTCGGCCGTCCAGATCCGGTCGACGGGGGTGCCGTCGTGGGCGATCACATGGAACTGCTGTCCTTGCAGGTGAACGTTGTAATAGATGTTGGCACTGATGTTGGCCAGCCGCCAGAGCTGGGTCTCACCCGGCCGGATGGGGATGGTCGGGTTCAGCTGGCCGTTGACGGTGCGGTTGGTGGTCCCGCCGATGTGCAGGCCCTCGGTCTTGACGGAGTCGCCCTGGACTTGGAAGTCCTTGAGGCCGATGACGTGCTCGGTGATGTTGCGCAGGTTCGCCGGAAGGTACTGCTGGAGCCCCTCGACGATCAGGATGCCCGACATGCCCCCCGAGACCTGCGGCGCGGAGATGGGGTCCGCGTGTGAGTGGTACCAGTAGGTGCCGGCTCGCAGCGTGGTCGGGAACTGGTACGAGTAGTCGAACGTCTGACCGGGATTGATTTTGATGAAGATGTTGTCGGCGTTTCCGCTCGGCGACACATGGAGCCCGTGGACATGCAGGTTGGTGACCTGGTCCAGTGTGTTCCTCATGGTCAGGTCCAGCTTGTCCCCCGGATGGATCCGCAGCGTCGGCGGCATGTAGCCGCCGTTGTAGGTGAGGGCCCACAGCTTGTGGCCGCCCAGGTCCACCTGCCGCCTCTCCACGACGAGTTCCACCCGCAGTACCCCGTCGTGGCTCACCATCTGCGCCGGTTCCTGCAACGGGGAACCCTCCGCAAACGACAGCGACTGCGAAGAAGGGGGCGACTCCGAAGCCGCTCGGCCACCGACGCAGCCGCTCATCAGGGTGGCGAGGGCAACGACCAGGGCGGCGACAAGGAAGGAAGGCTTGGAACGGGAACGCATGACACCTCCGTCTATGGGCACCCACGCCACGCGTAGCTCACCCTCAGCAAGCACCCGGCTGAAGCAGTCCGCGACCCGGGTGGGCCGTTCGAACGACAAGGCCCCCGGCGCCCCCCTTGACGGCTCGTCCGGTCACCACGCCGAGGCCGGACGGCCGGCCCGCCCGCCCGGCCTAGCCGGCGGGCTCGGCGGCGACCTCGGCGTTCTGGGCGGTCAGGTACTCCTCGCGGATCACCTTCGGCCCGAACGGCCAGGCGCCCTCGACCCTCGACCACACCAGGTAGGCGAGGCCGCCGAGGCCGACCCAGGCCAGCGACCACTCGATCGGGTGGACACCCGGGTTGGCCTTGTCCGCGTAGCCGTAGATGACCAGCCAGCCGACGGCGGCGACGACGCCGGGCAGCGGGTAGAGCACCATCCGGTACGGGCGGGCGAGTTGCGGCTGCCGCCTGCGCAGCACCGTGACGGCGGCGATCTGGGCGAGCGCCTGGACGATCACCATGACGCTGGTCAGCAGGGTGATCAGGACGGTCAGCGGCGGGTGCTCGGCGGAGCTGCCGATGTGCCGGGCGAACAGGAAGCCGGCGGCGGTGACGGCGCCCATGACCACCAGGCCGACCGCCGGGAAGCCGTGCCTGGGGTGCAGCCGGCCGAAGGCGCGGAAGAACATCCCGTCGCGGGCCGCGTCGTACGGCACCCGGGACCCGCCGAGCAGGCCCGTGTAGACGGAGGCGAAGGCGGTGATCAGGATCAGCACCGTCACGGTGTCGGCGGCGCCCTTGCCCCAGGTCTTCTCCAGTACGGCGGAGGCGACCGATTTGGAGGCCACGTTCCCGGGGTCGAGCATGTCCTTCCATTCGATCACGCCGAGCACGCCGATCTGCATCAGCAGGTAGATGCCCATGATGGCGATGATCGAGAAGATGATGGCGCGCGGCATCACCCGGCCCGGGTTCCTGATCTCCGCGCCGAGGTAGGAGGCGGTGTTGTAGCCGAGGTAGTCGTAGATGCCGATGGTCAGGCCGGCGGCGAAGCCGATCCAGAACTGTCCGTGGGTGAGCTCGATGGCGTGGGCGGGCCAGTCGAAGGCCATCGAGGGGTGGAAGTCGGTGAACGAGGCGACGATCACGGCCGTGACGGAGACGATCATCACGGCCCACATCACGACGGTGATCCGGCCGATGTTCTCGACCCTGCGCCACAGCAGCAGCACGACGAGGGCGAGGATCGCGACACCCACGGCGTCGCCCTGACCGGTCGTCATGTCCGGCCACAGGTAGGCCAGGTACTGCACCAGGCCCTGGACGCCGGTGGACATGATCAGCGGGATGAAGAGCATCGCCGTCCAGACGAACAGGAAGGGCATCAGCCGCCCGCTGCGGTACTGGAAGGCCTCGCGCAGGTAGACGTAGGTGCCGCCGGCGCCGGGCAGCGAGGCGCCGAGCTCGGCCCAGACCAGGCCGTCGACCAGGGCCAGGACCGCGCCGGCGATCCAGCCGACGACGGCCTGCGGACCGCCGAAGGCGGCGACCATCAGCGGGATCGTGACGAACGGTCCGATGCCGCACATCTGGCTCATGTTGATCGCGGCGGCCTGGAAGAGGCCGATTCTCCGGGTGAAACCTGAGGACACGGGTGGCTCCGGGAAGGTGGGGGGAGACAACGCGCGCACAGGTGGCCACCGGGAACGCGGAGTTCAGGATCCCGACCGGAGCACCGACCGTCAATAGTCATAGTTAGGAAACTTTCCCAAACTTGGGCGGCGGCCCCGCGGGCACCGACGGCGCCGGACACATCGAACGGCGCATCGCACCGATCGGCCGGGGCGCGAAAGCGGAAAGGCCCGCCCGGAAGTCCGGGCGGGCCCTGCTGCCGTGCGGTCCGCGTCACATGTTGATCATGTGACCGGCGAGGCCGTGGATGGCTTCCTTGACCGCCTCGCCGAGGGTCGGGTGGGCGTGGACGTTGCGGGCGACCTCGTGGACGGTCAGGTCCCACTGCTGGGCCAGGGTCAGCTCGGGCAGCAGCTCGGTGACCTCGGGGCCGATCAGGTGGGCGCCGAGCAGCTCGCCGTGCGTGCCGTCGCTGATGACCTTGACGAAGCCGATCGGGTGGCCTAGGCCGTGCGCCTTGCCGTTGGCGGTGAACGGGAACTTGGCGACCTTGACGTCGTAGCCGAGCTCCCGGGCCTGCGCCTCGGTGTAGCCGAAGGAGGCGATCTGCGGCTGGCAGTAGGTGGCGCGCGGGATCATGGCGAAGTCGACCTCCATGGTCTCCGCCCCGCCGATGGTCTCGGCGGCGATCACGGCCATCGTCTCGGCGGCGTGGGCGAGCATCAGCTTCGCCGTCACGTCGCCGATCGCGAAGATGTGCCCGGCGCTGGTGCGGCCGCGGCCGTCCACCGCGATGGCACCGCGGTCGGTCAGCTTGACGCCGGCGTTCTCCAGGCCGTAGCCGTTGACTCGCGGCGCGAAGCCGATCGCCTGGAGCACCTTGTCGGTTTCCAGCACCTGCTGCTGCCCGTCCTTGGTGACGGTGACCTTGACCTTGCCGTTCGGGTCGCTGTCGTCGATCGACTCGACCCGGGTGGAGGTCAGCACCTCGATGCCGAGCTTGCGGTACTGCTTGGCCAGTTCGGTGGAGACCTCGACGTCCTCCAGCGGCACCATGCGGTCCAGGAACTCGACGATGGTGACCTTGACGCCGTAGTTGTGCAGCACGTACGCGAACTCGACGCCGATCGCGCCGGCGCCCGCGATGATGATGCTCTCCGGCAGCTGCTCGGTGAGGATCTGCTCCTCGTAGGTGACCACGCGGTCGCTCAGGCTGGTGCCGGGCAGCAGTCGGGTGGTGGCGCCGGTGGCGATGATGCAGTGGTCGAAGGTGACCACCGCGAAGCCGCCGCCGCTGAGCGCGACCTGGAGGGTGCGGTCGTCGACGAAGGTGCCCCGGCCGTCGTACTCGGTGATGCCGTTCTTCTTCATCAGGTAGTGGACGCCCTTGACCCGGCCGTCGGCCACCGAGCGGCTGCGGCGGAAGGCCTCGCCGAAGTCGAAGGTCACCTGGCCCTCGACCTTGATGCCGAAGGTCTTGGCCTCCTTGGTGAAGATGTGGGCGAGCTCGGCGTTGCGCAGCAGGGCCTTGGAGGGAATGCAGCCGACGTTCAGGCAGACGCCGCCCCAGTACTTGGCCTCGATGACGGCGGTCTTGAGGCCGAGCTGCGCGGAACGGACGGCGGCGGTGTAGCCGCCGGGGCCGGCGCCGAGGACGACGACGTCGTAGTGCGTGCTCATGTTGCTGACTCCTCCGAGGGTGTCACGGTGTCGTGATCTCGGTCCCATGGTGTCAGGACCGGGTTCGCCGCACCCACCGGGTCTCGGCGGATGCGCTCCGCGCGGCACCGTACCCGGCCGGAGCCGGATTGTCAGTGGCGTGTGCCATGGTGCTCGACATCCTCGCCCGCCAGGGGCGAGGTCCGAGGGGAGAGCCGAATGGGGGATCAGTACGGCCGCGGCCACCGGGGCGGGTGGGCCCGCCGCCCGAGGACGGCAGCGGGCCCACCCGGGCGTCAGGCCGTCACCTCGTGGGCGTGGCCCCCGCTCATACCGCCGCCGCCACCCGCCTGGCCGGCGGGGCGTTGCGGCGGCACGGGTCGATTCAGCGAGGAGAGGTCCCAGGCGTAGGTGCCGACGGCGTGCGCGATCACGTCGATGTTGACGTCGAAGGCGTCCATGTCGATGTTGCCCAGGTTGTCACAGGCCTTGTGGTAGCAGGCGTCGAAGGCCACGCCCGCCGTGCCGCCGTAGCGGTCCTCCTGTTGCGGCGACTTGATCTTCTCGGCGCCGGTGTCGGTGCCGCCGGCCGGGATGCCCGCGTCGATGAACGGGCCGTAGTCGGAGCGGCCGTCGAAGGCGGCCGGCTCGTGCGGCAGACCTCGGCCGTCCAGGTAGCCGGTGAGGTCCCGCTCGATCTGCGCCGAGCCCTCGGGGCCCGCGCCGCCGCCGGTGCTGCCGGAGCCGTCGTAGACGAACTGCGCGTAGTTGGGAGAGGCGATCATGTCGAAGTTGAGGTAGAGCTTGATCTTCTTCCGGTCCGCCTCGGAGAGCGACTTCACGTACGCCTCCGAGCCCTTGAGGCCGAACTCCTCGGCGGACCACCAGGCGAATCTGACCTTGTTCTTCACCGGGTGGACGCTCAGGTTGCGCGCGACTTCCAGGATGCCCGCCGAACCGGAGCCGTTGTCGTTGATGCCGGGCCCGGCCGGGACGGAGTCGAGGTGCGCCCCGACCATCACGGTGTTCTTCTCGTCGCCGCCCCGGGTCTCGGCGATGACGTTCCAGGTCTTGCGCGGTTCCATGAACGTGCGGACGTCGAGGTTCACCCGGACCGGCCCGGCGGCGGCCTTCGCGGCCAGGGCCTCGCCCGCGGCCCGGGTGATCCCGCCGGTGGGGATCCGGCCGGCCGTCGGCTCCCCGAGGGTGCCGTTGAGGTCGCCCTCGGCGTTGTTGTAGATGATCGCGCCGACCGCACCGGCCGTCGCCGCCGCGGCCTGCTTGACCGCGAAGCCGCACCCGCCGCGCTGGATCAGCGCGATCCGGCCGGTGAACGCCCCCGCCGGGTAGTCGGCGGGCGCACACCCGGTGGTGGCGCTGACCGGGACGACCGCCAGGTCGGTGGTCAGGCCCGCGTCCGGACCGCCGACCGAGTACGTCATGGCGATCAGCGGGACGGGCTCGGCCTGCGGGGACAGCACCTGCAGGTGCTGCGTGCGCGCCTCGAAGAAGGTGTACTCGAACTCCTGCCGGGACACCTTCAACCCGGCCCGGCGGGCCTGCTCGTAGACGTAGCGCGCGGACTCGTCATGCCCCTTCGAACCGGCCACCCGGGTACCACCGTTGCGATCCGCTATCCGCTGGAGCGCGGCCAGGGTGTCATGGGCGCTCTCGGCGTCGGAGGCCTCGACCAGCCGCGCGGCCAGCCGCTCGCCGCTGCGCGCCGGGTCCGGGTCGGCGGCCGCGCCACCGGCGCCGACCAGCAGCAGCGGGGCGACCAGGGCGGCGACGGTCAGCGCGGCGCCCGCGCTCCGGACGGTGGCGGTGCGCGGGCGCAGGCCCGGGTGCGGGACCGGTAATGGCGTGGAACGGTCGAGCGGGGTGGTCGGGCGCAGCGGCGGGGCGGTCAGGCGGCGGGTTCGAGGCTTCAAGGCGACTCCTTCCGGCGGTCCGTGAACCCCTGATTTGACAGGACCGGGAACCGCGTTGCCAAGCCCGCCACACCGCTGCGGGATGCGGACCTCGGCGGACACGGTGATCCTGGAGGGGTGGGGCCGTCTCATCCAGGAGTGTGACCACATGTCCATGTTGGATAAGCTCAAGGGCCTGCTGAAGGGCCACGAGGACCAGGCCGACAAGGCCGTCGACAAGGCGGGCGACGCCGTCGACGAGCGGACCCAGGACAAGTACAGCGGCCAGGTGGACGCCGCCCAGGAACAGCTGAAGAACCAGTTCCGCGACCAGCCACCGCAGTAGTGGCAGCCCGCTTCACGCCGTACGCCTGCGGCCCCGGTCCGGCCCGCTCGGCCGGACCGGGGCTCAGCCGTCCCGGTCGATAGCCACGGCCTCGGCCGGCTCGGCTCCGTCCGCGCCCGTGCCGCCCGTTCCGCCCGCGCCCGGTCCGCCCGCGCGGGCTGCCCCGACGGCCTCGGCGCCGCAGTTCTCGCACGGTTGCGGCTCGGGCCGCTCCCGCAGCCGTCCGCACGCCGGGCACACCCGGTCCGGCCAGCAGGCCGACTCCCCGCCTTCGTCCATGCCCCCGGTTCTGCCCGGGGCGGGCGCACCCACACGAGTGGGCACTGCCCGCTCCCCCCTCACAGGCCCGTGCGGCCGTCGATGCTCTCCCGGAGCAGGTCCGCGTGACCGTTGTGGCGGGCGTACTCCTCGATCAGGTGGACCAGGATCCAGCGCAGCGAGACGGTCTCCGAGCCGACCCAGTCCGCCGCGCGCCCGGAGAGCCGCCCGGTGTCCTCCAGCGTCGCCCCGGCGGTCAGTTCGCGGCCATGGGCGACCTCCGCCTGCCAGTCGGCCAGCGCCTCGGCCATCCCCCGGTCCGGAGTGAGGGCGTAGCCGCCCTGGCCGTCCTCGCCGTGGAGCGGCGGCGCGTCCTCGCCTGCCAACACCCTTCGGTGCCAGTTGCGTTCGACCTCGGCGAGGTGCTGGACGAGGCCGAGCAGGGTCATCGTCGACGGCGGGACGGCCGCCAGCCGGACCTGCTGGTCGTCGAGCCCGGCGACCTTCTGCGCCAGAGTCGCCCGATGGAAGTCCAACCAGCTCTCCAGCATGGCGCGTTCGTCCGCGTGCGGGGGCGGGGTCGGCCGCCCGTCAGGTGTCGTTCCCATGGCCGCCACTGTGGCACAGTCCGGCGTCCGAGGCGATCACTCGGCCGGTTGCAGGGCCCGCTCGCCCTGGCCCGGCGCGGGCGCGGGCCGGCGGGGCGGATGCCGGGTCAGGAACAGCAGGAGAGTCAGCTGTACGGCTGCGCCCACGGCCGGCCCCGCCCACACCCCGGTCACTCCGAGTGGACCCGACAGGCCTGCCGAGGCGGCGAGTTGGGCGCCCAGGCCGAGCAGTACGGAGAGCACCAGCGGCCGACCGGCGCCCGCGGCCTGGTGCACGCCGCCGAGGGCGACCACCAGCGCGTACGGGAGCAGGTAGAGCGCCGCCATCCGCAGGAAGCCGACGGACTGCCCGGCGACGGCCGGGTCGTGGGTGAACAGCGCGGTCAGCGGGGCGGCGAGCGTCGCGGAGAGCACCGCCGCGACGGCGCCGAGGAGTGCGGCGAGGCGTCCGGTGGCGCGGTGCAGCGAGCGCAGCCCGGCGGCCTCGCCCGCGCCGGTGAGGCGGGCCGCCTCGATCGCGGCAGCCTGGCGGAGCGCGTAGAAGGCCATGGTGACGACCAGCAGCATCCGGTAGCCCACGCCGTACCCGGCCACCGCCGCGACGCCGAAGCCCGCGACCAGGGCGAGTTGGGCCGTACCGACCGCCATCCGGGCGGTGAAGTCCAGACCGAACGGCGCTCCCGCGCGGACGATCCGGCCCGCCGCCGCACCGACTCCCCCGGCGGGCGCGGGCATCCGTGGCCGCAGCCGGAGGGTCACGGCGAGGGCGACCGCCCGCGAGGCGGCCAGCGCCAGCGCGGCGCCGGTCACGCCGAGGCCGGCGCCGAGGACGAGCAGCGGGTCGAGGGCGAGCAGCAGCGCGTTCGACACCAGGGCGATCCGCATCGGGGTGCGGGTGTCGCCCGCACCCTTGAACAGTTCGTCGGCGACGCGCTGGGCGACGAACAGGGTGAACGCCGGGAAGGCGACGGTGAAGTAGTCGGCGGCGAGGGCGGCGGCGTCGCCGCCCAGGAAGGCGCCGGCCAGGCGGTCGCGCAGCAGGAAGCCGGGGACGGCGAGGGCGATGCCACCCGCCGCGCAGAGCCGCCAGGCCGCGCGGGTGGTGCGGGCGGCGTCGTCGCGGTCGCCGGCGCCGAGGGCTCGGGAGAGCCGCACGCTGGTGCCCGAGCCGACCACCAGGACGAGCCCGAGCAGCAGGTTCTCCACGGTGCCGGCCAGGGTGACGGCGGCGACGGCGGCCCCGCCGAGGCCGGCCACCCAGAAGGTGCCGATCACCGAGGCGACGACCCCGGACAGCAGTTCGGCGTAGACCGGCCCGGCCAAGGCGATCAGCCGCGACGGATGCCCGCGCATGTTCCTCCCCCGTTCCGCCGCCACCCGGCGGCCGCTGGACGCGCCTCGTGGGCGGATCCGACCCGGCCCGCATCGAGTCCGCGGTGCCTCGAATAGAGATACATCTTATAGAGGCACCTCGACAAGAGGTAACATGGGCGCGCCATGGGGCGCACTCCGACGAAAGGGCTTCGACCGTGCTGACCCTCGCGATCCTGGGCTTCCTGTTCGACCAGCCGCTGCACGGCTACCAGCTCAAGTCCCGCATCACCGGCCTCACCGGCCACGTCCGGCCGGTCAGCGACGGCGCGCTCTACCCCGCCATCGCCCGGCTGGAGAAGGCCGGACTGCTGCGCCGCCGCGCCGAGCCCGGCAGCGGGGCCGCGCCGCGCCAGACACTGGAGCTCACCGAGGAGGGCCGGGCCGAGCTGCGGCGCCGGCTGGCCGACCCGGAGCAGGCCGAGATCACGGACCAGATCCGGTTCTTCGCCCACGCCGCCTTCCTGCACCACCTCGCCGACCCGCCCCAGCAGGCGGCCGTACTCCGGCGCCGGCTGGCCTTCCTGGACGAGCCGAGCAGCTTCTTCCAGGACGCGGACGGCCACCCGGTCACCGCCGAGCGGGAGCCGAACCCCTTCCGGCGCGGCATGCTGCTGGTCGCCCGCGCCTCCACGGCGGCCGAGCGGGCCTGGCTGACGGAGACCATCGCGGAACTGGACGGCTAGGGTCGGGCCGGCCGGGCCGGCGGGTCCGGCAGGGGCCGCGGACGGATCCGAACGGCCGACCGAGCGCCCGGAATTGGACCGTTCCCCAACGGGTCCCGGCCCGGCCCCGGCATCGCTATGATGATCCGCCTCACGTCCACGGCTTCCCCTCCGCGGCGTGAACCCGCCACCGCGCCCCGCCCGCCCTCCTGGAGGCCGCCGTGCCCACCGCCGAGACCGCCGCCACCCGACCCGCGCCGCTGACCCGGGACGACATCCCCGGCTGGTTCTTCCGGCTCGACCGGGCGGCCTTCGGCCATCTACTGGCCGCCCAGACCACGGCGGGCGTCACCGGCGACATCCTCGAACTAGGCAGCTACCTCGGCCGTAGCGCCGTCCTGCTCGGCGACCACCTCCGGCCCGGCGAACGGCTGACCGTCTGTGACCTGTTCGACTCCGAGGCGGGCGACGCGGACAACGCCGCCGAGATGGCGATGTCCTACCGGAAGACCCTCACCCGGAGCGCCTTCGAGGCCAACTACCTCGCCTTCCACACCACGTTGCCGGAGATCGTGCAGGCGCCCACCTCGGTGCTGGCCGACGGCCGGATCCCGGCCGGCAGCTGCCGGTTCGCCCACATCGACGCCTCCCACCTGTACGAGCACGTCGCCGGGGACATCGCGGTGGCCAGGGCGGCGCTGGCCGAGAACGGCGTCGTCGCGCTGGACGACTACCGCTCCGAGCACACCCCCGGCGTGTCGGCGGCGGTCTGGGAGGCGGTCTTCACCGGCGGCCTGCGACCGGTGCTGCTCACCCCGATGAAGTTCTACGGCACCTGGGGCGACGCCGCGGCCGTCCGGCAGGTCCTGCTGGCGCGCGACTGGCAGGCCGAGGGCTACACGGTGGACGACGACACCATCGCCGGGGGACAGGTGCTGCGGCTCAACTACCAGGTCAAGGCCCCCGTGCAGCAGTCCGCCCCGCGCCGGCTCGCCCTGGACCTGCTCCCGCCGGTCGCCACCCGGGCGACCCGCCGGGTGCTCCGGACGCTGCGCGAGCGCCGCGCCGTCCGCCCGGCGCCGGCCTCCTGACGCCCCGTCGGGCCACGGACGACACGGCGCGGACCACGCGGCCGACGCGGCGACCCTGGTGTTCGGACACCGCTGACCCCGGCGTTGGGATACCGCTGGCTCCGGTGTTCAGACACCGCTCCGGCGACAGAACCTCGCCTGGAGCAGATCGGTGAAGACACCGATGGGGTCGTCCCAACCGCCGTCACTCCAGTCGCCGTTGACGTTGACGGTGACCATCCGCTCGCCATCGCGGGCGCCGTAGGCGTAGGACCACGATCCGAAGAGCGCACCCCCCATGCCCCAGACCGTCTCTCCGCAGGACAGTCTCACCGAGGAGACACCGAGACCGTAGGCGGCGTCGGAAATCCAGTCGCGGGTGGGCACGGTGGTGAACATGTCGCGTTGCTGGTCCGGCGGCAGTATCCGGCCTCCCAGCAGGGCTCCGAAGAACCGGTTGAGGTCCCCGGCGGTGGAGACCATGCCGCCGGCTGCCCAGAACACCGATGAATCGAGCTCGGTCGCGTCGTGGACCGGCGCCCCGGGGCCGGTCTGGAACAGCTTGGTGTAGTGCCGGGAGTGCGGCCCGTGGATCGTCGGGTCGCTGCCGTGCGGCAGGTACGTGCCGGCCAGTCCGAGCGGGCGGGAGATCCGCTCCGCGATCTCCTCGGCGAGCGCGCGGCCGGTGGCCCGTTCGAGGATCACGCCTGCGAGGACGTAGTTGGTGTTGGAGTACGCCCAGTCCGAACCCGGCGCGAAGGCGGGCGGATGGGATGTGGCGATCCGCACCAGCGACTCGGGGGTGTGCGTCTCGTGGCGGTTCAGTGCCTCCACGTCATCGGTGTAGTTGAAGATCCCGCTGGTGTGGTTGAGCAGCATCCTGATGTTCACCCCGGCACCGTCGTGGTGGCCGCGCAGCACGCCGGGCAGCCACCGGTCCACGGTGTCGTCCAGGCTCAGCCGGCCTTCGGCCGCCAGTTGCAGCACGACGGTGGCCACGAACGTCTTGCTGATGCTGCCGATGCGGAACCGGTCCTGCGGTGAGCGCCTGCCGCCGGTCCGGGTGTCGGCGACTCCCGCGGTCCCGAACCACGGCCGGGTGCCGTCGCGGACCTCGACCAGGATGCCGGGGAGGCCGCCCCGGGCCACGGCCAGCTCCAGCACGTGCTGGATCGCCTCGTAGCCCTCGGCGCTCGCGGCCGACGCGGACTCAGGTGCCGTGCCCGCGGCCCCGGCTGGTTCGGCGTCCGGCCGGCCGCCGTCCGCACGAGCGGCGTGCTGGTGCATGCGATTCTCCTCGTCGTGTGTGACCTGACGATGACCGTCCGGCCCACTCCCACTCCACCGCATCGAACCGGCCGTGTCAGCCGTTTCCGGTGGTCACTGATCCCGACCGTCGATCATCTGCCGTACGCGGTCGGACAGTTCGGACCGATCGATGCCGGCCAGGGCGAGGGCGCGGGGCACGGTTCCGACCCGAGCCCGCAGGATCCCGAGGAGCACGCCCCCATCCTGGACTCCACACCATCTACATTTCATATGCCTGTCGTATTTGCAATTCAATCCCTAACTCTAACGGGTGAATCTCCTTTAAAGATTTGCCCACGGAACATTAAAGGGCGCATAGTGATGGCACCTCAGTTTGGTCTAGGGAAAACCAAGATCAGGCAAAGTCACTGCAGGTGAGGAGAAGGCCTTGTTCCACGGATTCACGGCGTCGGGTCACGGGCAGCGGCTCCGCGAGGAGATCGCGAGCCCCGGAACCACGCCCCTGATCGGCGTCTACGACATGTACTCGGCCTCCATCGCGGCCGAGCACTACAACGGCATGTTCGTCTCCGGGTTCGGCTTCGCCGCCTCCTACTACGGCCTGCCCGACATCGGGTTCATCGCCTGGCCGGACATGGTCGGCTTCGTCGAACGGCTGCGTGGTGCCTTCCCCCAGCACCATCTCCTGGTGGACATCGACGACGGCTACGTCGATCCCGAGGTCGCCTGCCACGTCGTGCGCAGGCTCGAACGCATCGGCGCGTCCGGCGTCATCCTGGAGGACCAGAAGCGGCCGCGCCGCTGCGGCCACGCCGACGGCAAGCAGGTCCTCCCGCTGGAGGAGTACCTGGAGAAGCTGAACCTCGTCCTCGCCAACCGGACGGACCTCCTGGTGGTCGCCCGCACCGACGCCACCGAGGAGGAGGACATCCTGCGCCGCGCCCGGGCCCTCGCCGCCACCGACGCCGACGTGGTGCTGGTCGACGGGGTGCGCAGCGAGGACTGGATCCGGCGGATCCGGCGGGTCGTCGGGGACAAGCCGCTGCTGTTCAACCAGATCGCCGGCGGCAAGTCCCCCCGGCTGTCGCTCTCCGAGCTGACCGAGCTGGGGGTGGACGTCGCGATCTACAGCACGCCCTGCCTGTTCGCGGCCCACCGGGCGATGGACGAGGCGCTGGCCGGGCTGAAGGTCGCCGACGGGCGGCTGCCGGCCGGCGCCGGGGAGAGCCGCCAGATCGGCGTGCGGGAGTCCACCGAACTCCTGGAGCGGAACATCGCGCGCTCCCGCCCGCTCGCGGGGATGACGGCATGACGGCGGGGCTGCGCGGCCCCGCCCCGCCCTCGGCGGCCGCCGCCCTGCGGGCCGTCGCGCTGGGGCTGGCCGGGGCGTCCGGCCTGCTCGCGGGCGCTGCGCCGGCGGCGGCGAGCGGCGGGCTGATCACGCTCGTCGACAACTCCAACGCCGATTCCTGGGTGGAGATCGACCGTACGGCCAACGTGCAGAACGGCAGCGGTTCGGCGGGCAGCGACCACGACGGCGCCGGGTCCCTGGTGGGCGGCCTGCTCGGGTCCGGCCCGGACGGGGTGGCGGTCGGGGGTGGCCAATGACCGACGGCACCGACCGCCGGAGCCGGTGGCGCGGGCTGCGGCCGCGCTGGCTCGACCCGTACATGGCGGCGCTCGCCGGGACGGTCGGGCTGGCCGCCCTGTTCCCGGCCACCGGCGGCTCGGCGCGGGTGGCGGCGGTGGCCTGCAACCTCGCGGTGGCGCTGCTGTTCTTCCTCTACGGCGCCCGGCTCTCCGCCCGCCAGACGCTGGCCGGGCTGGGCCACCTGCGGCTGCACGGGCTGGTGCTCGCCGCCACCTTCGGCCTCTTCCCGCTGCTCGGGGTGGCCACCGCGCTGCTCACCCCCGCCCCGCTCACCGGGCAGTTGCAGACCGGGGTGCTGTTCCTCTGCCTGCTCCCGTCCACCGTGCAGTCCTCGGTCGCCCTCACCGGCGCAGCCGGGGGCGACGTCCCGGCGGCGATCTGCGCGGGGACGTACTCCAGCCTGGCCGGGCTGCTGCTGACCCCGTTGTTGGCGGCCTGGCTCCTGGGCGCACACACCGCGCTGTCGGCCGAGGGGCTGCTGCGGATCGCAGCCCAGTTACTCGCACCGTTCCTGCTCGGACAGCTGTTGCGGCCATGGATCGGGGGCTTCCTGAGCCGGCACAAACGGGTGCTGACGCCGATGGACCGGGGCTCGATCCTGCTCGTCGTCTACACCGCGTTCAGCGCGGCGATGGCCCAGGGCATCTGGGGCCTGGCCACCCCGGGCTGCCTGCTCGGCCTGGTCGCGGTGCTGCTCGCCCTGCTGGCCGCAGCGCTCGCGGCCACCTGGCTCGGCGCGCGGCTGCTCGGTCTCGACCGGCCGGCCACCATCGCGGCGGTCCTGTGCGGTTCCCAGAAGAGCCTGGCGAACGGGCTGCCGATGGCCACCGTGCTCTTCGGTCCCCAGGCCGGTCTGCTGGTGCTGCCCTTGATGGCCTATCACCAGCTCCAGCTGGTGGCCGGCACCGTACTCGCCGGCCGCTGGGCCCGGGCACCGGCCGCCACGCCCGCCGGACGGACCCCACCTGCCGGGCGGGTGCCGGCCGCGCTCACGGCGGGGCCGGACGGGCCGCCCGTTCCCGGGTGACCTCGGGCCGGAGACCGAGCGGAGGCACCCGCACCCGCTCGGCCTCCGGCCCGCGCCGCGCCGCCCGGAACGCTTCCGCTCCCACGACGGCCCCTTGGGCAGACGTGGCACCGGCGTTCACCACAAGTGCAGTAGACGGGCGGCGGGCGGCGGGGGGCGTCAGCGGACGTAGTAGGCGCGGTTGTGGGCGGCGACGGGCGGGGACTGGTAGGTCCAGACTCCGGCGGCGGGGGCGTCGGCGATCAGGTGGGCGAGGTCGCGGGCCGACTCCTCGGCGGGGTTGCCGAGGTCGAGGCGGACCCGGTCGGCGGTGCGGTCGTCCAGCGAGTAGTACCGGTAGGGCTGGTAGACGTTGAGCGGGCCGGCGAGCAGCTTGCCCTCGTCGTCGGTGCCGTAGCCGGTGATCGGGGTGTTGTTGACGGATTCGGGCGTGAGGCCGATCAAGTCCACGTCGAGGGAGAGGAGTTGTTCGTCGTGGCGAAGCAGCCCGTCCGGTCCGAGGGTGGCCCGGCGGCAGGAGACGGACCAGCGCTCACGCACGGCGGGCGCGTTGAGCGAGGGCAGGGCGGTCTCGAACCAGCCGGGGTGCTTGGGCTCGGCATAGAGGCGGCGCCCGGCGTCGATGGCGAGGGGGTTGTCGCAGAGCACGTGCAGCCGGGCGATGCCGAGCAGCTTGGTCTGGTCGTAACCCCGGGCGTACTGGCCGTAGTTGAGCACCGGCAGGCGGTCCTCGGCGAACACCGGGTGGGCGACCAGGTTGATCTCCAGTTCCTCGGTGATACCGCCACCGTTCGGGTACTGGGCGAAGTACAGCTGGTAGTTGAGGGACAGGCAGGCACCGCCGTCGAACACGGCGGCGGTCAGGCCTGGGTGACGCTTGCCGAGCAGCTCACGCGCCCGATCCGGCCGGACGAGGTAGTCCACGCCGATGTTGTGCAGCGCGCCGTAGTGGAAGGGCAGGTGGTACGGCTCCGGTACGGGCGGGAGCGGCAGGCCGGTCATGGCGTCTCCGGGAGGGCGGACGGACGGGGGGCGGACGAACAGGGGGCGGGCGGGGGAAGGTCGCCCGGACGGGGAGCGGCGGGGGACGGCAGGCGGGCGCCGACGGACAGCGGGCGGCGCAGGTCCAGCAGGTCCTGGTGGATCCGCTCGGCGCTGCGCAGCGCGAGGGCGGCCATGGTGAGCGAGGGGTTGGAGGTGCCGAGCGAGGGCATCGAACCGCAGCCGACGGCGTACAGGTTGGGGTGGTCCCAGCAACGCTGCCAGTGGTCGACGACGGAGGTGGCGGGTGAGTCGCCCATCAGGTGGGTGCCGCCGGCATGGCCCGCGCCCCGGTAGCCGTACGCGACTCCCTGGTGTTCGAGGCGGCCAGGCCACTGCGGACCGGCCGGGTAGGCGGTGTGGTCCTCGGCGCCGAGCAGCGCGAACAGCTGGTCGGAGACGGCCCGGGCCGAGGCCATGCCCGCGCGGACGTACCCGTCGAGGTCGTAGCGGACGGCCGGGGTGGGGAGGCCGAGCGGATCGCGCCGGTCCGGATCGAGGGTGACCCGGTTGGCCGGGTCGGCGGGCTGTTCCAGTTCGAACTGGAGCGAGAACTGGCGGCCGAGCCGATCGCCCAGGCACGCACGCAGCTGCTTGCCGCGCAGCCCGGCGGCCATCAGCGCGGCGGCCTCGGCCTCCGGTGCTCCGCCGGCCCAGGACCAGCCCCAGTTGCCGATCTCGATCCGGAACGGGGCCCGGCGGGCCCGGGCCGGGCCGAAGCGGAAGGCCTCCAGGCCGCTGGTCGAGCCGGGCCCCCGGTAGGGGCCGACCGGGTCGGTCATGAGCCCCCAGGTGAGCAGGGCCGGGTGGTCCATCAGGTTGCGGCCCACCTGGTCGCTGCGGTTGGCCAGGCCGGACAGGAGCAGCAGCCGGGCGTTCTCGACGGCGTGCGCGGCGAGGACGACCAGGTCCGCGTCCACGCGGTGAACAGCGGCGTCGGCCAGGTACTCCACGCCGGTGGCGCGTCCGGTCACCGGGTCGGCGAGCACCCGGGCTACCACGGCCTCGGTGCGCAGCTCGACGCTGGGCGCCCAGCGGGCCTGGGTGCGCAGCGGCGTGTACTTGGCGCCGGTCGGGCAGACCGGGACGCAGCTGGCGCTGCCCGCGCACGGCGGGCCGAAGGTGTCCCCGGGCCGGGTGGGCAGGCCGTTGCGGGCGTGCGGGGTGCCGGTGACGGCGAGCCGGGCGAGGTCGGGCATGGCGGGGTCGCGGACGGTCCGGCCGTCCAGGGCCTGGGCGAGCTGCCGGTCGAGATAGCTGGCCGGGATGGCCCGCATGGGGTAGGCGTAGCCGTCCGGGATGGGCAGTCCGACGGCGCGGCGCTGCTCCCCCGCGTCGGCGGCGACGCCGAGTTCGTGTTCGGCGTCGCGGTAGTACGGCTCCAGGTCGTGGTAGCCGATCGGCCAGTTGCGGCCGTGGCCGAGGTCGCCGGTGCGGAAGTCCTCGGGGTGCATGCGCGGGGTGAGGCCGGTCCAGAGCAGTCCGGTGCCGCCGTTGGCGCGCAGGTAGCCGCTGGCGTAGGGCAGCGGTCCGTACTGCCGGAGGTGTCCGGTGGCGGTGAAGCCGCCGTCGGGGAGCCCGGTGAGGTCGGTGACGTCGGGTGACGGGGCGTCGGGGCTGTGCGGGTAGGGCGAGGTGGGCGGGCCGCCACCGGCCGCGCGGTAGGCGGCGGCGGTCTCGGGGCCGGTGGGTGCGGTCCGTCCGGCTTCGAGGACGAGGACCCGCCAGCCCTGCGCACCGAGGCGGTGGGCGACCAGCGTTCCGGCGAAGCCCGCGCCGACCACGACGGCGTCCCAGCGGGCGGTCACCGCTCCTCGCCCCCTCGGGGCGCCTCGGCCCAGCTGCCGTGTCCCGGGGCGGCGGAACCGGGCGGGGCGGAGTGGAAGGTCCGCCAGGCCAGGCCCTGGTCGTAGGCGCGGGCGGAGGTCGGCTCCTCGCCCGGCCAGGCGCCGACGTACCAGAGGTGGACCAGGGCGTGGTCGTCGCGGATCCGGTGGGCCAGGGTGGTGCGGTGGTGTTCCTGCGCCATGCCGGTGGCGCGCAGTTCGGGTTCGTCGAAACCGGTCAGTTCGGCGCAGACGCGCAGGAACTCGGCGAAGTCGGCGAGGTCGTCGGACGCCCCGAATTCGGCGAAGCGGTCAAGGGCAGGATGGTCGTCTGGCACGGACAAGCGGGCACCCCCACGGTCGTCGACGGGTGGCCAAGACATGACAGGCATCGGCGCGGACGGAGCGCACGGCTCGTCTCGGCCTGCCATCGCGATCCTGCCGCCCGGCGTCGCCGCCGGGCATCCGATGCCCGAATGTGCTCGGACTTGATCACCCGTCGTCCGATCGACCGCCTTCTGCGCCCACTCGGCGGCCGCTTCCGGTCAGGGCGGGCCGCTCGGATGACGGCCGCGCTCAGGTGACGGGCGCTCGGGCGCCGCCGGTCAACCGATGGCCGGTCAACCAACAGCCGATAAACCGACGGCCGGTCAACCAACAGCCGATAAACCGACGGCCGGTCAACCGACAGCCGGTCGACCGAGGGCACGGACGGCGTCCAGGACGTCGAGGCCCAGCCCCGGGTCCGCGTCCTCGGGCAGGCTGACGGACAGCCGGGTGACCAGGCCCGTGTAGCGGCGGGTGAGCTCGCGGGCGACCTCCTCGACCGGGCCGGACACCGCGAAGGTGTCGAACACCTCGTCGTCGATCAGCGCGGCCATCTCCGCCCAGCGGCCGCGCACCGAGTGGGTGTGCAACTCCTCCTGGAGCCCCTCCCACCCGTGCTGGGCCAGCACCGGACGGTAGGCCGGCGTGGAGGCGTAGAACGCCAGCCGCTCCCGCACCCCGGCCCGGTTGGCCGCCAGTTCCTCCTCGGTCCGACCGGTCGCGGTGAGCACGTTGCCGGTGATCTCGAACGGCCGCGCCGTCCAGGGGGCGCCCTCGGCCTCGGCCTGCGCCCGGGCCTCGGTCAGGCCGGGCAGCACCTGCTCGGCCAGGTAGGCGGTCGACGAGAAGGGGTGGCTGAGGAAGCCGTCGGCCACCGCCCCCGCCGTGCGGGTCATCAGCGGCCCGACGCCGGCCAGCAGGATCCGGGGCACCCCGCCGGGGACGGGGTCGGGCGAGAAGACCGGCGTCATCATCGTGTGGGTGTAGAACTCGCCGCGGAAGCGCAGCCGTTCGCCGGTCTGCCAGCTGTGCCAGATCGCCCGCACCGCGTGGACGTACTCGCGCATCCGCGCGGCCGGGCGGTCCCAGGGCATCCCGAAGCGCTTCTCGATGTGCGGCTTGACCTGCGAGCCCAGCCCGATGACGGCCCGTCCGCCGGAGGCCGCGTGCAGCCCCCAGGCCTGGTAGGCGAGCGTCATCGGGGTGCGGGCGAAGGCCACCGCGATGCCGGTGGCCAGTTCGATCCGCTCGGTCCGGTCGGCGGCGCGGGCCAGCTGGAGGAACGGGTCGTACGCGGTCTCGGAGACCACCAGGCGGTCCATGCCCCGGCGTTCGGCCTGCTCGGCGGCGTCGAGGATCCCCGCCGGGTGCCCGGAGGCGGTGGCGTCGAGACGGAAGACGGCGGGGGGTCGGTGCATGGCGGTGCTCCTGGACGCAGGCTGCGGCGGTACCCGGGTAGCCTCCCACGGCCCTCCCCCGGCTTAGACCGACCGGCACATGGTGGGTGGATGAAGGAGCGGCGTCCGGGCCGAGTCCGGGCGGTGCCGACGAGGGAGTAGCAGCGGAGCTGCGGCGACGGAGGAGAAGCCGTTTAGGCGACAGCCCGGGCGTCGCGACGCCGCCCACCATGTGCCGGTCGGTCTTACGCCGCAGCCTGCCGGTCAGCGTTTGAAGAACTCCACCTCGGCCAGCGCGATGTGGGGTCCGGTTCCGGCTGCGGCACGGACGACGAGTGTCACCTTGACCACGTCGCTGACGCCGGTCAGCACCGTCTGCGGACCCGCCTTGTCGTTCAGGGTCACCTTCTGCTCGTGGACCTTGCCCTCCGAGGTCGTCATCCGCAGGTCCAGGCTGATGGGCCGCGCCTCCTTCTGGAACTCCTGCGGATCGGTGGAGGCGCCGGTGTGGACGATGATGTCCACCAGCCGGAACGGGCGGGCGAAGGAGAAGTCGATCGAGTCCCCGACCTGCGGCGCTCCCCAGTAGGTGTTGGTGAGCCCGTCGACGGCCAGCGCCGCCGGATGGCCCTCGACCGCCGCACTCGCCGAATACCCGGTGGGGGTGATCGCCGACGCGTTGCGGAGCTTGTCCAGCACGTCCTCATAGATGTTCCGGCCCGCCGGGTACAGCAGGACGCCCGCGATCACCAGGGCCGCCACCACGAGGATCGCGATGATCCGGCGCAGGGTGTTTCCGGAGCCGCCGATCCGCACGCGGCGCCGGAACGGCCAGCGGGTGCGCCACCACGGCAGGGCCGCCACGGGTTCCGCGGGGGTCAGCGGCTCCGCGCAGCGCCGGCAGAACTTCCGGCCGGGCCGGTTGGGCGTGCCGCACCGGGGGCAGGGCGGGCCGACCTGGGCCTCGTCGGCCGCGGACGGCCGGACGACCGGGCGTGGCGCGACGGGCTTGGCGGGCTGCACGGCCACCGGGTCCGCCGCGGGCGGTCGGGGCGCGGCGGGCTGCGGTTGAACCGCCACCGGGTCCGCCGCAGGCGGCCGGGTCGGCGCCGGCTCGGGGGCGAGTACCGGCTCGCGGGCGGGTGCCGCCTCACGGGCCGGCGGAGCCGCCGGACCGGCGGCGGGCGGGCTCTGTGGCTCGGCGACGGGCGGACTCGGCGGCTCGGCGGCCGTCGGACCCGACGGCTCGGCGGCGGGCTCGGGCCTGCGGATCAGCCGCGCCGCGCCGCGCCGGCCGGAGGCCCGCCCGGAGCCCGCCACAGGTGCGGCGGGCGGCTCGGCAGACGACGCGGCAGGCGCTTCAGCAGACGACGAGACGGCCGGTGAGGCGGGCGGTGAAACGGACGGTGAGACAGCCGGCGAGGCGGACCGCGCGGCGGCCGACGCGCCCGGCCGCGCCGACGGTTCGTCACGGGCCGCCGTCACGCCTTCGGTGGCCGCCGCAGCTCCGGTGGCCGCCGCCGGGCCGCCGGCGGCGGCCGAGGCCGCCCCCGACCACCCGAGGTAGGCACCGCAGTTGCCGCAGAAGTCGTCCCCGTCCTCGTTGGCGACTCCGCACTCGGGACACGTACGCATCGGTCAGCTCCCCTCCACCCCGGGTGGACCGGGCAAGACCTGCACCCGGCAGGTGAGATGGACCGGGCAGGACGCCCGGACGACGGCCAGTACCTGCTCCTCGTCCACCGCCGGGGTGCGCTCGGGCCAGACCCGCACCAGCAGCTCCCCGGAGGGGGCGGGTGGCAACGCGGCGTCCGGGGTGGTGGACCAGGCCACCCCGCCGCCGTCCACGATCTCCACACCGACGCCGAGGATCAGCCGCAGCCGTTCCCGGAGCCCGCGCCGGGTGCCCCGCCACCGGTGCAACTCCACCGCGCGCTCGACCACGCCGCGGCGCACCTCCTCCGGCCAGGCCGGGTCGGCCTCCACGGCGACCCAGGATGCCAGCCAGCCGAGGAAGTCGACCGGGGCCAGCCGTGCTTGGAAGTAGGCGGGCAGGTTGTCCAGGGTGGCGAAGACCGGGGCGAGGACGGTGTCCAGCCCGGCGGTGAACCGCTGGGCGAAGTCGTCCTCGGCGTAGAGCGCGGGCAGCCACTCGCCGATCGGATGGGGGCTGGGCAGCCCGGGGACGGCGCCTCTGCTCATGCGTCCGCCCCGCCAAGCCCGGCAGCGGCGTCCGCCCGCCCGCACCACTCCACGACGAGCCCGCGCCCCTCGACCACGTGCCCGCGCCACTCCATGCCGAACCCACTCCGCTCCACGACGAACCCGCGCCGCCCGCTCATCGCACCCCGCCCGCTCATCGCACCTCGCCCGGGGGCAGCGTGGCGACCACGACCTGGTGCTGGTGGGAGAACACCAGCGCGTCCGGGGCGACGTCGACCCGCTCGGCGGGCGCACCCCGGCGCCCGGTGATCGGGTCCGCCGGGAAGAGCCGCAGCTCCTCCACCGCCGTGACCCCGGCCACCTGCTGGAGCACCGCGAACATCTCCCCGTACTGCACGGCCCGGCCGAACGGCCAGCCCGAGCCGTCGGCGCCGCCGCCGCGCAGCGGGTTGAGGTACCGGAACAGCGCCGCGAGCGCCGCCTCGCGGACCCGGTCGGCGTCCGGGGAGTTGGTCGCGAGCCGGGCGACCACCGTCACCCCCTGGTAGGCGGGGGGTTGGACGACGAGCCGGGTGCCGACGAGCCGCCGCTCGTCGAGGGCCGCCGCGATGGCGGACAGCATCTGCTCGCCGGGGATCAGCTGCTCGAACCGCAGCCGGTCACCCTCGTCCGCGACCGCGTCGGGGACCACCAGCACGCGCACGGCGCCCGCCTCCCCGGCGACGGCCGGCGCGCAGCGGACCCGGGCTGCGGAGGGCGCGGCCTGCCGCGCGATCAGCTCGAAGTCCTCGGCCGTGACGGCCCGTTCCTGGAGCCGCAGCAGGTGGGGTGCGCGCAGCTTGGCGTTGTCCACGGTCTCGCCGTCGACCCCGCCCCTGGCCGCCTCGCGGTTGTCGACCCGGGCCACGTACGGGACCGAGCTGCGCAGCACCGTGATCGTGCTCCGGGCGACGTTTCCGGCGGTGCCGCCGCCCGTACGGTAACTCGGCACGCGCAGCTGCGCCCCCTTGGGCGGGACGGCGCCGAAGGCACGCAGGCCGCCGTCGGGCTCCCGGACGGCGGGCGGGAAGGCGAACTCGCCGGTGGTCGCGTCGATCACCACGTGCCGGTCGGTCGGTGCCGAGTCGCCGAAGTGCTCGACGGCCGTCCACCGTTCCCAGCCGTCCCCGCCCGAGACCTCGACCACCGGGGCCCCGCCGTCGAGCAGGACGGGCGGCCTGGCGAGCCGGAAGCGCTGGCCCGCGACGCCCTCCGAGGTGCCGAGCGGTGCGTCGGTCACGGTCTGGGCGTGGACGACGGTCGCGGTGCCGCCGATCGTGAACACCTCCGCGCGGCGGATCGTGGGGGACTCCGCGTAGAACGGCTGGCCCGGCTCCGGCTCGGTCACCCGGCAGCGCAGCCAGCCCGCCCGGCGCCCGGCGACCACCGAGGCGACCTGCCCGGCGGGCACGAACACCACGACCTCGCCGGGCCGGTTGAGGCCGCCGGTGGTGTCGGGGCCGGTCTCGCAGGCGATCCACCGCGCGCCGTCCCACACCTCCCACGCCAGTGGGGGCTGCCGCGGGTCGACGCCGACGCCCTCGACCCGGCTGTCCAGCCGGACGACGAGGATGCATCGCGGCACCACGGCCGGCAGCGCGAACATCATGGCGTCCCCGACCTGGGGGCGCGCCTGGAAGCAGGGCACGTCCACGCCGTCGGCCAGTCGGGACGTGGCGTCGCTCTGTTCCCCCGCGGCGGAGACGGTGACCAGCCGGTCGAGGGAGCTGGGGACCACCGGCAGGTCCTCGGCGGTGGAGAACACCACCGCTTCCTCGGTCTCGGTCCGCAGCGTGGACACCTCGGTGCCCGCCCGCAGGAGGACGGTCTCGGGCTGCGGGGCCGACAGCCAGAAGTCGACCTCCGCGGTCGCCGCGGCCGGCGGGAAGAGCCGGACGCCGAGCAGGTCGAGGAAGGCGGAGTAGTTCTTCTCCGGTACCCGGTTCAGCCGGTAGAGCAGCTGGTCCACCATGTACGCGAAGGTCTCGATGAGGGTGACCCCGGGGTCGGACACGTTGTGGTCGGTCCACTCCGGGGCCCGCTGCTGGACGTACCGTTTGGCCTCGTCGACGAGTTGCTGGAAGCGGCGGTCGTCCAGGTTCGGGGAGGGCAGCGCCATCAGTTCTCTCCCCCGTACGAGGCGTCCACGGTCTCCGGGGCGTCCGGCGAGCTCGGGATGGTGTAGAAGGGGAAAACGAGGTTCCGGCGGTCGTTGGTGGACCGCACGGTGTAGTGGATGTCGATGTAGAGCGTGCCGTCGTCGACGGTGTCGAAGGCGACCACGACGTCGTCGACCTCGATGCGGGGCTCCCAGCGCTCCAGCGCGGTGCGCACCTCGCGCGCGATCCGGCCGGCGGTGCTGCCGTCACTCGGCGCGAACACGTACTCGTGGATGCCGCAGCCGAACTCCGGACGCATCGGCCGCTCGCCGGGGGCCGTTCCGAGGATGAGCCGGATGGCTTCCTCGATCTCCCGGTCCCGGTCGACCATGCCGATGCCGCCGGTGGCGTTCACCCGGAGCGGGAAGGCCCAGCCACGGCCGATGAAGCCACTCATGCGCCCACCTCGCTGCGCTCGCCGCACTCGGCGGTCGCTTCGCGGGACACGCCCCTGACGACGGACACGACCCTCTCGATGGACACGCCCCTGTCGATGGTCCGCTCGCTCACGCGACCCCTCCGATCAGCACGTTGAACGCGCCGGTGACGATCTTCGCGCCGCAGGCCGTCTGGTCCCCCACGCGCGCCGCGGGCAGCCCCCCGATCAGGACCAGGCCCCCGGCCGCCGCCTTGGGGCTGGGCATGACGACGTTGGCGGGCCCGAGTTCCACGTGCGGAACGCACACGTGCAGGCTGCCGGTGACGGCGGCCGGGCGGCCGCCGATCAGCACGGTCTCCGCCGCGAGGGCGCCTGGCGGCGGGGTGGTGATGGCACCGCCGTCGCTGGTGGTGTCGCCCATCCGGGCTGCGGGGGGCATCTTCGTTCTCCGATCGGGTGGTTCGAGGGGTCCGGGTGCGGATGCGGTGACGGTGGTTCAGTTGATGCGTACGAGGGCCGCCTTGAGCACCGCGAGCGCGCCGCCGTCCACGGTGACCTCCGTGCGGCCGGTGACGTTCACCGATGCCCCGCGCAGGTTCACCGCTCCGGTACCGGCGTCGAGGGTGATGCCGGAGGAGGAGAGGCGCACCGAACTCGCCGCCGCCGCACCGGCCGCGCCGAAGACGGTCAGGACGATCTCGCCGCGCTGCTCGTCCAGCCTGACCTCCAGCTTCCGGTCCCCGCTGGCCAACCGGACGCCGGACTGGCCGCCCGGCACGTCCAGCAGCTCCAGGCGGTGGCCCGAACGGGAGACCAGCGAGCGGCGGTTGACCTTCCCGCCGGCCGCGTCGACCAGCGGCACCTCGTGCGGCGAGGGTTTGTCGACGCCGTTGTAGAGGCCGCCCAGCACGTACGGGCTGTCCAGGCAGCCCTGCTCGAAGCCGACCAGCACCTCGTCGTTCACCTCCGGGCTGAACACGCCGCCGCCTCCCTGCCCGCCCCACTGGACGGTGCGCACCCAGTCGGAGACGTAGGTGTCGTCCAGCCACGGGAACTTCAGCCGCACCCCGCCGCGCTCGGCGCCGCCCGGCTCCCGGACGTCGGTGACCACCGCGATGGCCAGACCGGGCATCCGCGGCCCGCGCGGGGGCGCGCCGCCCCCGCTGACCAGCCCCGCGAGGGAGCGGTCCGGCGCCGCGCTGACCACCACGGTGGTCCGGTAGCCGCGGTACGGCTCGATCAGGTGGCGCACCGCGGTGGCGGTGTAGCGGCCGGAGAAGGCGGCGCCGACGTTGCCCAGCGCGACCGGAGTGCCCGCCCGCAGACTCGGGTTGCCCTCGGCGACCACCTCCAACTCGCCGAATCCGGCGGCCACCGAGGAGGCGACCGACCCGGCCGCGGCCGTCGTCTCCGCCTGTGTGCGGTACGGGGTGTCGGTGACGGTCATCCGTGCCGGTCCGGCGAAGGCCGCGCCCACCACCGACGGGCTGAGCCCCGGCAGCACCGTCCGGCTGGTCACCGACGGCTCCGTGGCGACCAGGGCGTTCTTGGTGACGACGTTCCAGCCGCGCACCTCGACCGTGTCCGCCCCGCCGCCGCCCGTCAGCACGCCGCGCAGCTCCAGCAGGTTGCGGCCGTACTCCAGCACCATCGGGTTCTGCGGGGCGGGCGTCGAGGGGGCCGGGGCGGAGGAGGCCGGCTCGGGCTTGACGAACTCCAGCAGCCCGTCGTCGTCCACGCGCACCTGCGCACCGCTCTCCTGCGCCAGGTACTGGAGGAACTCCCAGTCCGACACGTTGGCCTGCGACAGCTGCTGGTGGACGACCGGGAACGCGTCGACCCGGCCGCAGCCGAGCCCCGCGCCCGCGGCGACCTGACGGACGATGTCCGCCGTCGACATGTTGCGGAACCCCTTCACCCGGCGCCCGCGCATCAGCCGGTGGGTGACCGCGGACGCCCGGACCACGGTGAACGAACCGGTGGTGTCCACGTCCAGCTCCAGCGCGGTCACCTCGCCGGTGAACAGCCGCACCTGCGCCTGGCCCTGCACCGTCACCACGGAGACCCGCAGCCGGGTGCCGATGGTGACCCCGGTCGCGGAGAGGAAGGTGTGGTCCGCGTCGCGGAACGACAGCACGGCGGTGTCGGGCAGGCCGACGCTCTCCTCGATGTCGCAGGAGACCAGCTGGGTCGCCCAGACCGGCGGCAGCGGCCCGGGCGCCTCGATGATCGGATCCGCGGCGAAGGAGCGGCCGCCGCGTGCCTCGGGAGTGCTCATGGCCGTCCGCCTCGGGTGAGTTCGTCGAGCGCCGGCACGATCAGTTCCGTCCCGGGGACGAGCACCATCGGGTCGTCGATGTCGTTGGCCTCGGCGATGGTGCGCCAGGCCGTCGCGTCGCCGTACTCGCGCCAGGCGAGCAGCGCCAGGCTGTCACCCGCGATCACCCGGTGGGTGCTGCGCGCCTCCATCGAACCGGAGGTCGGGTTCTGGCCCGGCGGGTCGACACTGGCCTCGTCGATGGAGAACGAGCAGGTGGCCCGCAGCGGCTTGCCGTCGACGTCGAAGAGCGAGTAGGTGACCTGGAGATCGCTCATCACCCCGTTGAAGGACGTCGTCTTCGACGTGCCCCAGTCCAGCCGGATCCACGGGCTCGCCGGCTTCTTGCGCGCCAGGCTGGCCGGGGTGGGGACACAGGCCGTCATCAGCTGCTCCACCGCCCGTTCCACGGAGTTGTCGTGCTTGGCCGTCGCATCGAGGAACACCTCCAGGGAGAGCGAGCGGGGCCCGCTGCCGACGAACTCGGGCAGCGCGGACTCGCTGGCCATCCGGGACGGGGTGCGGCGCCACTCCGAGGACTTCCGCAGCACCAGGGTCGACGGGTTGAACTGGAGCGGAAGCCTCGCGATCACCCCGCCGGGTTGGGCGCCGACCGTCGCCGGGGGCTCCATGATGGCCAGTTGGGCCCGGGTGACACTCGCGGGAACCGCTGAGGACATCCCGCACCTCCTTCCGTTGGTCGTCCGAAGCGTGGTCTGGATCGGGTACCGCGCGCCGTCATGACGGACGCAGGCCGGCGTGGGCGATCTCCAGGGACTCCATGGCCGCCTGCGAGTTCATCGGGTCGAAGGACGGGCCCTGCCACCGCACGGGGACGATGCCGAGCACCTGCCAGCTGACGATGCGGCTCAGGTCGGGCCGCAGGGCGACGATCTCGCCGTCCTTGGGCTCGACCCGCCGCACGATCTCGTCCAGCCAGCGCGCGATCTTGGCGGTGTCCGCCGTGACCGCGCGGGTGAGCGTGATGTTCGACCAGGTGATGCGGCCCGGCAGTTGCCAGGAGAAGCCGTTGTTGCCGCCCTCCGCGTACTGGTGGATCTCGACCTCG
This sequence comes from Kitasatospora sp. NPDC087314, assembly GCF_044744365.1. Taxonomy (NCBI): domain Bacteria; kingdom Bacillati; phylum Actinomycetota; class Actinomycetes; order Kitasatosporales; family Streptomycetaceae; genus Kitasatospora; species Kitasatospora sp. NPDC087314. The sequence goes on from NZ_JBIUYE010000017.1 coordinate 79,296, forward strand.
GCGCCCAGCCCCGAGCACGTCGTGAACTCCCCCAGGTCGTTGCCGCCGATCGTGAGCTTGAAGAACACGCTCGTCGCGAAGATGTTGTCGGTCATTCCTGCCTCCGTCGCCTGCCCGCCCCTGCCGTCCGCGCTCAGCGGCGGCCGTCGTACGGCCGCCCGGCGCGTTCCCTTCCTCTGCGCAGTTCGGCGCGCAGCAGCCGTCCGACGGGTTCGATCAGGCGTCGGGCCAGTTCGTCGAGGTCGGTCCCGTCCGGCGACCCGTGGCCCGCCTGCCGGGGTGGGGCCGGGGGCGGGACGGTGATCGGGGGCGGGGCGGCCCTGGTCTGGACGGCCGGCTGGGAGCGGGCCGGTACGGCGGTCAACGGCACCCCGGACAGGCCCGCCTGCTCCGCCACCCGCTGCAGCACCCGCGCCGTCTCGGCCGACGGCCCCGGCGCCGCGGCCGGCCGGGGCGGCGTTCCCGCGCCGCCCTGGGGCTGCGCGACCCACGACACGGTGCGCACCGGCGACTCCCCGCCCGCCCCGGGCGCGCCGAGGCCGCCCGGTGCGCCGCCCGACGTCCAGCTTCCACCGCTCGGCGGCGGCATCGTCGGGGGGGCGGGCGCGGAGGCGGGCCGGCCGGCGACCGGCAGCCGCTGGACCGCTGGGGCCGCCGACGGTCCCGGCGGCGCGAGACGCACCAGCGGCACGTTCGAGGCGTGCCCGCCGGGCCCGGCGGGCACGGCCACGGCACCGCCGCCGACCGCCGGGGCCGCAGGCGCAGGGCGCTCCCCGCGTCGCGCGCGCCCGGCGGGAGCCGTGGCAGACGCCGGAGCGCCTTCGGACAGCGCAGGTCGGACGACCGGGACCGCCGGACCGGAGGCCTGGGCAGGGCCGTCGGCAGCGGAACGCTGCACGCTCGCGGCCTGCCCGGCCCGGGCGGCGGTCACCACCGGCGTGCCGCCGTCGACCGCAACGGCCGGGGCGGCGACCGGCAGCACCGGGGGCTCCCGCCTCGGTACCCGCCCGGCGGGGACCACCGCAGGCGCCGCGGCACCTCGGGCCTCCGCCGCACGGTCGTCCGGCCCCGCGGGACTCGGACCGCCGGACACGGCTCGCTGCACCGCCGGGGCGTGACCGCCGCGCGATCCGGGCGCCGGAGCGGCCGGAGTCACGGCGGCGGCAGGTGACACGGGGGTCCCTGCCGCGCTCGCGAGGACCACGGCAGGCACCGAAGCGGCCCCGGGCAGCGCAGCTTGCGTGCCCGACGCCTCCGGACGCGGGCCGGCGGCCGTCGACCGCTGCACGCTGGGGCGCCCGGTCGGAGCGGCACCGCGCTCCGACGACGACCGCGCGCCAGGCCCCGTCACACTGTCCGGGCCGACGGGCGTCGACGGCTGCGCCCCCGGCTCGACCGGGGCAGGACCACCGAACGCCGGGCGCCGCACCGAAGCGCCGCTGCCCTGCGATGACCGCGACGCCGCACCGCGCAGGCCGGCGGCCGTCGACCGTTGCCCACTCGGACGCACATCAGCAGCACCGTCACGGGCGGACGACCGCGACGCCACAGCACCCGGGCCCACGGTCGCCGACCGCTGCGCACTCCCGCGCCGCTCCGCGGAGACACCGCCACGCGGGCCCCCGGCCGCCGACCGCTGCACGCTCGCGCGCCCGTCAGCAGAGCCGCCACGGACGGCCGCCTGCGCCGCCGGGCCCGCCGAGCGCGCGGCATCGGGTCGGCGCGGCTGTTCGCGCCGAGGGAGCCGGAGGACGGCGGCAGCCCGGCTCCGCCAGGTCGCGGGGGCCACGGGGGCCGCAGGCTCCGCGGCCGACGGGCCGTCGGCGCGCGCGGGCGGGTCCTGCCGCCAGGCGGCCCTGACAACGGGTGGGGCGGACGCGGGGCCGGGTGCAGCACCGGCGCGCGACACGGGAGCCGTCGCCGGTGTGGCGAGCGCGGACGTCATGCTGCGCTCGCCGAGCAGGCCCCGGGTGCGGTGGCCGGGCGCGGCCGCCGGGCGGGCGGCGGTGCCGCCGATCGGCGCGCGCAGCACGACCAGCGGGCCGTGGCCGTCCGGCGACCCGGCAGGCCGCGCGCTCGCGCCGGCGCCGGTGCCCCCGGGGCGCCGGGCCTCGCCCTGCGATGCCGGGGCGGCGGACGGCTGCGGCACGACGGCGGGCCCGGGCGCGCCGGAGCCGCCCTGCCCGCCCGCGTCCGCGCCTCGTGCGCCTGCGGCCGACGTCGCGGCAGATGTCGAAGTCGCGGCCGGAGTCGGGGCCGGTGCAGAAGTCGGGGCTGCGTCGCGCCGGGGACCGGACCGGCCCGCGTCGACCGCACGCTGGACCGCCGCCGCACCCGACCCGGCGGCGCCGCCGCGCGGGGCGCCTTCCGGGCCCGGCGCCGCCCCGCTCCGAACGGTCGGCCGCGGCGGTGCGGCGGACATGGGAGCCGCAGGTGCGCCGGGGTCCGGGGCGGTACCGCCCGGGGTGCTCGCCGTCGGGGCCGTGGTCCGCTGAACGGGTCCGCGCCGGCTGTCGGCCGCACGGGCGCCGGGCGAGCCGCTCGCCGTCGGCGGCAGCGCGGCGAGCGGTGCGCCCAGGCCACCGTGGGTGCGCGCGGAGGACGATCCGGCGCCTGACCGGGTGGCGCGCTGTGTCCGGGGGGCAGTCGTGGGCGGCGGGGCGGACGGGCCACCGCCCGTCCGGGCGGCGCGCTGCACGGCGGCGGTGTCGCGGGGGCCGGGCTCCGGGCGGGTCGGCCTCCCCGGTGCGGACGGCCCCGCAGCCTCGGGCCCGCCCGCCGCCGGACCGGTCGGCTGCGCGGGCGAGGCGACGATCGGCATCGGCCCGTACGCGGGGCCTGCCGTGTCGTCGGTGTTGAGCCGCGGCGAGGCGCTGGCGGGCAGCGCGGTCAGCGGGGCGCCGAGGACCGGTCGGCCCGGTGCCGCGCCGCCCGTCGCAGCGCGCTGCACGGCCGTGCCCGGCTGCGCCACCGTGCCGGACGGCCGGGCCTGGGCACCGGTCCGCTGCACCGAGGCAGGCTCGGAGGTCGTGGAAGTCCTGGAGGTCCCGGAGGTCCTGGGGGTCTTGGACGGCTCGGACGGCTCGGACGGCTCGGACGGCTCGGGGCTGTCCGACGGCCGGGCGCCGACGCCCGGTTCCACTGCCGACCCGGACGCCCCGAGGGCGTCGGAGGAACCCGCCGAGCGTCCCACCGGACGCTCCGCCGCGCGTTGCTCCGAGCGGGGCGGGATCACGGCCACCGCGCGCGTGGGCAGCGACCGGGGTCGCGGCGCCACCGTCAGCGGCGTCCCGACCCGGCGCGGCAGCACCGGCCGGGCCCGCCCGGCGGACGACCCCGCAGCTCCCTCGGAGGCCGCGGGAAGCGTCGGAGCGCCGCCGTCCCCGGTGGCCGCCGACCGTACGGGCAGCTGTCGGGGTGTGGCGCCGGACCGCTGGACCTGCTGTACCTCCCCGCGCCCGACCGCCACCTCCGGCCCGTCCGCGAGCGGTACCGCGCCAGGCTCCGGCGCGGCCGCGGGCCCCGCCGCCACGGCGTACCGCAGCGCAGGCCCGTCCGCCCCGCCGACGGCCGCCGGGCCGAGGGGCCGGGCGACCGCCCGCAGGATTCCCGCCGGGGCCGACGGCAACACTGCGTGCCCGAGCGCGCCGGACAGCGAGGGGTTCTGCCAGGAGGCGAGCCGGGACCGGAACCGCAGGCCGTCGCTGACCCCGGTCGCCGGGCCCGCGAGGGTCGGGGCCAGCGGCGCGACCGCGCGCCAGCCGCCGTCCGGGGCGGGCACGTCGGCCCGGGGCACGTCGGACCGGGGCGCTGGGGCGGCCTCGCCCTCGTCGCCCGTCCGCCGGCGCCCGAACCTGCTCCGGATCCCCATGCCGCTCACCCGCCTTCGTTGACGCGGGTGTTGATCCGCGCGATCTCCCGTACCCACTCGCGGCGTTCGTGGTGGGACAGGTCGAGGATGTCCTCCCGCTGCCAGTGGAAGTGGTAGGCGATGTACGCGACCTCCTCATACAGCCGGGCGGTCGCGTACGTCACCATTCCCCCAGGCGCCCACCAGCGAGGTCGACTTCGAAGGAGCCCTCGCAGTGCGGGCAGGTCACCGCGGCGCGGGTGTGGCCCTCGCTGTTGATCCGCTGGTAGAAGTCCTGGAGGAACGCGACGTCGGTGGCGTACATGCGCTCGACGACGCCGGCGTGCACGTCGGTGATGGTGCCGAGCCGGGTGATCACATGGCTGAGCAGCACCACGCTCAGGTACGCCGGGTTCTCCTTGACCCGCAGATCGATCTGGGGCATGAGTTCGTCCCGCGCGGTGGCCAGGCGCATGGCGCCGTGCCGGTGCAGGGTGCCCTCGTCGTCGAGGTACCCGCGCGGGAGCTCGAACTCGAACTCCGTGTGCAGCCCGTGCCCCTGGGGGCCCCGACCCCGCTGCGGCGCGGAGGCCTGCGGGGTCGGGGCCGGGGCGGGTGCCGGGGCCTGCTCCAGGAGTTCGTCAAGGCTGATCCGTCGCCTCATTCGACGGTGATCTCCTCGAACACGATGGTCACCGTCTCCGTCGCGGGGCTGGATTCACCGGCGGTGAGGGTGGGGCCCTCCCACCGGCTGGCCCAGGCGTTCATCAGCTGGATCCGCCGGAGCGTGGCACCGGTGGTGTCCTTGACCTCGATGGTGAGGTTCTGCCGCGCGGTGTTGATCGCACCGTTGTTGAGCGTCTCGTTGATCCACTTGGTGAACGCCCCGCTCTTGTCGAGGCCGCGGGTGATCGTCACCTCGCCCGGCAGCCGCGCGCCGGGCTGCTTGCGGACGATCAGCTTGCCCTGCTGGGTCACCTGCTTGTACTCGACGACGTCCTGGTCAACGGTCAGGTTGCTGACCTCCTTGACCGACTCGACGTTGTAGCCGCCGAGTTGGACGCCGAATATATGTGTGGAGAGCGGATCGCCTTCAGCCATGACTCCCTGTCACCTTCCCTTCCGGTCTGTGCTGGCCTGCTGGTCACTCGTGGACGAGGCGCGTGTCACTCGTTGACGAGGCTGGTGCTGTCGGAGAACTGGGAGAGCCGGAACACCACGAACTCGGCGGGCTTCACCGGAGCGACCCCGATCTCGCACACCACCTGTCCGAGGTCGATGGACTCCTGCGGGTTGTTCTCACGGTCACACTTGACGTAGAAGGCCTCCGCGGCCGTGCTGCCGAACAGCGCCCCGCGCCGCCACTCCTCGGTCAGGAACGCGGTGATGTTGCGGCGGATGCTGGACCAGAGGCGGTCGTCGTTGGGCTCGAACACCACCCACTGGGTCCCCAGGAGGATCGACTCCTCCAGGTAGTTGAACAGCCGTCGGACGTTGAGGTAGCGCCACGCCGGGTCGGAGGAGAGGGTCCGGGCGCCCCAGATCCGGATGCCGCGCCCGGGGAAGGCCCGCACGCAGTTGACGCCGATCGGGTTCAGCAGGTCCTGCTCGCCCTTGCTGAGACGGATCTCCAGGTCCACCGCGCCGCGGATGACCTCGTTGGCCGGCGCCTTGTGCACGCCGCGTTCGGCGTCGCTGCGCGCCCACACCCCGGCGACGTGCCCGCTCGGGGGGACCATCGAGTTGCGGCCGGTCGCCGGGTCGAACACCTTGATCCACGGGTAGTACAGGGTCGCGTAGCGGGAGTCGTAACCCGCCTCCTCGTTGCGCCAGTTGCGCACCTGCTGGGCGTTCATGCCGGGCGGGGAGTCCAGGACGGCGATCCGGTCGCCCATCTGCTCGCAGTGCGACATCACCGCGAGCTGGACGGTCCTGACCCCCTCGGCGTCGATGTCCCCGCGCTCGAAGGCGCTCATCAGGTCGGGCACCGCGACCATGGTGATCTCGTCGATCGCCTCCAGGCCGGCGAAGCCGGTCCGGGCCGAGGCGTCGCCCACGTACTCGGCCGGGTCCAGCCGGGTCGCGGGGGCCACCGGCCCGGCCGCGGGGGCGGCGGCGAGGGTGAGGGTCTGCCGCTCGGGGCGGCTCGGCGCGGTGCCGGGCTGCTCGCCGACCGCGACGAGCTTGGACTCCCGCAGCTGGGTGACGACGTAGCCCTTGGTGTTCTTGCGGGTCGAGACCTCGTACGTCTCGGCGACCTCGGCGCCCTTGCGGACCACCAGCCGGAACCGGTCGTCGGGGGCGTTCTCCCCCTCGGCGTCGGCGATCTCGACGGACACGTCGCCGCCCGCGCCGGGCAGGGCCGAGTACAGGAAGCCCGCGACGGCGGTGGGCGCGGGCGCCGACCGGACGGCCGCCGGCCTGCCGCCGCCCGTCGCGCCGCCGTCGCGGCCGATCCGGACGACGTAGACGGCGCCGCCGCCGTTGGCGAAGAAGCCGTAGACGGCGTGCGGCAGGTAGGTGCCTTCGGTGAAGCCGCCGAACTGCTGGACGTACTGGTCCCAGTTGGTCACCAGGGTGGGCTCGTGGAAGGGGCCGGTCTCGGCGAAGCCGACCAGAGCGGCGACGGCTGTGCCGACGCCCTCGATCGGCCGGGCACCGGACTGGACCTCCTCCACGTACACGCCCGGTGTGAGGTACGACGGCATGCTCGCTCCTTCTGGGTGGCCGATCAATCACCACCGAGTCTGCTGCCGGGACCACCCCCCGCGACATGTCCCCGGGTCCCTGACCAGGGGCAGGCTCGCTGCCCCGACGGGCACCCCGCGGGGAACGACCGGTCCTCGGCGTCGGCCCCGGCCCGCGTTCCACCGGGCGGGTCCGACCATTCCCGCCGGGCGTACGACGCGAACGGTCAGACCCGCCCGGCGGCGCTCGACCACGGCCCGAACTCGCTCTCCAGGACCAGGCGGCCGAGCTTGCGGTACTCCTGCTTGATCGCGGACACCAGCTGCGCCATGCCCAGCGGCCGGCCCGTCTCGGCCGCCAGGTACGCCGCGGTCACCGCGCACGCCCGGATGGAGCCGCCGGCGAGTTCGAAGTGCTTCGCGCAGAAGGCCAGGTCGAGGTCCTCGTCGCGGGGGATCCGCGGGCCCAGGCAGCGGTCCCACAGGGCATGCCGCTGTTCCTCGTCCGGCACGGGGAACTCCGCGATGACGTCCAGCCGCCGGGTGAAGGCCTCGTCGAGGTTGGCGCGCAGATTGGTCGTCAGCACCGCGATCCCGTCGAAGGACTCCATGCGCTGCAGCAGGTACGCCGACTCCACGTTGGCGTGCCGGTCGTGGGCGTCCTTGACCTGCGACCGCTTGCCGAAGATCGCGTCGGCCTCGTCGAACAGCAGGACGCCGTTCACCTGCGAGGCCTCGGTGAAGATCCGTTCCAGGTTCTTCTCCGTCTCGCCGATGTACTTGTCCACGACGGTGGACAGGTCCACGACGTACAGCTCCATGCCGAGTTCCGCGGCGACCACCTCGGCCGACATGGTCTTTCCGGTGCCCGACTCCCCGGCGAACAGCGCGATCACCCCGCGTCCGCGCCCCCCGCCCGGCCGCATCCGCCACTGGCCGAGCACCTGGTCGCGATGCCGGGCTCTCAGCACCAGTTCGTGCAGGTGGCGCGCGGTGGGCTCGGGCAGCACCAGGTCGTCCCACCCGACGGCGGGCTCGATCCGGCGGGCCAGGCGGGCGAGCCCCGCGCCGTTCTGCGCCCGGACGGCGGCCCGCAGGTCGTCGGCGGTCACCGGGCGGTGCTCGGCCGCGGCCGTCCTGGTCGCCACACCGGCGGCCCTGGTCACCTGGTCCTCGTCGAGCTGGTACGGGGCGACCGCCTCGGCCAGGTCGTGGCTCAGCGCACCCTCGTCCGGCGCGCCCTGGTCCGGCCCGCCGGTCGCCGTCCGCAGCGCGTGCGCCCAGCGTTCGGCGCGCTGCCCCGGGTCCAGCGGCGGGGCGACGACCACCACCGGGCTCTCCCGCGCCCAGACCGGATCCCAGGCACGGGTACCGTGCACGAGCAGCGGCACCCCGGCGAGCTCCGTGCAGAGTTCGCGCAACAGCCGGGCCTGCTCCGGGCGTTCGGGTTCGAGCCGCTCCAGGGGGCCGAGCACCACTCCGCTGCCGGTCAGCCGTGCCTCCCGGGCGAGCGCGCGCACCCCGGCGTCCGGGGGGCGGGCGGCGAGCGCGGCGACGTCGACGACCAGGGCCTGGCGGCCGATGCCCGCGAGGGCGTCGACCGCGAGCCGTCCGGCGCTGCCGCCCCGGTCCAGCAGGTGCACCAGTGCGCCGCCGTTCGCCACGGCGGCGCGCAGGCGGCGGGCGGCCTCGGGCGGGGCGCCGGCGCCGGCCCGGCCGATCCGGACCAGCCCGCGCAGCGCGCCGTCGAGCTCGTCCGCCCCGAGCAGATGGGCCGTCACCCGGTCGGGCAGGCGCAGGCCCCGGGAGAGCAGCGGGCGCTCCGGCTCGGTGACCTCCAGCAGTCCGCCGGCGATCAGCGGGGCCCGGGCGGAGAAGCGGAACCGGCCGGCGCCCGCCCCCGGCAGGCCGCACAGGTCGAGCGCGAGCCCGATGGTGGGCCGGCGCAGGGTCAGGTCGTCGTTGAGGTAGCCGTAGAGCCGTTCGAAGCGGGTGTCGAGGTCGGGGGCGAGCGCCACCAGCAGGAGTTCGAGGTCGACCGGCAGCAGCCCGAAGCCGTCGACGAGCCGTTCGAGCCTCGACCCGGGAGGCGGCGGCACCAGCTCACCGGGATCGGCGTCGGCACGACCCACCGCGGCGGGCGACGCCAGGATCCGCTCGACCGCCTCCGGGGTGAGGTACTGGCCCCGGTACGGGTCGTCCGGGTCCGGGTCGTCGGCCCTGCGCTCGCGGACGGCGGCGCGGATCCGCTGTTCGACGCGGCGCAGCCGCTCCCACAGGTCGGCGACGTCGACGGCCGGCGCGCTGGTGGCCGCCGGCTCGAGGTCGAGGGTCATCGCACCGCTCCGCCGCGCCGTCGGCGGCCGGGCGGCAACGGGCGTTCCCGGGGCGCCGCGAAGCCGTCCGCGCCGGGGTCCGTGGCGCCGTCGTAGCGCAGGCGGCGGCCCGGGTCGTCGGCCTGGTCGGCCGTGTCGACGGTGCGCAGCACGAGCCCCTCGGTGACCGGGGGCCCGGCCGGGGCGCGCTCGCCGGACAGCGGGGCGAGCACCCTGAGGTCGATCGAGGGCTTCAGCTCGCCCCCGAGGGCCGACCACACGTCGGACACCGACGGCATGCCCTCGCTGCGCCCGGCGGTCTCCAGCCCGACGGTGAGCCCGAGTTCGGCGAGCGTGCCGGTGAGCAGCCGGGCGGGGAGCGCGTCCGTCGCCGTCAGGCAGCGGAGCACCTCGGACAGCAGCCGGTGCTCGTCCTGCGGCCGGTTGGTCCACGCCGTCACCAGGTAGGCCAGCTCGAACCAGCGGGGTGCGCTGCGCCAGGCCACCACCACGCCGTCCGCGTCGTGCTGTTCGGCGGCGCCGCTCTGCCGGCGGGCCACGTCCTCGCGGATGCCGTACAGGAAGACGCTGACCGTCGGCGCGTTGCGCCGGGCGGCCCAGTCCCGGGTGGGCGAGTCGAAGACCAGCTCGACCCCGCGCTCCTGCAGGCCGCTCTCGGCGAGCAGGAGCCGCAGCCCCTCGTCGACTTCGTGGATCACCGGCGCTGCACCTCCCCCGGCGGGCCGACGCTGCCGGTCACCACCAGGAAGGGGGTGGTCACCGGGGAGAATCCGGGGCCGCTCGCGGTGATGGTCCGCGGACCCGTCTCGTCCTTGGGGAGGATGAGCAGCTGGGCGGCGAAGGTGCCGCCGGCGGCCGGGTGGGTGGGCGCCGCGGCGGCGGTGATGCCGGGCGTCCAGGTGAGGGTCACCGGCACGCCGGGCGGGAAGTCCACGCCGCGGACGGAGGTCACGAAGCCGGGCTTGCCGATCGGCGGCACCGCGACGATGCGGGGCTGCAGGATGCGCAGCGGGGTCCGCGCGACGTGGTCGCCCGGGTTGGCATCGGTGCCGGTGGTGGTCAGGACGGAGGTGATGGTGGTGTCCAGGGTGGCCTCGGGTGCCAGCACCACCTGGACGACGGCGCTGGCGCCCGGGAGCAGGTCGGCCACGTCACAGACGCCGCCGGTGCAGCCGGGTGGCAGCGGTCCGGTCGGGACCCCGGCGGGCAGGCCGAGCGACAGCCGCAGTCCGGTGGCGAGGGCCTGGCCGTCGTTGCGCACGGTGTAGGTGACGGTGACCCGGCCGCCGACGTAGCCGGGATTCGGCTGGGCGCCGACCGTCACGGCCGGTCCGGCCTTGGGCGCGGGAGGCGCCGGCGGTGCGGGGACCGGGGCGGGCGCCGGTGGCGGCGGGGCGGGCGGTGACGAGGCGGGCGGGGCGGACGGCGACGGAGAGGCGGACGGGGACGGCGACGCGGACGGGGAGGGCGACGCGGACGGGGAGGGCGACGGAGAGGCCGACGGGGACGGCGACGCGGCCTGGACGGGGACGACCGTCTGCCCCGCGTTGTCCTCGGGCCTCGGGTCGACCACCGCTCCGGTGACCCACCAGCCGAACCGCTGGTCCCCGCTCTGGGTGGCGACCACGGTGGCGGTCACCCGGACGACAGCGCCCGGGGCCAGCGTGCCGAGCTCGCAGCGCAGCGCCACAGCGTCGCAGGTGCCGGCCGAGGCCTTCAGCCCGCCGAGCCGGGCGCCCGTCGGCACCGAGGCCGTGAACACGGTGCCGGGCGAGGGCGCCGGGCCACGGTTGGTGACGGTGATGTCCACGGTGGTGCTGCCGTCGGCCGGGACCGGGGGCGTGCTGGCCGGCGCGCTCAGCGCCAGGTCGACGGACTGCTGGACGCTCGGCTCCTTCTGCCGCCCCGGCAGCCGGGAGTTGATGGAGGTGAGCCGGCCGGTCGCGAGGTCGAGGCTCGACAGCGCCTCGGGCGAGTTCGCCGGCAGGGCCCGGCGCGAGGTCAGCACCAGCTGCGCGCCGTCCGCCGTCCAGGCGACGTCGCGGGGCTGGAACGGTCCGGCGTCGGAGGTGTCCGACAGCGGGCGGCGGCAGGCGTTGCGGTCCTGGCCGGGCCCGGCGGGCAGGGCCACCGTGCAGCCGTCGCCGGTCGCCGAGGCGACGAGGACGGCGTTCCGCTCGTTGGGCCCGCCGTTGCCGGTCTTGCGGTTGAAGGCGACGCGCCGGCCGTCCGGCGAGAAGGCGGGGCTGTCGTCGATGACCTCGCAGGCACCGGGGCAGGCCGTCCGGCTGAGGTCGGTCGGCCGGTCGAGGGCGTCGGCGGGCACGGTCCACACGTGCTTGTTGGCGCCGCTGCCGTTGATGACCTCGGTCTTGGTGTAGGCGATCAGTTTGCCGTCCGGGGACCAGGAGGGTTGGGCCACCGACGCGGCCGGCTGGTCGCCGGTCGGCTCGACGGTGCCGACGATCGCGCCGGTCGACACGTTCGCGATCAGCACCCGCCCGGGGCCGGAGGCCGCGCCGATGCCGCCGGGCGAGGTCCTGGTGAAGGCCACCAGCCGGCCGTCGGGCGAGAGCGCCGGGTCGGTGTCCCAGTCCTTCGGCCCGCGCCCGGCGAGGTTCATCGGGCGTGGGTTGGAGCCGTCGACGCCGGTCTGCCAGACCCGTTCGATCCGGCCGGCGGACGAGTCCTCGAAGCGGGTCACCACGATCCCCCGGCCGTCCGGCGTGTAGGTCTGCCGTTCGAACCACGGGTCGTAGCCGGGGCGGGGGTTGAACAGCGGGTCGGTCGCGGGGTCGGTGTTGGTGTCGGCGGCCGGGTCCTCCCGGAGCACGCTGACGCCCAGGTCGCGCGGGTCCACTCCGTCGGGGCGGATGTCCGACAGGTCGGCCACGTTGGGCGTTTCGGCGCTGTTGCGGTCCACGACGGGCCCGCCACCGTTCAGCGGGCCGAGCCAGACCGGGGTGCGGACCGCGCGCTCCTCGCTCAGCACCAGTTCGGCCCCGCCGCAGAAGCAGGTCTTGGCGCGGTACACGCTCTCGTGCGCCGTCGGGTCGCCGTTGAGCCGGTTGGGGCTGAGGAAGAGCACCCCGCTGCCGTCGGGCAGCCAGCCGGCGGACCTGGTCCGCCAGTCGGCGCCGACGCCGGGGAAGAACGCCCGGTCGTTGGCGCCGGTGGGCGTCATGACCCGCAGCTGCGGTCCGGTCTGGCCGCCCTGGTCCCAGGTGTAGACGATCTGGTCGCGGAGGTCGGGCGCGTCCACCGGGTTCCACGCCGGTTCGATGGCGTTGCCGGTGGTGACCGCGGTGATCCGCTGCGCCGCACCGCCGGCCAGGGGCATGACGTAGACCTGGGTGTGCTCCCGGTCGACGTTGCAGGTGTACGCGACCCACTTGCCGTCGGGGGAGACCGTCGGGTGCGCCTCGGAGTCCGCGGTGTCGGTCAGCCTGCGCAGCCCGGTGCCGTCGGTGTCGACCACCCAGAGGTCGCGCTGGGTCTGCCCGTCGCGTCCGCCGGGCTCCACCGCGTCGAACACGACGGCGCGGCCGTCCGGGGTCAGCGTCGGCTCCGCGGTGTCCATGCCCGTGGTGAGCCGGCGCACCGCGCCGGACTGCTCGCGCAGGTAGACCTGGGGCAGTGTCTCGTCCCGCAGGCTGGTGAACACCAACTGGTCACCGCGGGCCGAGGGTTCGGTGTCGAAGTGGACGGGCCCCGGCCCGAACAGCGGCGCGCTGGACGCCGTGCCGGTGACCCGCGCCAGGCTGCGGTGGCCCGTGCCCGCGTAGACGATCCGCCCGCTCTCCGCCGCGGCCCCGGCGGCCACCGGGGCGGGCCCTCTTCCCTTCCCGTCGGAGTTCGCGGTGCCCAGCGTCACCACGGCCACGGCCAGGGACAGCAGCAGCGCGGCGGCGGCTCGCGCCGAGCGCCGGACGGGGCGGGGGGTGCCGGTGGCGCCGATCACGCTCAACCTCACAGACCGAGAAGGCGGTACATCCGGCAGTCTCCCCGGCCCGGGAACGCGGGGACAGGCCCCGGGCACCCGAGCCGGGGGTAGCGACCGGTGCCCCTGAGGGCAATCCGGCGGCGACGATCCGGCCCGACCTCAGATCAGGCCGTGGCGCATCGCGTACCCGACGGCGTGGGCACGGTTGCGCAGTCCCAGCCGCGTGGTGATCTCGTGCAGCACGTTCTTGACGGTGCGTTCGGAGTACGAGGTCTGGGCCGCTATCTCGCTGGTGTCGAGGCCGTCGGCGACCAGCCGGAGCATCTCCGCCTCCCGGGCGGTCAGGGTCGACAGGGTCAGGCCGCGCGGGTCGAGCATGGTGCGCTGGAGGCTCCCGACCCGGTCGAGCAGCTTGCCGAGGAGGTCCCCGGGCATGACGCCCTCACCGTTGGCCAGGGCGGTGATGAGGTGGACGAGCCGGTCCTGGTCGGCGTCCGAGCGGCGCAGCACGGCGCCGACACCGCACTCGATGATGGTCTGCAGCCCGCCGGCCTCGAAGTGGCCCACCACCAGCCCGGTCCGGCTCTGCGTGTTGAGGCGGAGCCGGCGCAGCCGGTCGGTCACGGCGTCGTTCAGCCCGTCGACCACCATCAGGGACACCTGTGCCCGCGCGGCGTCGCCGTCGGCCAGCAGCTCCACCTCCGGCCGCTGCCTCAGCTGCTGGACGACGCCCGTGTGGAGGATGATGTCCTCCGCGTACACCGCCACCGCGACCCGGCCCGGCTTGACCCGCACCGCGGCGGGCTCGGCCGATCCACGCGGTCGGGCCTGGACGGACCTGGTCGCCCCGGCGGCCTCATGGGTGGTGGTCTCGATCATCGTCATCAACTGTTCCGTTCTGCTTCGTCGGCGTCACTGGACGCGTGGTGAGGGCAGCCGGGCGCCGTGTCGTGGAGCCGGCCGCGGGCGTTGGCGGGGGGCGCTGGCGGGGAGCGGGTCTGCGGCACCGGGCAGGGACCGGTTGTTCCTGCGGGCAAGGCGTGTGCCCGCGGCTTGCCCGCGGGGCTCTCTCCTCGGGGTGTCCTCCGGTCCTACCGTCACGGCATGACCGCATCTCCCGAACTCGGCCTTCCCGCGCTGACGGTGTCGCCCGGCGACGCAGCCTCGATGACCCTGACGGTTCGCAATGAGACCGACATCGTTGAGGCGTACTCGCTGGAAGTGGTCGGGGAGTGCGCCCCGTGGACAACGGTCGAGCCGGCCCGTCTCTCGCTCTATCCGGGGACGTCCGAGACGGTGACGATACGGCTGGCGCCGCCCCGTTCCCACGAGGTGCGGGCCGGTGAGTTCCCGCTCGGCATCCGGGTGTTGCCCGCCGAGCGCCCCGAGCTGGTGACCGTGCCCGAGACCACCGTCACGGTGACGCCGTTCCGGGAGCTGCGCACCGCGCTCGCTCCCCGGCGCCGTCGGGGCTGGCTGCGCGCCCGCTACCGGACCTCGGTGCACAACCTGGGGAACACGGCCGCCGTCGTGACCTTCTCCCCGGCCCAGCCCGGCGAGGAACTGCGCTTCGGGTTCGCCCCGGAGAAGCTGCGCCTCCAGCCGGGCGAGTCCGCCGAGACCCGACTGAAGGTCCGCGCGCGCAAGTTGATCTGGTTCGGCAAGCCGGCCACCTGGCCCTTCGAGGTCACCGTCGACCAGGAGGGCGACGCCGCCAAGCCGGACGGCCCGCAGCCGAGCGGCCCGCAGCCGGCCGACCGCCGGAACGTGCTGGACGGCGAGTTCGTCCAGCACGCGCTGCTGCCCAAGTGGCTGCTCGCGCTGCTCGCGGCGCTGATCGCGCTGATCCTGGCCTGGCTGACGCTGGTCCGGCCGGCGGTGCGCAGCTCGGCGAAGCAGGCCGCGAACCAGGCCGTCGAGCAGAAGGCCGCCTCGTTCACCCCGGCGCCCGTCCCCGTCCCGACCCCGTCGGCTCCGGCCGCCGGGGCGACTCCGAGCGCTCAGGGCCAGCAGGGCGGTACGACGGGCGGCGGCTCCGGCGGCGGTTCGGGCGGCGGCTCCGGTCGGGCGGTCCCCGGGACGGAGCAGCAGTTCTCCACCACGGTCGACGTGACCACCAACAGCGGCGGCTCCGCGGTGGGCGCCTACAAGGTGCAGCACGGCAAGGTCTTCCGGATCACCGACATCGTGGCCGCCAACTTCCAGGGCGACCAAGGGCTGTTGACCATCAAGTTCGGTGAGCAGACGATCACGACGATCGCCTTGGAAACCTTCCGGAACCAGGACTACCACTGGGTGACTCCCATCGAGGTCCTCGAGGACCAGACCGTGACGGCGAGCGTGATCTGCCAGCAGCCGGGCACGCCCGCCTCCGGGAAGCAGGCCTCCCAGTGCCATGAATTGCTGAACGTCAGTGGGCAGTTGAGCGATATCAAGCGCTGAAGCCGCACTTCTCCCCCACTTCTCGTTCACACCATGCACCTGCCAATAGAGGTGGCCTCACCGGCGGCTTTCAGAAGCCTACCGGCGGGTTTAGAACTCGTTTCTAACACCAACCCGACCTCGATGGGACAGAGAGTGACGCGAGTGACACTCGCCCGGAAGCCTGGCGGGCCCCATCGGGCCCGCCAGGGCCGGACTTTCGCCCGAACGGGCAGGCGGCACGTCCCGTTCGTACAGTGAAACCTGCCCTTTCGCCCACGTCTGACACCTCGTCAACCACACGACGGGGAGGCCGGATCACCGACCGGGCGGTCGGTCAGAAACGGGCGAACAGGCCGTCCAGGTACCGGTCGACGGCCGCCAGCACGGCCACCGGCTCGATCACGCGCAGTTCGAGCAGGGTGGTGAACCCGGTGAGCGCGAGCAGCAGGTCGGTCTCCACGACCGCGTCGCGATCGGGGGCGATCAGCCCGTCGGCGATCGCCTGCCGGACCACCTGCTCGACCATCGCCCGCCCCTGCAGCAGGCCGCCCCGCGCCCGCGCGAGGACGTCCTCGTCGTGCAGCGCCTCCAGGACGTAGGCGGCGCCCATCCGGCTGGTCGCCCGCGCATCGGCGTGCAGCGGCAGCATTTCGACCAGCGTCACCCGCAGCACGTCGCGCGGGTGCGGCCGCTCGCCGAGCTCCGCCAGGCCCCGGCCGACCCGCAGGGCCGTCTGCTCGCCGGCGAGGTCCATCGCGAAGGCGAGCATGGCCGCCCGCGAGGTGAAGTAGTGCTGGAGCTGACCGAGCGAGATGCCCGCCTCCTGGGCGACCTCACGCATGGTCAGGTGCGTGGCGCCGCGCTGCTCCACCACCCGCCACAGCGCACGGGCGATCGTCTCGCGGCGCTCCTGGTGGTCCACCTGCTTCGGCATCGTCGGCCACTCCCCGAGTCTTTTCCATACGGTTGACATAATACAGCTGACCGATAACCCTGGGGGCAGTCGGACCGAGGAGAACCATGCCTGAGCACGACCTGCCCGAATACCCGACCGTACGCGCCGCCGAGGGCCTGTTGCGCGGCCGCCGCCACGGCGGACACGCCGTCTTCCGCGGCATCCCGTACGCCCGGCCCCCGGTGGGCGCGCTTCGCTTCGCCGCCCCCGCCCCGGTCGAGCCCTGGGACGGTGTCCGCGAGGCGGCGGAGTTCGGCCCCACACCGCCGCAGTCCGGCCCGGTGGCCGCCGCCCCCACCGAGGGCACCGGCTGGCTGACGCTCAACGTCCACACCCCCCATCCGGGCTCGGCGGGACTGCCCGTCCTGGTCTGGATCCCCGGCGGCGGCTACATCGCGGCGGCCTCGGACGACCCGATGTACGACGCGACGGCCCTGGCCTCCGCCGGGCTCGTCGTGGTCAGCCTCAACTACCGGGCCGGCGCCGAGGGTTTCGCCCTCCTCGACGGCGTCCCGGCCAACCGCGCGCTGCTCGACCAGATCGCCGCGCTGCACTGGATCCGGCGCAACATCGCCGCGTTCGGCGGCGACCCCGACCGGGTCACGGTGGCCGGCCAGTCCGCCGGAGCCGGGTCGATCGCCGCCCTGCTCACCATGGAGCCGGTGCGCGGCCTGTTCCGACGTGCCGTCACCCACTCGGTGCCGGGCAGCCACTGCACCCCCGCGCTGGCCGCCGAGGTCACCGCCGCGCTGGCAGGCCGGCTCGGCACCGCGCCCACGGCCGCCGCCCTGTCGACCGTCGACCCCTGGCACCTCGCCGAGGCGCTCACCGCACTCAGCGCCGACCTGCCCGCACACGGCGAGCGCTGGGGGGCCTTCGCCCAGTCCGGCGCCGCGGTCTGCCCGGTCGTCGACGGCGAGGTCCTGCCCGAGGTGCCCTGGCCCGCCCTGGCCTCCGGCCGGGCCGCCGGCATCGACCTGCTCGTCGGTCACACCCGGGACGAGTTCCGGCTGTTCACCGTCATGGCCGGCCTGCTGGGCACCTTCACCGAACAGGACGCCGCCACCGCGCTCGACCTCTTCGCCCCGCAACCGGACGGCCCCGACGCCTACCTCGCCGCGAACCCGCAGGCCTCCCCGGACGAACTGCTGGAGGCCGTCCGCTCCGACGCGCTGTTCCGGATGCCCTCGCTCCAGCTCGCCGAGGCCAACACCGCCGCCGGCGGCACCTCGTACCTGTTCGAACTGGCCCTGCCCTCCCCCGCACTCGGCGGCGTCCTGGGCGCCTGCCACAGCCTCGACGTCCCGCTGGCCTTCGGCACCCTGGACAGCCCGATCGGCCGTCAACTGCTCGGCGACACCCCTTCCCCGGAGGCCCGCGCGGTGTCCGCCGAGCTCCACCGGGCCTGGGTCGCCTTCGCCACCACCGGTGACCCCGGCTGGCCCGCCTTCCAGGCCGAAGGGCAGCTCACCCGCGTCCTGGACGCCCGCCCCCGGACGATCCGCTACCCCGAGCAGGACGCCCGCCGGATCTGGGCCGGACACCACCCCGCCGCCTTCGACCTCCGCTGAAGCCGAACCGGGAGCCGCGCCGCCGCCGTCCGAGGCCTGTCGAACCCTCCGGAAGGCGGCGGCGCCGTCACCCTCAGGCGCTGCGGCGCAGCACCGCCGCCTCGAACTCACCGAAGCCGCACTCCTGCTGCCACTCCTGCTCCGCTTTGGGGCTGGCCGCCAGGAGCGCCTCGCAGCCCGCGCTGGGGTGGGCACTGCCGAGGGTGTCGGCCGCGCACTCGGGGGCGGGGCGGAAGTGGTCGCGGTCCTGCCAGAGGCTGCGGCCGGGCAGGAAGGCGTATTCCAGCGACGTCCGGGCCAGGTCCTTCAGGTCGCGGTAGCCCAACCGGTAGCGGGTGGCGGCCTTCTGGTACTCCTCGGTGATGTCGCCGCGCGAGACGCCCGGGTCGTCGGTGGCCAGGGCGGTCGGGACGCCGTGGCGGCGGTAGAGCGGGAAGGGGTGGTCCGGCCCGGCGACCTGGAGGATCTGCTCGTTGCTGGTCAGCGGCACCTCGATCAGGACGTGCCGCTCGGCCAGGGTGTCCAGCAACCCGGCGGAGTCGTCCTCGTGGACGACGTCGACGCCGTGGCCGATCCGCTCGGCGTGGCCGGTCACCACGGCCTCGCGGATGTGGAAGCGCAGGTCCTCGGGCTTGACCAGTCCGGGCACCAACTCGCCCGCGTGCAGGGTGATGTGGGCCTTGGGGTAGAGCGGGTGCAGGAAGTCCAGCATCCGCATCTGGAGGTCGTAGTTCTCCAGCGAGGCCGGGTAGTCCTCGGGCTGGACGAGGTTGACGGCGACGAACCGGTCGTCCCGGCTGGCGAGTTCCATGCCGAGCAGCAGTTGGGTGAACACCCGGGCGGGAGTGGAGGCGCGGGAGGCCTGGGAGATGATCCGGACGGTGACGGCGCAGCCGGGCGCCGGGCGGTCCCCGTCGCAGTCGGCGGAGGCACGGTACTCGGCGAGCATCTGGTCGGCGTCCGAGCCGGCCTGGGTGACGAGTTGGTCGATGCCGCCGTCGGCGAGCAGCTTGTCGCGCAGCTTGGCGAAGTCGGGGTCGAAGCCGACCTTAGCGGCGAGCGCGGCGGCGCCGGCCGAGGCCGGGGTGAGCATCGTCTCCAGGTAGCTCTGGTGCTGCTCGGCCATGGTGTCGGTGACCTCGGCCAGCATCCGGCCCGGGTGGCGCCAGCTGGCCTCGCCGAACTTGCCGAAGGTGGCGAAGAAGTGGTCGTGGCCCGACTCGGCGCCGGGCACGAAGTCCTGCATCGACCAGGCGCGGATCACCTGCTGGCGGAAGTCGGGGTCGGACACGGCGTCGGCGGCCGGGCGGGCGGTGGCCGAACAGGGCGCGACCTGCGCGGTGAGGGTCACGGTGTCGATACAGAGGCCGTCCTCGGCGGCGAGTCGGATCAGCAGTTCGGTGGAGACCGCACCGGACAGGTGGTTGTGCAGGTCGCCGCCCTTGGGCAGGTCGTGGAGGAAGCGGCGCAGCTCGTCGGGGTTGTCGCGGATGCCGTCCAGGTAGGCGGCGACCCGCTGCTCGGCGCCGCCGCGGAAGGCCTGGGCGACGGGCACCGGTGCGGCCTGGGCGGCGGCGGGGACCAGGGGTGCCAGCAGCGCCGCGCAGGCGGCGACCGCGGCGATGGTGGTTCGGCGTAGCGTGATCATGACCGTATGCTCACGTCCGCCCCCGGTCCCCGCCGCCCTCCCGGGCCCTTGTCCCGCTGACACCACCCGGACGGGTGATCAGTGGCATGGCCGGTACGACGCGTCCGTCCGAACCACCGCTCGTACGTCCGGGCGGTCCGGTGCTAACGCTCCAGCAGCTTCTGCAGCTCGGCGGCCACCAGGGCCGAGGAGGCCGGGTTCTGACCGGTCACCAGGTTGCGGTCGACGACCACGTGCGGCGCCCAGGGCGCGCCCTCCTGGAAGTCCGCACCGAGGTCCACCAGGCGGTCCTGGAGCAGCCACTTCGCCCGGTCCGCCAGACCGCCCTGGACTTCCTCGGCGTTGGTGAAGGCGGTCATCCGGTACCCGGCGAACGGCGAGCCGCCGTCCTCGCCGCGGGCCGCCAGCAGCGCCGCCGGGCCGTGGCAGACCACGCCGAGCGGCCGGCCGGAGGCCAGCACCCGGGTGAGCAGCCGACCGGAGTCGGCGTCGAACGCCAGGTCCTCCATCGGGCCGTGGCCGCCGGGGTAGAACACGGCGGCGTAGTCCGCCGGGTCGACCTCCGCCAGCTTCACCGGTCGGCGGAACTCCTCGACGGCCTCCAGGGCCGTGGCCGTCGCCGGGTCGGTCAGGCTGGCCCGGTCGGCCACCGGGACGACGCCGCCCGGGGTGGCGACGGTGATCCGGTGGCCGGCGGCGGTGAGCGCCTGGTACGGGACGAGGGCCTCCTCCGCCCAGAAGCCGGTCGGGTGTTCGGTGCCGTCGTTGAGCGTCCAGACCTTCGCGCCGGTCACGACGAACAGGATGTCGGCCATGGTGCTGCCTCCAGGGTTGCGGTCCCCGCCACGGCTCTCCCGCCGCAGCGATCACGCCGCCGAACCTAGACCGGCCGCCCCACCGGGGACCAATGGACACGACGATGCCGGGCATCGGAATTCCGATGCCTCCGACGGCCCCGAGCCATCGGAATACCGTACGATCGCGACCATGACCAATCGGGTGACGCCTGGATCCGGCCCGCTGGACCTCAACCAGCTGCGGACCTTCCTCGCGGTGCACCGCGCGGGTTCGCTCACCGCGGCCGCACACCAGCTGGGCCTGTCCCAGTCGACGGTGACCGCGCAGGTCCGGGCACTGGAGCAGCGGCTCGGCCGGGAGCTGTTCGAGCGCCGGGCGCGCGGGGTCAGCCCGCTGCCGTACGCCGACGACCTGGCGGCCCGGCTGTCGGCCCCGCTGGACCAGCTGGCGGGCGTCGCCGCCGGTCCCGACGGCGCCGCGCCGGAGCCGGTGCACCTCGCCGGGCCGGCGGAGTTCCTCGGCACCGTGCTGCTCGGCGCGCTGGCCCCACTGGTCGCCGAGGGCGTCCAACTGCGGGTCACCACCGGGCTCACCGACCCGCTGCTGGACGAACTGCGGGCCGGGCGGCATGACCTGGTGGTCGCCACCCGGCGCCCGCGCGGCCGCACCCTGCTCGCCGAACCGCTGGCCGACGAGGAGTTCGTCCTGGTCGCCGCCCCGGTGTGGGCCGAGCGGCTGGCCGGCCGGGAACTGCCGGCCGCCCTCGCCGAAGTGCCGCTGCTCAGTTACGCCGAGGACCTGCCGATCGCCCGCCGCTACTGGCGGCACGTCTTCGACCGGCGCCTGCACGCCCGGGCGGCCGTCACCGTGCCGGACCTGCGGGCGGTGCTCGCCGCGGTGACGGCGGGCGCCGGCTGGAGCGTGCTGCCCGGCTACCTGTGCCGGGCCGAACTCGCCTCCGGGGCCCTGCGGTTGCTGCACCGGCCGGCCGACCCGCCGATCAACACCGCCTACCTGGTCCGGCGCCCGGCCGGCTCCACCAACCCGCACGTCGCCCTGGTCCGCGAGCGCCTGCTCGACGCCGCGCGCAGGTGCGGCTGAACGCCTGGCGCGACAGCCGTCGGATCGCCGACCGTCAGATCGCCAGGTCCCGCCGTTCCAGCAGCCGGAAGGCCGCCAGCAGGCCGAGCAGGCCGACGCCGGTGAGCACGCCCAACGACAGCCACGGGACGCCGCCGTGGGCCAGCGTGTCGCCCGGCGTGTAGTAGTGGAACGGGCTGAGGTAGCGCAGCGACCGGGCCGGGGACCAGGCCAGGGCGACGAAGTTGAGGGCGAAGCCGACCGCACCGAAGGCGACGGCGGCACCGATCACGTACGCCCGCCGCCGGGTGAGCGCGGACACCGCGAGCACCGGCCCGGTGAGGCAGAACGCGAGGGCGCAGCCCATCAGCCCGGCGGCGAACACCCCGCCCTCCGGCACGGCCGCGTGCAGCTCGGGTGAGAGCGCCACCCCGAGCGCGACGGTGAGCGTGGCGGCGGCGTTGAGCAGCACCGTGGCGGCGACCAGGGCGCCGGCTCGTTCGGCGAGCAGGCGCCGCCGGGAGACCGGGCGGGTCATCAGCAGTTCGATGGTGCCGGACTCGACGTCGGCCGCGACGGCGGCGGCGCCGAGCGAGCCGATCACGGTCAGCTGCAGCGCGATCCAGAACGGGTGGGTGAGTCCGGCGCCGAGCAGCCCGGGGTAGCTGGCGATGGAGACGTCGCCGTTGGAGCCGCTGAAGGCCTTGAACGCGCCCGGCGGGCTGCTGCGGGCGCCGAACAGGTCGGTGGGCGGGATGGTGCCGGCGATCACCACGATCAGGGTCTCGAAGACGATCATTCCGAGCAGCAGGCTGATCAGTATCCGGCGCCGCCGGTGCAGGGCGAGCCAGACCAGCGGGAGGCGGCGGCTGACGGTCCCGGCGCTCACCGGCGCTCCTCCGATCCGGCGTCGGCGGCTTCGGTCACGTCGGCGCCGTCGGGGCCCTCGCTCGCGTCAGCGCCGTCGGCGGCCTCGGTGCCGTCGGTCGCGCGGTAGAGGTCGAGGAAGGCCTCGTCCAACCCCGCCTCCTCGACGGTGAGGTCCGCCACCGGCAGCTCGGCCAGCAGCGTGCGGACGGCCGCGACCACGTCGTCCGGCGGCACCAGCAGTTCGACCCGGTCGTCGTCCCAGCGCGGCGACCACCGCTCGGCCCGCCCCAGCGGCCGGGCGCCCCGCCCGTCGGCGAAGGCCAGCCGGACCCTGCGGGCCCGGGCCTGGCGCAGTTCGGCCACCGAGCGGACGATCACCAGGCGGCCCCGGCGGACGATCGCGACCCGGCCGCAGGTCCGCTGCACCTCGGGCAGCACGTGGCTGGAGAGCAGGACGGTCCGCCCGGCCGCGGTCTCCTCGGCGAGCAGCTCGAAGAAGGTCTCCTGGACCAGCGGGTCCAGCCCCTCGGTCGGCTCGTCCAGCACCACGACGGCGGGCCGGTGCTGGAGCGACTGGACGAGCCCGAGCTTCTGCTTCATACCGCGCGAGTACTCCCCCACCGGCCGCGCCAGATCGGCCCGGGAGAGCTTCAGCCGCTCGCAGAGTTCGCGCTGGCCCGGCACCGGGGCGCCCTGGAGCGCGGCGAGCAGGTCGAGGGTCTGCTGCCCGGTGAGCTCGGGGTAGAGGCGCAGTTCGCCGGGCAGGTAGCCGATCGACGGGGCGAGGCTGCGATGGTCGGCCACCGGGTCCAGGCCGAGGACCCGCACCTGCCCGGCACTGGGGCTGAGCAACCCGACCAGGCAGCGCAGCGTGGTGGTCTTGCCGGCGCCGTTCGGGCCCAGCAGGCCGAACACCTCTCCGGCGGTGACGGCGACGTCCAGCCGGTCGATGCCGACCGTGGCGCCGTAGCGTTTGGTGAGCGACCGCAGTTCGATCACCGGCCGCCCGCCGGTCGCGGTCCCGTTCGTCGGCATCGCCCACCTCCTGTCACGGGTGCGACGCACATCAAAGCGCGTACGGCCGGGTGAGTCGAGAGACGCGGCCGAATTCGGCGCGCCCGGGTCAGTCCCCGATCACGCCGACCACCGTCCGGCGGCCTGCCGAAAACCCTGCCGGACAGGCCCCAGAGCCTGTCTGCGAACCCCCCGCGTGAACAACCCGCGGGTCAATACACCTAGGGCCGGACAGGCCCTAGCCGCGGACCGAGGTCAGGTAGGCCGCGGTCAGGTCGGGCGTGGCCAGCCAGGCGGCGTGGTCGCTCGGCTCCGCGTAGGTGTTGGCCAGTCGGCGGGCGACCGCCTCATGCTCGGCGGCGGCCGCGAACACGCCCTGCACGTGGTCCGGCACGGTGAGCATCGCGGCGGTGAACCCGACCGCGTGCCGGGTGTGCCGGCGCCAGAACCGCTCGGCGGTGCGGCACATCCAGTCCGCCGTGAAGGGGGCGTCGCCGTGCTCGACGATCGCCCGCAGGTACGCCTGCGCCGCCAGCGCGGCGCTGTTGGCGCCCTGGCCGGCGATCGGGTCGTTCACCACCACCGCGTCGCCGAGGCCGAGCACGTGGACGGCGTCGACGCCCGCGCCCAGCTCCGCCACCGGCCGGCGGACCACCGGGGTCACCGCGCCGGACAGGCCGGCCCCGGCGTCGGTCGGCTCGGCGTCCGCCCACAGCTCCGCCTCCCACGGCAGGTGCTCCTTCAACAGCGAGCGGATCCGGGCGAGTTGGACGGCAGGCGCCGGGCCGTCGCCGAACACGTCGAGCGGCCCGCCGGGCAGCGCCTCCCACAGCAGGATCGCGCAGGGGCCGGAGAGGGTCAGGGCCGGCTGCAGGTACAGCTCACCGAGGCCGGGCAACGCGTGCATCCGTGCCCGCGGCTCGGTGGCCGGATCAGGCGAGCCCACCCCGTGGACGTACAGGCAGGACAGCGCCCGCTGCGGCCGGTCGAACGGCGAGCGGGCGGCGTCGCGCTCGAAGACCTCGGCCAGTTCGCCGCGCCCGGCCGCGACCACCGTCAACTCGTGCCGCCGGGCCAGCTCGAGCAGGCCGTCCCGGTCCAGCGAGCGGTTCTCGACCCGGCCGCCGCGCTCCGCCAGCAGTTCCAGCCAGCGCGCCAGCTTCAGCCGCTGGTCCACCGACTGGGCGGGCTCGTCGAGCGTCATGGTGAACTCCAGTGCCCGTACCCCGGGCGGCACCGCGAGCGCCGCCCGGACGGCGTGGACCGCGGGCGCCTCGTCCGCCCACAGGTCCAGCCCGGCCGCCGCCTCGGTGCGCAGCGCCGGGCCGAACATCGCCTGCGTGGACAGCACCCGCCCGCCGCGCACCTGTTCGGGCGTGCGCTCGGCGACCAGCGTCACCTCGTAGCCGGCGGCCACCAGCCCCAGTGCGAGCTGCAGGCCGGCCTGGCCCGCTCCGACGACGGCGATCCGGCGCATGGCGGCCTCCCGGTGGGCGGTTGCGGCTGAGGGGTGCGGCTGACGGGCCGTCGGCGGCGCGGCCGACGGCCCGTCACGCAGGCACAGTAGCCGAGCCGCCGGGGCGCGTCACCGGGGCCGGGACGGGCCCGGCCGCCTCAGTCGCGCAGGTGCGCCGTGAGCACCTCGACCACGGCCGCGGTCTGGTCCGCCACGTAGAAGTGCCCGCCCGGGAAGACCCGCAGGTCGAAGCCGCCGGTGGTGTGCCGGTCCCACTGGGCGGCCTGGTCGACCGTGGCGTTCGCGTCGGTCTCCCCCACCAGGGCGGTGATCGGCTGCGGCACGGTCGCGTCCGGCGCGCAGCGGTAGGTCTCGATGGCGGTGTAGTCGGCCCGCAGCGCCGGCAGGATCAGCTCGCGCAGCGCCGGGACGGAGAGGATCCGCTCGTCCGTCCCGCCGAGGCGGACGATCGTGTCGAGCAGCCCGTCGTCCGACAGCCGGTAGACGGCGGTCTCCCGGGGCAGCGAGGGCGCGCGGCCCGCCGAGACGAACAGGCGCTCGGGCCCCGGGAGGCCGTCGCGGGCGAAGCAGCGGGCGGTCTCGAAGGCGACGGCCGCGCCCATGCTGTGCCCGAAGAAGGTCATCGGACGGTCCGTCCACTCGCGCAGCTCGCGGTAGAGCTGTTCGGCGAGTTCCGCCACCGAGTCGATCGGCGGCTCGGCGAAGCGGTTCTGGCGGCCCGGGTACTGGACGGTGAGCACGTCGGCGTGGGGCGCGAGCGCGTTGGCGTACTCCATGTAGTAGCTCGCGGAGCCGCCTGCGTGCGGGAAGATCACGATCCGGGCCGGGGCGGAGTCGGACGGGCTGAAGCGGCGGAACCACGGGTTGTCGACGGCGGCGCTGCTGGGCATGCGGATGCTGACCTCTCTCCGTAACGGACTCTGCTGGTTCCAGTCTCGCAGGGGTCCGACCGGTGCGGGTCCCGAACGGGGCGGTTTGATGATCTTGGAGTGCTGTCGGTGGGTGACGGCGATCTGTCAGCGGTATGCCGGTTCCACCTGTGACGGTGGGGGTCTGACGGTGCCCGCGGTCCCGAGCGTTCGGAGAGCCGGCGGGTTCCGTACCCCCGCGGGTTCCGTACTCCCGCGGGTTCCGTACTCCCGAGCGTCAGGAGATCGTCGTCATGTCGTCCGTAACCCAGAACCGGCCGTGGGACGCCCGTCGGCCGCCGTCCGGCGCCGGGAGGAACGTCCTGGTCACCGGGGGCAACGCCGGTATCGGCTACTTCGTCGCCGAGCAGCTCGCCGGCACCGGTGCCGGGGTCGTGCTCGGCTGTCGGGACGCCGGCCGGGCCGAGGCCGCCATGGCCTCGATCCGCTCCCGCGTCCCCGGGGCGCTGGTGCGCCACCTCCCCTTGGACCTCGCCGACCTGCCGTCCCTGCGGACCGCCGTCGACGGACTCGCCCTCGACCGCCTCGACGCGGTCGTCCACAACGCCGGGGTCGCGCTGGACGATCCGCCGCGTCGGGAGACCGCTGCCGGGCACGAGCTGATGTTCGCGACCAACCACCTCGGGCACCTCGCGCTCACCCGGTGGGTCGCGCCCCTGCTGGCGGCCGCTCCGGCGAGCCGGATCGTGACGGTCGGCAGCTTCGCGGCACGCTCGGAGCGGCTGGACCCGGACGACCTCCAGTCGGCCGTGGACTACCGGCCCAAACGCGCCTACGGCCGCTCGAAGCTCGCGCAGATGACCTTCGGTTTCGAACTCGACCGACGCCTCCGCGCCGCCGGCAGCACCGTGCTCAGCGTGGTGGCGCACCCCGGCGGCGCCCTCGACTCCCTCACCCCGTCCCGCCCGCCGGTGCACGTACGCACCACCGGCGAACGGTTGCGCGGCCTGCCGGCCGGGCTCCTGGTCCAGGGCAAGGACCGCGGGGCGTGGCCCATCGTCCGGGCCGTCCTCGACCCGCAGGTACGAGGAGGAGAGCTCTGGGGCCCGGGCATCCTCGGCCTGCGCGGGGCACCCCGCCGTGAGCCGGTTCAGGCCCACATGGCGGACCGCGCCGTCGCCGCCCGCCTGTGGGCGGCCGGCTGCGAACTGGCGGGCGTCGAGCCGCACCTCGGGCTTCTGTAGGGCGGATCCGGTCGTGTCGGACAGGTCCGCACCGGCACTTCGTACCGCCGTCACTCCCAGAATCCCAGCCGGCCGACTCCACCCACGGGTCCGGATCGGTCACCCAGCCGGCCGCGAGGACCGGCCCGGTGACCCGGTGAACGACGAGGAAGCCGAAGGGCATGGCGAAGCAGACCTCCACCTGGTGGAACGCGGCGACGGACGGACGCCGCGGCCAGCAGGGGTCTCAACCCGCCGTCCCGAAGCGGACGGCCGCCGCCCGGGAGCGGGAGACGGCATCGAGGAGCAGCACGGACGCCGCCTCCGGGGTCGGCATCGGCCCGCCGGAGCGCACGTGCCGGGTGAACGCGGCGAGCAGGCGGTCCAGGCCCCGGCGGTGGCGGGCGAAGGCGCGGGCGGAGGCGTGGCGGCCCCGGGCGCGCTGGCCGTCGAGGGCGGTGGCGGCGCCGACGTCGAGCAGCACCAGGTGCAGCCGTCGGCCCTGTCCGGCCGCCTCCCGGGCGAGCCAGCGGCGCATCCAGGCACGGCTGCCGCAGTCGTGCACCAGCAGCGGCCCACCGCGCCGGACGGAGGCGCGCAACAGCCGGAAGTGCTCCAGCCGGGCCCACGGCCGGTAGACCGCGTAGGGCAGGCGCGCGGGCATGACGGCCTCGCAGGCCTCGTGCACGGCGCGCGGGTCCACGGTCGGCGCCGCCCCCGCTCCGGCCCAGCGCCGCAGCAGCGTGCTCTTGCCCGCGCCCGGCAGGCCCGACACGACCACGACGGCATCGGACGGATAGCGCACGGTGAACGCCGCCCCGGCCACGCCGCGCAGGTCGACGACACCGCGCGGCCGTTCCTCGCAGCCCTGCCCGCCCGGCGCCTCGGCCGTGCCCTTGCTGGTGCCCACCTGTCCCCCGTCCGTGTCCGACCGGGAACCCTAGCAACTCCCCGTCACCCCCGCGTCCCGCCGGCGCCGAGCCCGAGGTGAGATCCGCCGCATCACCCCACCTATGCTGACGACCCATCAGAAGGAGGCTGGGGCATGGCGGAGTCGGATCCGACGTACACCGGGCGGGTGTTGGCAGGGCTGGAGCGGGATCCGGGGCGGGTGGCGGTCCGCTGCGGGGAGCGGGCGCTGACGGCGCGGGAGTGCCTGGACGGGGTGTACCGGCTGGCGCGGGCGCTGGAGGGTGCCGGGCTCGGGCGCGGGGACGGGGTGACGGTGCTGGCCGGGAACCGGCCGGAGGCGGTGCTGGTGCGGTTGGCGGCGAACCTGCTGGGGTGCCGGGTGGCGATGCTGCATCCGGACGGCCCGGTCGGGGAGTCGGTGGCGCTGGCCGGGTGCGCCGGGACGTCGGCGCTGGTCTTCGATCCGGCCCGGGGCTCGGCCGCCGCCGCGGGGATCGCCCGGGCGCTGCCCTCGGTCGGCCTGTTCGCGCTGGGCCCGTCCGCCCTCGGGACGGACCTGCCGGCGGCGGCCGCGTCCTGCCCGCCCGGGCCGCTGGCGCCGCGGTACCGCCCGGAGGACGTGATGGCGGTGCGGTTCACCGGCGGGACGACCGGTCGGCCGAAGGGGGTGGCGCGCCGGTTCGCCCGGCCGCCACGACCGCCACTGCTGTCCGGCGCGACGTTCCTGCTCTGTACGGCGCTGTGCCACGGCGGCGGGACGACGGCGGATCTGGCGCTGGCGGCGGGCGGCACGGTGGTGCTGCAGGAGGGCTTCGCCGCCGAGGCCGTGCTGGCCGCGATCGAGCGGTTCCGGGTGTCCCGGGTGTACCTGCCGCCGCATCTGCTCTACCGGGTGCTGGACCACCCGCTGCTGTCCAGGACGGACACCGGCAGCCTGCGGCGCGTCACGTACACGGGCTGCCCCCCGTCGCCGCGCCGGTTGGCGGAGGCGACCCGGCGGCTGGGCCGGGTGTTGCACCAGACGTACAGCCTGACGGAGTGCGGGCCGGTCACCCGGCTGAGCCCGGACGAGCATCTGGACCCGCGGCTCCTGCTGACCGCCGGGCGCCCGTTCCCGGACACCGAGGTGCGGATCGTGGACGAGGACGGCGCCGTGCTGGCGCCGGGCCGGACCGGGGAGATCTGCGTCCGCACCCCGACCGCGATGGCCGGCTACTGGCGCGACCCGGAGCTGACCGCCCGGGTGCTGCGGGACGGCTGGCTGCACACCGGCGATCTGGGCAGCCTGGACGCGGCCGGCTATCTGACGGTGGCCGGGCGGCGCGATCCGATGGCGATCGTGAACGGGCACAACGTGTTTCCCCGGGACGTCGAGGAGCCGCTGCGCGCGCACCCGGAGGTGCGGGAGGCGGTGATGTTCGCGACGGTCGACGCGGACCGGCTGGAGCGGGTGCACGCGGCGGTGGTCACCGTGCCGGGCTCGCGGGCGACGGCGGCGGAGCTGCACCGCTGGGCCCGGGAGCACGGGGGGCGGCGGTGTGCCCCGGACACCGTCCTGGTCGTGCCGGGGATCCCGCTGACCGGGGCGGGGAAGCCGGACCTCGGCGCGCTGCGGGCGTTGGCGGAGCGCCCGGAGGGGAGGGCCGGCACCACCGCAGGGGCGCGCGAGGGAGCATGGCGCGCCGGGTAGATGCTTCGAGCGCCCGCGCGGGCGACCTCTCGCGCGGCGGACGACGGGAAGAACCGCTTTTGGACACTCGACCGTGCGGGCCGAACTGCCGATACATCCCGGCGGCGTTCCTCCGCACCGTCCCCAGGAGGCACTTCCTTGACCTGGCTACGCGTCCTGACCGCCCTCGGAATCCTCACCGTCGCGGCCAGTGCCCTGCTCGTCTTCGCCCTCTGCACCGCCACCGCCCGAGGCGAGCGCGCCGGCGAGGACGCGCCCGACCTCCGCGCCGACGCCGAGGGCAGCGGGCTCTTCCAGCGGATGGGCGGCGACACCTAAGACCGACCGGCCCTGGCGGCAGCCGGCGCCCGCCCCTCCCCCGTACCCGCCCCCTCAGTGCCCGGACGTCGTACCCGCCCCTCAGTGCCCGGCGATGTCGTCCGGGCGGACCTCGATGTGGTCGGCCGCGAGGTCGACGGCCACCCGGTGCTCCATCCCCAGCGCCTCCAGGAACTTGACCGGCAGCTGCACCCGCCCGGTGCGGTCCAGCATCACGTACTCGCGCTCGTTGACCGACTCCTCGCCGTGCTCGTCCGTGACGGTACGGCGCAGCACCTCGCTGCTGGTCCGGCCGTCCCGGATGGCGACCGTGCGGCGGACCTCGCCCGCGACCATCGGGTCGTGGGTGACGATCACGACCGTGGCTCCGAGTTCCCGGTTGACGGTGCGGAAGGACTCGAAGATCACCCCCGCGGTCTCGGAGTCCAGCTCACCGGTGGGCTCGTCGGCGAGCAGCACCGGCGGGTTGTTGGCCATCGCCACCGCGATCGCGACCCGCTGCTGCTGGCCGCCGGAGAGTTCGTTGGGGCGGCGGTGGGCGAGCTCGCCGATCTCCAGCGCCTCCATCAACTCGGCCACCCGGCCGGCCTGCTGCTTGGCCCGACCGGCCCCGCCCCGGCGGCCGCGCAGCTGCATGGGCAGGGCGATGTTCTCGGCGGCGGTGAGGAAGGGCAGCAGGTTGCGGGCGGTCTGCTGCCAGATGAAGCCGACCACCTCCCGCCGGTAGCGCAGCCGCTCCCGCGCGGGCATCTCCAGCAGGTCGCAGCCGGCGACGGTGGCGCTGCCGGCGGTCGGCACGTCGAGCCCGGCCAGGATGGTCAGCAGGGTGGACTTGCCGCTGCCGGAGGCGCCGACCAGGGCGACCAGGTCGCCCTGCTGGATGGTCAGCTCCAGACCCTGCAGTGCCTGGACCTCGACGCCCTCGGCACTGAAGATCCGCACCAGCCGGTCGCAGACGATGGCCGCGCCCTCGCCGTACGCCCTGGGCGCTGCGGCGGCGAGTGCCCGCTGTTGGAGCTCCTGCAGGCTGGGGGCCTCGACGGCCGGCCGCTCCTGGGGAGTGCTCTTCACCGCTCGTCTCCTGTCTTCACAGTCCTGGAAATCTCAACGACCTTGACGGTCTTCACAGTTCCGGCGGTCCACACCGGTGTCACGACCGGTACCGCTGTTCCCGGCGTCACCGCTGGTCCCCCGCCCGTAGTTCGGCGGAGATCTGGCGCCGGCCGGTCACGGCCGTCTCCAGCATCACCGCGAGGCAGACCACCAGGGCCAGGCCGGTCGTGGGCAGCAGCACCGGCAGCAGGGCCGGGGTCAGCGCGTCGCCGATGTCCGCACCGACCAGCGCCGACAGGTTGAAGGCGGGCCCGAGCAGCCAGACCGCCGCCACCGCGACCAACCCGCCGCCGACGGCCGCCGCCAGGGCCTGCGGCAGCGTCTCGGTGATGATCAGCGCCAGCCCCTGCCGGGGCCGCAGGCCCATGGTGCGCAGCCGGGCCAGCAGGGCCGCCCGCTCGGGGGCCGCCCGGACCAGCGTCAGCAGGACGGCGAGCAGGGCGAAGCCTGCGCCGGCGGCGCCCGCGTACCAGAACAGCTGGACGGCCGAGTGCTGGAGCGGATCGGCGGCGAGCACGGCGGCCGCCTCGCGGCTGCTGCGCACCGTGTATCCGGGGGGCAGGCCGTGCGAGCCCTTGCCGGCGGCCACGGCCTCGTCCCTGATCAGCTTGGCGAGGCCCTCCGCGGCGGTCAGGCCCCGTTCCAGGACCAGTCCCCTGACCTGCTCGGGGTCGACGTCGCCGACGGACAGCCACTTGTTCGTCCGCTTGAGCTCCGGGAGACGCTCGGCGGCGGGCCCGGCCGGCACGACCATGAACGGCTTGCCGGGGTCCGGCAGGGCGGGGGTGCCGGCGACGATCCCGGCGACGGTGGTGCGCAGTTGGCCCCCGTTGGGCGTCCGCAGTCGGGGCGGCCCGGCGGCCAGTTGCTTGGACAGGCCGGTGCTGAACAGCGCCGGTACCGGGGTGTCCGGACCGCCGGGGGCGCCGGCGAGCAGCGCCGGGTCGAACTCGCCCACCCCGAAGGTCCGGGCGATCTCGGCGTACGCCTTCGGCTCGGCCACCACCAGGATGGCCGAGACGGACTCCTGGTCGGCGCTGATGAGGCTGGCCCCGTTCTCGACCCAGACCCCGGTCGAGGCCCGCACGCCCGGCAGCTGGGCGGCCGCCGTGGTGAACGTCTCCGGCAGGGTCGCGTAGATCGGGACGGCGACGGAGACGTCTCCGCCGGTCGCGATCCGGGCGGCGCGCAGCCGGACGGTGTCCACGGTGTCGAGCACGGTGGCCCCGAAACCGGTCGTGGTGACGGCGATCACCAGGGCGAGCAGCGGCAGCGCGGAGGGTCGCCGGCGGCCCGAGGTGTCGCGGGAGGCACGGGCCAGCCCGAGGAACCCGATCAGGCCGCGGCCGCGCCCGGCGAGGGCGGCCAGCCAGCCGACCACCACCGGCTGGACCCGGGCCAGCAGCAGGCCGCCGGTGACGGCGAGCAGCAGCGGCG
The DNA here is from genome assembly GCF_044744365.1 of Kitasatospora sp. NPDC087314. Lineage (NCBI taxonomy): Bacteria > Bacillati > Actinomycetota > Actinomycetes > Kitasatosporales > Streptomycetaceae > Kitasatospora > Kitasatospora sp. NPDC087314. The sequence continues at coordinate 111,511 of NZ_JBIUYE010000017.1, forward strand.
CGGCCACCACCAGCGGGTCCAGGCCGGCGCCGGCGGGGGCGGCGCCGCGCCGCCGGACCTCGGCCACCGCCGCGGCGGTGACGGCCAGGAAGGCGAGCTCGCCGACGAGCCGGCGCCATCCGGCGACGGCCTTCGGCAGCGTCAGCAGCACGGCGGCGCGGGCCGGGAAGGCCAGCACGGCGAGCAGGGTCGCCAGCAGGGCCGCGAGCACCGCGTTGCCCCACCGGGGGGTGGGCAGCAGCACCAGGGCGAGTGCGGTCCCGAGCACGGCGGCGGGCAGCACGGTCGCCATGCCCTCGCCGAGCAGGCGCAGCAGCACGCCGCCGCGCGAGCCGCCGCGGGCCTGGAGCAGCCGGATCTCGGCGGTGCGCCGGTCGGCGGTGAGGGCCGCGGCCAGGCACAGCACCACCACGGCGACACCCGCCACCCCGGCCGGGCCGATCGCCGCCAGCGGCGCCGAGGCCTCGTAGCGGGCGGTGGCCCGGGTGAAGGCCTCGGGCAGGAGGGAGCTGACGCGCAGGTCGACGCGGTTGGTCTGGCGCGCGAGGCCGGTGGCGCCGCTCCCGCTCAGGTAGGAGCCGACCGTGCTGCGGGTCCGGGCCAGTTGGTCGGCCCGCAGGACACCCGGATCGATGGGCAGCCGCCAGAAGTTCTGGACGTTCTTGCCCCAGCGGACCAGCCCGGGCAGGCTGCCGCCGTCGATGAGGCCGGTGGTCTTCCACCCGAGCTCGGCGCCCCCGCCGTCCAGGCAGGCACGGGCCGGGCAGCCGGCATCCTCCCAGCTCGGGTCGTCGGGGTTGTTGACGCGGTAGAGGCCGACCACGCGGGACCGGACCGGGCCGGTCACCTCGCTGCCGTTGTCGATGACGTCGCCGAGCTTGACGCCGATGGTCTCGGCGGCCTTCTGGCTGATGGCGATCGGCAGGGGTGCGCCCTCGTTCGCGGGGCTCGGCCAGGCGCCGTCGACCAGGCTCACGAGGTCGGTGAAGCCGTGCACGTACATCAGGTCGAGCTGCGGCGCACGGTTGTCCGACAGCTTGGCGTAGCCCTTGTTCAGCATGGGCCGCGAGGTCTTGGTCCAGGTGCCGTAGAGCTGGCCGGACTGGCTGAGCGTCAGGTTCCGGCCGATCTCCGCGGTCAGCTTCTGCTGCACGGTGTCGAGATCCGTGGCGGTGTCGCTCAGGTTCGGCTGGGCCGTGGCCAGCAGGCTGGTCGAGGTGACGCCCAGGTGGCGGACGAAGTCCCGCAGTGCGCTGTCCGCACTGCGGTCGGTGATGCGCGGGATGGCCGCCGCCATGAACACGGTGACGAAGGCGAGCGCCGCCGTGAGCAGGGCGGCCAGCGGCGTCGCGCGCAGCCGGGTGCGGACCCAGGGCGCGGGCCGCCGGGCGGCCGAGGGGGTGGGCACGGTGGTGCCGGCCTTGGTGGTCACATCTCCTCCACGTGGCGCAGCCGGGCGGCCACGTCTCGACGGCGGCGTCCGATCAGGAAGGCCGACAGCAGGGGGACGACGGCGATCGCGGCCGCGAGCAGGAGGGCCTGGCCGAGCGGCAGTTCGATCAGCGCCTCGGGTGTCGGGCGGCGGGCTGCGGACGTCAGCACGACGAACGGAACGATCAGGTGGACGAGCAGGGCGCCGAGGCCGAGGCCGACGGCCCCGCCGAGGACGACCAGGACGCCCTGTTCGGCGGCGATGGTTCGGGTGATCTGCTTGCGGGGGGTGCCCAGGGCGAGCAGCAGGGCGGAGTCCCGGGACCGTTCGCGGGCCGAGGCGGCCACGGCGGCGCCGAAGCCGATCGCGGCGAGCACGGCGGTGACGACCGCGATGACCAGGAGCGCGCTCTGCGGGGCGGCGCCGACCGGGTCGCCGAGGAGGCCTTCGGAGACCTCCTCGTAGAGCTGGATGTCCTGGGTGCCCGGGGCGGCGCGCAGGGCGGCGGCGGCCTCGGCGGGAGTCCGGTCGCCGGGGCCGGTGGCGGGTAGCCACCACTCGGCGCGGTTCGGCAGTTCCTGGCCCTGCGCCGCCAGGACGCGGGCCGTGCCGGCGAGGTCGACGACGAGGGTGCTGGGGCCGGACGCGGGCAGGGCGTTGACCACGGCGGTGATCTTGACCGCGAGGGGGGATCCGCCGAACGGCACCTGGACGGTGTCCCCGACCGAGGCGCTGACAGCCTTCAGGTAGTCGTGGGTGGCGACGCCGGGCACGGTGGCCGTCCCGCTCGTCCCGGCCGGGCTGACGATGGCGCGGAGCGTCTCGCCGAGGCCGTTCGCGAAGCGGTAGCGGATGGTGAACAGCCGGTCGGCGCCGATCGGTTCGGATCCGAGGGCGGCTGCGGGCCCGGGCGCGATCTCGCGGCTGTCCCGGACGCCGGGTGCCGTCGCCGTCCAGGCGAGTCCGGCCGGCACCGGGACGGCGGTCGCGGGCCCGTCGGCGCTGTCGGAGACGGACAGCCGGCGGATGGTCACCTCGCCGTCGGTCCGGTCGCCGAAGGAGACGATCGCGCCGACCATGGTCAGCGGTGCGGCGGCCGAACCGATCGGGGCGTCGACCAGCGTGGTCAGCGAAGCCGAGACCGTGGTGTCGCCGTTGAACGGCAGCGTGGAGAGCGAGGCCTTGTGGACGAGGCCGAAGCGGTCGCGCAGCAGCAACCGGACCTCCGGGCGGACCGGCGGGCGGGTCGTCCCGTTGGCCATCTGGACCTGCTGCTCCGGCTGGTGGACGGAGAGCTCGGCGTCGATGCGCAGCGGATGGCCGGGCAGTTCCAGTCCGCCCTTCGAGGCGGCTGCGGGCGGGGCGAGCGGCGCGAACGCCTCCTCGCGGGTGTGCCCGCCGAGCAGGTCGGAGCGGACCGGGACGCGCTCCGCGAAGGCGGCGGTGTCCAGGGCCACCAGCTGTCCGTTGCCCTCGGGCAGGGACTGGTCCGAGCGCACCACCGGGATCAGCCGGTCGCCGCCGGGCAGGGCCCCGTAGCGGCCGCCCTGGCCCATCAGTGAGCTGTGCGAGGCGGAGATGCGCAGGCCGCCGAGCGTGCTGAAGGAGGCCTGGTCCCGCTGGGAGGCGGTCCAGGTGGCGTGCTGGCCGAGCGCCAGCACGCCGGTGGCGACGGCCATCACGAGCAGCAGCACCGGGCCGGTGGCGCGGCCGGGTCGGCGGGCCAGCTGCCAGCCGACCATGGCCGGGCCGAGGCCGCGGCCGCGGGCGGCCATCCGGGCACCGAGCCGGGCGACCAGCGGCAACAGGCGCAGCACCACCAGGGTGCCCGCGCACAGCGCCAGGGTCGGGGTGGCGACCAGCAGCAGGTCCACGCCGAGCCGGCCGGAGGAGTCGGTGGACAGCCCGCTGCCGTACTGACCGAGCTGCTGGTAGGCGAGCACGGCCAGGGCCAGCACGGCGAGGTCGCCGCCGTTGCGCGCGAGGCCGGAGACCAGGGCCTGGCGGCGGCCGGAGCGGCTGCGCAGAGCGGCTCCGGCACCGCGCAGCAGGCTGGGCAGGGTGGCCAGCAGGATGCAGGCGAGCGCGCACAGCGCCGCGATCGGCCAGAGCGTCCAGCTGACGGCGGTCGTCAGGCGCACCTCGTGGGCGCTCCCGAAGCCGGCCAGGGCGCGGACCAGGTACGGCGTCAGCAGGGGCGCGAGCAGCGCGGCCGGGAGTGCCAGCAGCAGCGACTCCAGGGCGGTGAAGGAGCCGAGCCGGGCGCCGGAGGCGCCGCGGGCGGCGAGCAACTCGTTCTCGGCCGTCTGTCGGGTCGCGATCAGATTGACCACCAGCAGCAGGGCCGCGATGGCGAGGACGGTCAGCTGCAGGGCGCCGATCAGCAGGGTGGACCGGGCGACCATCATGCTGGAGGACAACTCGCGCATGATGTCGGGCAGCTCGGTCCGCGCGCTGAGCCCGGCGCGCGACTGCAGGTCGTCGGCGAGGGGCTGGGCGCGGTTGCCCATGGCCTCGGCCGTGGACTGGTTGACGCCCGCGAAGTCGGCGTCGAGCAGCCAGCTGCGGCTGCTCTGCAGCAATCCGGCGGTGGTGAAGACACTCTGGTCGACCAGCATCGGACCGTAGGTGGTGAAGCCGCCGACCTCGACCTCGTGGCCGCCGACCGGGTCGATGTGCCAGTACGCGTCGGTCGGGTCCGCGGCGCGGTAGACACCGGTGATGCGGACGGTCAGCGGCTTGCCGTCGAGGCGGTCGGTCAACTGGACGTCGGCGGGCAGTGCTTGGGCGGTCAGGCCGAGCCGGGTCAGCATGGTCTGCGGGACGGCGGCCTGTGGGGCGGTGCTCTGGACCGGGCCGGAGGCGGCGGCGGGCCAGGCTCCGGCGACCAGTCGGGCCCGGCCGCGGTCGACGTCCGCGAGGACCGTCAGGTCGGGCTGGGGCGCGGCGCCCCGACCCGAGGTCGAACCCGGTGCCGAGGTCGCACCGGAGGGCGCCGGCTCACCCGCGCCGGCGGTGCCGGCCGGCAGGCCGTAGGAGCGGCTGCGCAGCAGGCTGTCGGTGCGTACGGGCAGGTCGCCGAAGAGGTGACCGCGGTAGGCGGCGATCTCCGCCTCGTCCTTCGCCCGCTGGTCGAGCCCGTGCCCGGCGATCACCGTGACCGTGGTCCGGGCATGGCCGGCCCCTTGGAGCGTCTGCCGCAGGCCGGCCTCTCCGACGCTGCGGTTGAACGCCACCAACGCGGTCAGCACCGCCGTGGTGATCAGTACTGCGAGCAGCACGGCAGCAGCCAGCGGCAGTCGCCCGCGCAGTCTGCGCACGACGAAGCCGAGCATCAAGTTCCTCCCCCGGTCACGTCCCCGGTAGCATCCCGGCCCACCCGTCGGCCCGTTCTCGGCACACTTCCGCCACGGATCGACACATGTCGGGCACATCGATGCAATGATCACCGGCATTTGATCACCGGATAGCGGACGACTCTGTCAGATCCGATCCAGGAACGGAAGGGACTTGCGCGAATCAAGTAAGTAATGAGCAAATTCCTTGCATTGGCAGCACCCACACTCGGGATGCGCGCCAAAACGCCATGCACATTTCATAACTCAGGCCCTACGGCCCGCCTTTGGGAGCGCGGATCGCTCGTCGGAATCGCAACCCGAAACCGTGAACCCGTGGCGCCGCGAATCCGTTGACACCGGGTAGACACACATAGGGGGAAGCCACAATGACGCAGCATCAGGCCACCGCCACCACCACCGCGCCCATGGTGGCCGTGACCGACCTCCGGCGCAGTTTCGGCACCGGCGAGCGGACCGTGCACGCGCTGCGCGGTGTCTCCTTCTCCATCGGCCGCGGCGAACTCACCGCGCTCAAGGGGCGGTCGGGCTCCGGCAAGACCACCCTGCTCAACCTGGTCGGCGGCCTGGACGCCCCGACCGGTGGCAGCATCGCCCTGGACGGCACCGACCTCGCCGGACTGAACGAGGACGGCCGGCTCGCCCTGCGCCGGGAGCGGATCGGCTTCGTCTTCCAGTCCTTCGGGCTGATCCCGATGCTCACCGCCGCCGAGAACGTCGGCGTGCCGATGCGGCTGCGCAAGGTCTCGGCGGCCGAGCGCGAGGAGCGCGCGCACACCCTGCTGGCCCTGGTGGGCCTCGCCGACCACGCCAACCAGCGGCCCGGCGAGCTCTCCGGCGGCCAGCAGCAGCGGGTCGCCATCGCCCGCGCGCTCGCCAACGACCCCGGCCTGATCATCGCCGACGAGCCGACCGGACAGCTGGACTCGGAGACCGGCCGCTCGATCATGCAGCTGCTGCGCGCCGTGGTCCGCAGCGAGGGCGTCACCGTGCTGGTCGCCACCCACGACCCGACGCTGATGGAGCTCGCCGACCGGGTGATCGAACTCCGCGACGGACGGATCGTCGAGGAGGAGGCCACCGGGCAGGCCGCCTAGCGCACACCGACGGACCGGGGCGCCCGGCGGCGGACCGGGCCGTCCCGCGCCGGACCGGCCGTGTGAGGTGCTTGGGAGCGCTCCGAGCCGGGTCGGCGCATCCGCCGGCCCGGCTCAGAGTCCCTTGAGGGCCGCCTCGCAGGCGCGGCACCGCCGGGTGCGCTGGGACGGCGGATACCACGGCTCGCCGGGCCCGGCCGGGCGGTAGGGCTCCCGTTCGAGGCCCGCGGTGTCGATGCCGCAGAAGGTGAGCGGCCCCGGATCCTCCGGCACGTCCGGATCGGGCGGGGCCGCGTGCACCCAGCGCACCCGCGCGCTCACGTCGACCTCGCCCGCGTCCAGCACCTCCGTGGACGGCTCCAGCTCGACCAGCACGATCACTCCGCTCATACCTCGACCCTGCGCCCCGCCGACGGCTCGCGCATCCGGTGGGGCCCGGACCGGCGCCGGTCCGGGTGGCCCGGACGCCGACGCAGGCGCGGGGCCAGGCGCGGGGCCAGGCGCGGGGCCAGTCGTGGCGGCTGTCGTGGCGGCTGTCGTGGGCGCGGAGCCGGTCAGGCCCCGGGCAGAGTGATCGACTGGACGTCTCCTCCGCGTCCCCGTACGCCTTCGTCCGCTGCAGCCGCAGGCAGTCCCCCTTGCAGCAGAGCCGCTGGCGCCGCCGGGAGAGCAGGCCGCACCCGCCGCCGTGGACGGTCGGCCGCAACCCGCCGATCCAGCGCCCGGTTCAACTCGACCACCGCGTCGGCCTCGTTGCCCATCAGGCGGATGTAGGCGGGGCTGCTGCGCCCGCGCTGCTTGAAGCCCTGGCCGAGCGTCTGGCGGCGGGGGTCTCCCGGCCGGATCGACTGCCCCCTCGGCAGCTCCCGGAGCGCCCCGGCGTCACCCGGGAATCCCGGTTCGGAGAATTCGCGCTGCATGACCCGACCGCACTTGCTCGGCGAGGAGAGAAGCTGGCGGCGGCACGCTGGCACGGGTATTCACGTTTGTGAATCTGTTAACGAATTAGTGTGACAGTACGTCACTTCCCTCGAACATCAGCAGGTTCCGTGCTGATCCGGGCCCCGACAGCCGGTTGTCAGTGGCGTCGGATATGGTCACCGACAACTGAGGAAATCCCGTTCCGAGGAGGTTCGATGACGATCTCCCGCCTTATCGACGCCGCCATCCGAGGCCTCCGCCGGAATGCCCGGAATACGCGGATGTGGTGGCCGGCGCCGCCGACCACCACATCCGTTCACGCACACCTCAGGCGTCCGAGGGCCGATCGGTCGGACCAGCCGTGCCGGCCGGGGCCGACCAGCCCCTCAGCCCCTTCAGACCGCCGGGAAGATCTCCGCGTCCGGCTTCAGCAGCTGGCCCGGCTTCGGCGCGGTGCCGTCCACCAGGTAGCGGGTGACCAGCGTGTTCAGCGCCGTGCTGCGGCCGACGGCGCAGTGCTCGATCGAGTCGACGCTGACCAGCACGGCGTTGCCCAGCTGCTGCTGCATCCGCTGGGCGAACTTGTACTGGGTGGCCGGGTCGTAGAGGTTGCCGATCACCATGACGGTGTTCGAGGTCTTCTTGTTCCACGGACCGCTGAAGCGCTCGGCGTCACGGGCCGGGGCCGGCCAGCTCGCGCAGGCGGGCGCGTCGAAGGCCTGGTAGCGGCCGAAGGTCGGCGACTCCTTCTCCCACGCCTTGGCCGCGTTCGCGAAGACCCGGTCGTTCGACGGGTACGGCTTGTCCTGGCAGTTGACACCCATGTAGGAGTCGTCACCGGTGTACTCGGAGTCGGCCGGAGCCTCCCGCAGCGCCCGCGGGGCGTTCACCGCGAGGATGTTGGCGTCCTCGTCCGAGACGGCCGCCTTCGGCGCGAGCAGGGTGGCCGCGGCCGGCTTCTGGATCAGCTGGTACGTCGCCTGCAGCGACTTGGCCAGCGGCGCCAGCTTGGCCTGCGAGTACAGCGCGCTGGCCACCTCGCTGGTGAAGGTGCTCAGCGTCACCTGGGAGCCGTTCGGCAGGGTGACCGGGCTGGTCCGCAGGTGGTCGCGGAGCTGGTCGAACTTGGCCCGGGTGTCACCCTCGCCGAAGGCGCAGCGCGGGGCTCCGGCGGTCTGGCAGCGCTTCAGGAACTCGTCCAGGGCCAGCTCGAAGCCGCCCGCCCGCTGGCGGTCGTACTCCAGGCCGTTGTGCAGACGCAGGTTCGGGTCGACGTTGCCGTCGACGATGACCGCGCGCACCTTGTTCGGGTACATGCCGGCGTAGGTCGCGCCGATCAGGGTGCCGTAGGAGAAGCCGGCGAAGGTGAGCTGGGAGTCACCGACGGCGCGGCGCATCCGGTCGAGGTCACGGACGACGTTGATGGTCGACATGTGCTCGATCAGCGGGCCGGCGTTCTTGCTGCACGCGTCGGTGTAGTCCTGGTCCGCGTCCAGCGTCTCGTCGATCTCGGCCTTGGTGACCGGCACGCCGACCATGCGGCCGTTGACGGCGTCGGCGTCCTCCTGGGTCTTGAAGCACTTGAGCGGATTGCTGCGGGCCACGCCACGGGGGTCGAAGCCGATCAGGTCGAACTTCGACTGCACCTCGGCGCCGAAGCGGGTGGTCGTCGCCCACATGTAGCCACTACCGCCCGGGCCGCCCGGGTTGAGGAACAGCGAGCCGATCCGCTTCGACGGGTCGCTCGCCCGCCGGCGCATCATGGCGATGCCGACCTTCTCGCCCGACGGGTTGTCGTAGTCCAACGGCACCGGGTACACGGCACAGTCGTAGATTCCGGGGTCCGGCTTGGTCGGATCGGGGTTGCACGGGGTCCAGTTGACAGGGTCGACCTTCGCCTCGGCCGCAGCCGCACCCGGCACCTGGTCTATCGGCGCCGCCGATGCCGCGACGGCACTGCCGGTAACGAGGGCGAGTGCGCAGCTGACCGCTCCGGCCAGCGTGGATATACGGGACAAGGAACCTCCTCCGTACCTCTGAAAGGGCGGCCCCAGCCTGTCAGTCCGAGATCTCCATGTGAAGACCTGGAAGCACCGTAAATGTTTCGATGCGATCCCGTTCTCGACCGGATTATTCTGTGAATGAACCAACTTGACGGTTGATTGACCTAACGATTGGTCATTACGAGTCCCCACCAGCCGCGTCGGCGCGACCCTCGACGGGCTCCAATGCCCTAGCCTGGCGGCTTCATCTGGGGTGCGGTTACTTGCGGGCAGAAGTGTGCAGGAGGCTCCTGGCCTGGGGCGATGTGCCTTGTGAAGGGCTCGCTCGACCCAGGCGGGTGCACGTTCTGCGTGCTGGCGGGGAGGGTTCTGCCACGCCCCATCGGCATGGGTGCATGGGACGTGCGATTCGAGGCCCCGGTCGGTTCCGGCGGCCGTGATCAGCAGGCGCCACGAGAAGACGCCGTGGAGCCCGGTCATGGGTCGCTGCCAAGCCGGGGTGTCGGCGCACGCCCCCCGATGACCGGGCCCAACGCCCTCGTGCGGCTTCCGGTCCCCTCGGTCACACGCAGGCAGTGCTGAGCAACTGGTCGGCCAGCTCCGGAGCCCGCCAGCGGAAGGCGGAGTCGGGCGCGCTGCGCCCGGTGGAAGCCCCCTACCGGCGGACACTCCTAGCGGTCCCCAGTCGGGCCCCGGTGTCGTCGTCGAAGTCCTCGCAGAACGCGGCGAGGGCATCGGTGAGGTGATCCATCGAGCGTGCGGCGAACAGGACGGGCTGGTACCCCTCGACCCGGTACGAGGTGCCTGCCATCGCGCGCAGGTCCCAGTCGCGGATCTCGCACCAGGGCAACCGGCGCAGCTCGCCGGGCGAGGAGAGCAGGGCCGCGCCGTACGCCTTGACCGCCCCGGCCTCGGTGACCACGCCGCATTCGAGGGTGTACCAGTACACCCGGCTGAGCAGGCTGAGGGCTTCCTCGGTCCGCACTTGTGCGGCTGCCCGGCCGACCAGGCGGTACAGCTCGGCGAACCGGGTCGAGGCCAGGTGGACGCCGTGGCCGAACACGTCGTGGATCACGTCAGGTTCGGGCGTGTACAGCGGAGCTGCGGGGTGCCGGACGAACTGCACCGCGTGGAAGTAGCCGTGCCGCAGCGCCCCCAGGAACCTCCGGTTCGGCACGAAGCCACCGGCCAGGGTGAAGTCGAATCCGGTCCGGGCCCGCAGGTGCGCCCCGACCTCGCCGTGCTGCGGGATGCGGTCCGCGGGGATGCGCGCGTCCTCGCGGGCGGCCAGCACCGCCCGGCACGCGTGGGCCCGCAAGGCGGGCTCCAGCGCCGCGTGGACCGTGCGCCACGTCGCGTGCTCCGCAGTGCGGTACGCGACCGACGGCGAAGGGTCGCCGACCCAGTGGCTGCGCGCCAACGCGACGAGCGCGCCTCGCCGCGCCAGATAGCGGGGGTCACGCAGACCGGGGTGCAGAGCGACAGGAGCGAGCCTGCCGTCTGACGTGACCGGGACCAGCTCCGATGCATCGCTCATGGCTTCTACCGTTCCCCGGTGGGACCGTGAATCACCATCAACGACTCCACGGCACCCCGGCTGGGCTGGAACGATGAGGCTTGCCCAAGGTCTGCGTCGTACCAGCGGGAAGGAGCTTTCTGCGTGCACACCGCCGGGGCACGTCCCAAGCTCGTCGTCACCTCCGACGGCCGTGGGGTGGTCGTCACGCCGGCTCGCGCCTGCTCGCCGACCTGGCCGACGCCACCGGCCTCACCGGCGCGTTCAGCAACGCCCTGCGCCGACTGCGCCCGCGCGGCACCGGACACGACCCCGGCCGCGTCGCCGTGGACCTGGCGGTGATGCTCGCCGATGGCGGCGAAGCCATCGGCGACCTGACCGGTTCGCGAGCGGGCGCCTGCTCGGGGTCGAGGATGGTGCTGACCAGCCGGTAGACGGTCGCATCGCCGGTGCGGGCCAGGGTGTACTCGACGACCCGCACGGTCACCGGGTTGCGGCGGCTCCTGCGGTCTGGTTCGACGTGGACGGTACTGAGGTAGGAACCGTCTTTCAGGACCCGCATGACCGGCAGGGCGGCGTTCGCGCGGACCCGCCACAGCAGGGGTCCGCGCCGCTCGCCCTGGCGGCCTGCCACAGCTCGAACCCGTAGAAGCCGCGATCGGCCAGCAGCAGCATGCCCTCCCGCAGGTGGGCGAACGGCTGGCGCGACAGCGCCTGCTCGCCGACCGACAGCGCACCGACCTCCGCGCCGAACACGGCGTGCGTGCCGCATTCGGTCGGTGCCACCACCCTGGCCTGCGGGAACGCGCCGATGCCGCATCCCGTGCCCGGGCGGCCGAAGTGCGCGTCGTTGGCCTCGGTGTCCGCCAGGTCCAGGGTCGTGCCGTCCACGGCGACCAGGTGCCAGCGCCGGTGCCGGGCACCCGTCGTCTCGGGCACGGCCAGCGGGCGGCACACCCGCGCGAACAGCACCTTCAGCGGCTCGCCCCCCAGCCGGCGGCGGGCCCGGCCGATCGCGGCGGTCGTGGGCACCCGCCACGACCGCCGCCCGTCCCCAAGCCCCTCACCCAGCAGCCGGGCGACCTCCTCATAGCCCTGCCCGAAGAACAGGCACATCGCCAGGACGAAGTACACGACCACCCGTGCCGGCGGCAGACGGCTGCGTTTCCCACCCCGCCCGGTCTCGGCGATCACCTCGTCGACCAGCCCCGGCGGAAACGCCTGGGTCAGCACCCCGATCGCGATCCGGTCCGATATCCGCTCACCCGCAGGCGACTGGACCTGCCCCGCCCTCGCCACACCACAACCAACGAGTACACGGACCACAAAGTCACCAGCATTGCCCCTAGGGGCGCCCGGCCACGCGCCGGAACTCCGCCATGCCCGGCCGCCTGAGCACCACCCCCGCGACGATCAGCGCGGCTCAGCCCACCCCAGATGAAACGCGGAGGCTAGGCTCCGCCCGCTCCGCGCAGCGCGGCCGCCACCAGGCCCTGGATCTCGTCCGTCCGGACTTCTCCGCCGCCCACCAGCCGGTCGAAGACCAGCCCGTCGATGCAGGCCAGCAGTGCGGTGGTCCGCCCGTCGGGGTCAGGCACGCCCCGGCCGGACAGGAAGGTCCGGACGGCGGCGCGCGCGGCGTTCTCGCGGGGGACGAGGATCTCGCGAAGTTCGGGGTCGCGCACGCTCTCCACCGCGCAGGCGTACCGTGCGAGCGAGCGCCGCCGCCCCTCACCGGTCAGCCGCCGTCGCGTCAACTCCTCTATACCCTGGATCAGTTCATCGGCCGACTGGACCGTCGCCCGCTCCCCCATCGCCTGCAGCTCACCCTGGTCCAGCTCGACCAGCCGCCGCACCAGCGCGGTGAGCAGCGCCTGCCTGGTTCGCAGGTAGGCCGAGGTGGTCCCGACCGGCAGTCCGGCCGCCGCGTCGACGGCCCGGTGAGTGAGGCCGCGCACGCCCGCGTCCGCCAGTACGCCGATCGCCGCGTCCGCGAGCACGGTCCTCCGGTCCGCCCGCCCCTCGCCGCGCGCGTCGCCCTGCCTCTGGTCCCCATCTCGCCTCATCCCCCCTTTCTACCTGCACCCCGGCCCCCGGCCCGCACGCCCTGCCACCACCCCCGGCCCCGACGGCTGCGCGTGAGCCCGTAGTACGCTCCTTCTACATCTGTAGAAACGTGCGGTGACACGGGAAGGACCGGGCATGAGCAGCAACAGCGCGGTGGTGGTCGGGGGCGGGATCGGCGGGCTGGCGAGCGCCATCGGTCTCCGGCTGGCGGGGTGGGACGTGACCGTGGTCGAGCGGGCGGCCGTCCTCGACGACGCGGGCGCGGGCATCTCGCTGGCCGCCAACGGGATGCGCGCGCTCACCACCCTCGGGGTCGGCGAGGCCATCGAGGCGGCCGCGCGACGCCAGTACACCGGCGGAACCCGCACGCCGGACGGCCGCCGGCTGGCCCTGATGGACGGCGCCGCACTGGAGCGCGAGCTGGGCGCCCCGATCGTGGGCATCCCCCGCGCCGCACTGCACCGGATCCTGCGCGAGGCGCTGCCCGCGGAGTCGCTGGTGATCGGCGCGGAGGTGACCGATGTGGACACCGCACACCCCTCCCGGGTCCGGGTGACGCACGGGGACACCACCCTGGACGCGGACCTGGTGGTAGCGGCCGACGGCATCCACAGCCGCATCCGGCGCCGCCTCTTTCCCGCCCACCCCGGGCCGGCGTACAACGGCTCGACGGTGCTGCGGGCGATCACCGAGCGCCCCGTCGACGGCCTGACCGCCGACTTCGAACTGACCTGGGGGCACGGCGCCGAGTTCGGTCACATCGCCTTCCCGGACGGGCGGGCCGAGTGGCACGCCGTCCTCAACGCCCCGGCCGGGGTCCGCTACCAGGACCCGCTGGCCGAGGTGCGCCGCCGCTTCGCGCACTGGCACGAGCCGATCCCGGCACTGCTGGCCGCGACCCGGCCGGAGGCCGTGCTGCACCACGACGTCAACGAGCTGGCCACCCCGCTGCCCTCGTACGTCGCGGGCCGGGTCGCCCTGCTCGGCGACGCGGCGCACGCCATGGCCCCGCACCTCGGGCAGGGTGCCTGCCAGGCCCTGGAGGACGCGGTGACCCTCGCGGCCGCCGTGGCCGAGGCCCGGAGCGTCGAGGCGGCGCTCGCCCGCTACGACGCGCAGCGGCGGCCGCGCAGCCAGACGGTGGCCCGGGACGCGCGCCGGGCCGGCCGGATGGGGCAGCAACTGGCCAACCCACTGGCGGTCGGCCTGCGCAACGCCGCGATCCGCCTCACCCCGCCCGGCGCGATGGTCCGGACCGTCCTGAAGCACGCCGACTGGACGCCGCCCCGGATCACCCCCCGAGCGGCATAGACCGGCCCCGGCCACGCCCAGACCCACGCACCCACAAACCCCACACCCACGCACCCCGCGCTCCCGCGCACCCGGACACACGCCGACCGGTCGACTTGACCGGGAAACTGATGAGGCGCCATATTACTTTCATGACGCAACACCCCGACGCCGGCAGTGGCGCCCCCACCCTCGATCAGGCGCGGCGCCAGATCGCCCGGTACGGCCTCACGGCCGACCCGCAGGCGGTCCTGGTCGCGGCCCGGCTGATGGCGGCGGGCGCCCGGATCGGCCAGGCCGGGGAGGTGCACTTCGCCCGCTTCGGCCTCTCCACCGGCCGCTACCGACTGCTGGCCGACCTGGAGGACCACGGCGGCGAGAAGTCGCCCTCCCAGCTCGCGGCCGGCCTCGGCGTGTCGCGGGCGACCGTGACCGGCCTGGTGGACGGCCTGGAACGGGAAGGCCTGGTGCTCCGCCGCCCGTCCGCCGAGGACGGCCGCGCCAACGTGGTGGTCCTCACCGCACGCGGCGCGCAGCGGCTGCGCGATCTGGCGCCCGAACACTTCGCCCGGATGCAGGCGCTGGTCGGTGGGCTCTCGGTCGAGGAGCGCACCACCTTCCTCGACCTCCTGGCCAGGGTGGTCGCGGGCGCCGACGCCCTGACCGCGGACTGACCACCCCCTGACCCGCGGACTGACCGCGGGCCGAGCGCAGACCGACCCCCGACCCGAGCGACAACGGCGGGCCACCCCATCGGCGGCCCGCCACCTTACGACCCAATAGTTAGCCACCTAAGTACAAATAGTTAGGTACCTAACCACTATGCCGAGAAGGAACCCGTGAGCAAGAAAACACCCGGCGCACCGCCGCCCTTCACCCTGTGGCGGGAGGTCCTGGCCGCCTACGCGATGCCCGCCGTGATGGCCGGCATCGGCGGAGCCGTCACCCGCCAGCCGCAGCTGATGATCGCCGCGGCCACCACGATCGGCGGCACCTCGGCCGTCGTCGCCGCCCTGGTCGGCTCCGCACTGCGTCGCCGTCCCGCCCGATCCCTGACCGGCCGGGCACCGCGCGCCCTGCTGGCCCCCACCCTCGGCCTGGCCGCCGCGGCGGTCGCACTCGCCGTCGGCCTCACGGCCGCGCACTGGCTGCCACAGCTCCCCGGGCTCGCCGCCAACCCGTGGCCCGGCCGCCTCCCGGTCGACCTGCCGGTCTCGTCCGCGATCGCGGCCACCGTGATCGCCTGGCGGTGGCGCGGCAGCCGCCCGGCCCGCTCCCCGCAGCACCGACTCTCCGTCCAACCGGAAAGGCAGACAACGTGATCGTCATCATGGGTGCCGCAGGCGCCACCGGCGGTGCCACCCTGCGCAGCCTCGCCGCCCTCGGCGCACCGAGCCGCGCGCTCAGCCGCGACCCCGCCCGCCTCGCCGCCGGACTCGACGACCGGACCCTCGCGCTGACCGAGACGCTCCCGGCCGACGCCGCCGACCCCGACTCGCTGCGCGCGGCCTTCCGCGGCGCGCACCAGCTCTTCCTCACCATGGCCAACGGCCCGCGCCAGGTCGAGCACGAGCTGGCCGCGATCGACGCGGCCGTCGAGGGCGGCGTGGAGCACATCGTCAAGGTCTCCGCACCCGCCGCCGAACCGGACTCCCCCGTGGCCGTCTCCCGCGGCCACCACCTGATCGAGGAGCGCCTGCGCACCTCCGGCCTCACCGCGACGGTGCTGCGGCCGTACGCGTTCATGCAGAAGCTGCTGCCCCTGGCGCCCGGTGTCGCCGCCGCCGGGGTGGTGCACGGCGCCCTGGGGCAGGCCCGGTGCAACTACGTCGACGCCCGGGACATCGGCGATGCCGCGGCCGAGGTGCTCACCCGCCCGGAGCTCGCCGGCGGGACGTATCCGCTCACCGGCGGCCGGGCATACAGCCACCCGGAGCTCACCGGGCTGCTCGGCGAGCTGCTCGGCCGCCCGGTCCGCTACCTCGATCTGCCACCGGCCGGGCTGCACGCCCACCTGGTCGAACGGGCCGGGATGCCGCCGTGGCTGGCCGCCCACGTGGTGGAGATCCAGCAGCTCGCGGTGGTCCGCAGGGAGACTCCCGACGACACCCTGACCCGCCTCACCGGGCGCGCCCCACGCACGCTGGAGGCGTTCCTCCGCGAGCACCTGCACCGCTTCCGCTGACCCCTCCGACACCGTGGTGGGCCTGGTGAACTGGCCGGCGCCGGCCCGGCGAACAGGCCGGAACCGGGCCGCACGCCGGGCCCACCACCCGAACGGAGCAGCATTCGCTGTGGCATGGATCACGGCGGGGATTTCGACCTGACGATCCGTCAATTCGACTGACATCCAGTCACATCACTGCCGAGCCTGCTCAGTTGTTGACTGATGAAACGTCAGATCCGGCCATTCACGGCCGAGTTGGGTCGGGTGTCGGGCCGTACGGTGCCTCACGCCCGGGGCTACCATCGGTCGGGTTGTCCGCTCCGGCCCCGGAGTGGGGTCACCCGGTCAGGCGAGTGCTCCCACCGCCCCCAAGGGCCGGGCATTGGTCGGAACGGGGCGAGGACGAGGAGCGTACGGGCTGCCATGACAGCTGAACCGAGCCAGCCGGAGCAGTCCGCCACACCGCCGCAAGCCCTGTTCCCGGGGCGCCCGGCCGCCGCACCGCGCACCCTGGTCGACGTCCTGGACGCCACCGTCCGTGCCCACCCGAACGAGCCGGCCCTGGACGACGGGCACACCGTCCTCAGCTACCGCGCCCTGGCCGCCGAGATCGAGCAGCTGCGCCGCCGACTGGCCACCGCCGGGATCGGCCTGGGCGACCGGGTAGGCGTGCGGGTGCCGTCGGGCACCAACGACCTGTACGTCTCGATCCTCGCCGTGCTCGCCGCCGGCGCCGCCTACGTCCCGGTCGACGCCGAGGACCCGGACGAGCGCGCCCAGCTGGTCTTCGGGGAGGCCGACGTCGCCGCGGTGCTCGGCGCCGAGCGCACCCTGACCGTCCACCGCGAGCGCGAGGCCGCCCAGCCCGATCACCCGACCATCCGCCCAGCCCCCGCCGACGACGCCTGGATCATCTTCACCTCCGGCTCCACCGGCCGCCCCAAGGGCGTGGCCGTCACCCACCGCAACGCCGCCGCCTTCGTCGACGCCGAGGCCGCGCTCTTCCTCCAGGACGAGCCGATCGGCCCCGGCGACCGGGTGATGGCCGGGCTGTCCGTCGCCTTCGACGCATCCTGCGAGGAGATGTGGCTGGCCTGGCGGCACGGCGCCTGCCTGGTGCCCGTACCCCGCTCCCAGGTCCGCAGCGGCGCCGACCTCGGCCCCTGGCTGGCGGAGCAGGAGATCACCGTGGTCTCCACCGTCCCGACACTGGCCGCGCTCTGGCCGGCCGAGGCGCTCAACGAGGTGCGGCTGCTGATCTTCGGCGGCGAGGCCTGCCCGCCCGAGCTGGTCCAGCGCCTGGTCACCGAGGGTCGCGAGGTCTGGAACACCTACGGGCCCACCGAGGCCACCGTGGTCGCCTGCGCCGCGCTGCTGACCGGCGACGGCCCGGTCCGGATCGGCCTGCCGCTGGACGGCTGGGACCTGGCCGTGGTCGACGAGGCCGGCGCGCCGGTCGCGGCCGGCGGCACCGGCCAGCTGGTGATCGGCGGCGTCGGCCTGGCCCGCTACCTCGACCCGGAGAAGGACGCCGAGAAGTACGCGCCGCTGCCCTCGCTCGGCTGGGAGCGCGCGTACCGCAGCGGCGACCTGGTTCAGGCCGACCCGGCGGGTCTGCTGTTCCTCGGCCGCACCGACGAGCAGATCAAGCTCGGCGGCCGCCGGATCGAGCTCGGTGAGGTCGACGCGGCGCTGCAGGCCCTGCCCGGCGTGGCCGGTGCGGCCGCCGCCGTCCGCACCGCGCGCGGCGGCAACCAACTGCTGGTCGGCTACCTGGTCGTCCAGGACGGCTACGACCGCGAGCAGGCCGTCGAGCGGCTGCGCGCCGAGCTGCCGGCCGCCCTGGTGCCCTTGCTCGCGCCGGTCGACACCCTGCCCACCCGCACCTCCGGCAAGGTCGACCGCAACGCCCTGCCCTGGCCGCTGCCCGAGCTGGAGAGCGCCGGGCCGAGCGAGCAGCTGTACGGCACCGAGGCCTGGCTGGCCGAGCAGTGGGCCGAGATCCTCGGCGTGACGGTGAGCGGCCCGCGCGACGACTTCTTCGCCATCGGCGGCGGCAGCCTGGCCGCTGCCCGGCTCACCACCCTGCTGCGCACCCGTTACCCGAACGCCGCCGTGCTGGACGTCTACCAGCACCCGACGCTGCGCAAGCTCGCCCGGCACCTGGAGCGCTCCGCCGCGCAGGGCGGCGAGACCCGCACCATCACCCTGGTGCCGACCAGGGCCAAGCTGCTCCAGCTGCTCCTGCTGATCCCGCTGTTCACGGTGGTCGGCCTGCGCTGGACGGTCGCCCTGCTGGCCGCCGGCAACCTGCTCTCCCACCTCGGCGACTACCCGTGGGCGCCCACCGCCTCCTGGTGGGCGGTCGGCGCGGGCGCCCTGGCGCTCTACACCCCGGCGGGCCGGCTGGCCATCGCGGCCGGCGGTGCCCGGCTGCTGCTGCGCGGCCTGCGCCCGGGCAGCTACCCGCGCGGCGGCGCCACCCACCTGCGGCTCTGGGCCGCCGAGCGGCTCGCCGAGATCAGCGGCGCCACCTCGCTGTCCGGCGCCTGGCTGGTCCGCTACGCCCGTGCCCTGGGCGCCAAGGTCGCGCCCGAGGTGGACCTGCACTCGCTGCCGCCGGTCACCGGGATGCTGAAGCTGGGCCGCGGCTGCGCCGTCGAGGCCGAGGTGGACCTGTGCGGCTACTGGCTGGACGGCGACCAGCTGGAGGTCGGCCAGGTCAAGGTCGGCTCCGGCGCCGTGGTCGGCACCCGTTCGACCCTGCTGCCCGGCGCCCGGGTCGGCAAACGCGCCCAGGTGGTGGCCGGCTCCAGCGTCACCGGCCAGGTGCCGACCGGCCAGCGCTGGGGCGGGGCGCCGGCCGTCAAGCTGGGCCGCGCCGAGCGGGCCTGGCCCAAGGAGCGCCCGCCGCACCGGACCTTCTGGGCCGCGCTGTACGGCGCCAGCGGCACGGCGCTCGGCCTGCTGCCGGTGCCGCCCGCGCTGGCCGCGCTCGCGGTGCTCACCGGCTTCGTCCACCAGGGCGACGGCCTCGGCACGGCGCTCGGCGGCGCGCTGCTCGGCCTGCTGCCCGCCACCCTGGCCTACGGCGCGGTGTACGCGGCGCAGCTGGTGGCCGCCGTCCGGCTGCTGAGCCGAGGCCTCGTCCCCGGGGTGCACCCGCTGCACGGCCGGGTCGGCTGGCAGGCGTGGACCGTCACCCAGCTGATGGACCAGGCCCGGGAGGTGCTGTTCCCGCTGTACGCGGGGCTGGTCACGCCGCTGTGGCTGCGGGCGCTCGGGATGCGGGTCGGCCGGGGCGCGGAGGTGTCCACGGTGCTGGCGTTGCCCAGCCTGACCACCGTCGGCGACGGCGCGTTCCTGGCCGACGACACCCTGATCGCGCCGTACGAGCTGGGCGGCGGCTGGGTGCGGCTCGGAGAGGCGAAGGTCGGCGAGCGGGCGTTCCTCGGGAACTCGGGGATGACCGCGCCGGGACGGGCGGTGCCCAAGCGGGGTCTGGTGGGCGTGCTGTCGGCGACACCGGCGAAGGCCAAGAAGGGCGGCTCGTACCTGGGCATGCCGCCGATGCGGCTGCCGCGCGCGGCGGACGAGTCCGACCAGAGCCTGACCTACGAGCCGCCGGCCCGGCTGCTCTGGGCGCGCGGGCTGGTCGAGCTGGCCCGGTTGCTGCCGGTGCTGGCCTCGGGGGCGCTCGGCGTGCTGACCGTCGCGGCGCTGTCGCGGCTGGCCTCCTCCTGGTCGGCGGGCGTGGCCGCACTGCTGTCGGGCCTGGTGCTGCTGGCGGCCGGCGCGGCGGCCTGCACGGTCGCGGTGGCGGCCAAGTGGCTGCTGGTGGGCCGGTTCCGGGCGGTGGAGCACCCGCTGTGGAGCGGCTTCGTGTGGCGCAACGAGCTCGCGGACACCTTCGTCGAGGTGCTGGCGGTGCCGTGGCTGGTCGGCGCGGTGCCGGGCACGCCGGTGCTGAACCTCTGGCTACGGGCGCTCGGTGCGCACGTCGGGCGCGGCGTCTGGTGCGAGAGCTACTGGCTGCCGGAGGCGGACCTGGTCACCCTCGGGGACGGCGTCACCATCAACCGGGGCTGTGTGGTGCAGACGCACCTCTTCCACGACCGGATCATGCGGATGGATACTGTGGTCCTCCGCGAGGGCGCCACCCTGGGCCCGGGCGGCATCGTGCTGCCCGGCAGCACGGTGGGCGCGCGCAGCACGCTGGGCCCGGCCTCGCTGGTGATGCGCGCCGAGTCCGTCCCCGCCGACACGCGGTGGCTGGGCAACCCCATCGAGGCGTGGCAGCCCACGTCATGACCACCCGTCCCGGCCCGCAGGAAGCGCACGTCCCCGTGAAGCCCAAGCACGCCCCGGCGGCCGCCGCCACTCCGGACCCGTACTTCCCGACCAGCGGCGACCACCGCTACCGGGTCCACCGTTACGAACTCGCACTGGACTACCGGCCCGGACCGAACCGGCTGGCGGCCTCGGCCCGCCTGAGCGCCGTGGCGGACGCGGCGCTGGCCGAGTTCGCACTGGACCTGGCCGAGTTCCGGCTCGGGCGGGTGCTGGTCGACGGCAAGGCCGCCCGCTACACCCACCGCGGCGGCAAGCTGCGGATCCGCCCGGCCAAGGCCCTGGCGGCGGGCGCGGCGTTCACCGTCGAGGTGCACTACACCGGCAACCCCCGCCCGGTGCGCAGCCCGTGGGGCGGCCTGGGCTGGGAGGAGCTGGCCGAGGGCTCGCTGGTCGCCAGCCAGCCGATCGGCGCGCCGTCCTGGTTCCCGTGCAACGACCGGCCCGCCGACAAGGCGACGTACCAGATAGCGGTCACCACCCCGTCCCCGTTCACCGTGGTGGCGAGCGGCCGGCTGCTCACCCGCACCACCCGGGCCTCCAGCACCACCTGGGTGTACGAGCAGGGTGCGCCGACCTCGCCGTACCTGGTGACGGTGTCGATCGGCCACTACCGGCCGGTGCCGCTGGCGACGCGTCCGGCCGTGCCGCAGACCGGCTACGTCCCGGAGCGGCTGGTCCCCGAGTTCACCCGGGACTTCGGCCGGCAGCCGGAGATGATGGCGTACTTCACCGAGGTCTTCGGGCCGTACCCGTTCGGCGAGTACGCGGTGGTCGTCGCGGACGAGGAGTTGGACGTCCCGGTGGAGGCGCAGGGCGTCGCCACCTTCGGGACGAACCACCTCGGCGGCGGTTGGGAACGCGAGCGGCTGATCGCCCACGAGCTGTCCCACCAGTGGTTCGGCAACAGCGTGACGATCGCCGACTGGCGGCACATCTGGCTGAACGAGGGCTTCGCCAAGTACGCCGAGTGGCTGTGGTCCGAGCACGCCGGCGGCCCCGCCGCGGCCACCCACGCCGCCGCCGCGCACGGTCTGCTGACCGGGCTCCCGCAGGACCTCAGGCTCGCCGACCCGGGCCGGAAGCTGATGTTCGACGACCGGCTGTACCAGCGCGGCGGCCTGGCCGTGCACGCGCTGCGGCGGGCCCTGGGCGAGGACGCCTTCTTCGCGATGCTGCGGGACTGGACGAGCGTCCACCGGCACGGTGTCGTCGGCACCGCCGACCTGCTCGGACACGCCTCCCGGTACGCCGCCGCCCCGCTCGGCCCGCTCTTCGAGGCCTGGCTGGACCGGCCCGAACTGCCGCCGCTGCCGGGCTGACCGGGCACACCGGGCTCACCGGGCTCACCGGGCACACCGGGCACGGGGGTCCGGACCCTGGGCGACATAGCCGGGCACTCGCGGAAATAACGGGTGGATCCTCCGAAGCGGCGTGACTAGGTTGAGTTCGTTTGCCGCCCGCGTTCGCCGACCGGCCCCGTCGACGGACCTCGCCGAAGGATTCAGAGGATCAGATGACCGATCAGCCCGACGAACTGCTGCCGACCACCCGCCGCGCCCTGCTGCACCGGATCGCCGTCGCCCAGGCCGAAGGCCGCACGCCCTCACTGGCCGCCGGCGTGGTCCGGGACGGTCAGCTGGTCTGGAGCGGCGCCCGCAGCATGGTCGACGGGCACGCGCCGACCCCGGACGTCCAGTACCGGATCGGCTCGCTCACCAAGACCTTCGTCGCCGTGCTGGTGCTGCGGCTGCGTGACGAGGGCCTGCTCGACCTCGCCGACCAGCTGGCCCGCCACCTGCCCGGCACCCCGGCCGACGACGCGACCATCGCGCAGCTGCTCGCCCACACCGCCGGGCTCGCCGCCGAGACCCCCGGGCCCTGGTGGGAGCGGACCGACGGCTCCCTGCGGCCCGGCCTCGACGACCTGCTGGAGCCCGGCGCCGCCGTCAAGCACCCGGCCGGGCGCCTCCACCACTACTCCAACCCCGGCTACGCGCTGCTCGGCGCGCTGGTCGAACGGCTGCGCGGCGAGCCCTGGGGCGAGGTGCTGCGGCGCGAGGTCCTGGCGCCGCTCGGCATGGACCGCACCACCGTGCTGCCCGAGCACCCGCACGCCGGAGGCTTCGCCGTCCACCCGTGGGCCGACGTCATGCTGCCGGAGCCGCTCACCGACACCGGGCTGATGGGCCCGGCCGGCCAACTCTGGTCCACCGTCGCCGACCTCGCCCGCTGGGCGGCCTTCCTCGCCGCCGGGGACGACAAGGTGCTCGCCGCCGACACGCTCGCCGAGATGCGCCGGCCCGCCACCGGCCCCGAGGACGCGAACTGGACCTCCGCCTACGGCCTCGGCCTGCAACTGCGCCGCGACGAGGGCCGGGTGCTGTACGGCCACACCGGCTCGATGCCCGGTTTCACCGCCGGACTGTGGGTCAGCGAGCAGGACGGGCTGGCCGCGGTCGCCCTCTCCAACGCCACCACCGGCGCCAACACCTCGCTGCTGGCCGCCGAGTTGATCGCCCTGACCGCCGAGCACGAACCCCGGCTGCCCGAGCCCTGGCGCCCGCTGCCCGAGGTCGACGAGGAGCTGCTGGCACTCACCGGCCCCTGGTACTGGGGCACTTCGGCGCAGGCCCTGCGGCTGCGCGCCGACCGCGCCCTGGAACTGACCCCGCTCTCCGGCGGCGCCCGCAGCTCCCGCTTCCGCGCCGAGCCGGACGGCACCTGGACCGGGCTGGACAACTACTACGCGGGCGAGACCCTGCGGGTGGTCCGGGCCGCCGACGGCACGGTCAGCCACCTGGACCTCGGCTCCTTCGTCCTCACCCGCGAACCGTACGGCCCGGCGGCCGCCGTCCCGGGCGGCGTCGACCCGGACGGCTGGCAGGCGTTCTAGGGCCTACCCTCCGGCTCGTTCGAGGGCGTGAGAACCGGCCCGGGGGCGCGTGGGCTCCCGGGCTGTCCGCGCTCTTGTCCACCCTCCGCGGGCGAGCGCCCGGTGCCCGGCAGATGACCGGGAGGCAACGGGTGGTCCCATTCAGCAGTTGCACATCTGCGCTCCGCCGCGCCGCAACATAAACGCCAACCGGCTCGGAGAGACATACGGAGACCGGTTCGCGTGCAGGCTCAACGCCCGCGGGCCGGGCCGGTGCCCTGGTGATCCTGGGCGCCGCCGATCGTGCTGCCCTGGAGGGTCCGCCATGACCACCGTCCCCACGTACGCTCCGACCGCAGTCGCCCCCACCCACGATGCCCCGGCCGTTCCCGCCCCCCGCCAGCAGCAGACCCCGGCCGCCGGGTACACCGTCTCGCTCGCCCGCGACGGCGACGACGTGCGCGCCGCCCAACGGCTGCGCCACCAGGTGTTCGCCACCGAGCTCGGTGCCGTCCTGCACAGCCCGGTCGCCGGTCTGGACGTCGACCCCTTCGACGAGTACTGCGACCACCTCCTGGTCCGCGAGGGCGAGCACGGCGCCGTCGTCGGCACCTACCGGCTGCTGCGTCCCGAAGCCGCCCGACGGGCCGGCCGACTCTACTCCGACGGCGAGTTCGAGCTCTCCGCCCTCGCCCCCGTCCGCCCGGGCCTGGTCGAACTCGGCCGCTCCTGCATCCACCCCGACCACCGGGGCAACGGCGCCGTCATCAACCTGATGTGGGGCGGCATCGCCCGCTACCTCGCCGACACCGGCAACACCTGGGTCGGCGGCTGCTGCTCGATCGCCCTGGACGACGGCGGCGCCACCGCGGCCCGGGTCTGGGACACCGTCAGCGCCAAGTACCTGGCCCCCGAGCAGTACCGGGTCGCCCCGCGCCGTCGCTGGGACGCCACCGGGGTACCGCGCGCCGAGCGGGGCGCGCTGCCGGCCCTGCTCCGCGGCTACCTGCGGCTCGGCGCCTGGGTCTGCGGCGAGCCCGCGTACGACCCGGACTTCGACTGCGTCGACCTGTACGTGCTGCTGTCGCTGGAGCGCACCGACCCGCGCTACCTGCGGCACTTCCTGTCCGGACTGCCCGCCCAACCCCTCGGCGCCACCTCATGAGCGGCTGGCTGCCGACGGCCCCCTGCCGGCCCGAGACCTGCCTGGACGACCCGGCGCCCGCCGTCTCGCACCCCCGACGGGCGCTGCGGCTGGCGGCCTGCCTGGCGGCCGTGGCGGTGGGCGTGCTGCTCAGCCTGCCGCTCCGCTTCCTCCCGTACGGCACCCGGGAGCGACTGATCCGCCTCTGGGCGCGCGTCCTGCTGCGCACCCTCGGGGTCACCGTCCACCTCGGAACGCCCGGCGGCGGGGTCGGCGGGGTCGGCGGCGGGACGCTCGTGGTGGCCAACCACGTGTCCTGGCTGGACATCCCGCTGATCGCGGCGGGCCGCCCGGGCCGCTCGCTGGCCAAGACCGAGGTCCGGCACTGGCCGGTGGTCGGGCCGCTGATCGCCTGGGGCGGCACCGTGTTCCTGGACCGCGACCGGCTGCGCGCGCTGCCGGGCACCGTGGCGGCGGTGGCCGAGGTGCTGCGTGCCGGGCACCCGGTGATCGTCTTCCCGGAGGGGTCGACCTGGTGCGGGCGGGAGAGCGGCCGGTTCCGGCCCGCGCTGTTCCAGGCCGCGGTGGAGGCGGGTGCCTTCGTCCAGCCGGTGACGATCCGCTACCGGCTGTCGGACGGTCGCCCGACGAGTGTTCCCGCCTTCGTCGGCGACGACGGGCTGCTCACCTCGCTCGCCCGGGTGGTCGCGGTGCGCGGGCTGGTCGCCGATGTGACGTTCCTGCCACCGATTCCGCCGCCCGCGCCGCAGGCCACCCGGGCGGGGGCACGGCGGGAACTGGCCCGCACGGCGCAGGCGGCGGTCGAGGGCATCCGCTGACGTGCTGTCACCGGGCGCACCGGAGACATCGGGTGCACCGGGCGCACCGGGCGCACCGGGCGCACCGGGCGCACCGGGTCAGGCCGGCCGGGCCTCGGCCAGCGGCTCGGGCTCCTGGCTCGACTCCGAGTCCTGGCTCACCTCCGGATCCGGGTCGGTCTCAAGGAGCTCGGTGCCGCCGGGCCCCGCCGGGCGGGCCCGGCTCAGCAGGACGGCGACCACGACGGCGGTGACGGCGAGCGCGGCCGCACCGCAGCGCGTCGCGAGGTGGATGCCGTCGATGAAGGCGCCGTCCACCGCCTCCCGGACCGGGCCGGGCAGCGCGGCGGCCGCACCGCCACCGCCGTGCCCCGCCCCGGCGGGCGCGTCCGCGATCGGGCCGACGGCGCCCGGTGGCACGCCGAGCCGGTGCAGGGCGGCGGTCAGGGTGCCGGTCATCCGGTTCGTCAGCACGGCGCCGAGGACCGCGATCCCGAGGACACCGCCCAGTTCACGCAGGGTGTTGATGGTCGCCGAGGCCATCCCGGTCTGCGCCGGGGCGACCCGCTGGAGCACCGCGATCGACATCGGGGTGAAGGTCATCCCCATCCCGAGGCCCATCGCGAACAGGGTCCACAGGTATTCGACGTAGTGGGCGTGCTCGCCGTAGAGGGACAGCCCGCCGAGGCCCGCCGCGCACAGGGCGAGGCCGAGCACCAACGGAAGCCGGGGGCCGTACCGCGAGGTCAGCCGGCCGGAGACCGGGGCGGCGATGACGATCATCCCGGTCATCGGCAGCCCGGCGTAGCCGGCGTCGGACGGGGACCAGCCGAGCGGGCCCTGCATCAGCAGCGGTAGGAAGAACAGCGCTCCGAAGATCCCGAAGCTGACCATGAAGCCACTGAGCAGCGCACCCCCGAGGACGCCGTCGCGGAACAGCCTCAGCTCCAGCATCGGTTCGGCGAGGCGCAGTTCGAGTACCAGGAAGGCGGCCAGCAGCACGATCGCCGCGACACCGCAGAGCAGCACCCGGGTGTCCGTCCAGCCGCGGGACGGACCCTCGATCAGCGCGTAGACCAGCAGGCCGAGACCCGCGGCGGAGAGGGCGAGGCCGCCGAGGTCGATCCGCCGGGCGCGCGGCGGGATGTCCGGGAGGACGCGGGCGGCGAGCACCAGGCCGGCCACGCCGATCGGCACGTTGATCCAGAACACGCTGGCCCAGCCGAGGTGTTCGACCATCGGCCCGCCGACCACCGGGCCGATGGACAGCCCCAGCGCGGAGACCCCGGACCACAGGCCGATGGCCTTGGCGCGCTCGCGCTCGTCGGTGAAGACGTGGCGCAGCAGGGCGAGGCTGCCCGGGGTGAGCAGTGCGGCCCCGACGCCCTGGAGCATCCGGGCGCCGACCAGCAGGCCGATCGTGCCGGCGAGCGCGGCGAGCGCGGAGCCGACCGTGAACAGCGCGAGGCCGAGCCGGAACGTCCGGGTGCGGCCGTGGCGGTCGCCGAGCGCACCACCGGTCAGCACGAGCGCGGCGTAGACGAGGCTGTAGCCCTCGGCGACCCATCGGAGGCCGCTGATCCCGGTGTCCAGGTCCTGCCCGATGCGGGGCAGGGCGTTGTTGACGATGACGTTGTCCAGCATGGACATGAACATGGTGACGCAGAGCGTCAGTAGCGCGAGCCGTTTGCGCCGGGCACTCGACTCCTGCATGGGGAACCCTCCCGATCCGTGGCCCCTAACAGCGTTAGGGAGTGATGCGGCACGCACAGAGTGCCCCTAACGGTGTTAGATTGCAAGCGGGATTCGCGAGACCACGGGAGGCGTCCGCACAGCCATGCCGGAGAACGACGACACGACACCTCCGCTGACCAGGGAGGCACTGACCCAGGCCGCGCTGCGGGTCCTGGAACGGGACGGCCTCGCCGGGCTGTCGATGCGCAAGGTCGCCGCCGAGGTCGGCGTCAAGGCGGCCTCGCTGTACTGGCACGTCCGCAACAAACAGGAACTGCTGGACCTGCTCACCGACGCGGTGATGGCCTCGGCCGAACCCCCGCCGCGTGAGGGCGGCTGGCGCGAGCAGTTCCACGCCTACTGCTCGCGCTACCGCCGGCTGCTGCTCGACAACCGCGACGCCGCCAAGGTCGTCGCGGGCCGTCTCGCCCCCGGACCCCACCTGCTCGCCGTGATGGAGGACCAACTCGACCGCCTCCGCGCGGCCGGCTTCTCCGACGCCGACGCCGCCATGGCCACCTACCTGCTGGGCGCCTTCGTCCAGGGATTCGTCCTCCAGGAGCAGTCGCCGATCTCGGCCGCCGAAGTCCTCGGCACCAGCCGCCGGGACATCGCCGACGCCGCCGGCGACCGCTTCCGCTCCCTGCCGGCGGACACCTTCCCCAACCTGGTCGCCCTGGCCGGCGACCTCACCGAACCCGACATGGACGCCCGCTTCGAGTTCTGCGTGCAGCGCATCCTCGACGGGCTCGCGGCCCTGCTGCCGGTCGACCGGCGGTGACCCGACCCGTGGCACGTACGACGGCCGGCCGCCTTCCGCGTCGGGCGGGCCGAGTCCGGGGCGCCGATAATCTGCGGTTCGGCCTCCGAGCACCGGCTAGGGTCGGTGCGACCGGCCCTGGTCCCGCCAGGCGATCCGACCACACGTCCACGGAGGAGTTCCGCGATGCCCGAGCTGTACCCCCTCTACGAGCCGTACGCCCAAGGCCTGCTGGACGTCGGCGACGGGCAGCGGATCCACTGGAACGCCTCCGGCAACCCGGCGGGCAAACCCGCCGCTGTCGTGCACGGCGGGCCCGGGTCCGGCCACCAGCCGGGCGTCCGCCGGTACTTCGACCCCGAGCGGTACCAGGTGGTCCAGTTCGACCAGCGCGGCTGCGGGCAGAGCCTGCCGCACGCCGCCGACCCGGCGACCGGGCTGGAGCACAACACCACCGACCGGCTGATCGCGGACATGGAGCGGCTGCGCGAACACCTCGGCATCGAGAAGTGGCTGCTGCACGGCGGCTCCTGGGGCTCCACGCTGATCCTCGCCTACACCCAGGCCCACCCCGAGCGGGTCTCCGGGATCGTGATCTGCGGGGTCACCACGACCCGCCCCGAGGAGACCGACTGGCTCTACCGGGGCGTCGCCCGCTTCCTGCCCGGCCCGTGGGCGGAGTTCCGGGACTTCCTGCCGGCCGCCGACCGGGACGGCGACCTGGTGGCCGCCTACAGCCGACTGCTCAACAGCCCGGACGAGACCGTCCGGCGGGCCGCCGCGAACGCCTGGGCCCGCTGGGAGGACGCCGTCATCGCGCACGAGGTGCTGGGCAAGCCGAACGCGTACAGCGACCGCCCCTCCGACGCGCTGATGGCGTTCACCCGGATCACCGCGCACTACTTCGCGCACCGCGCCTTCCTGGCGGACGACCAACTGCTGCGCGACGCCGGGCGACTGGCCGGCATCCCGGGCGAACTGATCCACGGCCGGCTGGACCTCGGCTCGCCGCTCGACACCGCATGGCGGCTGGCCCGGGCCTGGCCGGAGGCCCGACTGACCGTCATCGACGAGTCCGGGCACACCGGGAGCCCGACGATGACGGAGGCGGTCCTCGCGGCGATCGAGCGGTTCGCCTGAGAGACCGGCTCCGGGGGCGGACGGTCGATTCGCGCGAACGGCCTACGCCTACGATACGAGGCATGATCGTCTATGCCCCAGCCGCCCTGTTCTTCCTGTTGTTCGGAATAGGGGTACTACGGGACCGCCGCCAGTTCAGCAACGCCGTCCTGCTCGGTATCTCCGTCTCCCTGCTGGCCCTCGCCCTGCTCGCCGAACTCCGCAAGGCGCCCACGCTGGTGGCGGAGCTCGTGGCGGTCGCGATCATCCTGCTGCCGGCCGTGGGCACGATGGCCCTGGTCTGGTTCCTGATCTCCAACGGCCTGACCATGATCCGAAAGGAGGGTAGACGGCCCGCCAACCTGCTGTCGCTGCTCGCCGGACTGGGCATTCTCGCCGTCATCGCGCTGCTGTTCGTCGCCCTGGCCACCCGCTCGCGCCAACTCGGCGTCCTCGCGGGCACCGCCGTCCTGGTGGTCGGCTACATCTCCTTCCTGTTCGTCTGCTTCGTCGGCTACGCGTTCCTGTACGGCCGCCACCGGCCCCGCCGGGACGTGGACTTCGTGGTCGTCCTCGGCTCCGGGTTGATCGGCGGCGAGCGCGTCCCGCCGCTGCTCGCCAGCCGGCTCGACCGGGGCCGGGAGGTGTACGACCGGCAGGCCGCCCGTGGCAACCCGCCGATGCTGATCACCTCGGGCGGCCAGGGCCCCGACGAGAAGCTGCCGGAGTCCCACGCGATGGCCGACTACCTGACCGGGCGCGGCTTCCCGGCCGAACACATCGAGCGCGAGGACCGCTCGCGCACCACCGAGGAGAACCTGCTCTTCAGCAAGGCCATCATGGAGCAGGCCAAGCCCGACTACCGCTGCGTCGTGGTCACCAACAACTTCCACGCCTTCCGGGCGGCGCTCACCGCCCGCCGGACCGGCGTCAACGGGCACGTGTTCGGCTCCCCGACCGCCGCGTACTACTGGCCGAGCGCGACGATCCGCGAGTTCGCCGCCGTGTTCCTCTCGCACAAGCTGATCAACTTCGGGATCTGCGGCCTCCTCGCGCTCTGCGGCCTGCTCGCGGCCCTCTGACCCCCGCCGGCCCCGACACTTCGAGCACGCCCCGGTCGCCACTGCGGCCGGGGCCCGCTCGTTCACGGTCAGGGTTCCCCGACAAGGCCCCACCAGGGCCCACACCAAGGCCGCCGCTTGGGCCGCCGGTCAGGCCGTCGCTTGAGTCGCCGGTCAGGCCGCCGGGCGGGGCGCCAGGATCGCGCAGGTGGTGGTGGCGTGCGCGTAGAGCTTGTCGTTCTCCACCCCTACCACCCTGGCCTCGGCCGTCGCCATCGTCCGCCCGAGGTGCAGCACCAGGCCCTCGCAACGCAGCAGCCCCGAGTCGGCGAACAGCGGGCGCAGCATGTGGACGTTCAACTGCGTGGTGGTGTAGCCGATCCCGGCGGGCAGCCGGCTCAACACGGCGCAGCCGAGCGCCGAGTCGAGCAGGGTGGCGAGGTAGCCGCCGTGCACGGTGTTCATCGGGTTGTAGAGATGGTCGCCGAGTTCGCCCTCGAAGACCGCCGTGCCCGGCTTCACCTCGGTCAGGTGAAAGCCCAGGGTGCTGCAGATCGCGGGCTCCTGGATCCGCCCGGCGAGGATCTCGTGCAGGATCTCCTCTCCGGTCAGGTGCGGGAAGGCGGAGATCGGCGGGCCGGCCGTCCAGGTGTGAGTCCGGGTGCGCGGCTCCTGGCCGTCCAGCGGGGTCGTCGCGTCGGGGGCTACCCCATGAGTCGTCATGGGACCAACCTGCCCTGTTCGCGCACGTCCCTCAAGTGCCGGTCGGCCTAAGGCCGGCACGGCGTTCCGCAGTACCGGGCCATGGCGGTCCGCGCCATGGCGGGACGGTGGACCGCGGGTGACCGCCACATGGCACCGGGGCGTGGCGCGCGCCACGCTGCTCGGCAGCCGCCCCCACTCCTCCCCCACCCAGGAGCCCCCATGCCCCTCCGCCCTGCCGTCGCCGCGCTGCTGACGGCCGCTGCCCTCGCGATCGGCACCGCCACGCCCGCCCCGGCGGTGGCCGACACCGTGAGCGGGACCTTCCAGCAGGTCTCCGGGTTCGGCGCCAACCCGGGCAACCTCGCGATGTACTCCTACACCCCCGCCGGACTGCCGGCCGGCGCGCCGCTGGTGGTCGCGCTGCACGGCTGCCTACAGAGCGCCAACGACTACTACCGCAACTCCGGTTGGACCACCTTCGCCGACCGGTACGGCTTCGCGGTGGTCTTCCCCCAGACCAGCAGTACCAACAACAGCCTCTCCTGCTTCAGCTGGTTCGACGCGGCCAAGGACGCCCGGGGCGCCGGCGAGGCGGAGTCGGTGGTCGAGATGGTCGCCAAGGCCAAGGCCCTGTACGGCTCGGACGGCCACCGGGTGTTCGTCGCCGGGCTGTCGGCCGGCGGCGGGATGGCGGCCGACCTGCTGGCCGACTACCCGGACGTGTTCGCCGGCGGGGCGATCGACTCCGGCCTCCCGGCCCACTGCGCCACCGCCCAGGGCGCCGCCTCCGGCTGCCAGAACGCCGATCAGGGACTCACCCCGGCGCAGTGGGGCGACAAGGTCCGGGCCGCGTACCCGGGTTACGCCGGACCCTGGCCCCGGGTGGCGATCTGGCAGGGCAGCGCGGACACCGTGGTCAAGCCGGTGAACGCGACGGAGCTGCGCGACCAGTGGACGAACGTCCAGGGCGTCGGCCAGCGCCCGACCGGTACCCGGAGCCTGCCGGGCGGCACCACCGAGGAGGACTACGTCGACGCAGGCGGGCAGCCCGTCGTGGCGCTGTTCACCATCTCCGGGATGGGCCACGGGCTGGCGGTCAACCCCGGCACCGGGACCGACCAGTGCGGGGCCACCGGCAGCTACTTCCTCAACACGATCTGCTCCAGCTACTACACCGCGCGGTTCTGGGGCCTGGACGGCGGCACCGGGCCCACCACCCCCGGCCTGCCCGCCCCGGCCGGACTGACCGCGACCCCGGTCGACCAGGGCTCGATCGCGCTCTCCTGGCAGGCCGTCAGCGGCGCCACCTCGTACCGGGTCTACCGGGACGGCGCCCTGGCCGGCAGCCCGACCGGCGCGACCTTCACCGACACCGGGCTCGCCTCCGGCACCGCGTACGGCTACACCGTGGCGGCGGTCGACACGGCGGGCACGGTGGGCGCCCGGTCGGCAGCGGTGACGGCGACCACCGGCGGCAGCGCTCCGCAGTGCTTCACCGACAGCAACTACAACCAGGTCCGGGCCGGTCGGGCCACCCAGAGCGGCGGCCTGACCTACGCCCTCGGCTCAGGCCAGGACATGGGGCTCTGGAACACCTTCGTGACCCACACCCTGAAGCAGACCGGCCCGGGCTACTTCGTGCTCGCCGACGGCCAGTGCTGAGCCGACGGAGGCCCACCTACGGTTCATTCGTCCTCCTCTCCTGAGCGCAGCCCCGCGAACAGGTCGGTCTCGGGCCACTCGCCCGCACCCGGCACCCGGCTCCGGGCGAGGTGGTAGTCCTCGGTCGGCCAGACCTCGCGCTCGATGTCCCTCGGGTGGGCCATGAACGCGACGCCGGGCTCGACCTGGGTGGCGTGCGCCAGCATCGCCGCGTCCCGTACGGCGAACTGTTCGGCGCAGGCCACCCGGGTGGTGGTGGCGAGGGCGGGCCGGGTGTCCGGCCAGCCCGCGAGCAGCTCGCCCATGCCCGAGGCGACGCCCCGCTCCGTCATCGCATCGTGCAGGGTCTGGAACCAGGCCCGGGAGAGCGCCAGGTGGTAGTAGAGCTTCGCCACCTGCCAGGGCTCCCCCGCCTCGGCGTGGCGGTCCGGGTCGGCCGCGGCCTCGACGGCCTCGACCGTGACCTGGTGGGTCATCACATGATCCGGGTGCGGGTACCCGCCGGTCTCGTCGTAGGTGACCACCACCTGCGGGCGGAACTGCCGGATCAGGGCGACCAGCGGCGCCGCGGCGACCGCCACCGGCTGGGCGGCGAAGCAGCCCTCCGGCAGCGGCTCCTCCGGCCCCGGCATTCCGGAGTCGACGAAGCCGAGGAACTGCTGGCGCACGCCCAGGATGTCGCGGGCCGCTGCCATCTCCTCGCGCCGGATCCGGGTGAGGTCCGCCCGCACCTCGGGCCGGTCCAGCGCCGGGTTGAGTACCGAGCCGCGCTCGCCGCCGGTGCAGGTGGCAACCAGGACGTCCACCCCTTCGGCGGCGTACCGGGCCAGCGTGGCCGCGCCCTTGCTGGACTCATCGTCGGGGTGGGCGTGGACGCTGAGCAGGCGGAGTCCGCCGGGGTGCTGGGTGAACATGGTTCCTCCGTGGATGGTGGTCGGTTGATGACCGGTCGGTAAGGGTTACTGGTCAGGCGGGCTTACGGGAGCCCGGGCAGAGCAGGGCCGGTGCGATGGCGAGCGCGGACAGGGCGAGCACCCACCAGAACGTCTCCCCGAAGGCCGCGGCAGGGTGGCCCGGCCGACCGGCCTGCGCCTGCTGGAGCGCCAGCGTCAGCACGGCCGTGCCGAGCGCCCCGCCGAGCCGGTTGAGGACGTTGACCGCGCTGGCGGCGGCCGGCACCTGCGCCCTCTCGACGCTCCCGTACACCGCCGCCATGCCGGGGATCAGGACGATCCCCATGCCCGCGCCGCGCAGCGCCAGCGAGGCGACGAGCAGCCAGTCCGCCGGGCCTCCGGCCGTGCCGCACCTGGTGAAGGCGAGCGTTCCGACCAGCGAGCAGGCGATGCCGAGCAGGATCAGCGGGCGCGGCGCGACCCGGTCGGCTATTCGGCTGCCCAGCAGCGAGGTGACGGCCGTGCCGAGCGCCTGCGGCGCGAGCAACAGCCCGGCCTCGACCGCCCCGGCGTGTTCGACCTGCTGGTAGTAGAGCGGCACCAGGAACATCGAGCCGTAGAGGGTGGCGCCCTGCAGGAAGGAGTTGGCCGTGGCGACCGCGAAGCCGCGCCGGGCGAACAGCCCCAGCTCGATCAGCGGGGCCCGGCGACCGCCCCGGCCGACCCGCAGCGCGTGCCCGACGTACGCCGCCAGCAGCGCCGCTCCCACCACCACCGCCACGAGTCCGCCCGCGCCGGCCGAGCCGCCTGCACCGATCGTGGAGAGCCCGTACGCCCCGCCCCGGCTGCCCGAGCCGTCGTCACCCTGCGCTTTCCGGTGACCGATGTGGTCATGCGCCCTCCCCTGGTCGTCCCTTCGGCGGCCGCCCCGACCACCCGGAAGAAACTTAGGACGAACCCAGAGATTAGGTCAAGCCTATTTTCTGTGACCGACCCACCGAACTGCGCTACGCTGCCCCCATGACGGAAACCGGGACCACTCCGAACCTGCGCGAGCTCAACAAGCGCCGCACCCGCGAGGCGATCTCGCACGCCGCGACCAGGCTCTTCATCGAGCAGGGCTTCGACCGCACCACCATCGCCGAGGTCGCGGCCGCCGCCGGGGTCGCCAAGATGACCGTCACCAACCACTTCCCGCGCAAGGAGGACCTCCTCCTCGACCTGCACGAGGAGATCGTCGGCAGGCTCGCCCGGGCAGTCACCGAGCGCGCGGCCGGCGAATCCGCCCTCACCGCACTCCGCCGCGACTGCCTGGCCGGCCTCGACCGGCACGACCCGCGGCTCGGATTCTCCGACCAGGCCTTCGCCCGCACCGTCGCCGACAGCCCCGCCCTGGTCGCCCGGCTGCGCGAACTGCACGAGCAGAGCGAGACCGCCCTCGCCGAGGCCCTCGCCGAAGCCGGCGCACCGGTCACCGCCTCGACCGGCCCCGAGGACGACCTGCCCGCCGACCTGCCGCTCGACCCGCCGACCGACCCGCCGACCCGCCCGCCGCTCGACCCGCCGGTCGATTTCGAGAGCCGGGTGGCCGCCGGCCTGCTCGCCGCCGTCGACCGTGCGGTGTTCACCGAGGTGTTCCGCCGCCTCCTGGCCGGCGAGGAGGCCGCCGCCATCACGGCGGCGGTCCGACCCTCGGCCGTCCGGGCCTTCGACCGACTGGAGGGCGCCCTGGGCACCTACGCCGTCCGGCCAAGCCCCTGACCTGCGGCGGGAAACGCCCCGCCCATGGGCAGCACTTGACGAAAGGTTGACCTGCTCACGGCAGAAGGTTGACGACCGCCGCCCCTATCGTCGGCCCATGCCCTCACAGCCCATCAGGTCCACCGCCCTGCCGGTCCTGCCCTACCGCAAACCCACCCGTGGCCGCGACTTCTGGGTCCTGGACAACGTCCTCCCCGACCCGGACGCCGTCCGCGAGCGCTGCCTGGCCCGCGGCGACTGGACCGAGGGCTACCCGTACCGTCCCGAGGCCTGGCCCGGCCTGCGCACCATGCCCGGCCTGGAGCCCGACGAGCTGACCCGCGTCGAGGCCCTGGTCCGCAAGGCGACCGGCGCCTCCCGGCTCTGGGTCCAGAGCACCCCGGGCGGTGGCACGCTGAACCACAACTGCGTCCAGGTCGTCGGCGCCGGGGAGTCGGATTCCCGCCCGCACACCGACTCCCGCGCCCTCTGCCGCTACGCCGCCGTGCTCTACCTCAGCCCGGGCGCGCCGAAGGACGCCGGCACCAGCTTCTACCGCCAGCAGTTCCCCGGCGGACGCCTCGGCGGCAACCTGGTCAACGCGCCGCACAACAACCTGGTCGAGGCGCTCGGCACCCGGCACGTGCCCGCCGACCACTTCACCGAGGACGTCCGCGTCCCCAACCGCTACAACCAGCTGCTGCTCTACCACGCCAACCTCATCCACAGCGCGACGACCTACTACGGCGCCGAGCTGCCGGAGCGGCGGATGACGGCCGTCTTCTTCTGGATGGCCTGACAGGCCGCCGCCGCGGACGGGCCGGGACGGCCTCTTGACGCCGCCCCGCCCGCGCCGTCGACAGTGGAAGGGACGGACCGCGCCCCTGCGGTCGCACCGGGGACCACCTGCGCCGCCCTGGGCACCAGCCCGGCCGACTGCCTCCCCATCGACGACCACGCACCCAACGCCGAAGCCGCCCGGGCCGTGGGCAGGAGGTCGCTCCCGGGCGGCTGTTCGGCGACGTTCGGGCGTTCGCCCCGCACCGCGACGACGGGGGCGCCGGCGGCCCGGAAGGCCTCGGCGAGGAACGCCCCCATGACCTCCGGAACGGACCGCTTCCGGTCCCGGCTGCTGCCGAACACCGCGCCCCGGCGGTCCTCCCGCGACTTCCGCCTCACCTGGACCGCCGGCACGGTCACCCTGGTCGGCTCGGTCCTCACCATGACGGCGATCCCGCTGCAGATCGCCGACCTCACCGGCTCACCACTGGCCGTGGGCGCGGTCGGCGCGGTCGAACTCCTCCCGACCATCCTGTTCGGCCTCTACGGCGGCGTCCTCGCCGACCGTGTCGACCTCCGCACCGTCGCCCTGGTCACCGAACTCGCGCTCGCCGCGCTCAGCGCCCTGCTGCTCGCCAACGCCCTGCTCGCCCCCCCGCTCTGGCCGCTCTACGCCGCCGCCGGGCTCGCGGCGGCGCTGCAGGGCCTCCAGCAGCCCTCCGCGGAGGCGATGATCCCCCGGCTCGTGCCGCACGGCCAGCTGGTGGCGGCGGGCGCCCTGCTCTCGCTGCGCTGGAGCATCGCCGGGCCGGCCGGACCGGCCGCCGCCGGGGTGCTCATCGCGACGGCCGGCGTCCCCGCGGCGTACCCGGTCGACCTCGGCACCTTCCTGCTCCCGATCGCCCTGCTCACCCGGGTCCGGCCCGTCCCCTCGCAACGGGACGCCGAGGCGCCGAGGCTGCGGGAGTTCGTCGACGGCGCCCGGTACGCGGCGCGCAGACCCGACCTGCTCGGTACCTACCTCGCGGATCTCGCGGCCACCGTCTGCGCCCTGCCGACCGCGCTGTTCCCGTTCCTCGCCACGGAGTTGGACGCGCAGTGGGCGCTCGGCCTGCTCTACTCGGCCGCCGCGGCGGGCGGCCTGCTCGCGGCCGCCACCGGCGGCTGGACCGAGCGGGTGCACCGGCACGGGCGGCTGGTGCTGCTCTCCGCGGCCGTCGTCAGCGCGGCGACGGCGGCCGCCTCGGTCGCCCCCGGCCTGTGGACCGTCCTGCTCTGCCTGCTCGTCGCGGGCGCCGCCCACCAGATCGGCGACACCTTCCGCAGCGCCATCTGGAACCAGTCCATTCCGGACGAACTCCGGGGCCGCGCCGCCGGGTTGGAAATGCTGATCGGCTCCGCCGGGCCCGCCCTCGGGGACCTGCGGGCCGGCGGCCTCGCCGCCCGGCAGGGCGTCCGCGTCGCACTGCGCACCGGCGGCCTGCTCTGCCTCGCCGGGTCCGCCGGCCTGTCGGCCGCGCTGCCCGCGCTCTGGCGCTACGACCGGCATGCCCAGGAACCCGCTCCGTGAACGCCCGCCCCGGCACCATGCAACCCGGTACCGTCCGCCTCAGGACCGGACGGGCACCGTGGCACGCCGGGCGATCAACTCGCCGAGCCGGCCCGGGTCGGCGGTGCCCCGCTTGGGCAGCAGAGCCAGCACGTACGTCTCCTCGTCCCCACCCAGCAGGACGAACAGCTCGGGCGTCTCCAGGTAGTGCGGCAGCTCCCGCCAGGCGAGTTCGGTGCTCGACAGCGCGGTGGTGACGGTCACCCCGGCCTCGCCGAGGACGATCCGGAACTCTCCCTTGTCCGCCGCGAGCCGCCGTACCTGACGCAGTTGCAGCCAGGGCAGTCCGACCAGCAGCAGCGCGACCGCGAGCATCACCAGGGCCGGCGGCCCGACGGTCCGGTCGGCGACCGAGGTCACCACCGCGCCGGCCGCGGCACAGGCGGCGATCAGGTACCTCGCCTTCCGGGCCCGGCGCCCCGCCGCCGTACCCCGGGCCCGGGCCGCGAAGGCCGCCCGGAAGTCCGCGGCCGTCGGCGTGTAGCGGACCTCGACCGACTCGTCCGTCTGCTGGCCGCCTTCCACCTGCCACCCCTCCCGTTCAACGCCTCTGCCGCCGGATGCCAGGGCCGGTCCGGCCGATCCGGTCGGATCAGCCCGCGGCGTCGGGCACCCGGCCGGGGGTACCTCCGGCCGGAGACCGGGGGCGGATGCCCGACGTCGCGGGCTCGACAAGATCGACCGGACAGACCCTAGCAAAGGCCGTCCGTACCCGATCCATCCCCCGCTCCCCCGGTGACGCGATTCCGCCGCTCCCGGGCGGCCACCGTTGACCGCCCGCCGCTCCCGGCGGTTGGCTCACCCCGAGCCGGCCGCCGGGGAGTTCGACGCGGCCCGGCGGAACCCAGGGGAGGGACCGGATGACCCGCACACGTTCCGTACCACGACTGCTGCGCGCGGCCGGCGCGCTGGCGGCGGCCGCGCTGGCCGCCGCCACGGTCGCGACGCCCGCCCAGGCGGACGTGCCGCGCGGCCGCACCGAGCGGGTGTCCGTCGGGCTCGACCAGGCGCAGCCCGACGGACACTCGCAGGGCGCCG
Source organism: Kitasatospora sp. NPDC087314 (assembly GCF_044744365.1). Taxonomy (NCBI): domain Bacteria; kingdom Bacillati; phylum Actinomycetota; class Actinomycetes; order Kitasatosporales; family Streptomycetaceae; genus Kitasatospora; species Kitasatospora sp. NPDC087314. The sequence continues at coordinate 149,648 of NZ_JBIUYE010000017.1, forward strand.
GCCTGAGCGCCGCCGGCCGCTTCGCCGTCCTCACCTCGGAGGCCGCCAACCTGGTGCCCGGCGACACCAACGGCAAGTCCGACGTCTTCGTCCGCGACCTGTGGACCGGCCGGACCGAACGGGTCGACACCGGTCCGAACGGCGCCCAGGCTGCCGACGGCTCCTACGACGCCGCGATCAGCGGCAACGGCCGCTACGTGGCGTTCAGTTCCTACGCCACCAACCTCACCCCCGGCGCGAACCTCGGCTTCGAGGACGTCTACGTCCACGACCGCTGGACCGGGACCACCGAGCTGGTGTCCACCGGCCACGATCCGGCCCGGACGCAGGAGGGCCGGCAGTCCGCCCATCCGTCGCTCAGCTGGGACGGCCGGTACGTCGCCTACCAGTCCAACCGCTCCGACCTGGCCCCCGGCACGGTCACCTGGACGGGCGGCAACATCTACGTCACCGACCGCTGGACCGGCGAGACCCGGGTGGCCAGCATCGGCGCGGACGGCACCGAGGCGAACGCCTCCTCCGCCGAGCCGGTGATCAGCGCCGACGGCGGCTCGGTCGGCTTCATCTCCAAGGCCACCAACATCATCGGCAGCGGTAAGCCGGGCGCCCTCGCCGCCGAGGCCGCCGCCGAGCTCGACGGCGTCTCCGACGAGGAGTTCGTCCGCGACTCCTTCCGGCACGACGGCCGGCCCTCGATCCTCAAGCCCCGCTTCTACCCCTTCTACGTCCGCGACCTGCGCGCCGGGGAGACCGTCCTGGCCAGCACCGACGGAGCCGGTGGCTACCGCGGGGCGGCCTCCCCCGCGCTCAGCGCCGACGGCCGGTACGCCGTCTACTCCGCCCTGGTCTCGCACGGCGACGGCCCCTGGGCGCACCACTTCGAGGTCTACGTCCGCGATCTGGCGGCGGGCACCGAGACCCTGGTCAGCGTCGGGCTCCCCGGGACCACGACCACCGGCGACTCCTACGACGGGCAGATCACCGCCGACGCCCGCTGGGTCTACTTCAGCTCCACCGCCGAGAACCTGGTGCCCGGGGACACCAACAACGCCCAGGACGTCTTCCGGCGCGACCTGTGGACCGGCCGCACCGAGCGGGTCAGCGTGGCGCCGGACGGCTCGCAGACCGCGGGCAGCTCGGACCTGCCGTTCGTCGACGCCCTCGGCACCTCGGTGCTGTTCACCTCCGCGGACGGCACCCTCGTCCGCGGCGACACCAACCACGTCACCGACGTCTTCCTCCGCCGCCTGCCGCTGCTCTGACCCACTGCCGGCCTGCCCCGGGCCCTACCCGGGACCACTCCGGGGACGCATCGGGACCGAACGGCTCGCGGGGCGCGCCGGGTTGTGCGGAGGTGCGGTACGGCTGCCGGGCCCGCCCGAGCGCCCTCGCCGCGGCGGACACGCCCGCTCGACGCCACCGGGTTGACCGCCTGCCCCCGGCGCCTCAGAGCGTGAGTGCCCGTGCCGACGCCCCGATCGGCGCCGGGAGTTCGGTGTCGCCGCGCAGGTAGCGGTCCACCGCCGCGGCCGCCGCCCGCCCCTCGGCGATCGCCCACACGATCAGCGACTGCCCGCGCCCGGCGTCCCCGGCGACGAAGACGCCCGGGGCGTCGGTGGCGAAGCCGTCGTCCCTGGCCAGGGCCCCGTCCGGGCCGGTGGCGAGGCCGAGCTGGGTGATCAGCCCCTGGTCCGGCTCCGGTCCGGTGAAGCCCAGTGCGAGCAGCACCAGCTCCGCCGGGATGCTCCGCTCGGTGCCGGCCCGGGGGCTGCGGTCGGCCGGTTCGGCCTCGGCGAAGCCGACGGCGGCCAGTCGGCCGTCCGGGCCGGGCTGGAAGCCGACCGTGGTCGCCGCGAACACCCGGGGCCCGGCTTCCGCGGCTCCCGCCTCCTCGTGCGAGGTGGTCTCCCGGTACACCTTCGGGTGGACCGGCCAGGGCTGCCCGGGCGCGCGGCCGGCGGGCGGGCGCGGGTTGATGTCGAGCTGGGTGACGGACGCCGCGCCCTGGCGCAGCGCCGTCCCCAGGCAGTCCGCCGCGGTGTCCCCGCCGCCGACGATCACCACGTGCCGCCCCTCGGCGGACACCGACGGGGCCGCGAGGTCGCCCTCGTCCACCCGGTTCGCCCAGGTCAGGTAGTCGATCGCCTGGTGCACCCCGGACAGCCCGCGCCCGGGCACCGGCAGCTCCCGGCAGGCGGCCGCGCCGACCGCCACCACCAGCGCGTCGCACCCGGCCCGCAGTTCCCCGGCCGCGACGTCTCGGCCGACGCACACCCCGGTGCGGAAGGCGGTGCCCTCGGCCCGCATCTGGTCCAGTCGCCGGTCCAGCCGGTGCTTCTCCAGTCGGAACGGCGGGATCCCGTAGCGCAGCAGCCCGCCGGGCCGGTCGGCCCGCTCGTAGACCGTGGTGGCGTACCCGGCCCGGGTCAGCTGCTGCGCGGCGGCCAGTCCGGCCGGGCCCGAGCCGACCACCGCCACCCGCCGCCCGTCGGCCCGCTCGGGCGGCTGCGGCAGGTCCCAGCCCTGCTCCCAGGCCCGGTCGGTGATCGCCAGCTCGACGTTCTTGATCGTCACCGCCGCGCCGTCGATCGCCAGCACGCACGCGCTCTCGCAGGGCGCCGGGCAGAGCCGCCCGGTGAACTCGGGGAAGTTGTTGGTCGCCAGCAGCCGGGCGGCCGCGGCCCGCCAGTCGGCATCCGCCACCAGCCGGTTCCACTCCGGCACCAGGTTCCCCAGCGGGCAGGCGCTGTGGCAGAACGGCAGGCCGCAGTCCATGCACCGGCCCGCCTGCCCGCCCACGACCGGCAGCAGCGCCCCCGGGCGGTACACCTCCCGCCAGTCCCCCAGCCGCTCCTGCGCGTCCCGCCGCTCGCGCTCCGCGCGCGCGGTGGTGAGGAAAGCCATCCGGTCTGCCATCGCGGCCTCCGGCAGGGGCGTGCCGACATGGACCCGGCGGCACGCCCGGCGGACACGCCACCGTGTGGCCACCGTACGCCCCCGCATGACCCGGCGGAAGTCGGCCGGGAGAGGCCCTGGTCGAGCGGGCGGGGCAGGCCGTGCCCCGAGCCGGACGGCCGGATCCGGGCGGTGCCGCCGACCGAGTCGCCCGACCCCGCGCACACCGGGTTCCTCGGCGCCGGCGTTCAGCTCCTCGCCCCGCCGGAGCCGCGCGCCCGCGCGCCCACCGCCCGGACACCCGCCCGCCGCTACGCCGTCCCCGGCCCGCCCCGGCCAATCCCTGACCCGCCGGAAACCGTCGTGGGCACGCCAGGGAGAATCGGAGCCATGACCCACACCGTGCTGATCGCCGAGGACGACCGGGCCATCCGCGACTCCCTCAGCCGCGCCCTCCAGCTGGAGGGGTACCGGGTGAGCACCGCCGCGGACGGCGCCCAGACCCTGGCCGTCCTCGGCGAGCAGCGCCCGGACCTCCTGGTCCTGGACGTGATGATGCCCGGCCCGGACGGCCTGGAGGTCTGCCGCCGCCTGCGCGCCGAGGGCGACCGCACCCCGGTCCTGATGCTCACCGCCCGGGTCGAGGTCCCGGACCGGATCGCCGGCCTCGACGCCGGGGCCGACGACTACCTGGTCAAGCCCTTCGACGTGGACGAGCTGTTCGCCCGCCTGCGCGCCCTGCTGCGCCGCAACCCGCCCGGGCCCGCCGCGGACGTCCTCACCGTGGCCGACCTGCGGGTCGAACCGCACGCCCGCCGGGCCTGGCGGGCCGGGCGGGAGCTGGAACTGTCCCGCACCGAGTTCGACCTGCTGGAGCTGCTGACCCGGCACGCGGGCGCGGTGCTCGACCAGGCCACGGTCTACGAGCAGATCTGGGGCTACGACTTCGGCCCCGGCTCGAAGAACCTCGCGGTGTTCATCGGCTACCTGCGCCGCAAGCTGGACCGGCCCGGCCTCACGCCGCTGATCCACACCGTCCGCGGCGTCGGCTACACGCTGCGCGAGTCGTGACCGGCCCGGCCCGGCTGTGGCCGCTGCGGCGGCCGCGGCTGTTGTGGCCGCGCCCGGGTCTGCGCACCACCGTCTCGCTGGCCTTCGCCGCGATGGCCGCCCTGGTCGCGGTACTGATCGGCGCGCTCGGCTACCACTCCGCCGCCCGGCTGATCCGGGACGACGAGGCCGCCGACTTCACCGCGGCCGTCCAGGCGGTGCACCAGCAGGTCGGCCGGGAGAACCTGTTCCCCGGCGACTTCAACGGCACGGGCGGCCTGAGCGAGGAGCTGCTGCGCCCGATCCGGGTCACCTCGCAGGCCCTCGGCCCCGACGGGGAGCTGCTGCCCGGTACCGTCCGGATCGACCTCCTGCCGACCCCGGACGACCGCGTCCTCGCCCGCTCCGACGCCCCCGGGCGGACCTCGACCGGGCTGCGGCACGTGCGCGGCGACACCTACCGGGTGGCGGTGATCGCGCTCGGCGGTGGCCGCGGTGCGGTCCAGATCGCCCAGCAGCTCGGCCCCACCGAACACTTGCTGGCGACGCTCCGACTCCGGACGGCGGCCTCGGTGGCGGCGGTCGCGGTGCTCGCGGGCGGGGCCGGCTGGCTGCTCGCCCGGCGGATCACCGGCCGACTGGTCCGGCTCACCGACGCGGCCGAACTGGTCGCCGCCAGCGGGCGGTTGGACGTCCCGGTGCCGGCCGCCGGGACGGACGAGGTCGGCCGGCTCGGCCGGGCCTTCGACCGGATGCTGGGCCGGCTCGCCACGGCCAAGGAGAACCAGCGCCGGCTCGTCCAGGACGCCGGGCACGAGCTGCGCACCCCGCTGACCAGCCTGCGCACCAACCTGTCGGTGCTGCCCAGCCTGGACCGCCTGCCGCCCGCCGAACAGACCGCGCTGATGGCCGATCTGGCCGAGGAAGCCCGGGAGTTGACGCTGCTGGTGGAGGAGCTGGTGTCCCTCGCCGCGGAGCGGAAGGCGGACGAGCAGCCGACCGAGCTGGTGCTGGCCGAGCTGGTCCGCGAGGCCGCCGCGCAGGCCCGGCGGCGCAGCGGCCGGGAGATCACCGTGGACGCCGACGACACCGTGGTCACCGCCCGCCCGGACGCACTCGCCCGGGCGGTGGGCAACTTGCTGGACAACGCCGCCAAGTTCGACCCGGCCGGGACGGCCCCGATCGAGGTGGTGGTGCGCGGCCGCCGGGTCGAGGTGCGCGACTGCGGGCCGGGGATCGACGAGGCCGACCTCGCCCGGGTCTTCGACCGCTTCTACCGGGCCACCGCCGCGCGCAGCCTGCCCGGTTCGGGGCTTGGCCTGGCCATCGTGTACGAGGTCGCCCGCTCGCACGGCGGCTCGGCCTTCGCCGCCAACCGGGACGGCGGCGGCGCGGTGATCGGCTTCACCCTCGGTTCCTGACCCGCGACGCCGACGGGCCCCGGTGCACCCGGCACCGGGACCCGCTGTCACCTCGGTCGGCGTCACACCCGCCGGCGTCACACCGCCGCGAGCAGCCCCCGTCCGAGCCAGTCGGCGTTGTCCTGCACGCCCGGCAGGACGAAGAAGTAGCCGCCGCCGGTCGGCGAGATGTAGTCGACCAGCGGCTCGTCGATGAGCCGGGTCTGGGTGGCCTCGAACTGCCGCACCACGTCCTGCTGGTAGCAGCAGAACACCAGGCCCATCTCCAGGTTGCCGGCCTTGTCGACACCCCGGTCGTAGTTGAAGCCGCGACGCAGGATGCGCGAGCTGTCGGTGTCGGCGGTGCGCGGGTTGGCGAGCCGGATGTGCGCCTTGAGCGGGATCGCCTTGCCGTCCGGGTCCTTGCCGTAGTCCGGCGCGTCGGTCTCCTGGTGGCCGTCCAGCGGGGCGCCGGTGTCGCGGCGGCGGCCGAACATCTTCTCCTGCTCGGCGAGAGTGACGCGGTCCCAGAACTCGATCAGCATCCGGATGATCCGGATCACCTGGTAGCTGCCGCCGGTGGCCCAGGCGGGCTCGCCGATCCCGTCGGTGACCCAGATCAGCCGGTCCATCTCGCGGGCGGAGGTGGTGTCCGGATTGACGATGCCGTCCTTGAAGCCGAGCAGGTTGCGCTGGGCGCCGTCCGGGCGGGACTGGTTCTGGAAGCCGTCGATCCGCCAGAGGATCTGCATCGCACCGCGGGTGTGCCGGGTGATGTCGCGCAGCGCGTGCAGCACGGTGTCCTGCCGGTCGGCGCATATCTGCAGCGAGAGGTCGCCGTGGAGTTCGGCGGCCTGCAGGTTGTCGTTGGGGAAGGTCTTCATCGGGGCCAGCTTGGTCGGCTTGGCCTTGGCCAGCCCGTACCGGTCGTCGAACAGCGAGGCGCCGACGCCGACCGTGACGGTCAGGTTGTCGGTGGGCACGGTGGGGCCGAGGATGCCGCTGTCGGCGGGCGGGGCGCCGACGCCGAGGTCGGGCGGGGTGCCGCCGGCGGTGAGGAAGCGGATGCGCTCGGTCAGGGTCCGGAGGAGGTCCTCCAGCCCCTTGCGGTCCTGGGCGATCACCTGACAGGAGATGAAGGCCGCGTAGCCCGGGGCCGGGGTGGTGACGCCGGCCTGGTGGTCACCGTGGAACGGGACGGCCCCGCTCTTCGCCTGGTGGTCGTCCCCCGCGGCGGCCGGGTCGGCGGCCAGGGTGAAGGCCCCGCCGGCGATCACGGCGGCACCGGCGCCGGCGCCGAGCGCGGCCCGGACGAAGCTGCGGCGGGCCGGGCCGGCCGGGCAGCCGCCCTCGGCGGCGGCCGGGGCGGGCGCCGCGGCGTGCGGGAACGGGCAGGAGCCTCCGGTGGCAGCGGTGTGGTCGGTCATCAGGCGGCCTTCCGGATCTCGAGCAGGGCGGGGACGGGGGCGAGGTCTTCGAGCAGTTCGCCGGTGGCGCCGTCGAGCTGGCGGCGGGCATCGGCGGGGAGCTGCTCCAGCGGGGTCCAGCCCGCGGGCCCGTGGGCGGCGGCGACCAGGTCGCCGACCCGCTTCATCCCGGCGTTGACCCGGGTGAGCAGCTGCGGATCACGCTCGTCGAGCAGCGGCTGCAGGACGGTCAGCAGTTCCTGGGTGCCGGCCAGGTTGGCCTGGGTGGTGGCCAGGTTGGTGCCGCTGCCCTGGTCGGTGTCGCCGGTCAGCTCGAACTGGAGGGTGTTCTCCAGGATCTCGTGGGCGCGCAGCGGGAGGTCGCCGGGGTCGAAGTCCTGGCCGGGGAAGTCCTGCCCCAGCTTGGCGACGTCGGCGGTCAGCTGGTCGGCGACGGGCATCAGGTCGGCGGCGGACTGGCCGTGCCAGAGGCCGTACTCCAGGCGCAGGAAGCCGGTGAAGTCCTTGTCCTGGACCTTGTCGGCGAGCCCGTCGGGGCGGCCGTCGATCTTGCCGTCGAGGTCGGCGAAGGTGCCGTAGGCGGCGCCGAGCGAGGCGTACTGGAGGTGGGCGGTGAGCCAGTCGGCCCTGGCGGTGGCGAGGTCGCCGCCGTGGACGTCGGCCTGGAGCTTCTGGGTCTGGGTCAGCAGGTTCGCCAGGCCCTTGTTGACGTAGTCCTTGTAGGTGTCGAGCGGGCCCTTGAGGTCGTCCTCGGCGACCGGCTTGACGGCCTTGACCTCGCCGCCGCCGGTGACGTGCACGGAGGCCGAGGTGACGGACTTGCCGCCGGTGGGCACGCAGCGCCAGGCGTAGTCGCCGGAGCCTATGGTCGCGGTCAGCGCGCGGGTGGTGCCGGGGGCCAGGCCCTCGATCTCGCCGTAGACGGCGCCGCTGGCCGGGTTGACCAGGTAGACCTCGGAGACCTTGTCGCCGGTGTTGTGCATCTGGAACACCTGCTGGCCGGGCACCGGGGTGCTGAAGCCCTTGCCGCACTCCTGCTCGGAGACGGAGACGGTGGCCGCGCTGTCCTGCTTGCCGCCGCTGACCGCGATCACGGCCCCGGCCACCACGACCGGCACCGCGACCAGCGCGGTCGGCAGGACCCAGCGCGGCCGCCCGGAGCGGACCGGCTCGGCCGGCCCGCCCGGCTCGGCCTGCTCCGCCGTCGCCGCCGTCGCCGCCTTCGCCGCCGTCGCCGTCTTCCCGGCGGCCGGAGCGGCCTTGCCGCCGCGGACGCCCTCGACGAACAGCGTCATCACGATGCACAGGTAGACGAGGTAGCCGACGACCTGCAGGACCGTCATGGTGACGGTCAGGTTGAGAGTGCCCTGCACCAGCGTGGCGTACCAGGAGGAGGCGTCCAGATGGGCGCTCAGGTCGACGGCGTACGAGCCGGCGCCGCCGACCAGTCCGGACTCCTGCAGGTCGCGCAGGCCGTAGCCGAGCACACCCGCCGCGACCACGATCAGGCCGGCGCCGGTGATGGTGAAGAACCGGGTGAGGTTCATCTTCAGCGCGCGCCGGTACAGGCCCCAGCAGAGTCCGACCGAGAGCACCAGCCCGACGGCCGCGCCGATCAGCGGCCCGGTGGACTCCCCGGCGGTGCGCACGTTGGTCCACAGGAAGAGGGAGGTCTCCAGGCCTTCGCGGCCGACGGCGAGGAAGCTGGTGAGCACCAGCGCCCCGGCGCCCATCGCCAGCGAGGCCTGGACCTTCTCCTTCAGCTCGGCGGAGAGGGTGCGCGCCGAGCGCCGCATCCAGAACACCATCGCGGTGACGAAGCCGACCGCGATCAGGCTCAGCACCCCGCCGAACGCCTCCTGGGCGTGGCCGGAGAGGTTGGCGGCGGTGAAGGTGAGCACCGCGCCGAAGCTCAGGCTGAGCGCGATGGCCGCCGCGACGCCGGTCCACACCTGCGGCAACCGGGCCTTCTGGCCGAACCGGACGAGCGTGGCGACCAGGATCGACACGATCAGTCCGGCTTCCAGGCCTTCGCGTAGCCCGATCAGAAAGCTGGGAAACGCCTCATCCCACATGCAGCGGGCTCCTCCCCCGGTCACCCCGGGTCGTACCTGGTCTCTGCGGCCCGCCGCGGGTGACGGCGGAGCGGCACAGCCGAACGCCCCGGACACGGTGGCCCAGGGCGCTTCGGCTTAGCTTAGGCAAACCTTAGAGCCGCCGTGGTCAACTGCACCCCCCGTTCAGGTAAGGGTTCGGTATGAGGGTTGCCAAGCGGCCCGCCGGCCCGGCGGTCCTCCGCCGCGGGGAAGGAGCTACCCCCACCACTGCTCGGGCGCCACCCCCGGCTCCGCCGCCACCGCCACCGGTTCGGCGGCGGGCGTCACCAGCAGCTCGCCGTCGTCCGTCTCGGCGACCCGATAGCCGCACTCGCGCAGCACGACGGCGGCCGCGCCGCTGACCGCCTCTCGCGCTCCCCGGGAGGGCGGCCCGTCCGACCCCTCCCCCGGTGCCCAGCCGACCGCCACCCCCTCCCGGCGACGGCCGATCCGCAGTCGGGACGGGCCCGGTGCGGTGTCGAACCCGGCGCGGGCGAGGGCCGCGGTGACGTCCTCGAAGAGTTCAGGGTGATCCACCATTGGCGCAGCGTAGGGCCGGGGTCACGCGACCTCCGGACGCGGCGCGCGCCGAAACGATTCAGCGGCACCCGGCCGCAGCACCACCGCCCGTCCGGGCGGCCGAACGGACGTCAGAACCCCCCGTCCGGCTCGACACGAGCGGCCGGACGGGCCGATGGACGTGCACAGTCGGCCCCCTGCCGACAGCATGACAGAGTAAGCGCCCCATCACCCTGAGCAACGGGTCCAGCGGGTCACCGCCTCCGCGTGCCGGTCCAGCCGGCGGGCCCGTATCGAGAGGTCCCATGATCACAACACTTCGCCGGCCGGCGTTTCCGCCGGCGGGCCTCCAGCACGGCACGCCGAGAACGCCGGGGAGCCCGTCGTGAGAACCGACCAGCAGTCGCAGCCGGGACCGGTGACCAGCTCACGCGCCAAGCCCGCGAACAAGGCCGAGGCCCTGGCCGACTGGGCCGACGGCCGCCTCGGCATCTATTCCCTGGCCAAGGCCAACCTGCGCAAGATCTTCCCGGACCACTGGTCCTTCATGCTGGGCGAGATCGCGCTCTACACCTTCGTCATCATCATCCTGACCGGCGTCTGGCTGACCCTGTTCTTCAATCCGAGCATGGGCGAGGTCGTCTACGACGGCGCGTACGTCCCCCTCAAGGGCATCCAGATGTCGCAGGCCTACGCCTCCACGATCAACATCAGCTTCGACGTCCGCGGCGGCCTGCTGATGCGCCAGATCCACCACTGGGCGGCGATCGTCTTCATCGCCGCGATGCTCACGCACATGATGCGCGTCTTCTTCACCGGCGCGTTCCGCAAGCCCCGCGAGATCAACTGGATCTTCGGCGCGCTGCTGCTCTTCCTCGGCATGTTCGACGGCTTCATGGGCTACTCGCTGCCGGACGACCTGCTCTCCGGCACCGGCATCCGGTTCATGGAGGGCGCGGTGCTGGCCGTGCCGATCGTCGGCACGTACCTGCAATTCTTCATCTTCGGCGGGGAGTTCCCCGGCACGGACATCATTCCGCGGCTGTTCACCGTGCACATCCTGCTGATCCCTGGGGTCATGCTGGGCCTGCTCGCGGCGCACCTGATCCTGGTCTTCTACCACAAGCACACCCACTTCGCGGGGCCCGGCCGGACCAACGAGAACGTGGTCGGCATGCCGCTGCTGCCGGTCTACACGGCCAAGGCGGGCGGCTTCTTCTTCCTGGTCTTCGGCGTGGTCGCGTTCATGTCGGCGATCGCCACCGTCAACCCGATCTGGCTGTACGGCCCCTACCGGCCCGACCAGGTGTCCACCGACGCCCAGCCGGACTGGTACATGGGCTTCTCCGAGGGACTGATCCGCGTGATGCCCGGCTGGGAGATCAGCGTCTGGGGCGGCCACACCCTGAACCTCGGGGTGTTCATCCCGCTGATGGTCTTCCCGACCGTGCTGCTGGTCATCTGGTGCTACCCGTTCCTGGAGGCCTGGGTCACCGGGGACCGCGGCGAGCACCACATCGCCCAGCGCCCGCGCAACGCGCCGGTGCGCACGGCCTTCGGCGCGGCCTGGATCAGCCTCTACCTGATCCTGCTGGCCGGCGGCGGCAACGACCTGCTCGCCACCCACTTCCACCTGTCGATCAACGCGATCACCTACGCGGTGCGCACCGGCTTCTTCGCCCTGCCGGTGATCGTCTTCGTGATCACCAAGCGGTGGTGCCTGGGCCTGCAGCGGCGCGACAAGGAGAAGGTGCTGCACGGCCGGGAGACCGGCGTCATCAACCGGCTCCAGCACGGCGAGTACGTCGAGGTGCACGCCCCGCTCCCGCCGGGCCGGATGTACACCCTCACGGCGCATGACCAACCGCAACAGGTGGAACTCGCGCCCGAGGTGGACGAGAACGGAGTGGCCCGCAAGGCCGGACTGTTCACCCGGGCCAGGGCCAAGCTGTCCCGCGGCTTCTACGGCGAGGGCAGCCAGATCGCCAAGCCCACCGCCGAGGAGCACCAGGAGATCAGCAGCGGCCACGGCCACCACTGACCCCTGCGGACACCGCGAGGGCCCGCTGCGCCGCCACCGGCGTAGCGGGCCCTCGCGGTTGCGCCCGGCGTCGCGGGCCCGGCACTAGCCCCGCAGGGCCGCCGGGACGACGGCGAACAGCGCCGCCGCCAGCGTGACGGACAGGCACAGCGCGGCCCAACGGGTGCAGATCCGGCGGCACTCGCTGCGGTAGCGGGCAGCCAGCCGGCGGCAGCGCTCGACGGCGCGGTCGACGACCTCCTCCGCGTAGCGCAGCCGATCGGCGGCGTAGGCCTGTTCGAGGCTCTCCCGCTCGGCGGCGGGTAGCCACGGGAACTGCTCGGCGAAGGCCCGAGCGTCCCGTTCGGCCGCCGACACCTCGGCCTCCCAGGCCAGATAGCCCTCCAGTCGGGCGATCTCCACCCGGGCGTTCACCCGGCCGCCGCCGGCGGCCCTGCCCTGCCGAGGGGTCCGAACTCTCGGCGGACGCTGTCTGCCACCCATGACCACTCCTCAATGTCCTGTCGAGGTGTGCGGTCGGGACGCCCGTGTCGAGCCGTCCCACCGAACCGGCGCGCGGGAGATCGCTCCGCGACCAGGCCACTACTATCAGTGACCAACCGGGGGCGCGGGGCGACTCGCCGAGCCTCCCGGCGACTCATCACAACCCCGCCCGCCGGACACGCTCCGCGCACGGACCTGTACCATCGGTCGTCATTGCGACGTTGTTCCCCGGCCCGCCCGGGGCACGAACCTGGAGGTCGGCCATGCCCGATGCCGGTCGGTTCAGCGAGTTGGGCGAGCAGGGCTCGCGCGCGGTCATGGAGGCGGCCGCCGTCCTGGAGCGCGAAATCGCCGCCGGGCTCGCCGACGCCAAGACGGCCGGAGCGCGGGTGACCGGCGAACACCGGGTCGACCAGGAGGAGTTCGACAAGCTGGTGCAGCGGGTCTCCGAGAACACCCACCAGCTGATCGACGCGGTGAGCGCCCGGGTGCTCGGCAGCACCACCGGCGACGCCGCCGAGCAGACCCAGAAGCTCACCGCCGACGCGCACGACATCGTCAACCTGCTGCTCAGCCTCGGCAGCCTCGCCCCCGGCCTCGCCAACCAGGGGCTGGCCAACGCCTTCGGGCCGCAGCACACCTCCACCCAGGAGCCCGACGGCCGGCAGGAGGGGTGACACCGCCACGGCTCACCGGCGACGCCCCGCTGGTCGAGCGGGTGCTGGCCCGCTACCGGGAGCGGACGGTGGCCGCCCTGCTGGGCCACATCCCGCAGCAGAGCCCGCCGTACCTCTACGAACTGGCCGCCGACTACCCGGCCCGGCCCTGCAAGGGGCTGCGCGCCGCGCTCTGCCTGGCCACCTGCGCGGCCTTCGGCGGCGACCCGGTGCGCGCGCTCAACCCGGCCGTCACGGTCGAGCTGTTCCACAACGCCTTCCTGATCCACGACGACATCCAGGACGGCAGCGAACTGCGCCGGGGCGAGCCGACCCTGCCGGCCCGCTACGGCGCCGAGGTGGCACTGAACGTCGGCAACGCCACCAACCTGCTCGCCCTCCAGCGGCTGATGGCCAACCGCCGGGAGCTGGGCGGCGAACTGGCCTGGCGGATGTTCGAGGAGACCGAGCTGATGTGCCGCCAGTCGCTGGAGGGGCAGGCGCTGGAGATCGCCTGGATCCGCGACAACGCCTGCGGCCTGACCCCCGGCGACTACTACCGGATGTGCCTCAAGAAGACCTCCTGGTACACCTTCCTCTACCCGTGCCGCACCGCTGCTGGTCGCCGAGGGCGCCGACGCCGAGGCCACCCGGCTGGACCGGTTCGGCTGGTACCTGGGCGCGGCGTTCCAGATCCAGGACGACGTGCTCAACCTGGTCGGCGCCGAGGAGGAGTACGGCAAGGAGATCGCCGGGGACCTCTGGGAGGGCAAGCGCACGCTGCTCCTGATCCACCTGATCGAGCGCTGCACGCCCGCCGAACGCGCCCGCGTGCTCGGATACCTGAGCGCGACCCGGGCGCAGCGAGGCCCCGGCGGCGCCGAGGAGGTGCGCTGGCTGCTCGACCGGATGGCGGCGTACGACTGCGTGGAGAGCGCACGGCAGGCGGCGGCCGGACTGGTGGCGGCCGCCGAGCGGGAGATCGACCAGGTACTCGGGGCGGAGCCGGTCGGGGGCCAAGGCCGGGGCCAGGAGGCCGACGAGGCACGGGAGTTCCTGTTCGCGCTGCCCGGCTTCGTGGTCGCGCGGGGGCGCTGACGCCCGGCGGGCACGCCCGAGGAAAGCTGCGTGCCACGCACCCTTGCGCGGCACGCAGGTTTCTGGGAGGAGTGCGGCCGGGTTGCCCGACCCATCGTCTTCGTGAACTCACCATCGCACAGGGGGATTTACCATGACCAACGATGTCATCATCACCGGCGCCGGCCCGAACGGGCTGATGCTGGCCTGCGAACTCGCGCTGGCCGGAGTACGGCCGGTGGTGCTGGACCGGCTGGCCGAACGCTCCGCGGAGCAGAAGGCCAACGGGCTGGTCGGCCAGGTGATCCGGCTGCTGGACCACCGCGGCCTGTACCAGCGGCTCACGGGCGCCCCGGGCGCGCCGGAGCCGGTACCCCGCTTCGTGTTCGGCGCCTTCCCGCTCGACCTCCGGCAGCTCGACGGCAATCCGCTGCACGCCCTGCCCGTTCCGCAGCACCGGATCGAGGAGGCGCTGGAGGAGCGGGCCCGCGAACTCGGCGTCACCGTACGCCGCGGCTTCGAGGTCACCGGCCTGACCCGGGACGACACCGGGGTGACCGTCGACGTCGACGGCCCGAGCGGGGCTGAGCAGTTGCGCGCCCACTACCTGGTCGGCGCCGACGGCGGCCGCAGCACCGTCCGCAAGCTGGCCGGGATCGGCTTCCCCGGGGTCACCTCGCCCGACCCGGTCGCGCGGATCGCGCACGTGCTCCCGCCCGCGGAGCTGCGCGTCCTCGACACCGGCGAGGTGCTGCTGCCCGGCTGTCCCACGCCCTTCCTCCCGTACACCCACACCCGCACCGACCACGGCGTCTTCGTCCTCGCCCCGATGGGCCCGGAGCTCGTCATGATGGCCACGCTGGAGTGGAGCGGACCGCCCGTCGACGAGTCCGTGCCGCCCACCGTGGACGAACTGCGCGCCAGCGTCCGGCGGGTGACCGGCGCCGACCTGGCGCTCGCCCCGGCGAGCACGCCCGGCGCGCACACCCCGCGCCGCCAGGTCGGCCACAACACCCGGCTCGCCGAGCGTTACCGCGAGGGCCGGGTCCTGCTGGTCGGCGACGCCGCGCACGTGCACGCCGCCACCGGCGGCCCGGGCCTCAACCTGGGCCTCCAGGACGCCGCCAACCTCGGCTGGAAGCTGGCCGCCGAACTCCAGGGCTGGGCGCCGCCCGGTCTGCTGGACAGCTACCACCGCGAGCGGTACCCGATCGGCGAACGGGTCTTCATGCACTCGCAGGCCCAGATGGCCCTGATGTCCCCGGGCCCGGCCGTCACCGCCCTGCGTGCCCTGTTCGGCGAGCTGCTGTCCCACCAGGACAACCTCGGCCGGATCGCCGCGCTCATGGCGGGCAGCGACGTCCGGTACGACACCGACTGCCCGCACCCGCTCGCCGGCGGCTTCGTGCCGGACCTCCCGCTCACCACCACCGCCGGGCCCACCCGGCTCGCCGAGGCCGCCCGCAGCGGCCGCGCCCTGCTGCTCGACCTCTCGGAGGGCCCGACGCGGTTCGCCGAGCTCGCGGCCGGCTGGAAGGACCGGGTCGACGTCCTCGCGGCCGGCTGCCCGCAACCGCCCGCCGGCGCGCTGCTGCTGCGCCCGGACGGCTACGTCGCCTGGGCCGCCGCGCCCGGCGAGGCGGATCCGGACGGCCTGCTGCGCGCGCTGCGCACCTGGTTCGGCGAACCCGCATCCGACCGCCTCTGAACACCCGCCCCCGGACGACGTCCGCCAGCTGACGCCGGATCACCAGCGGTCGGGGCCCGCTTGCCCGGCGAGGAGCGCGCTCCGGGGGCGTCCGACGGACGGCCGGAAGGCGCTCGCCCGGGCCGGGCCGGCGGCCCCGGTCGGGGCGGCCGGCGTGGAGGAGGGAGAATGGACGGCATGTCCCGACGTCGCCCCACGCCCCGCCCCGCCGCCGCGCCCCGGCTGCTGCCCTCCTCCCCCTGCCCGTGCGGCCTGCCCGCCGCCTACGGCGACTGCTGCGGGCGGCTGCACCGCGGCCAGGGGGCGGCCGGCACCGCGGAGGCCCTGATGCGCTCGCGGTTCAGCGCCTTCGTCGCCCAGGACGAGGCGTACCTGCTGCGCACCTGGCACCCGGACACCCGGCCCACCGAGGTGGACTTCGACCCGGCGCTGCGCTGGACCGGCCTGGAGGTGGTCGCCACCACCGAGGGCGGCGCCTTCCACGCGGAGGGCACGGTCGCCTTCCGGGCGCACTGGACCGAGGGCCGCGAGGAGGGCGTGCTCACCGAGCACAGCCGGTTCGTCCGGTACGAGGGCGCTTGGGTGTACCTCGACGCCCTCTCGCTCGGCTGACCCCCCTCGGGAGACCCCGAGGGTCTCCTACAGGTAGTCGTCCAGGCGACCGAAGGAGAAGCCCTGCGCCGTGACGTCGTTGACGACCTTGCGGAGCAGCTCCGGCATCGAGGCCTTCCAGATGCCGGTGCCCCGGAAGTGGGTCAGGATGATGTCGCCCGGGTGGAGCTTCCGGTCCTCGTAGCGCCACTCCATGTGGTCCGGGAAGGCCTCCTCGTTCCACAACGGCACCGCCTCGACGCCGCAGGACGCCGCCGCGCGCAGCGTGTCGTCGTTGTACTCGCCGTACGGGGGCCGGAAGAGCCGGGGGCGGACGCCGATCTCCTTCTCCAACTGGTCCTGCTGGCGGCAGATCTCGTCGTGCTGGGTGTCGTAGTCGAGGACCTTCAGGTTGCGGTGGTTGATGGTGTGGTTGTTGATCTCGACGCCCTGGTCGTGCAGGTCGCGGAAGTAGCCGTAGTTCGAGCGGGCCAGGTAGTCGGAGACGTAGGTGCTGAGCGGGATGCCGAGTTCGGCGGCCATCCGGGAGAACTCGGGGTCCTTCTCGTCGCCGTCGTCGACGGTCAGGAAGACCACCTTCGCTTCGGTCGGCACCCGGTACACCACCGGCGGCCTCCCGTCCTTGAGCTTCACACCCTGGGACTGGGTCAGCACCGACCTGGTCGCCGGGCGCGGCGGGGTCTTCAGCGGCGGGCGCTCCAACCCCCAACGGCGCGCGGTCTCCACCGCCGCCAGGGCGGCCGCCTCCTGGCGGGCCACCGCCTCGGTGCGGCCCTCCTCCTCGTTGCGGGCCAGGCCCGGCAGCGCCTGGGCCACGGCGGGCGCGGCGTTCACCTTGTTGGGGACGGCATCCGGCCGGGGGGAGCCGGCCGACCCGGCGCAGCCGGCGACGACGGAGAGGCAGACGGTGGTCAGCAGGCCGGTCCGCACACCCGCGCCCAGGCCGGCCCCGCCCTGCCGACGCTCCCTCAAACCACCATTAATCCGACCATTTGATGATCTGTTCATACCCGCACTGCTCCCCTGCAGCGCACCTCCGCCAATCCCCTCATCACCCGCGCGGTGCAACGACGCGCCGGGCGCCTTGCCCCTCCTTTGCCGAGCCGACGCCCGAACCGACGGCTGAACCGACGCCCGAGCCGACCGCTGACCGGGCACGGCCACGAAAACTCGATTGCGGCCGGAGCGCACGACCACCGATCATGCGCGCATGACGATCACCGCGCCCCGCACCTCCGACCTCTGGTCCGTCACCACGGCCGACGTGACCACACCCGAGGCCCTGGCGCTGCTGCGCGACTACTACTACGACGTGGCCAACCGCTACTACCGCCTGCACCTCGGCCGCGAGGGCACCCCCGAGGAACTGGAGTCGGGCCTGGCCGACTCCCCCAGCGACGACCTCGCCGAGCCGGACGGCCTGTTCCTGATCGGCCGCTACGACGGCGCGGCCCAGTCCTGTGCCGGCCTGCGGCGGCACGACGCCGACACCGTCGAGCTGACCCGGGTCTTCGTCCGCCCCGGCCTGCGCGGCACCGGCGGCGGCTCCCGCCTGCTCGCCGCCGTCGACGAGGCCACCCGCTCGCTCGGCGCCCACCGGATCGTCCTCGACACCCGCCTCGACCTGGTCGAGGCCCGCGCGCTCTACACCCGCCACGGCTACCGCGAGATCCCGGCCTACAGCAGCCGCCCGTACGCCCAGATCTGGTACGGCAAGGAGCTCGGCCGCTAGCTAGCGCCCGTCGGCGCGCTAACCCGCCGGCGCCAGCGCGGCGGTGAGTTCCGCCGCCGAGGGCGGGTTGGAGCCGGGGCGGGAGACGGTCAGCGCGGCGGCCGTCACGGCCTGGGTCAGGCAGCCGGGGAGGCCGGCGCCGGCCGCACGGGCGTGCAGGAAGGCGGCCGTGAAGGAGTCCCCGGCACCGACGGTGTCGGCCACCGGCACCCGGACCGCCTCGGCCCGCGCCCGTACGCCCTCGGCGGTGAGCGCGAACGCGCCGTCGGCGCCCAGGGTGACCGCGACCACGGCCGGCCCGAGGGCGAGCCAGCGGCGCGCGACCGCCTCCGCGCTCTCGCCGGGGTAGAGCCAGGCCAGATCCTCGTCGCTGGCCTTGACCACGTCGCTCAGCGCCACGCAACGCTCGACGCGCCGCACGGCCTGCGCGCGCTCGCCCATCAGCGCGGGGCGCACGTTCGGGTCGTAGCTGACCTGCGCCCGGCCGCGCCAGCGCTCGACCAGGTCGAGCACCGCCGCCGCGCCCGGGTCGGTGACGGCCGCGATCGAGCCGAGGTGGATCGCGGCCGGCGCCGCGCGCAGCTCGGTCGGCGGCAGTGTCCAGCCGATGTCGAAGGTGTACCGCGCCCGCCCCTGCCCGTCGAGTCGCACCACGGCCGAGGGCGTCCGTTCGACCTCGGCGGCCCGGACCACCACCCCCGCCGACTCCAGGTGCGCCCGGATCAGTCGGCCGTTGGCGTCGTCCCCGAGTTGGGTGAGCAAGGTGGCCGGCCGCCCCAGCCGGGCCAGGCCGTACGCGACGTTCGCGGGGCTGCCACCGGGGTGGACCGTGTCCGGGGCACCATCCGTGCGGACGATGTCGGCAACGCACTCGCCGATCACCAGAACGTGCGAATCGGGGCTGGTCACGGCGGCTCCTGGCATCCGGTACGCGGGCGTCGTCTCGGCCGCCAGCCTACGGGGTGCACGCGGGCATGAGGGACGGCCGCCGGACCTGGCCAGGTTCTCCGACGGCCGTGGCCTCGTCCGTCAGGGGGCGAAGCACTTCGAACGTTAGTCAGCGCACGTCGGCCCCGCCAGCAGTGTGGTCCGTCCGGGGGACGGCCGGGTGTCGGCGCCGTTGCCGGAGACGCCGCCCGGCCGCCGCCCCCGGTCCACTAGCATCCCTGCTCGGTGCGTCACACACGTGCTGCCGCCGGGCCCCGCTCCTCGGCCCGGCTCCCGAAGCCCGATCCCCCAAGCCCGACGCCCCAAGCCCGACGCCCCAAGCACGACGCCCCAGGCACGACTCCCGAAGTGCGGTGATCACCCTGCTCAGGCCCCGTGCCGGACTCGCCCTCCCGCTCGCGCTCAGCACGGCGCTGCTGTCCGCCAGCGCCCCGGTCGCGACCGCCGCGGCAGGCCTCGGCGATCCGGTCTTCCCCTCACTCGGCAACACCGGGTACGACGCGCTCGCCTACGACCTGTCCTTCGACTACCGGCCCGACACCCGCACGGTCGACGCGACCGCGGTGATCACCGCCCGGCCGTCCCGCACGCTGGCGCGCCTGGAGCTGGACGCGCTCGGCCTGACCGTGCGCGCCGTCCGGGTCGACGGGCGCTCGGCGGAGTTCGCCGCCCACGACGAGAAACTGAGCATCACCCCGGCCCGGCCGCTGCACCGCGGCACCACCGCACAACTGACGGTCGAGTACACCGCCGACCCGCACGCCAGGCTCCCGCACACCGGCTGGGTGCCGACCCCGGACGGCTTCGCGGTGGCCGGCCAGCCGGACGCCGCGCACACCGTCTTCCCGTGCAACGACCACCCGAGCGACAAGGCCCGCTTCACCATCGCCGTCACCGCGCCCGACGCTCTCCAGGGCGTCGCCAACGGGGAGTTGACGGAGACCGAGCGGATCGGCGACGGCCGGACCACCCGGCGCTACGTCTCCCGCGAGCCGATGGCCACCGAACTCGTGCAGGTCTCGGTCGGCGACTACACCGTGCGCGAGCGCACCGGCCCGCACGGCCTGCCACTGCGCGACGTCGTCCCGACCGCCCGGGCCGCCGAGCTCGAACCCGCCCTGGCACTCACGGCCGACCAGCTGACCTGGGCCGAACAGCACCTCGGGCCGTTCCCCTTCGAGACCTACGGCCTCCTGCCCGCCGACACCGACGACCCGGACGCCTTCGCCTTCAC
This sequence comes from Kitasatospora sp. NPDC087314, assembly GCF_044744365.1. Taxonomy (NCBI): domain Bacteria; kingdom Bacillati; phylum Actinomycetota; class Actinomycetes; order Kitasatosporales; family Streptomycetaceae; genus Kitasatospora; species Kitasatospora sp. NPDC087314. Next base: position 169,526 of record NZ_JBIUYE010000017.1, read on the forward strand.
CGGCCTGGAGACCCAGACCCTCACCCTCTACAAGCCGAACTTCCTCCGCCAACCCGAGCCCGCGATCGGCTCGCACATGATGCACGAGCTGGTGCACTCCTGGTTCGGCGACAGCGTCTCCCCCGCGACCTGGGCGGACCTGTGGCTCAACGAGGGGCACGCCGACTTCTACGCCCTGACGTACCGCTACGAACGCGGCTGGCCGGACGCCCAGGGCTCCACCACCCTGGTCGACCGGATGCGCTCCGTCTACGGCCTCGGCGACCAGTGGCGGCACGACGCCGGGCCTGTCGCCGCCCCCACCGCGGCCACGCTCTTCGACGGCCAGCGCTACACCGGTGGCGCGCTGGTGCTGTTCGCACTGCGCGAGCGGGTCGGCGCCGACGCCTTCGACCGGATCGAGCGGACCTTCCTGCGCGAACACCGCCACGGCACCGCCAGCACCCGGGACTACCTGCGCACCGCCTCCGAGGTCTCCGGCCAGGACCTCAGCGGCTTCCTCACCGAGTGGCTGTACGGGCTGCGCACCCCGCCGATGCCGGGTCACCCGGACTGGACGGTCGCCCCGGTGGGCTCCACCCCGGCGGCGGCCGCGCGCGGCGTCCCCGCCGAGCCGCCGCACGGCTCCGGGACGCTCTGACCCGCTCGCCGGTCCGGGCCGGTCCCCGGCGCACCGCCCGTCCGGGCCTTCTCCGTACGCCCCGGGCGCGCCGCACCGTGCGCCCGGACGCCCCGTGAGCGCCTCTGGCCGGGCGGGCCCGAGGGCGCCATCGTGGTGCGCACGGCCCGCCCGCCGCCCGGCCGAGTCCCGGCCGGCTCGCGGGCCGTCCAACGTCTCCGTGCCGGTCCGTCGGAATTCCCGCGTCCGGCACGCAACCCGGAGCACCGTCCAGCGCGTTCAGCTGCCGTGAGAAGGACACCACGACCACGGCCGACCAGGCCGACACGGCTGACGAGAACGGCACGGACACCATGGCGGGGACGGCGGGATGAACGACGGTACACCGGACTTCGAGGAGTTCGTCTCCGCCTGCGGCCCGAAGATGCTGCGCGTGGCCTGGCTGCTGACCGGCGACCCGCACCAGGCCGAGGACCTGCTGCAGACCGCGCTCGCCAAGGTCTGGCCCAAATGGGAGCGGATCTCCATCGACCGGCCCGAGGCCTACCTGCGCAAGACGATGGTGAACTGCCACGTCTCCTGGTGGCGCCGCCGCTGGACCGGGGAACTGCCGCACGGCGAACTGCCGGAGCCGCCGCCGGCGGCGAACGCGGACCCGTACGAGGAGGTGGTGCTCGGGCAGGTGGTCGCCCAGGCCGTCCGTGCGCTGCCACCGCGCCAACGGGCCGTCGTGGTGTTGCGCTTCTTCGAGGACCTCAGCGTCGAGGAGACCGCCGAGGTGCTGCGCTGCAGCACCGGCACGGTCAAGAGCCAGACGCACCGCGCGATCGCCGCGCTGCGCGGCCACTTGCCGGCCCGGGAACTGATGCTGGACGGGGGACACCGTGATCGGTACTGACCTGCTGGGCCCCGACGACCGGGGGCCGGACGGCGTCGAGGGCGAGGAGGAGCTACGGATCCTGCTCCACGAGGCCGTACCGGTGCTGGCCGAGCCCGAGGACCGGATGGCCCAGGTCCGCGCCCGCGCCGCCCGCACCCGGCGACGGCGGCGGGCGGGCGGGCTCGGGGCCGGCCTGACCGCCGGGCTGGTCGCCGCGGCGCTGGCCGCCGCGCCCGCGATCGCCCCCGGGCCGGAGCGGGGGGCGACGGGGGGCACGGCGCCTGCCGCGTCGGTTCCGGCCGCGACGGCGCCCGAGCCGACCGTCTCCGGTGGACCGTCCGTCGAAGCCGGGACGCACAGCACACCGATCCGCTTCTCGAGGTTCCCGATCGTGATGGCCGAGGTCCCGAACGGCTGGTACAGCCAGAGTGCCGTCTCCTCCGACTCCCGGTCGGCCTTCGGCTACCTGTCCACCGGGCCGATCGAGCCGACGCCCTCCTGCCCGCCGACGGCCGGCTCCTGCCCGCCCGTCGACCGGCTGCCCGTCGACGGAGCACTTCTCACCCTCCGGTTGGGCGACGACCCGGGCGTCGTCCAGAAGCTCACCAACGCGCAGGCCGGCCTCGCCAACACGCCACTCGACAAGGACTGCTTCCTGCGCGGCGGCGACAGCGAACTCGTGGGCCACCGGATCGTCATCCAGTCCGGCACACCGCTGATGATCCAGCTGACGGCCTGCCTGAGGGGTCCCTCCGGCCGGACGCTCCAGCAGGTGCACGACGTGCTCGACTCGATCCGGGGCAACCCCGCGGACACCAGCTCGCCGAGTCCCGGCCGAGGCTGATCCGCCCGTCCGGCCGGGCGGCGACCGCGCTGCGGGCCTCGGCGGTGGGCCGTGCCCGGGCCCGCAGCAGGCGGGTCAATACCGCAGGACGGCCGCGATGTGACCGCGGGCGGTGAGTTCGCCGGTGGGGACGAACTGCACCTTGGCACCGGTGTCGAGGGCGCGCTCGACGATCTCGTCGACCATGTCCTCGCGGACGTCCGGCTCACCGGCCGCCGCCGGGACGAGGTGGTTGTCGGTCACCCGGACGGGCTGCCAGTAGTCCTCCTCCACCGCGACCAGCGCGGCCCGGCCCTCGGCGACGGACTGCCAGACCTCGTCGATGCCGGCGGCCAGGCCCTTGACGCCCTGGGCCTGGTCGAGGCGCTCGTGCAGCTCGGTGACGGCCTTGCCGCCCTGCTCGGCGACGGTGGCCCGGACGGCCTCGGCCACCGCGGCGGCCGACGCGTGGCCGAGGCCGCCCCGCGAGACCTGGGCGGCGGCCCGCTTGGCCACGGTGCCGACCTCGTCGAGCAGGGAGATCGCGGCAGCCTCGCCGAGCACGTAGAGCGGGCGGCCGTCGGCCTCCAGCACGGCGGCCAGCGCGGTGTCGGCCGAACGCAGGAAGCGGCGGGTCTCCTCGTCGCGGAACGTGCTCGGCACGTCCCCGATCCGCTCCTTGCGCTCGACGTCCCAGTCCGGCGGGACCTGGTCGAGCGGGAAGCCGGCGGCCGTGTGCTCGACCAGGCGCGGCCCGCTGCCGCTGAACAGGGCGACCCGGTCGGCGGCGACGGTCAGCACCCAGTAGGGTGCACCGGCGGTGTAGGCGGAGACCAGGTTGCGGGTCAGGAAGGTCTCGGACAGCACGACCCGGGCGGGCACCGGGCGCGGTAGGTACCACACCTGGTGCTCGCCGGGGGCCGCGTAGATCACCAGGCCGTCCTCGGCGTGCACGAGGTCGACCTCGGTGAGCGCGCGGTCCAGCTGCTCGACGACGTCCAGCCGGTCGGCCCGGCTGACCGCCTCGTCGGCGTGCAGCCGGCTCTTCGCCTCGGCGACGAGGTTGCGCAGGCGGACCGGGTCCTGGGTGTTGTCGGGCTCGCTGCGGTGGGTGGGCAGCAGAACGGAGACGGCCGGGTAGCGCCGGGGGCGGCGCAGCTCGGCGAGGACGGCTGGCGTGAGCTCGGCTGCGTACATCGGGTGCCCTTCGTGTCGCGGTGGGTGGGTCGGGGGGCGACGAGTCCGACTGCGCGGCGATTCGACCGATTTGCCGGACTCATTCCCGTCCCCTCCCCATCCCACCGCCCTCCTACGCCTCCCGCCACGGGAGAGGGAATCGGCTGGCGCCGCCGTAACCCGCCCGGCGTATCGTCGTTGGACCCGCCATGAAGAAGCGCAGCATGCTCGCCGTCGCCTCGCTCGCCGTGGGTGTCGTGGCCTCGCTCACCGCGCCGAGTGCGCACGCCAGTGCCGTCGGGGGCCAGGACGGGGCGTCCGGGTCGGTGACGAGTGCGCCGGACGCGTTGCCGGGGCAGGTCGGGGACGCGGGCGGCGTGGTCGGCGAGGCGACGGGTTTCACGACGGGGGCGGCGGACGGGCTGGTCGAGATCACCCCGGCGTAGGTCGGGGCGGCGTCGGGACCGCGAGGCGTCAGGACAGCGGGGCGCCGAGGTCCTGGGTCCAGTAGGCGCCGCCGGGGCCGGTGGCCAGGCCGATGCCGACGTCCTTGAAGCCGCAGTCCAGCATGTTGGACTGGTGGATGCCGCCGTCCATCCAGCGGGTGAACACCGTGGCGGGGGCGGTCGGGCCCCGGTCGAGGTTCTCGCCCCACTGGGACCAGCGGTAGCCGGCGGCGGTGAACCGGGCGTCGGTGCGGACGCCGTCGGGGTTGACGTGGTCGAAGAAGCCGCGGGCCACCATGTCGTCGGCGTGCTTCTGGGCGGCGGCGTGCAGTCGGGGGTCGATCCGCAGGGGGGCGCAGCCCGCCTTGGCGCGTTCGGCGTTGACGAGGTCCACGAGCTGGCGTTCGGGGCTGGGCGGTGGCGGGGCACTGGGCCGGGTCGCGGTGGGTGACGGGGTCGGCGTCGGCGTCCCGGTGGGGGTCTCGGTGGGCGTGGCCGCGAGGGTGACCGGGGCGGCGGCCGGGGTCGCGCCGGCCGTCGGGATGTCGGGCGCGGCGGACGGGGTGGTGGGTTCGGGGGCCGCCGCCCGCGGGGATTCGGCGGGGTGCGACCAGACCAGGGCGAGGGTGGTGACGGCCACCACCGCCGCCGTGCCGCTCGCCAGGACGGCCTTGCGCGCCGCCGTCCCGGCCCAGCCGCCGTGGGTGCCGGCCGCGGTCGGGGTGGCGGTGGCGACGGTGGCCGCGGTGTGCTGGAAGTGCAGCAGCGCGGGCGAGCCGAGTGGGATCGGCACCAGGGCGAGTCCGGCCAGCAGCCCCTCGGCGGGGAAGAGGTCACGGCCGAGGCGGTCGCAGGTGGCGCAGCCGCGGATGTGGCGGGCGATGCGCTTGCGCCACACCGAGTTGGGGGTGCCGTCGAAGCCGGCCGTGACCTCGGTGAGTTCGGGGCAGCGGGGGTAGGCGCCGAGGGCGCGGACGACGACCCGGCCGGCTTCGAGTTGCTTCTTCATCCGCTGGACGCGGACGGCGGCGTGCTGTGGGGTCAGGTCGAGTGCTTCGGCGAGTTCGGCGCGGGTGAGTTCGCCGCCGGCCTCCAGCCACCAGAGGGCGAGGAGTTCACGGTCGTCGGGGTCGAGCCAGCGGGTGGCCTCGGCGACTTCCCGGCGCTGGCCGGAGAGGCCGAGGCGCAGGATGGTGAGGTCGGTGAAGTCGGCCCTGGGGTCGACGAGTTCCCAGGTCTCGTCGAGGCCGCCGACGGTCGGCTGCTGCAGGCCGGCGGTGTGGCGGCGGCGGACCTGGTTCATGGTGATGGCCACCAGCCAGGAGCGGAAGGACTCCGGTTCGCGCAGCCCGACGAGGCCGTCCAAGGCGCGGATCATGGTCTCCTGGGCGACGTCGTCGACGTCGGCGTGACCGTCCAGGGCGCGTCCGGCGACGTTGTAGACGAGCGGCAGCCAGGCGGCGACCAGCGCCTCCTGGGCCTGCCGGTCGCCCGCCTGGGCTGCGCGTACCAGGGTGGTCCCGGTCCCGTTCTGCACGTCAGCGTTCATGGTCCGCACTCCGTCTTGCCGTGTTCCGTCCTCCGCTGCCTCCTCGGAGACCTGCAGGGAGTGATCAGATAACAACAATTTGCGCGGAATCGGAAAACGGGCCCTGACGAGGGGCCGGTCAGGCCGGAGCGGCGAAGACCTGGGTCCACCAGGGGCCGCCGGAACCGCTCCGCACGCCCACCCCGAGCTGCTTGAACGCGCAGTTCAGGATGTTCGCGCGGTGGCCGGGGCTGTTCATCCAGGAGTCCATCACGGCGGCCGGGTCCTTCTGGCCGCGGGCGATGTTCTCGCCCCAGGTACTCCAGCGGTAGCCGGCCGCCTCGATGCGGTGGTCGGCGTGGTAGCCGTCGGGGCTGGCGTGGTCGAAGTAGTTGCGGTCCGCCATGTCGTCGCTGTGCGACTGGGCCGCGCTCGCCAGTCGGGGTTCGGCGGTGACCGGGCCGCAGCCGGCCTTGGCGCGTTCGACGTTGACCAGGTCGACGACCTGCTGGGCGTAACCGGAAGCCGCGCCGCCGCCGGCCGGGGCGGGCGCCGAGGTGCTCGCGGGGGCGACGGTGCGCTGCGCGGCGGAGGGGGTGCCGGCGGACTTGGTGGGGGCGGGCGTGGTGGCCGTCGCGATCGGGCTCGGCTTCGCGGTGGCCGTCGGGGTCGCGCTGGTGGTCGGCGAGGTGGTCGGCGAGGCCGAGGCGGTGGTCGGGGCGGCGCTGGTCGGGGCCGCCGCCGGGTCGGTGGCGGCCAGGTCGACCGGCGGCAGGGCGACGGTGGGGGCCGCTGCCCCGGCTCCGGGGACCTGGATGCCGTCGTGGGTGCCGGCCTCGGCGGCTATCAGGTTGTCCGCGGCCAGCGCCTGGCCGGCGGCGTCCCGGTCGGTCGACTTGCCGGCGTAGGCCGCGTAGCCGGCCCCGGCCAGGGCGGCGAGCAGGCCGGTGCCGGCCACGGCGGCGACGACGGCGGAGACCGGGCCGAGCGGGCCGCGCCTTCGGGCCCGTCGGCCCCGGCCTCCGTGGCGTTCCGCGTGCCGCTGGGCGGCCCGGCGCGCGGCGCGGCCGCCCGTCCGGCCGGGGGCTCCGCTCCGTGCGCCGCTCTCGGCACCGCTCGCCGGGAGGATGGTCGTCCTGTCGTCGCTGTTCACGTGGCCACGCTTTCTGTCCGGGTCGGCGGGTCGGGTGCCGACACCTGGGAGACCTCCCGGCGGCGCGCCGATAACAGAAAGTCCGAACGAATGTCCGGAGGCGGGTCACGGGCCCGGCTCAGGGGCCTCCCGGATCCGGCTCAGGGGGCGTCGGGGGCCATGTCGTACGTGACGAACATGGTCCGAGTGGCGACCTGGTCGTACTTGCTTCGGGCGCGGTGGTTGTCGTCGGAGGTGATCCAGCGGACGGTGTTCCAGCCGCGTTCGGCGGCGATCGTCCGCAGCCTGGCCAGCAGTAGGTCCACCGCGCCGCCGCCACGTACCTCGGGCGCGACGAACAGGTCGTCGAGGAAGCCGCCGACGGCGCCGTGCAGCGGGCGGGAGAAGGGGCGGTAGTGGGCGAGGCCGACCGGCGTCCCGTCGCCGGCACGGACCAGCAGGCCCTCCAGTTCGTGGTCCGGGTCCGTGAGCCAGGACCAGACCAGTTCGGCCTTCTCCTCCGGCATCGGCACCCGGTAGAACTCGCAGTAGCCGCGGAAGAGTTCGCGCCAGGCGGGGTAGTCGGCGCGCTCCGGTGCGCCGACGCTCCAGCGGGTCGTGGTGGTCAACTCGGTCTCCCTCGGTCGGGCGGGCCCCGGGGTCGCCGGGCCGCGGTGTGGCGCCAGCATGACGGGCCGTCGGCCCCGCGCCGATCTCCACCACGGCCAAGAGCGGCCGTCCACGCACTCCACTCCGGCGCAGTGCGGGCTGCTCCCGGACCGGCCTGCGCGCGGACCGGTCTGCACCCGCGGGATCGGGCAGGACTCCCGGGCGGCACGGGTCCGGCCGGAACTGGTCGTCGAGATCGCCTCCGACGGCTCCAGCTCGGTCTCCGCCACCCGGCCGGGCGAACCGCAGGACCGGCCCGGCCGGGTGGCGGAGGCCGACACCGGCGCCACCGTGCGGGAGATCGCCGCCACCGAGGGGCTGTGAGTCACGTGTTGGCGGAGTAACGTCAATTTCAAACCTCCTACGCGGCGGGACTGCTCCGGACCCCGATCGAATCGGCCATTCTGGGCGATCCCGGCATCGCACCCTCCGTGGACGCAGAGGTGACGGTTAGGTTGGCAATGACAACGAGAGGCGGCCGCCGGACGCCCGGCGCCGCACTGGTGAGAGGTGCTCGACCATGCAGGTGAGCGTCGACCGGGACCGCTGCTGCAGCTCCGGCATGTGCGTCATGAACGCCCCGGACATCTTCGAACAGGACGACCAGGACAGCCTGGTGAGGCTCCGTCAGACCCAATTCGAGCCCGCGCAGTTCGCCGTACTGAGACTCGCCGCCGATCTCTGCCCGGGCGGCGCGATCAGCGTCACCGAGGAGGACGCCGTCGAGGCGGCGCCCGCCGAGGACGCCGGCTGAGGCACCCGACCGGATTCCGACGATCGCTGACCGTTCCCGACCGCCGCGCGGACCGTCAGCCCCGGCACCACCGACCCACCCAACCGAGGACATCGCGACGCAAGGAGACCCCGCCTTGACGAGCACACCCACCACCCAGGCCGTGCCGATGCCGGCCCCACGCGCCGTCGGCTGCCCGTTCAGCCCGCCGCCCGCCTACACCGAGGCCGCCGCGACGGCGGCGCTCACCCGCGCCAGCCTGCCCGACGGCGAGTCCTGCTGGCTGGCCACCGGCTACGCCGAGGTCCGCGCCATCCTGTCCGACCGCCGGTTCAGCGCCGACGCCCGCCACCCGGCCTTCCCGATGCTGGTGGCCAACCGCCGGGAGCTCGTCATCGAGAACCCGAGCTTCATCCGGCTCGACGACCCCGAGCACGCCCGGCAGCGCCGGATGGTCACCGGCGATTTCCTGGTCAAGCGGGTCGAGGCGATGCGCCCCGACATCCAGCAGATCGTCGACGAGGCACTCGACCGGATGACCGACGGCAGGACCGAGGCCGACCTGGTCGCCGAGTTCGCGCTGCCGGTCCCCTCGCTGGTGATCTGCCTGCTGCTCGGCGTCCCGTACGAGGACCGGGACCGCTTCCAGGGTCTGAGCCGGACCGCGCTCAGCAAGCGCAGCTCGGCCGAGGAGGTCCGGGCCGCCTTCGACGAGCTGCGCGAGTACCTCGGCGGCCTCGCGGCCGGCAAGCGGGAGCAGCCGGGCGACGACATACTCAGCCGCCTCGCCGCCCGGGACGACCTCACGCTCGACGACGTCGCCGCGACCGGCATCCTGCTGCTGATCGCCGGGCACGAGACGACCGCGAACATGATCTCGCTCTCCACCGCCCTGCTGCTCGAACAGCCCGAGCAGATCGCCCTGCTGGCCGACCCGGCGACCCTGCCCGGCGCCATCGAGGAGCTGCTGCGCCACCTGACCATCGTGGACACCGGGCTGCCGCGGGTGGCGCTGGAGGACGTCGAGCTGGGCGGCACCGTGATCAAGGCCGGGGAGGGCGTGATCGCGCTGATCTCCACCGCCAACCAGGACGAGAAGCTGTTCGGCGGTGCCGACCGGCGGCCGGCCGCCGAACTCGACCTCGGCCGGGACGCCCGGCGGCACATGGCCTTCGGCTTCGGCGTGCACCAGTGCCTCGGTCAGCCGCTGGCCCGGGCCGAGCTCCAGATCGCCCTGTCCACGCTGTTCCGGCGGCTGCCCGGCCTGCGGCTGGCGGCCGCACCGGACAAGCTGGAGTTCCGCTCGGAATCGCTCATCTACGGAATGCGGTCACTGCCCGTCACCTGGTGACGGCGCCCGGTCGACGAACGGGCGGGGCCGGCCGGCGGACCGGTGGTCCGGCTGGCCCCGACGCCGGGGCGGGGGCAGGCTGGAAGGGCGAGGGACAGACCCGGCCCTGCTGCGCCCCTGGTCCGGGCGCGCCCGGACCGGCCGAGGAGACGGAGTCCGCGATGACCGACATGAGCGAACGGTCCGAGGTGAGCGCCGACCGCGACGAGGACGTCCGCGCCGCGGATCCCGAAGAAGGCATCACCTCGATGCAGAACCTGCACGCGCAGGACACCTCCCAGGCGGAGGGTGCGCCCACCCTGGAGGAGTCCGGTCCGGACCGCTGAACATCTGTGAGCAGCCGGCCGCCCGGTGGCACCGGGCGGCCTTCGCGACCGCAGGTGTCGTCGCCCGGGTGGCGGCTCACCGGCGGGGGAGGATAGGCGCATGACCGAACACGATCACAACGGCAGGCAGGCCCGACCGCCCGTCGACCCGCGCACGTCGTGGGCGACCTGGACCACGCAGTCGATCATCAGCGGACCCGGCGGGGTGACCACCACCGAGGTCGGCCCCATCTCCGGCGACCTCACGGTGCACACCACCTGGGTCGACGGCGAGACCCGGCTGACCGTCCAGTACACCGGCGCGCTGGACTGGTACACGGTGGCCGGCAGCCCCGTGCCGGCGGCCGACGAGACCACCGCGCGAGCGATCCACCAGGCGATGGTGAACGGCGTCAAGGCCGGCCGCGGCGCGGCCGCCCCGGCGCCACCGGGGGCCTAACGTCCCTGTCCGGGGGTCCTGCCGGGCTCGGCAGGACCCCTGGCACGTCTTGCTCACTCCCCCGGGACGACCTCGCCCTTCACCACCGGCGCCGCCGCGGCCCAGTAGGCGCGGTCGGCCGGGGGGCGCGAGCGCAGGTCCGTCCGGACCTCGCCGGCCAGCCGGCGGGTGTCGCGCCGGTTGACGGTGGCCCCGATGCCGGCGCCGACCAGTAGCGGGGTCAGCGACGGCAGCCGGCGCAGCGAACTGCGGGTGAGCCGGCGGCGGACCTGCTGGCGCACCTCCGCGCCGAGCGCCAGCGCGGCGAACCCGGCCGGCCGGGTCAGCAGTCCCGCGTCGATCCCCCGGCGGTGGGCCCAAGCTCCCAGGTAGGCCCCGGCCCGCTGGGTGACGCTGCCCGGGGGCCGGGCGCCGTAGACCTCGTGCAGCTCGGCGATCAGCTTGATCTCCACGGCCGCCACGGCGAGCGTCTCGGCCGCGATCTCCACCGGCATCGCGGGTGGCACCGGCATCATCGCCGCCGCCCCCACGCCCGCGCCCAGCGCACCGGAGGCCCGGACCGCGCCGGCGACCATCAGGTCGGCCAGCGCCTCGGGGTCGGTCGCGCCGGGGTGCTGGGCGCGCAGCGTGGCGAGGTCGCGCACCGGGATCCGGGGCGCGGTCTGCACCAGCTGCTCGGTCAGGGCCCGGCCGCCGAACGCGGCGCCCCGGGCGGCGGCCCGGCCGCCGGCGCCGAGCAGGCGGGCCGCGTTCCCCACCAGGGCCCGGCCCCGGACGCGCTCGGCGCGGTACTCGGCGACCTGCCAGTCCCCGACGGGCTGCTCGGCCTCCTCGACCAGTTCGGCGAGCTCGCCGGCCAGGCCGACGTCGGGGGCGGGGGCCGGGGTGGGGGCCGGGGCCGGGGTGGGGGCGGGGGCGCGTCTGGAATGTCCGCGTTTACGGAAGACTGCCATGGATATCCGGTACCCCCTCGGCCCCGGCGGTACGCGCTAGTCGGCGATCTCCACCCCGCGCCAGAACGCCACCCGGTCGCGGATCTCCTCGGCCTCCGGCTTCGGGTCGGCGTAGAACCAGGCCGCGTCGGGGTTGGTCTGCCCGTCCACGTCCAGCGTGTAGTAGCCGGCGGTGCCCTTCCAGCTGCACACGGTGGTGGTCCCGGACGGGCGCAGGAACTCGGTCCGGACCGAATCGGCCGGAAAGTAGTGGTTGCCCTCGACGACGACGGTCTCGTCGCTCTCGGCGATGACGGTGCCCTGCCAGCGTGCTGTGGTCATGCCCGCGATTCTGCCCCAGGGACGGGCGGTGACCGGGCGGTTCACGGAAATCGGGCGGTCGGAGCGGCGGTCGGGCCGGGCTGAGCGGAGATCCGGCGGCCGGAGCGGGCGGTCGGGCCGGGCGGCAGCCGGGCGGTCAGGGCAGCGGCTCGGCGTGGACGGGCAGGTGCGGGGACTGGTGGCCGCCGCTGGCGAGCATCCGAACCTCGCCGGCGTCGCTGATCTCGGCCCGGACGATGCCGCTGGCGTCCTCGTACACGGGGTGTCCACCGGGGCCCGTCCCGCTGGTGCGGGTGACCACGACCACGTCCTGCGGGGCCTGGGTTCCGGGGGTGCCGGGGAAGGTGAGCACGTAACGGTTGGCTGGGTTCATCTCCGTCTCCTGATCCCGGTCTCGTGGCCCCGGTGCCGGGCCGACCGATAGGCCCGTCCCGCGGCGGGAGTGCCTACGCGGTGGCCTCGGTGGCCCAGGCGGGCGTGCCGCGGACCTCGAGTTCGGCGAGCAGCCGGGCGGTCGCCTCGGCGACCGCGTCCACCGCCCGCTCGAAGGCCTCGCGGTTGTGCGCCGCCGGGGCACGGAAGCCGGACACCTTCCGGACGTACTGCAGCGCGGCGGCGCGGAAGTCGTCCTCGTCGGCGTCGGGCGTCACCGGCGGTCGCAGCGTCTTGATGTTGCGGCACATGCACCCAGTCTCGCGCGTGGACGCCGCTCTGGCGACCTCCGCCCGTCACACGGACCTCACGGCGGCGTCATCCGGCCGGATGAGGATGCCGGACGAACGAATCCCCCTTCCCGCCGCCTCCCCGTGTGCGGGCGTCACCCCGGAGTCACCCCCTTGCCTCTCGCGCTGCTCGCGCTGGCCGTCACCGCGTTCGCCATCGGCACCACCGAATTCGCCGCCATGGGGCTGCTCCCCCAGGTCGCCGACGACCTGCGGGTCTCCATCTCGCAGGCGGGCTGGCTGATCTCGGCGTACGCGCTGGGCGTGGTCGTCGGCGCCCCGCTGCTGACCGCGCTGGCCGCCCGGCGTCCGCGCAAGACGGTGCTGGTGGCGCTCGCCGGGCTGTTCGCCACCGGAAACCTGCTGTGCGCGCTCGCGCCGGACTTCTGGACGCTGGCCGCCGCCCGGCTGGTCACCGGGCTTCCGCACGGCGCGTTCTTCGGGGCCGGTGCGGTGGCCGCGGCCGAGCTCGTCGCCCCGAACCGGCGGGCCCGGGCGGTGGCCGTGATGTTCTCCGGCCTGACCGTCGCCAACATCGTCGGCGTACCGGCCGCCACCCTGCTCGGCCAACACCTGGGCTGGCGGGCGACCATGCTGGTGGTCGTCCTGATCGCCGCCGCCGGGACACTCGCCATCGCGCGGCTGGTGCCGCCGCTGCCCTCCCCCGGGCAGGCCGGGCTCCGGCACGAGCTGCGGGCCTTCCGCAACGGGCAGCTGTGGCTGGCCCTGGCCACCGTGGTGTTCGGCTGCGGCGGCTTCTTCGCCTGCTACAGCTACATCGCGCCGCTGCTCACCGAGGTCTCCGGGTACGCGACCGGCTCGGTGACGCTGGTGCTGGCGCTGTTCGGGGTCGGGATGACGATCGGCAACGTGCTCGGCGGGTTCGCGGCCGACCGGGCGCTGCGCCCGACGGTCTGCACGGCCTTCGTGCTGCTGGCCGCCACCCTGGCGCTGTTCGCCGTGACCGCGCACGCCCGCTGGTCGGCCGCCGTCACGGTGGTGCTGATCGGGCTGTTCGGCTTCGCGATCGTGCCGGCGGTGCAGACCCTGGTCCTGCAGCAGGCGCGCAGCGCGCCGACGCTGGCCTCGGCGACGGTGCAGGGCGCGTTCAACCTGGCCAACGCACAGGGGGCCTACTTCGGCGGGCTGGCGCTGGACGCCCGGCTCGGCTGGACCGCACCGACCCTGGTGGGTGCCGGCCTGGCCGGGTCGGGCGCGCTGATCGCGGTGCTCGCCTGGGCCGCCGACCGGCGCCGACCGGCCCCCGTCGCACCGGAGCCGGCCGCGGCCGTGACGCCTCTCGGCGTCGGGGGCCAGGGCTTGTCCCACAAGCTCTAAGGCCCGAGGGGCTCGATCTCGCGGTGGGCGGCGGCCAGCAGCAGGTAGCCCTCGCCGTTGGCCTTGATGCCGGCCTTCTCGTCCTCGGTCAGCTCGCGGCGGACCTTGGCCGGGACGCCCGCGACCAGCGAGCCGGGCGGCACCCGCATCCCCTGCGGCACCACCGCGCCGGCCGCGACCAGCGACCCGGCGCCGATCCGGGCGCCGTTCAGCACGGTGGCGTTCATCCCGACCAGGGCGTCGTCCTCGACCACGCAGCCGTGCAGCACCGCGTTGTGCCCGACCGAGATCCGCTGGCCGACCACCAGCGGGAAGCCTGGGTCGGCGTGCAGGGTGCAGTTGTCCTGGATGTTGCTGTCCGGGCCGACGGTGATGGACTCGGCGTCGCCGCGCAGCACCGCCCCGTACCAGACGCCCGCGCCCCGGCCGATCGTCACGTCCCCGACCACGACGGCGTTCGGTGCGAGGAAGGCGCTCGGGTCGACGGCGGGCACCTTGCCCCCGACTGCGGCGATCAGCGGCTCTGCCATGTCTCGTCCTCCTGGTGACGGTTCCTCGTGACGGTGGGCCGTTACGTGTCGCCGGTCAGCGTAGGGGGTGGCCGTCCGCAGCCGGACCCTGGCCCTGCGGGGCGCAGCAGTCGGCCGCCGAGCGGGGCGCGGCTGAACGTCGCCGGGTCCGCCGTGGTGGAGCCGCGCCCCTGAGACGGGTCGGGGGCGCGGCGGGCCGGGGAGAGTCAGGAGGCCGGGGCCTTGGTGCGCAGGATCTCGATGAACGCGCGCAGCCAGGCCGGGTGGTCGGGCCAGGCACGGGCCGAGACGACGACGCCGTCCACCACCGCCTCGCCGTCGACGAACTCGGCCCCCGCCGCCTGCACGTCCGGCTCCAGCGCCGGATAGGCGGAGCTGCGGCGGCCGGACAGCACCCCGGCCGCGGCGGTGATCAGCGGGCCGTGGCAGATCTGCGCGACCGGCTTGTCGCCGGCGAAGAAGTGCTGGACGATCCGCTGCAGGTCGGCGTTGTTCCGCAGGTACTCGGGGGCGCGACCGCCGGGGATGACCAGCGCGACGTAGTCGGCCGGGTCGACGTCGGCGAAGGCGAGGTCGGCGGGCCAGGTATAGCCGGGCTTCTCGGTGTAGGTGTCGTAGCCGTCGACGAAGTCGTGGACGACGAACTGGAGGCGCTTCTTGGTCGGGGCGGCGATGTCGACCTGGTAGCCCTCCTCGCGCAGCCGTTGGTAGGGGTAGAACACCTCCAGCGACTCGGCGGCGTCCCCGGTGACGAGCAGGATCTTCGATGTCATCGCCGACATCCCTCCACATGGTCGAGCGTCCGACATGGCGCGGGCCCGGTCCGGTGGCCACCGGCGGCGCGGGCCCGGTCCAACCTCCCGCACCGGCCGGGCCGTTGGCAACAGGGCGCACCGGCCGGACTGCGGCGCGTGACCGTCGGTGCGAGCCCGCTGCCGGCCGTGTGCGCCGGGTCACCGCCCGGCGGCGGGCGGCGGCGGCGCGCGTCCTAGACTCCTGCTGCCGCCACGACCGCACTCCCGGAGGAGCCCATGCCGGACCGCACCACCTACCTCGTCCTGCCCGGCTACCAGAACTCGGGCCCCGAGCACTGGCAGACCCGCTGGGAGAGCGCCGAGCCGGACGCGTTCCGCCGGGTGCAGCAGGCCGACTGGGACCACCCCGACCAGCCGGACTGGGTGGCCGGGGTGGACGCGGCGGTGGCCGAGGCCGCCGCCGACGGGTCGGTGGTGCTGGTCGCCCACAGCCTCGGCTGCATCACGGTGGCCCGCTGGGTGGCCACCGCGCCCGCCGAGCGGACCGCCGCGGTGCGCGGCGCGTTGCTGGTCGCCCCCGCCGACATCGACACCGCCGAGGTCCCGGAGCTGGCCGGCTTCCGCCCGGTGGCCCTGGCTCCCTTCCCGTTCCCGACCGTGGTCGTCGCCAGCACCGACGACCCGTGGGCCACCCCCGAGCGGTCCCGGCTGTTCGCCGGGGCCTGGGGCGCCCGGTACGTCGAACCGGGCGCGCACGGACACCTCAACTCGGACTCCGGGCTGGGCGACTGGCCGGAGGGCCGCAAGCTGCTCGCTGAGCTGTGACACATCGGACGGGGGGACGATGAGGAACCGGATGCCGAAGGCCAGGCGCGTCCTGGTCCGGCTGCTGCTGGCGGCCGGGGTGACCGCCGTGCTGCTCTACACCGAGGGGCAGTGGGAGAGCCGTTCGGGCGGGCTGATGCTGGTCGCCGACCTGCTGAACCAGCCCGAGCTGCTGCTCGGTGCGGCGCTGGCCGCGCTGATCGCCGCCGCCTGGCTGGGCGACCGGCGCACCGCCGTACGGACGGCCACCCGCGCGGTCACGGTGACCGCCGGCGTGGTGTTCCTGCTCGGCGTACTGGCCGCGCACAAGGTCGCGGCCGCCGAGACCCGCAGCCGGGAGACCGCCCCGGCTCAGCCCGAGCGGGCCCTGGTCGTGGTGCACCGCTCGTACGGCGTCGGACCGAAGAGCGGCGACGACTGGCAGGTGCTGCTGGAGGCCGGTGCGGGCTGGTCCGCGCGGCGCTGGTCGCTGGCCCAGATCGGCCGGGCTCCGGACGACGCCCGGCTGGTGGAGGCGAGTTGGACGGGCCGGGACCAGATCACCGTGGTCACCGACTCCTACCGGCGGGTCTTCAACCTCGACCAGGACAGCGGCGAGCCGGTCGAGGCGCGCTAGGAATTGTCAGACAAGCCCTGGGCCCACGGCGGGGACGCCGAGGATGCCGGGTGGCATGGCGTCGTCGTCCGCCGCCGGGCCCCGGCCCCGCCTGAGCACGGGTACTCAGGCGGGGCCGGGCGGCTCACTGGTCCTGGTTGTCGGCCGGGGCGGAGGGCTCGGAGCGGCCGACCGGGCTGCTCGGGCTACCCGGACTGCTCGGCCGCTGCTTGCCCGGACCGGCGCCGCCGGTGCAGGAGGCGCTCGGCGAGCCGCTGGGGGTGGCGCAACCCGGGTCGCGCTTGGGCGGGTCCGGGATGTAGACGGTCCGGAAGTCCTGCTCGGGCAGGTTCCGGACGGCGTCGTTCATCGCCTCCTGCCAGATCGGCCCGGGGCCGGTCGCCCCGAACACCTCCTTCTGGTAGTGGCCGCCGATCCGGATGTTCTTCATCGGCACCTTGATGCCCGGGCTGCCCAGCCAGACCGAGGCGGCCAGGTTGCCCGTGTAACCGGTGAACCAGGCCGACTTCTTCTCGTCCGTGGTCCCGGTCTTGCCGGCGATCTGGCGGCCGTCGTCCAGGCCGAGTTCCTTCGCGGTGCCCTTCTCGGTCACCCCCAGCAGCACGCTGTTGATCACGTCCGCGGTGCTCTCGGACATCACCTCGCCGCACTTGGCCGGGCTCACCGGGACGTCCTTGCCGTCCACCGTGGAGATCTTGTTGATCGCCAGCGGCGCGCAGTAGGTGCCCCGGGCGGCGAAGCTCGCGTACACGTTGGCCATGGTCAGCGGGCTCACCTCCTGGGTACCGAGGCCGAGGGCGGGCAGCTCCTGGAGCGGGTCGCCGCTCGCCTTGCCGGTCACGCCCAGCTTGTTGGCCATCTGCTTGACGGCGCAGAGGCCGATCTCCTGCTCCATCTGCACGAAGTAGGTGTTGACCGAGCGGGCCATCGCCTCCTTGAGCTCGTACGGGCCGACCTCGGACGCGCTCTCGTTGGGGACGCTGCCCTCCTTCTTGCCCTTGCTCAGGTTCCTCCAGGTGCCGTCGCAGGTCTTCATCGTCGGCCAGTCCATGCGGTTGGGCGAGTCGTACCGCTGGGTGGGCGACAGACCGGCCTCCAGGCCCGCGGCGGCCACGATCGGCTTGAAGTTGGAGCCGGGCTGGAAGCCGATGCCGCCGCCCATCGCCGCGTCCACGTTGTAGTTGACGACGGTCTCGTTCTTCTCCTTCGCCAGACCGTAGGGGCGGGTCTGCGCCATCGCCAGGATCTTGCCGGTGCCGGGCTCGACCATCGTCATCGCCGCCGAGACCGGGTCGGTGACGTACACCTGCCGGGAGACGGCGTTCTGCGCGGCGGCCTGCTTGTCCGGATCCAGCGTGGTGTAGATGTTCAGACCGCCGGTGTCCCACAGCTTCTTGCGCTCGGCGGCGCTCTTGCCGAACACCGGGTCCTGCTTGACCACGTGGCGCACGTAGTCGCAGAAGAAGCCCATGCCGGCCTGGGCGGTGATGCAGCCGTTCTGCGGGTCCTTGTACTTCAGGCCCAGCGGGGCGGCTTTGGCCTCCTTGGCCTGGTCGGCGGTGATGTGCTTGTTCTCGACCATCTTGTCGATGACGGTGTCCCGGCGCTTCTGCGCGGCCACCGGGTGCAGCTTCGGGTCGTACTGGGAGGGGTTCTGCACCAGCCCGGCGAGCATGGCCGCCTCGGGGAGGGCGAGGTCCTTGGCGTCCTTGCTGAAGTACCGCTGCGCGGCCGCCTGTATGCCGTACGCCTGGTGGCCGTAGAAGGTGATGTTCAGGTAGTTGGTGAGGATCTGATCCTTCGTCAGATCCTCCTCCAGCTTGATGGCGTACCGGAGTTCCTGGATCTTGCGGCCGAGCGTCTTGCGCTGCGCCTCCAGGACGGCCGCCGGGTCGTCGCCGGCCTTCTCGACGTTGACGTTCTTCACGTACTGCTGGGTCAGGGTGGACGCGCCCTGGACGGCGGCGCCGCTCTCCGCGTTCTTGGTGATCGCCCGCAGGATGCCCTTGAGGTCGACGGCGCCGTGCTCGTAGAACCGCGCGTCCTCGATGTCCACCTGCGCCTGGCGCATCAGGGGCGACATCTGCTCGGCGGGTATCACCGTGCGGTCCCGCTCGTAGACCTTGGCGATCAGGCCGCCCTTGGCGTCGAAGATCTGCGTCGCCTGCGTCAGCGGCGGGGTCTTGAAGTCGTCGGGGATGCTCTCGAAGCCCTCGGCGCCGCTCTTCGCCCCGAGCCCGACGGCGCCCGCCGCGGGAAGGACGAGGCCGGCCAGCAGGACGCCGCCGAGAGTGCAGCAGCCGAGGAACGTGACCGTGTGACCCAGGAATCCGAGCGGGGTCTCACGGCGCCGCGGGCGCGGCACCCAGGTGTCGCCCGCGTCCGGGGCAGGTATGCGGCTCTTCGGTGACATAGCTGGAACACTAAGGCCGCGAATGCCCTGCCAGGGCAGGGTGTTGGCGAAGCTTTGTCACAAATCCGCCACAGATTCGGCTCATTCCGTCGGGTCAAACGGGTGCCCGTTCGAGGGCAAGGACCGTTCGTCCACGGCCCGTTGCCCCCTCGCCGGTCGGGCCCGTTCGACCCGGCTCAGCCGGCCGGGCAGCGGACGTCCTCGGCCGGTCGGCGGCCGGTGACCAGGAAGTCCGTCACCACCGCGTCGCCGCAGGCGTTCCCGTTGGCCAGGTAGACGTCGTGCCCGCCGGAGTCCACCGTGACCATCCGGGCCCGATCCCCCAGCGCCGCGCGGAGCTTGAGCGCGCCCGGGTACGGGGTGGCGGGGTCGCGCAGGTTCTGCGCCAGCAGGATGTTCGCCGGGCCGCGGCCGGTAACCCGGACCGGCGGCTCGGCCGGCGCGAACGGCCAGAAGGCGCACGGCATCACGTTCACCGGCATGCCCGCGGTGAGCGGACGGGCGGCACGCTCGGCGGCGACGTCCTTCCCGTAGGCGGCCGGATCGGCGGGCCAGGCGACGTCGTTGCAGAGGGTGCCGGCGGAGGCCGCGATGTGGTTCTGCAGCACCTCCTCCGGCGGCACCACCGGCGCGGGCAGCGGGCGGCGGCCGAGGCCGGCCAGCATCAACCGGGCGAGATCGGGGAACGCGCCGTCCGCGTACAGGCTCTGCAGCATGGACTCGCGCAGCACGTTGCCGCTCAGCTCCGCCGGGTTGGCGCCCGGCCAGGGCAGCGGCGCGGCGTCCAGACGGGCGGCGAGGTCCAGGAAGAGCGGGCGGACCTCCTCCGGGGTGTCCGCGACCCGGTCCGGATTGCCGGGCGCCGCGGCCCACTCGGCGAAGTCCGGGAAGCGGTCCTCGGCGCCCTGGCCGAAGGCGGCGAGCCAGCCGCGCCCCACCCGCGACGGGTCCGGATCGTCGTTGCTGTCGAGCACGATCCGGTCGGTCTGCCGGGGGAACATCGTGGCGTAGACGGCGCCCGCGTACGTGCCGTACGAGGTGCCCCAGGCCGAGAGGCGGCGCTCGCCGAGGGCCTGGCGGATCCGGTCGATGTCACGGGCCTCGTTGCGGGTACTGAGGCTGCGCAGCACCGGGCCGCCGTTGCGGGCGCAGGTCTCGGCGACCCGGCGGGCGGTGGCGAGGTTCTCATCGATCGAGCCGTCGGCGGCGGGCCAGGGCCGGAGCTTGACCATCGCCAGGTCCGACTTCTCCAGACCGCAGCTGACCGGCGTCGAACGACCGACACCGCGCGGGTCGAAGCCGACCAGGTCGTAGCGGTCCAGGACGGACTGCGGAAGCCGTTTGGCCGCGCCGGCGGGCCGGTCGAGGCCGTTGTCGCCGGGCCCGCCGGGGATGATCAGCAGGACACCGTGGCGCAGACCCGGTTTGGCGGCCGCGATCCGGGAGACGGCGAGGGTGATCTGCGGTCCGTCCGGGTCCGCGTAGTCGAGCGGGATGGCGAGGGTGGTGCACTGCTGGCGGGTGTCTGCCTGGCCCGGGCAGGCCGACCAGGCGAGGCGGCTCTTCCCGGCGGCGCCCGGGCCCGCCGCTGCGGCGGGCTGGGCGGCGAGGACGGTGACGGCGAGCGCGGCGGCCGCGGTCGCGGCGGCGAGGGTGCGGTTGGGGTTCGGCATGCCCAGAAGTCTGCTGGCGCCGGGGACGTGGTCCCATCCGGGCAGCGGGTCGACCGGGGGTGGGGTAAACCCCCACTCCCGGCCGTTACTGATGGGAGGTCACAATCCTGGCAGCTCCGGCTGGTTCGGGGCCGGTGGCGAGCGCCGGGCGGTCAGGACAGCAGGTCGAGCAGGGGCGTCAGGGCGGCGGGGCGCTGCTCGACCGGCAGGTGGTCCACCGGGTGGAAGGCGCAGCCCAGGGCCGTCGCCCCGCCGTCGCAGGTCCGGTCGTCGCCGACCATCAGCACGTCGGCCGGGGGCAGGCCCAGCCGCTCGCAGGCCGCCTCGAAGATCACCGGGTCGGGCTTCTGCGCGCCGAGCTCGAAGGACAGCACGTAGGCGTCGACGAGCTCGTCGAGCCCGTGCTCCCGGAAGATCGGCCGCAGGTCCCAGCCGATGTTGCTCACCACCGCCACGGGCACGCCCCGGCGGCGCAGCTCCCGCAGCACCGGCCCGGCGTCCGGGTACGGCCGCCAGCTCGCGGGTGCCGTGTGCGTGTCGTAGAGGGCGTCCACGTCGAGGGCGGCGGGCGGCTCGGCCGCGCGCGCCAGCGCGGTGTACGCCGTCCGGTGCAGCTGCGGGGTCAAGTCCCGCTCCTGCCAGGCCTCCTGCACGTCCGCCGGGATGCGGCGGGGCGGCACGCCGCCCGGCAGGGCACCGAACTCCTCCAGCCTCCGGACCAGTTCGGCCCGCTCGGAAGCGGGCAGGCCGAGGCCGGTGGACGCCGCGAAGGCGTCCAGCCACTGGGCGGTCGAGGCGACCCGGAAGAGGGTGCCGGAGAAGTCGAACATCACGCCTTTGGTCACACCGCCGAGCGTACCGGGCCGAGGTGAACACCAGGGTGGGGGCCGGCATGCCACCGGCCGGACGGGCCCTACCGCAGGGTCAGGATGCGCGGGCCGTCCTCGGTGATCGCGACGGTGTGCTCGATGTGCGCGGCGCGGCTGCCGTCGGTGGTGCGCAGCGTCCAGCCGTCCGGATCGGTGTCGTAGTCGTCCCGGCCGCCGGCGATGAGCATCGGCTCGATCGCCAGCACCAGGCCCGGCCGTAGCCGGTAACCCCGGCCCGGCCGGCCCTCGTTGGGCAGGTGCGGGTCCTCGTGCATGCGGCGCCCGATGCCGTGTCCGCCGAAGCCCTCGAGCAGGCCGTAGCGCCCGGCGCGGGCGGCGCTGCCGACGGCGTGGGCGATGTCACCGATCCGGTTGCCGACCACCGCGGCGGCGATGCCGGCCTCCAGGGCGCGCCGGGTGGCGTCGATCAGGGCCGTGTCCTCGGGCCGGGCGGTACCGACGATGAAGCTCACGGCGGAGTCGCCGGCCCAGCCGTCCAGGACGGCGCCGCAGTCGATGCTCACCAGATCGCCGTCGCACAGCCGGTAGCCGTTCGGGATGCCGTGCACGACGGCGTCGTTCACGGAGGCGCAGATGACGGCCGGGAACGGCACGGGGGCGAAGGACGGGCGGTAGCCGAGGAACGGCGAGGTGGCCCCGGCCGCCCGCAGCACGCCGCGCGCCACCTCATCCAGTTCCAGCAGGCTCACCCCCACCGCCGCCGCGTCGCGCACGGCGGCCAGCGCGTCCGCCACCACCCGCCCGGCCTCGCGCATCGCGTCCAGTGCGGCGTCCGACTTGATCTCGACCATGGTGACTCGTCTCCCTCGATCCAATTCTTATACCGGTATTTGTATCACGGTCTGCGGGATGGGGAGGCCGCCGGGCCGAGCGGAGGAGCGCGGCCCCGCGTCGGCCGGACGACGGGGAGGGCGGGGCGGGCGGCGCGGCCTCGGAGCTGGGCCCCGGGGTGGCCGGTCGGCCGGGGATGGCGATGGCGCCCGGACCGTACGGGGCAGGCCGTAGTATCGACCTCATGGTGAGGACTCCGCTGACCCCGTGGGAGCGCGAGCGTGGGGAGCGCTTCGGGGCGCTGCTGCGCGAGGCGCGTGGCGAGCGCAGCATGGTCGAGGTGGCGGCGGTGGCCGGTGTCTCGGCGGAGACGTTGCGCAAGATCGAGACGGGGCGGGCGCCGACGCCGTCGTTCTTCACCATCGCGGCGCTGGCGTTCGCGCTGGATCTCTCGCTGGACGAGCTGGCGGCCGCCTGCGTGCTTCCCGAGGACGGCGAAGCGCTCTCGGCGTGACGCTCCGGATGACGCTCGGCGTGACGCACGACGGCCCGCCCGGGCGGTGCTGCGCCGGGCGGGCCGTCGTGGAGCGGGCGGGTCAGCTCACGGAGCTGTTGTAGCTCTCGATCGCGGGCTGGAGCTCCTTGGCCGCGTCGGCGAGGGCCTGCTGAGCGGCCT
The DNA here is from genome assembly GCF_044744365.1 of Kitasatospora sp. NPDC087314. Classification (NCBI taxonomy): domain Bacteria; kingdom Bacillati; phylum Actinomycetota; class Actinomycetes; order Kitasatosporales; family Streptomycetaceae; genus Kitasatospora; species Kitasatospora sp. NPDC087314. The sequence continues at coordinate 192,131 of NZ_JBIUYE010000017.1, forward strand.
TGGAGCCGGCGATGGTCTGCTCGATGGCGGTCTCCACACCCTTACGGGCCTGCGGCATCACGCCGAGCAGGCAGCCCGCGGTGGCCGGGGACGGCTTGGTGGCCTTGAGCTGGTCGATGGCGGTCTGGAACTGCGGGTACTGGGCCACCCACTCCTTGTCCTTGGGGTCGTCCAGGGACTTGCGGTTGACCGGGAAGTAGCCGGTGCCGGTGTGCCAGACGGCCTGCTGCTCGGGGGCGGTGACGAACTTCTCGAACTCCCAGGCCGCGCGCTTCTCGGCATCGGAGTGGCCCGGGCCGCTGATCCACAGCGAGGCGCCGCCGATGACGGGGCCGCCCTGGTCCGCGGCGGCGACCTTGGGGAAGGCCGCGGTGCCGACGGTGAACTTGGCGGCCTCGGTGTAGCCGCGCAGCACGCCGGTGGACTCCAGGTGCATGGCGACGGTGCCGGCCTTGAACGCGGCCTGGGCGTCGTCGGTGTTACGGCCGGTGTTGGCCGCGTAGCCGCCCTTGACCAGGTCGGCCCACCACTGGACGATCTGCGCGCCCTGGGCGGAGTCGAAGACGGCCTTGCCGGCCTTGTTGCTGCGGCCGTTGTCCTGGTCGCAGTACATGGTGCCGGACTCGGCGAGCAGCTGCTCGACGAACCAGCCGTAGATGGCGGCGCCGAAGCCGTAGCGGACGGTCTTGCCGTCGGCGTCCTTCTTGGTCAGCTTCTTCGCCAGTTCGCCGAGTTCGGCGAGGTCCTTGGGCGGCCGGGCCGGGTCGACACCGGCCTCCTTGAAGGCGTCGGTGTTGAGGTAGAGCAGCGGCATCGAGGAGTTGAACGGCATCGAGGCGAGCTTGCCGCCGACGGAGTAGTAGTTGCGGATGTTCGGGTCGAGGTCGTCGAGCGCGTAGCCGTCCTTGTCGGCGAAGGCCTGGGCCGGGACGGTCTGCTTGGAGTCGATCATGAACCGGGTGCCGATGTCGTAGACCTGCACCAGGGCGGGGGTGCCCTTCTGCTGCACCGCGGCCTTGTACTTGGCGACCAGGTCGTCGTACTTGCCCTGGAACTGCGGCTTGACCTCGATCTTGCCCTGGTGGGCGGCGTTGAACTGGTTGACCAGCCCGGTCAGGACCTCGGCGTTCTTGCCGGTCATCGAGTGCCAGAACTCGACGCCGGTGACGCCGGAGGCCTGGTCGAGCGCCTGGGCGCCGGGGGCGGCGTCGGAGGAGCCGCCGGAGCCGGAGCTGGAGCTGGAACCGCCGGAGCTACAGGCGGTCAGGGACAGGCCGGCCACCAGCAGGGCCGCGAGCGCGCGGGCACTCTTCTTCACGGGAGGTTCTCTCTCTGTCGGGAGGGACGTGCTCGGGAGAGCGGGAGGAGCGGAGCGGAGGGCGCGGAGCCGGTCAGCGGAGCCGGTCAGCGGACGGCGCCCGCGGTGAGGCCGCGGACGATGAAGCGCTGGCCGAAGACCACCAGGGCGAGGGTGGGCAGCAGCGAGAGCACGACACCGGCCAGGATCAGGCCCGGGTCGGCCATCTCGGAGTCGCGCAGCGAGGTCAGACCGATCTGCAGGGTCTGCATGTTCGCCGTGCGGGTGATGATGAGCGGCCAGAAGTACTGGTTCCAGGCGGACAGGAAGACGTAGATCGACAGTGCCGCCAGGGCGGGCTTGTTGAGCGGGACCACGATCCGCCACAGGAACCGCCAGTGGCCCGCGCCGTCGATCCGCGCGGCGTCGCGCAGTTCGCCGGGAAGTTGCCGGAAGGACTGCCGCAGCATGAAGGTGCCGAAGCCGGAGGCGAGGAAGGGCAGCACCAGGCCGAAGTAGGTGTTTCCGAGCCCCCAGCCCGACAGCGTCAGGTAGTTGGGGATGATGATGGCCTCCCACGGGACCATCAGCGTCGCCAGGAACACCCCGAACACCACGGCCCGCGCCCTGAGCGGCAGGAAGACGAAGGCGTACGCGGCCAGGATCGAGGTGAACAGCTGGGCGAACGTGATGACGGTCGCCACGATCGCCGAGTTGGCGTACTGCCGGGCCAGCGGGATGGTGTCGACGGCGCCGGCGAAGTTCCGACCGGTGACCGAGTGGGGCACCAACGCCGGCGGGTAGGAGGAGAGTTCGGACGGGCCCATGAAGGCGCCGGCGATCGCGTAGTACACCGGGAAGGCCACGGTGACGACGGCGACGGCGAGCAGCAGGTAGACGGCGGCGCGGCCGAGCAGGTCGCGTGGCGAGCGTCCGGCCAGGATGCGGGTGCGCGGGCGGCGTGGTGCCTCGGCCCCGCCCTGGGGCCCGGTTCCGGCCTCGGTGGCGGTCACGGTCATGCGTAGTGCACCTTCCGCTCCAGGACGCCGAACTGGACGGCCGTGCAGGCGAGGACGACCACGAGCAGCACCACGGCCTGGGCACTCGCGGTGCCGAAGTCGCTGGAGCCGTAGGCGAAGGCCTTCTCGTAGACGGAGTAGACGAGGGTCCGGGTGGCACCGTCCGGGCCGCCCTTGGTGAGGATGTGGATCTGGCCGAAACTCTGCAGCGCGTGGACGGTGGAGACCACGGTCAGGAAGAACAGGTTCGGGCCGAGCATCGGCACGGTGATCGAGCGGGCCAGCCGCAGGCCTGAGGCGCCGTCGATCCTGGCCGCCTCCAGGATCTCGGCGGGGATCGAGCCGATGCCGGCGGAGAGCACCAGGACGTTGTAGCCGAGACTCATCCAGATCGTGGTGACGGCGACCGAGAGCAGCGCGTAGCGGGAGTCGGTCAGCCAGCCGATCGGGCCGAGCCCGAGGTGCGAGAGCAGGCCGTTGAGCACCCCGCTGGCGGGGTTGAAGAACACCGCGAAGACCACGGACGCGCTGGCCACCGAGAAGGCGAAGGGCAGCGCGAAGGCGGAGCGCAGCAACCGCACGCCCCGGATCCGGTTCTCCAGGAGCAGCACCAGCGCCAGCGCGCCGAGGACGCCGGGCACCACCGTCAGCACCGTGAACAGGGCGGTGGTGACGAGGGTGCGCCGGAAGTCCGCCGAGGTCAGCAGGTCGGTGTAGTGCTTCATCCCGACGTAGCGGGAGGGCGCGCCGAACAGGTCGTTCGCGTGCCCGCTCAGGTAGATCGTCCGTCCCAGCGGGTAGCCGATGAAGAGGACGAACACCACCAGGGAGGGCAGCAGGAAGGCCCAGGCGAGCCCGTGCTCGCCCCAGCGGTTTCGGCGACCCGGTGGGGGCGCGGCGTGCGGTGCGGTCGGCATGGGGTGCGCGTCCGCCTTTCGTTGCGTCGGTTCCGGCCGAAACCGTGTCCTGCCCACACGACGGGCTGGAAACCCCACGGTGAGCAGTGAGTGTCGGCGGGCTTACGCGTTCGCGTCATATTCGGCCGGTCGTGCGCGGACGGGCGTTGGGGCAGGTCTCGAAAGCGCGTCGGGGGCTCGTCCCGGGGTGATGGACGGGCGTGTCACGAGGTGTCAGTGGGGCGTCGTACGGTTCCCGGGTGAACGACACCGACTTCGATCTGCGGGCCGCCATGGCCGAATCCCTGCGGGGCCGTGCGGGCGCCTGGGCACTCGTCGAGGGCTTCGCGGCGCTCTGGGGCGAGCCGCTGCGACCCGGCGACGGCTTCACCGACGCCGAGCTCGACGCGGCGGAGCGGCGGCTCGGCCTGCGGCTGCCCGTCGCGCTGCGCGAGGCGTACCGGCTGTTCGGCCGCCGGGCGGACCTCACCAGCAACCAGGACGTGCTGCTGACGCCGGAGGAGTTGTTCGTCCAGGACGGCGCGCTGGCGTACCGGGCGGAGAACCAGGCCTGCGCGCACTGGGGCGTCCTGCTGGCCGACCTCGACCAGGAGGACCCGCCGACGGTGATCCGGCCGGACCTCGCGGACAAGTCGCAGGAGCGGTGGGAGCCGTGGGAGGAGCGCTTCTCGACGGCCGCCGTGGTGATGGCGATGATGGAGAAACTGCTGGAGGACCACGAGCTGACCGACTTCCTGGAGCCGGAGGACGAACTCCCCTCGGCCCTCCGGGAGTTGCCCGCCATCGGCCGGGGCTGCCGCTGGTTCGAGGGGCCGGGCGTGCTGGTGGTGCGGGTCGACGGCGCCTGGATGCTGGCCCGGGGCCGCAGCGCGGAGGCACTGGACGCGCTGCACGGGGAGGAGCCCGGGGAATGACTCGACGGCCGTGCTGGACACGGCCGTCGAGTCATTCCCGGCGAAGGACGGTCAGGCGCCGATGCCGCCGTCCAGGACGAGGTCGGCGCCGACGGTGAAGCCCGCCTCGGGCGAGGCGAGGTACAGCACGGCGGCCGCGATCTCCTCCACCGCACCGGCCCGGCCGACCGGCACGGTGTCCTTCATCCGCTCGGCCTTGCCGGAGCCGTCCTCGCCCGGCCGGGAGGACATGGCGGTGTCCACCGGGCCGGGGCTCACCGTGTTGATCCGGACGCCGTCGGCGATGTGGTCGCGGGCGGCGCTGCGGGTCAGCGCGGTGACGGCGGCCTTGCTGGCCGAGTAGGCGCCGAGGCCCCCGATCCGCACGTGGGCGCCCAGGTTCGAGGAGACGTTGACGATCGCGCCGCCGCCGTGGGCCCGCATGTGGGAGATCTGGTGCTTCATGGCGAGCAAGGTGCCGGTCACGTTGTTGCCGATGACCCGGTGCCACTCGTCCTCGTCGATGTCGGCGACCGGGCCGAGGGCGCCGAGCACCCCGGCGTTGTTGACGGCGACGTCCAGCCCGCCGAACAGCTCGACGGTCTCCCGGACCAGCCGGGCGGCGTCCTGACCGTTCGTCACGTCGCCGGCGAGCGCGACGGCCTTGCCGCCGGCCCGCTCGATCAGCTCGACCGTCTCGGCGAGCGGGCCGGCGCTGCGGCCGGCCACCGCGACCCGCGCGCCCTCCCCGGCGAAGGCGAGGGCGATGGCCCGGCCGATGCCGCTGCCGCCGCCGGTGACCAGGACGGACGTGTCGGCGAAACGCGTGGTCATGATGAGTACTCCTCGGTTCGGTTGGTGCGTGCTGGTGCGGAGGTGGTCTTGGTGGTGTCGGCGCCCTCGGTGCTCCCGGCCTCGACGGGCCCGTTCGATCGGCGGGCGAGGGTGGCGACCGCGAGGGCGGTGAGCGCCAGCCCGACGGCGGCCGCCGTGAAGGCCGCGGCATAGCCGCCGACCACGGTCGGACGGGTGGCGGCGAGCGCCATCAGGGCGGCGACGCCGGCGGTGGGGCCGAGCTCCATGGCGGTGTTGAGCACGCCTGCGGCGAGGCCGGTCCGCTCGGGCGGCACGCCGCCGGTGGCGAGCACGGCCGCGCCGGCGAAGGCCGCCGCGGCCCCGGCGGGCAGCAGGAGCAGCCCGGGCAGCAGCCCGCCGACGTACCCGCTCCCGGGTGCGAGCCGGGCCAGCAGGCCGAGCCCGGCGCCCGCCACGGCGAGCCCGCCGGCGGTGACCGCGACGGGGCCGTACCGGGCGGTCAACGGCCCGGCCAGGCGGCCGGCCGCCAGCAGCGCCCCCGCGTACGGCAGGAAGGCCGCGGAGGTGGCCAACACTCCCCAGCCACGGACCTGTTGGAGGTACAGCGCGAGCAGCAGGGAGGTCAGCGCGGTGCCGGCGGCGGTCGCCGTGACGGCGGCGAGCGCGGTGGCCCGGTGCCGGTCGGCGAGGAAGCCGGGTGGCAGCAGCGGGTCTGCGGTGCGCCGCTCGGCGGCGGCGAAGGCGAGCAACAGGAACAGCCCGGCGGCCAGCGGCGCGACCGCCTCGGGGCCTCGCCAGCCGTGCTCGGTGGATGCCACCAGGCCGTAACTGGCCGCGCAGACACCGGCGGTGGCCAGGGCGGCGCCGGGCAGGTCCAGGCCCGGGCGGCGGCGGCCCGCCGGTTCGGCGGTCGGCAGCGAGCCGGAGCGGGCGAGGCCGACGAGGGCGACCAGGACGGGGACGGCGAACAGCCAGCGCCAGGAGACGCAGGCGGCGACCGCCCCGGAGAGCAGGTTCCCGGCGGTGGCACCGAGCACCGAGAGGCCTCCCCAGGTGGCCATCGCCCGCCGGTAGTGCGCGGGTTCGGGATGCAGCGCCCGGACCACGGCGACCGCCGCCGGGGCGGCCAGGGCCGCGCCGACGCCCTGGGCGAAGCGGCTCGCCAGCAGGACGGGGTAACCGGGCGCGAGAGCGCAGGCGAGCGAGGCGGCGGCGAGCAGGACCAGCCCGACCCGCAGCATCCGCCGGCCGCCGTGGCGGTCGGTGAGCCGGCCACCGAGGAGCAACAGGGCGCTGAAGGAGAGCCCGTACGCGGCGCTCAGCAGCAGGACGCCGGACGGGCCGAGCCCGAACTCCCGGGCCACCAGGGGCAGCGGCACGGACAGGATCATGATCGTGAAGATCAGCGTGGCCTGCACGCCACCGAGCAGGGCGAAGCCTGGCCGGTCCGCCGTGGCGACGCTCATGGAAACCCCCCTCCCTAAATTGACCGTTCGGTCCAGTATCAGGACAGCAAAAGACGGCGACACCCCCACCGCCTTTCGATGCGTCAGTCGAGCAGCACCAGCGCCTGCTCGGCGGCGTCCCGCACCCGGGCCGCGCCGTCGGCGGTCCGGCCCAGCACCCGCATGCCCTGCATCAGCACCAGCAGCATCCGGGCCAGCGCCCTCGGGTCCCGCCCGGCGGGCAGTTCGCCCTGGGCTTCGGCGCGCACCAGGGCCGCGGTCAGCGCCGTCTCCACGTGACTGAGACTGGCCTCCACCCGACGAGCCGCCGCGGGGTCGTGCGGGGCGAGTTCGACCGCGGTGTTGGTGACGAAGCAGCCGCGCTTCAGCCCGTCCTGGGCCGAACCCTCCGCGTACCGGCGGACCACCGCGCGCACGGCCGGCAGCACCGGGCCGGGCTGGGACAGCTCGACCAGCAGCCTCGGGTCGGCCTGCTCGCCATACCGCTCCAGCGCCCGCAGGAACAGTTCGTGCTTGCTGCCGAAGGTGGCGTAGATGCTCGCCCGGGCGATCCCGAGCTCCTCGACCAAGTCGGCCATCGAGGTGGCCTCGTAGCCGCGCCGCCAGAACAGCTCAAGCGCCGCCTGGAGCACGGCGTCCGGGTCGAATTCCTTCGTTCGCGCCATGAGAGAACGCTAACCCTTTCCAGACCGAACGGTCAAGAAATGCCCCAGGGGTTGACGCCGAGAAAACTGACGGAGCATTGCCAAGTGGACTAGACCAAAGCTACCCTTGCCGCCCCCGTACCTCCTTCCCCCACAGGAGGCGTTTCCCCGTGCCCGCGAACCTTCCCACCATCCCCCGGCAGGCGGCCGACGCCGCGCGCCCCCTCGTCCTGACGGCCTTCCGGGTCGTCGTCGGCCTGCTCTTCGCCTGCCACGGCGCCGCCTCGCTCTTCGGCGTCCTCGGCGGGGCCAAGGGCGGCGGCACCGTCCCGCTCGGCCAGTGGCCCGGCTGGTGGGCCGCACTGATCCAGCTGCTCGGCGGCGCCCTGGTGCTGCTCGGCATCGGCACCCGGACGGCCGCCCTACTCTGCTCCGGCTCGATGGCGTACGCCTACTTCACCGTCCACCAGGAGCACTCGCTGCTGCCGCTGCAGAACGGCGGCGAGCCCTCCGTCATGTTCTGCTGGGCCTTCCTCGCCATCGCGGTGCTCGGCTCCGGCCCGTACGCCCTGGACCGGCTGCTGGTCCGGCGCGCCGCGGCCGAGCCGGTGACCGAGCCGGCGACGGAACCCGCACCGGCCGGCGTGCAGCCCGGCCCGACCGGCTGATCGGCCCGCAGGCCCCAGGCGGCCCCCGGCCGAGCGACCGACTGTGCGGGGTCAGTGCTCGGACAGGTGCCGCTCCACCGAGGCGACCTTGGCGGTGAGCCCGTCGGTGACCCCGGCCCGGTCGTCGATCTTGATGACCGTGCTCACCCGGCCGCTGTAGGCCTTCACCGCCTCGATCGCCTCCCGGATCACCGGCATCACCTCGTCCCACTCCCCCTCGATGCTGGTGAACATCGCGTCGGTCCGGTTGGGCAGCCCGCTCGCCCGGACCACCCGGACGGCGGCGGCCACCGCCTCCCCCACGTCCTCGCCGATCCCCAGCGGGGTCACCGAAAAGGCTGCGATCACGACTCTGCGCTCCTTCCGCCGACGGCCCTCGCCGGCGGCACTGGTCGCGGGGCGGGCCCGGGCCGGCCCCGCCCCCGCGAAACCCACCCCGGCGGTGACACCCCCGGGGGGGGCCGGGGGGCGGCCCCCCGCGGGGGGGGGGCCGCCCCCCCCCCCCCCGCCCCCCCCCCCCCCCCCCCCCCCCCCCCCCCCCCCCGGGGGCGGGGCCCCCCCGCCCCCCCCCCCCCACCAGGCTAACCACACGCGGGCGTTCACACGACGGTCGGCAGCGGCGGCTCGACCGCGAGCGGGGCGGTGGAGCGGGCCCGGTGCTGGGCGGCCCACGAGGTGAGGGCCAGCGTGCAGGCGTGGTCCAGGTGGCGCAGCCCGGACCAGTCGAGCTCCACCGGCCGGTCGGCCGGCAGCCGCTCCAGGGTGTCCAGCAGCCGGGGCAGCCGCAGGAAGGTCGCGTTCCCGCTCAGCCGGACGCGCAGCAGTTCCTCGCCGGACGGCAGGACCGGCTCCTCCACGCCGATCTGCAGGTGCGAGGTCTGCCAGGCGGACTTGACCACGGCCAGGCCGATGCCGATCAGCACCCCCTCGAACAGGTCGGTGGCGATGACGGCGGTCGCCGTCACCCCGAGCACCAGCGCCTCACCCCGGTGGCCGCGGCAGAGCGCGGCGATCCGCCGCAACGGGACGAGCTTCGCGCCGGCGTGGACCAGGACGGCGGCCAGCGCGGTGAGCGGGACGAGCCCGAGCACGCCGGGCAGCAGCGCGGTGAACAGCAGCAGCCAGGCCCCGTGCAGGGTGCGCGAGGCCTTGGTCCGCGCCCCCGCCTGGACGTTGGCCGCGCTGCGGACGATCACCGCGGTCATCGGCAGGGCGCCGAACAGCCCGCAGACGGTGTTGCCGACGCCCTGCGCGGTCAGCTCGCGGTCGTAGTCGGTGCGCCGGCCGTGGTGCATCCGGTCGACGGCGGCGGCGCTGAACAGCGTCTCGGCGGAGGCGATCAGGGTGAAGGCGACGACCGTGCCGAGGCCGGCGGTGCCGACCAGCGCACCCAGTGCGGCGCGGTCCGGCAGGTGGACGACGTCGAGCAGGCCGGACACTCGGACCCTCGCCACCGGCAGGTCGGCGAGGGCCGTGACGGCGGCGGCCAACCCGACCGCGGCCAGCGGTGCGGGGACGCTGCGGGCGACGCGCCCGGGCAGGTACTTCCAGGCGACCAGCACCAGCAGGGTGGCCAGCCCCAGGGCGACCGCGCTCGGAGTGGCCGCGCCGGTGACCGCGTCCGCCAGCAGGGCGGGCAGTCCGGCGATCTTCTCCGGCCCGGTGGCCGGGGCGCGGCGGTCGGCGAGCGCGTACACCTGGCCGAACAGCAGCGTCAGTCCGATGCCGGCCAGCATGCCGTGCACCACCGAGGCGGACATCGCCCGGAACCAGCGGCCGAGCCGTAAGGCCCCCATCGCGATCTGGAGCAGCCCGGTGCCGAGGACGAGCAGGCCGAGCGCGCCGACACCGAAGCGCTGGACGGCGTCGTAGACCAGGACGGTCAGGCCGGCGGCCGGACCGCTGACCTGCAGGCTGCTGCCGGGCAGGAGTCCGACCGCCAGGCCGCCGACGATGCCGGTGACCAGCCCCAGCTCGGCCGGGACACCGGAGGCGACCGCCACCCCGACGCAGAGCGGCAGGGCGACCAGGAACACCACCACCGAGGCGGGCAGGTCGTGGCGCCAGGGGACGGCGCGCAGCGCGGCGAGCGGGAGCCGGCGGCGGCCCGGCGGGGCGGCCCCGCGGGGGCGGCCGGGTGGGTCCTTGCGGCGGCGGGGCGGTCGGCTCACCCGGTCACCACCGGGGGGCGGGCAGGGAGACAGCACATGGGGACACGTTCCTTTCGCGCGCCCGCCGCTGCGGGCGCGCTGTCGCTGGGCAGGAGGTCGCTGGGCAGGGGGTATCTCCGGAGGCAGAGGGTCGCCGACGGCAGGGGGCACCGGCGGCGGGCGGTCACCGGCGGGCCACCGGATCGGCGGCGGCCGGGCGGAGGTAGCGGGGTGTGGCAGGGCGGGCGCGGCGGAGCGGGCGGTGGACCGCACGGTGCAGGCGACAGCGGTACGACCGCGGGTCCGGACGGACCGGACGACGGCGGCGGGTGTCGGGTCGGTGCGGTCAGGGGGTGCGTCCCTCGCTCGGGTGCGGCGGACCGGGCGCGCTGGTCCTGGACGGGACCGGCCGCTGGAGCTCCCCCGCTCCCGGACGCCCCCAAATCCCCCTGCCGCGGCCTCAGTTGGACGTCACGGGCCCGGCGTGGCACCGACGGTACCCAGCGGCGCGGGGCGAGCCGACCTCGAACACCGTCCCTTCACCCGCACTGCACACCGGCCGCGCTTTCCGGCCCGGAACGGCCGCTTCCCCGGGCACACCAGCACGATCGGCGGCCAGGTGTACGAAGCAGGCCCGCGCAGCACCGTTTGCAGCAAGCGACGAGCCGGCCGACCCGGAGGGCGCCCGGCACTGGAGGAAGCGGCCATGGCCCGGCCGGAGCCACCGTGGCAGCCCGGCCCGATACCCGGACGCCGCACCCCCGCACCCGCGGCGACCTGCGGTTTCGCGCCCCGGAGTCGACTTCCACATTCTGTTGAAGCTCCCCTTGACGCCCTGGCAGGCCCCGCCGTACCGTGTTTCCGCATACAGAAACCGTTCTTCCGTATGGTGGAATTCTGGAGATGAGCCCTCCGACCCACTGCGGGCCGACGCAGGAGAAACCCGATGCCTCGTATGACAGCCGCCCGCGCGGCAGTGGAGATCCTCAAGCTCGAAGGCGTTGACGTCGCGTTCGGCGTGCCGGGCGCGGCCATCAACCCGTTCTACGCCGCGCTCAAGGCCTCCGGCGGGATCAGGCACACGCTGGCCCGGCACGTCGAGGGCGCCTCCCACATGGCCGAGGGCTACACCCGCGCCAAGGCCGGCAACATCGGCGTCTGCATCGGCACCTCGGGCCCGGCCGGCACCGACATGATCACCGGCCTGTACTCGGCGATCGCCGACTCCGTCCCGATCCTGTGCATCACCGGTCAGGCCCCGGTCGCCCGCCTGCACAAGGAGGACTTCCAGGCCGTCGACATCGCCTCGATCGCCAAGCCCGTCACCAAGGCCGCCACCACCGTGCTGGAGGCCGCGCAGGTCCCCGGCGTGTTCCAGCAGGCCTTCCACCTGATGCGCTCCGGCCGTCCGGGCCCGGTTCTGATCGACCTGCCGATCGACGTCCAGCTGACCGAGATCGACTTCGACCCCGAGGCCTACCAGCCGCTCCCGGTCTACAAGCCGACCGCCAACCGGATCCAGATCGAGAAGGCCCTCGCGCTGCTCCAGGAGTCCGAGCGCCCGCTGATCGTCGCCGGCGGCGGCGTCATCAACGCCGACGCCGCCGACCTGCTGCGGGAGTTCGCCGAGCTGACCGGCGTCCCGGTCGTCCCGACCCTGATGGGCTGGGGCATCGTCCCCGACGACCACGAGCTGAACGCCGGCATGGTCGGCCTGCAGACCTCGCACCGCTACGGGAACGAGAACTTCCTCGCCTCGGACTTCGTCCTGGGCATCGGCAACCGCTGGGCCAACCGCCACACCGGCGGCCTGGACGTCTACACCGCGGGCCGGAAGTTCGTCCACGTCGACGTCGAGCCCACCCAGATCGGCAAGATCTTCGCGCCCGACCTCGGCATCGCCTCCGACGCCAAGGCCGCGCTGGAGCTCTTCGTCCAGGTGGCCGGGGAGCTCAAGGCCGCCGGCCGACTCAAGGACCGCAGCGAGTGGGCCGCCTCCACCCAGGCCCGCAAGGCGCAGCTGCAGCGCCGCACCCACTTCGACAACGTGCCGATCAAGCCGCAGCGCGTCTACGAGGAGATGAACAGGGCCTTCGGCCCGGAGACCCGCTACGTCACCACGATCGGCCTCTCCCAGATCGCCGGCGCGCAGATGCTGCACGTCTACCAGCCGCGGCACTGGATCAACTGCGGCCAGGCCGGCCCGCTCGGCTGGACCATCCCGGCCGCGCTGGGCGTCGCCACCGCCGACCCCGAGGGCCAGATCGTCGCGCTCTCCGGCGACTACGACTTCCAGTTCATGGTCGAGGAGCTGGCGGTCGGCGCCCAGCACCGGATCCCGTACGTCCACGTGCTGGTGAACAACTCGTACCTGGGCCTGATCCGCCAGGCGCAGCGCAACTTCGACATCGACTTCCAGGTCAAGCTGGAGTTCGAGAACATCAACACGCCGGAGCTGGGCGTCTACGGCGTGGACCACGTCAAGGTCGCCGAGGGCCTGGGCTGCAAGGCGATCCGGGTCACCGAGCCCGAGGGCCTGCTGCCGGCCTTCGAGGAGGCCAAGAAGCTGGCCGCCGAGTTCCGCGTCCCGGTCGTCGTCGAGGCGATCCTGGAGCGGGTCACCAACATCTCGATGGCTGCGGCCGACATCGACAAGGTCAACGAGTGGGAGGAGGTCGCCGCCCTCCCCGAGCACGCGCCGACCGCCATCAAGCCGCTGGCGCTCTGACCGGCTGCGAGGGAGCGTACGAGCCGCTCCGTACGCCCCCTCGCACCCGGAACACCGGCGGCGCCGGCACGGTTGAGCCGTCCGGGGCCGCTACCGTGTGCCCGGGCGAAAACCCGCTGCCAACCTGCCGAAAGGACCACCACCGTGAGCCTGTACGACATCCCGCTGCGCACCCTCGCCGGCGAGCCCACCTCGCTGGCCGACCACAAGGGCAAGGCCCTGCTGATCGTCAACGTCGCCTCCAAATGCGGCCTGACCCCGCAGTACGCCGGTCTTGAGCGGCTCCAGGAGCGCTACGCCGGGCGCGGCTTCACCGTGCTGGGCTTCCCCTGCAACCAGTTCGCCGGGCAGGAGCCGGGCAGCGCCGAGGAGATCCAGACCTTCTGCTCCACCACCTACGGCGTGACCTTCCCGCTGTTCGAGAAGATCGACGTCAACGGCGAGGACCGGCACCCGCTGTACCAGCAGCTGACGCAGGTCGCCGACGCCGAGGGCCAGGCCGGCGACGTCGCCTGGAACTTCGAGAAGTTCCTGGTCTCCCCGGACGGCACCGTGGCGGCCCGGATCCGGCCGCGGGTCGACCCGGAGGCGGACGAGCTGACCGCCGCGATCGAGGCCGTGCTGCCGGCCTGACCCGACCGCCGACGGACCGGCCCCGGGCACCCGCCCTGGGGCCGGTCCGTCATTCCCAGGGTCCGTCGAGCAGCCCCTCTCGATTGCCGAGTCGGTCTTCGACTGAACGGAGCCGACAGACCTGCGCACCACTCATGTCCGTTCGCATGGGGGGTTCGTCGACCGGACCGTCGAAAGGGCCGTGGAAAAACCCGAGCTGCTGGTGCCGGTGCGGCAGCAGCGGCTTCACAGGCCTGGCCGCCCACCGACCGCGCCCGGCCCGGCCGACATCACCAACTCGCGCTGCTTCCAGGGTGCGGGGGCCGTGCCGCGGCGGTGGCAGGCGGCGAGGTGGGTGTCGGTCATGCCGGTGGCTTCCATGAGGGCGAAACATGCCGGTGGGGCCGGTGCAGGTGAAGCCTTGGGCGCGGAGGGCGGCGGCGAGGGCGCGGGAGTCGTCGGTGGCGGTGGGGATGTCGGCAGCGGTGCGGGGCTCGGTGACGGTGCCGAGGCCGGCGGCGGGCAGGGCGGTCATCGGGTGGCTCCGGGCGGTTCGGGCGTGGGGTCGGTGAGGCCGGTGACGCGCAGGGTGAGGTTGAGGCGGCCGGCGGTGAGGCCGGTGGCGGGGTCGCCGGTGCCGGGCAGGACTTTCGGCACGGCGTGGTACACGAGGCGGGAGGGGCCGCCGAAGACCAGCAGGTCGCCGGAGGCGAGGGTGAGGTCGGTCCAGGGCCGGTTGCGGTGGTCGGTGTTGCCGAGGCGGAAGACGCAGGAGTCGCCGATGCTGAGGGAGACCACCGGGGCGAGGGACTTCTCGTCCTTGTCCTGGTGCATGCCGAGCCGGGCGTCGGCGTCGTAGAAGTTGACCAGCGCGGCGTCGGGTTCGTACGCGGCGCCCTGCTCGGGGTCCCGGTAGGCGTCGGCGACGGCCCGCCGTCCGAGGTCGGCGAGCCAGCTGGGGAACGGGGCGACGCGGCGGCCGTTCACGTCGTCGGCGGTGCGGGTGTAGGCGTAGGGCTGCCAGTGCCAGCCCAGGCACACCGTCTGTACGGACATGACGCCGCCGCGCGGCAGCCGGGTGTGCCGGATCGGGACCGGCCCGGTGGCCCAGGCACGGCAGGCGGTGACCAACTCGCGCTGCTGGTCGGGGGTGAGCCAGCCGGGCAGGTGGACGGCGCCCGGCGCGATCTCGCGGCGTTCGTAGTCGGCGGGCGGCGGGCCGAACAGGGCGGGGGTGGTGTTCACGCGGCGCCGCCGGGCTCGATGGGCGGGAAGGAGTCGGTCCAGCCGCGTTCGATGCGCCAGGTGCCGCCGTCCGCGCTCGCGCCGCGCACGCCGTCCAGGACGCCGTCCCCGGCGAGCGCGACGGCGGCCGGCTCGGCGAGAGAGGCGAAGCCGAAGGTGCGGTCGGGGCGCCAGGGCGTGCTGTGGGCGAGGCGGCGGGCGAGCTGCGCCCAGCCGAGCGGGGCGGCGGCGATCACGAGGGCGTCGGGTTCGCGGTCGGTGAGGCGGTGGGCGGGGCGCAGCCAGGAGGCGGCCTGCTCGGGCCAGTCGACGACGGCGAGGACGGTGTGGCCGGCGGTGCGCCAGGCGTCGGCGAACGCGGTGGCGGCGTCGCGGGAGGCGGTGTCGCGGCTGTGTCCGATCGTGACGCTGTGCAGGCGCGGGCGGCGGTGGTCGGTGAGCAGGCGCAGCAGGGAGGCGAGTTCGGCGGCGGTGTGCGGGGCGGGCGCGGGCAGGGGCCCGTAGGCGGTGGCCGCGGGGGCGGGGAGCAAAGGGGAGGGGACAGGGCGGGTGTTCACGGGGTGGTGGTCCTTCGGGTTTTCCACTGCCGGTACTTCTCGGGCAGGCACACGGCGCAGGGCCGGTAGCCGGCGGCGATCGCGGTGGTTTCGTCCGGGAAGAAGACGCGGTGGCGGACGTAGTGGCCGGCGGCGATGGCGCGCAGGGCAGAGGGGCAGTCGAGGCGGCCGTAGAGGCGGCCGGGGCGGTGGCCGCCGAGGGTACCGGGGGTGGTGCTGGGGTAGGGGCGGTTGTCGGGTCCGGTGAGGGTGTAGGTGCGCGGCGGCGCCGGGGTGGTGCTGTCGGCGGGGGCGGGTATGCCGTCGGTGATCACGGTGCCGGTGTGTCAGGCGTCGTGGAAGACGAGGCCGAGGGCGTGGCGGCGGCCGGTGCGCACGGTGCTGACGCCGTGGCGCACGGGTGCGGCGTAGTGGCCGCGGGCGGAGGGGACGGGCCGGTCGCGGGTGGTGAAGATCAGGCCGTGGCCCTGGGGCAGGACGGTGGTGGTGCCGCGGGACTGGGCGCGGGGGCGCTGTTCGACGAGGAGGAACTCGCCGCCGGTGTAGTCGGTGCCGTGGGCGTCGAGGCCGATGACGACCTGGAGCGGGAAGAGGAGGTCGCCGAAGACGTCGCGGTGCAGGGCGTTCCAGTCGCCCGGACCGTAGCGCAGCAGGATCTGGGAGCTCTTGTCCTGACCGGCGGCGTGGCACATGGCGGTCCACTCGGCGAGGGTGTCGGGCCAGGGCGCGGGACGGCCGAGCCTGTCGGCCCAGGTGCGGGCGACGGTCAGCAGGCGGGGGTAGAGGGCCTCGCGCAGGGCGGCGACGGGCTCGGGCAGGTCGTGGGTGAAGTAGCGGTACTGGCCGGAGCCGAAGCGGTGGCGGGCCATGTCGACGGTGGTGCGGAACAGTTCGGGCCGCTCGTGGAGGGCGGCGATCTCGCGGCACTGGTCGGGGTCGAGCAGGCGGGGTGTCAGGGCGCATCCGTGGGCGTCGAGTTCGCCGGTCAGGGCGTTCCAGTCGGCGGTGTCGAGTGCGCGCTCGGCGGCGGTCGGGGCGGTGGCTGTGGTCACGGGGTGTCCTCGGGTGCGGGTCAGGCGGCGGCGCGGGCGTGGGTGTGTTCGTGGCCGAGGAGCCACTGCTCGGCGTCGGTTCGCGTCGCGGCTGCACACCGCCTGGTGGCGGCTGTCCTCGGTCATCACGGTGTTCACGGCGTCTATCGGTGGAGGAGGGGTTCGGGCGGGGAAGGGGCGCTTCGGTCAGCGGGCGTTGTGGAAGATCACGCCGAGGGTGGTGCGCCGTCCCGCCTCGACGGCGTTGGTGCCGTGGCGCATCGGGTGGCGCCGGTAGCCGCGGCTGCCCTGGGCCGGGCGGTGCTGGACGGGGAAGATGACGGCCTGGCCCAGCTGCGGGCGCACCACGCTCGCGCGGGACTGGGATCGGGGCCGCTGCTCGACGAAGACGTTCTCGCCGCCGGTGAAGTCCGTACCCGGCTGCTCCAGCATGATCGTCGCCTGCAGCGGGAACACCAGGTCGCCGTACACGTCCTGGTGCAGGCAGGCGTAGTCGCCCGGCCCGTAGCGCAGCACCAGCGGGGTCGGCCGGTGCTGCCCGGCCGCCGCGCACTGGGCGTGCAGTTCGGCGAGCGTCGCGGGGAAGGTCCGTTCGCCCAGGCGCCGCGCCCACTCATTGGCGATCCGCGCCAGCGGCGGGTACAGCAGCTCGCGCAGCTCCCGGACCGCCGGCACCGCCGCCGGGTCGGCGTAGTACCGGTAGGTGCCCCGGCCGAAGCCGTGGCGCTGCATCACCACGGTGGAGCGGAACAGGCCGTCGTCGTCGATGGTGTCGGCAACCTGGCGGCACTGCTCGGGCGACAGCAGCGGGCCGGTCAGCGCGACGCCGTCCCGGTCCAGTTGCTCCTGCACGTCCTGCCAGTCGACCGCGGCGAGCGCGGGCAGCACGACGGGGGCCGGGACGACGGGGGCCGGGGCGGGGGCGAAGAGGGTGTCGTTCACTGGAGGGTCCTTCGGCGTGCGGGGGGATGTGCAGGGGCAGGGTGGCGGACTGCTCGAGGGTTTCGATCGTCGCCCGGCCGGGGGCCGGGTGCTGGCGGCATTCGGACGTCGCGTCCGGGCGGGGCGGTGTCAGGCGGGAGCGCAGCTCTGGCCGGAGAAGCTCAGCGACTCCGGAGCGGGGCGCAGACAAGGCTGCTTTCCGCACACGGGCCCCACCAGGGCCCGCTGCCGCGTCCGGGACGGGGGTCGCACGAGGACGGCCGGAAGGTTTTTCCGGACCGGATCTCACGTTCCGCCGACCCGGACCGTCTACGGGGTGAGGAAGAAGGAACGGACAGGAGAAGCGACCATGGACACCACCCGGCACACCGTCGCCGGCACCCGGCTCGGCGCGATCACCCTCGTCACCGACGGCGGCGCCGTCACCGGCCTGTACTTCCGCCACCACGTCCGCCGCCCCGACCAGCAGACCTTCGGCCCCGCGGTCGAGCCGGCCGAGGACCCGCTGCTGGCCGAGGCCGCCGAACAGCTCCACGACTACCTCGACCGCCGCCGCACCGGCTTCGACCTGCCGCTGCGTACCGGCGGCGACGACTTCCAGGAGAAGGTCTGGGCCGCGCTGAAGGCCATCCCCTACGGAACCACCACCACCTACGGGCGCCTGGCCGAACAGCTCGGCGACCGCAGCCTCGCGCAGAAGGTCGGTCAAGCCGTCGGCGCGAACCCGCTGTGCATCCTCGTGCCCTGCCACCGCGTGGTCGGCGCCGACGGCTCCCTCACCGGCTACGCCGGCGGCCTGCGGCGCAAGCAGGAACTCCTCGAACTCGAGGAGCCGGCCGAGGTCTCCGCCTCGCGCCTGTTCTGACCCGCCACCAGCGAGAGACCCCCGTGAAACAGCCCTTCGAGAAGATCGTCGCCGAGCACGGCCCCACCGTGCTCCGCGTCTGCCGGGCCGTCCTCGGCCCGCAGGACGCCGAGGACGCCTGGTCGGAGACCTTCCTGGCCGCGATGCGCGCCTACCCCGACCTCCCCGACGACGCCAACGTCGAGGCATGGCTGGTGACCATCGCCCACCGCAAGGCCATCGACGTCCACCGCGCCGCCGGACGCAACCCCCTGCCCGTCGACGAGGTACCGGAACCGCCGCCCGCCACCGCCCCCGGCACCGGCGACAACCTGTGGGCGGCGGTCAGGCTCCTGCCGCCCAAACAGCGCCGAGCCTTCGCCTACCGCTACGTCGTCGGCCTGCCCTACGCCGAGATCGCGCAGATCCTCGGCGGTACCGTCGAAGCGGCCCGCAGAGCCGCCGCCGACGGGATCAAGACCCTCAGAAAGCGTTACCCGAAGAACGGGAAAGAAGGAGAAGCACCATGAGCGGCACCCGCACCGGCGACAACGTCATCGCCATGCTCTCCACCCCCGGGGACACCGCCATCCTGGAACGGCTGCACCGCCGCCTCGAGAACGAGGCCGACAGCGCCGGCCTCGTCGACGTCGCCTACACCACCGTCGACTCCCCGCTCGGCAGCCTGCTGCTCGCCGCCACCCCCAAGGGCCTGGTCCGCGTCGCCTACGCCAGCGAGGACCACGACCGCGTCCTGGACACCCTCGGCCACAAGCTCAGCCCCCGCATCCTGCGCGCCCCCAGCCGCCTGGACGCCGCCGCCCGCGAACTCGACGAGTACTTCACCCGCCGCCGCAAGACCTTCGACCTCCCCCTCGACCTCTCCCTCTCCCACGGCTTCCGCCGCACCGTCCAGCAGCACCTCCCCGAGATCGCCTACGGCCAGACCCGCAGCTACCGGCAGGTCGCCGAACTCGTCGGCAACCCCAAGGCCGTCCGCGCCGTCGGCACCGCCTGCGCCACCAACCCGCTGCCCGTCGTCATCCCCTGCCACCGCGTCCTGCGCACCGACGGCACCCTCGGCGGCTACATCGGCGGCCTCGACGCCAAGACCGCCCTACTCGACCTCGAAGCAGCGGCCTGACCACCGCGATCCAGCCGGACGGACGCTCCCGCAGCCGTGAACGTCCGGTCCGAATACCGCCAGCACCCGGCCGGAGCCCGCGCCAGGATCAGAAACACCGCAAAACATCCGGAAACGGTCCAGAGCGGCATGCCGACCCCACCAGCCGCGCACGCTTATCGATGGACAATCAAGCCGGTTCGCACGATGGGGTTCGCACCCGGAGAAATCGCCTCGACGGGCGACAATCACGCAGACCCACCCTCATCGTCACAGCAACAGCCGTGTCCCCGGCGGGAGTTCGCCGTCCTCGGCGGCGTCGCGCAGGTGCGCCAGCAGGGTGGTGTGCAGCGCCTCGGCGGCGCGGGTGAGCGGCACCTCGTGGCCGTGGGCGACGGCGATGGTGCGGCCCAGGCCCGGTTTGGCGAACGGGGTGACGGACAGGCCCGAGCGGGCCGCCACCATGCCGGGCAGCACGGCCGGGCCGAGTCCGGCCCGGACGAAGCCCAGCACCGCGTCCATCTCGCCGCCCTCCACCGCGAACTCCGGCTCGAACCCGGCCGCCCGGCAGGCCGCGAGGGTCGCCTCCCGCAGGTCGTAGCCCTCCCGGAACATCACCAGCGGCCGCCCCCGCAGCTCCGCCACCCGGACCTTGCGCCGGGCCCGCCGCTCGGCGGAGACCAGCACCAGCTCCTCGTGCAGCAGCTCGGTGACGGCGAGGGCGGGCGCCTGCTCGCCGCTCGGCGGGGTGATGATCAGCGCGAGGTCCAGCTCCCCCGCCGCCAGCGAGCGGACCAGATCGCGCGAGCCGCCCTCGCGGACCACCAGCGCCACCCCCGGGTAGCGGTCCCGGAACACCCGCAGCACGTCCGGCACCAGGCTGGTGCACAGGCTCGGCGGCGCGCCCAGCCGGACCCGGCCGCGGCGCAGCTGCACCGTCTCCTGGACGGCCAGGCGGGCGCTCTCGGTGTCCACGAGGATGCGCCGGGCCAGCGGCAGCAGGGCGTCCCCGGCGTCGGTCAGGGCGATGTTTCCCCGGGTGCGGTGGAACAGCTCGGCCCCCAACTCCCTCTCCAGCGACCGGATCTGTTGCGAGAGGGACGGCTGCGCCACGTGTGCCGCCTCGGCCGCCCGGGTGAAGTGGCGGGTCTCGGCGACGGCGAGGAAGTAGCGGAGTTGCTGGAGCTGCACACACCCAGGATAGGCCGGGACGATAGCCGGTGCCTATCGTCATGAGCCGCAGCATGTCTTGGACGCACCCTGGCGTCCGTCCCTACCGTTGCAGCCATGACAACCGCGACTCGGACGGCCCGGCATCCGTCCACCCTGGCGACGCTGTGGCGGTCGACCGTCGGCAAGAAGGCGGTCATGGCCGTCACCGGACTGGTCATGCTGCTGTACCTGGTCGCGCACATGCTGGGCAACCTCAAGGTGTTCTCCGGCCCCGACGACATCAACGGCTACGCGGCCTGGCTGCGCACCATCGGCCAGCCGTTCCTGGGCCACGAGTGGTTCCTCTGGATCGCCCGGACCGCCCTGCTGGCCTCCGTCGTGCTGCACGGCGTCTCGGCGTACCAGCTCAGCCGCCGCGACCTCGCCGCCCGGCCCAGCAAGTACGTGCACCGGCGCCGGCGCGCGAGCTACGCGACCCGGACGATGCGCTGGGGCGGGGTGATCCTGGCGCTGTTCATCGTCTGGCACGTCCTCGACCTCACCACGCTGACCGTGAACCCGGCCGCCGAGGAGGGCCACCCGTACCAGAACATCGTGGCCTCCTTCGGCCGCTGGTACGTCGACGTGTTCTACATCGTCGCGATGCTGGCCCTCGGCTTCCACATCCGGCACGGCTTCTGGAGCGCCGCGCAGACCCTCGGCGCCAACAACGCCCGCCGCGACCGCGTGCTGAAGCTGACCGCCAACGGCCTGGCGCTCGTGCTGACCGCCGGCTTCCTGTCCGTCCCCGTGGCCGTGATGACCGGAGTGGTGAAGTGAGCTACCTGGAGTACACCGTCGGCCAGCCGATCGCCGACACCAAGGCCCCCACCGGGCCGATCGAACAGCGCTGGGACCAGCGGCGGTTCGACGCCAAGCTGGTCAACCCGGCCAACCGGCGCAAGCACACCGTGATCGTGGTCGGCACCGGCCTGGCCGGCGGCGCGGCCGGCGCCACGCTGGCCGAACAGGGCTACCACGTCGTCCAGTTCTGCTTCCAGGACTCCCCCCGGCGCGCCCACTCGATCGCCGCCCAGGGCGGCATCAACGCGGCCAAGAACTACCGCAACGACGGCGACTCGATCCGCCGGCTGTTCTACGACACCGTCAAGGGCGGCGACTTCCGCGCCCGCGAGTCCAACGTGCACCGGCTCGCCCAGGTGTCGGTGGAGATCATCGACCAGTGCGTGGCCCAGGGCGTCCCGTTCGCCCGCGAGTACGGCGGTCTGCTGGACACCCGCTCCTTCGGCGGCGTGCAGGTCTCCCGCACCTTCTACGCCCGGGGCCAGACCGGCCAGCAGCTGCTGCTCGGCGCCTACCAGGCGCTGTCCCGGCAGATCGCCGCCGGGAACGTGGAGATCCACCCGCGCACCGAGATGCTCGACCTGCTCGTGGTCGACGGCCGGGCCCGGGGCATCGTCGCCCGCGACCTGGTCACCGGCGCGATCAGCACCTACACCGCGGACGCCGTGGTGCTCGCCACCGGCGGCTACGGCAACGTCTTCTACCTCTCCACCAACGCCAAGAACTCCAACGCCACCGCGATCTGGCGGGCCCACCGGCGCGGCGCCTACTTCGCCAACCCGTGCTTCACCCAGATCCACCCCACCTGCATCCCGCGCTCCGGCGACCACCAGTCCAAGCTCACCCTGATGAGCGAGTCGCTGCGCAACGACGGCCGGATCTGGGTGCCCAAGGCCCAGGGCGACACCCGGCCGCCGACCGAGATCCCCGAGGACGAGCGGGACTACTACCTGGAGCGGATCTACCCCGCCTTCGGCAACCTGGTGCCGCGCGACATCGCCTCCCGCGCCGCCAAGAACGTCTGCGACGAGGGCCGCGGCGTCGGCCCCGGCGGGCAGGGCGTCTACCTCGATTTCGCCGACGCCATCCGCCGGCTGGGCCGGGACGCCGTCGCCGCCAAGTACGGCAACCTGTTCGACATGTACGAGCGGATCACCGCCGAGGACCCGTACCGGGTGCCGATGCGGATCTACCCCGCGATCCACTACACGATGGGCGGACTCTGGGTCGACTACGACCTGCAGACCACCGTCCCCGGCCTGTTCGCCGTCGGGGAGGCCAACTTCTCCGACCACGGCGCCAACCGACTCGGCGCCAGCGCGCTCATGCAGGGCCTCGCCGACGGCTACTTCGTGCTGCCGCCCACCCTCAACGACTACCTGGCCCGCAACCCGCTGCCCGCCGTGCCCACCGACCACCCGTCGGTCACCGAGGCCGAGGCCGAGGTCGAGGACCGCCTCAACCTCATCCTCTCGGTGGACGGCGACCGCACTCCCGACTCCTTCCACCGCGAGCTGGGCGAACTCCTCTGGGACGAGTGCGGCATGGCCCGCGACGAGGCGGGGCTGCGCCGCGCGCTGGCGCGCATCCCGCAGCTGCGCGAGGAGTTCTGGCGCCGGATCAAGGTGCCCGGCACCGGGCAGGAGCTCAACCAGGCGCTGGAGAAGGCCAACCGGCTCGTCGACTACTTCGAGCTCGCCGAACTCATGTGCCTGGACGCCCTGCACCGCGCCGAGTCCTGCGGCGGCCACTTCCGCACCGAGAGCCAGACCCCCGACGGCGAGGCCGCCCGGCGCGACGAGGAGTACGGCTACGCCGCCGCCTGGGAGTTCACCGGCACCGGCGCCGCCCCCGTCCTCCACCGCGAGGCCCTCGACTTCGAGCACGTCCACCCCACCCAGCGGAGCTACGCATGAACCTCACCCTGCGCATCTGGCGCCAGGCGGGCCCGGACGCACCCGGGTCGATGACCACCTACCAGGTCGGCGGCATCAGCCCCGACATGTCCTTCCTGGAGATGCTCGACACCCTCAACGAGGAGCTGATCACCCTCGGGGACCAGCCCGTCGCCTTCGACCACGACTGCCGCGAGGGCATCTGCGGCGCCTGCGGCATGGTCATCAACGGCCAGGCCCACGGCCCCGAGCGGACCACCACCTGCCAGCTGCACATGCGGCACTTCCAGGACGGCGACACCATCGACGTCGAGCCGTGGCGGGCGGCGGCCTTCCCGGTGGTCAAGGACCTGGTGGTGGACCGCTCCGCCTTCGACCGGATCATCGGCTCCGGCGGCTACATCTCCGCCCCCACCGGCAGCGCCCCCGACGCGCACGCCACGCCCGTCCCCAAGGAGGCCGCCGACACCGCCTTCGAGCACGCCGAGTGCATCGGCTGCGGCGCCTGCGTGGCGGCCTGCCCGAACGGCTCGGCGATGCTGTTCACCTCCGCCAAGGTGGTCCACCTCAACGTGCTCCCCCAGGGCGCGCCGGAGCGCGCGTCCCGGGTGCGGAACATGGTCACGGCGATGGACGCCGAGGGCTTCGGCGGCTGCACCAACACCGGTGAGTGCGCCACCGCCTGCCCCAAGGGCATCCCGCTCCCCAGCATCGCCGCGATGAACCGGGAGTTCCTGCGGGCCGCACGCGGCTGACCGGCCTGCCCCACGTCCCCGGCCGCTCGTCCCCGACCCTGGCCCCGTGTCCCCGGCCCCGTGTCCCCGGCCCCGCGTCCTCAGGCGCGGGGCCGACGGCGCGTGACGGGGCGCGCGGGGCGTTCGCGCGCTCCCCATCGGAGTGGCGGATCGTCAGGACCGGCGCTCCCGTCCGGAGAATCGCGCTACGGTGGTCCTCCATCACGGAAGGACGGCATATGCCCGAGGTTCAGTCCTGTTCCGGGTGCGGAGGGTCCGGGGGGACCGAGAAGACCGAAGCCACGGTCGAGCGGGACGAGGAAGGAAACACGGTGCCGAGGATCCACACCTTCTGGTCGCCCTGCGGTCGGTGCCACGGATCCGGGACGGTGATCGTCGGATGAGGTTGGTCTTCGAGTGCGTCGAGTGCGGCGGGCACTACCTGCCGCCCGAGAGCATGGCCTACCCGGACGGACCGGCCTCGCCGGTCTGGTGCTCGCGCTGCCAGTCGGCCAAGCACGCCGCCGGTGTCCAGGAGGACCCGCTGCTCGCCCGTGTCGCCCTGGCCGCCGCCCGGGCCGCGCTGGCCCGCCGGGCGGCGGACGGCGAGCCGACCGCGCGCGGCGACGTCCGCCCGTCCCGGCCGCCGCTGTCCCGCCGGGCCCGGTCCGGCCCGGGCGGGGTCCGCAGCAGGCTGGGCTGAACGTCGACGCCGAGCCGGCGTCGGCTCCGCGTAGGCGTCAGCCCCGGCTGGACGTGGTCGCGAGGAACTGCTCCAGCACGGCCGCGACGGTGTCCGGGGCGTCCTCGGGGCTGTAGTGCCCGACGCCCGGCAGCTCGACGGCCCGGCCGCGCGGGAACGCCTCGGTGAACAGCGGCAGGAAGTGCCGGGCGGCCAGCGTCCGGTCGGCCGCACCCCAGAGCGCGAGGGCGGGCAGCGCCGCCAGGGCGGTCCGGGCCTCGACGGTCGGGGTCTCGAACGCGTGCGCCCCGACCGCGAAGCCCTTCGCCCAGCCGAGCGCCCCGGCCGCCTCCGCCCGGGTGGGGAAGGCCGAACCGTAGGCGGTCAGCCAGGTGTCGGTGATCAGGGCGTTGTTCTGGAAGCCGTTGAGCTTCAGGATGCTCAGGATCGTGTAGCCGAGTTCGCCGAGGACGGCGTCGAGGGTGCCGTCGGCGTGCGCCCGGACGATCCAGCGGAACCACGGGGACTCGGCGGCGTTGGCCGCCAGCGCGTCGCCGAGGCCGGGCTGGCCGAACGGCGTCGGCCCGTTGAGGCTGACCACCCGGGCGATCAGCTCGGGGTGACGGGCGGCCAGACCCATGCCGACCGGGCCGAGATTAAGCCCTATGGTTTCAACAAGCAACCGGCTGAGGTCAGAACAGCGCCTCCTGGGTGTCCGGCTCCGGCGGGCGGACCCGCTCCTCCAGGGCGACGCCCGCCGTGGCGCGCCCCGTGACCGCGGTGAGCGTCCAGCCGGTGAGCAGTCGGGTGTCCAGCAGCAGCGGGCCGGAGCCGTCGGCCTGGTCCAGGAAGAGGTGACGGCCGACCGGCGCCCGCAGGATGCCCGCGATCACCGCCCCGGCAGCCAGGCCGCCGATCTGCCGGTACGCCTCCGGGGCTCCGCCGGACAGCCCGAACCGCACCACGTGGTCGACCACCGGACGGTCGGCGAGCAGCTCCAGGGCGTGGCCGTCCAGCAGGCGGTGTGCCCGGGCCCGGGCCTCGGCGAGCACGGCCCGGCGGTGCGGCTCATCGCCGTGCGCCCACCAGTGCTCCGTCTTGAGCCGGACCTTGAACCGCTCGCGGGCCAACCCCGAGGCGGCGACGGTCAGTTCGGCGCGCCGGATCGCCGGGAGACCACCCCGGGCGGTGAACGCATAGGCCAGCGCCCCCTGTTCGAGCAACCGGCTGTCACCGCGCTGCTCGGCGGTCAGGCCGACCTTCAGCAGGCCGTCGCCGAACCAGGCGAGGTAGAGCAGGTACGTCCGGCCGTCGTCGAGGATCTGGTCCCGGGCGAGGGCGAGGCCCCGGTCGACGCTCTGGCAGGCCGGGCACTGCACCGCGCCGCCGTCCGGGGCGATCTCCGCGCGGTGCGGGCACGGGGTGCGCTCCGTCGCCCCGGCGAGCCAGGCGCCGGTGCAGCGGCGCGGCCCGCCCAGCAGCCAGCCGACCTCCGCGCCGGGCGTGACGGCCCGCTCGTGCGCCCGGCCGCCGCGTACGGCGCCGAGCAGGGCGCGGCCCTCGTGCCAGCTCAGCCCGGTGGAGACCCAGCCGCCGGGCCGGTCCGGGTGCTGCGGTGCGATCGTCACGGGCAAACCCTCCCTCTCGAACCAGCGAGGGTACCCGCCCCCACCGACAACGCCCGCCCCGGCCGCCTCACCGCACTCCCGCCGGGCCCCGGGGCGGGCGCCGCGGGAGCCCCGAGGGCCGGTCTTCGAACCCCCGCCGTCCGCCCGGCGGGCGGGCCTCGCGGCGGTTCGGTGCGTGGGATGGGGATACCTCCCGGCCGAAGGCTGGGGGAGCATCGCCATGCGGACGGGGGTTCGAGGACGGGCCCCAGGGCCGCCCCCGGCCGCGCCGGCCGAAATCCGGCCGCGGTGCAGGTCGCCGGGGCTTGGCCCGGTGGGGTGTTCACGTTCTATTGTTGCGGGCGCGGTGGGCGCCACGGCCGGGAGGCGGGCGGCGCGACCGGTCCGGCGTGCAATGAAGGGGTGGACGGTGGCGGGGCGGCGGAACGACGGAGTGCTGGCGATCTGGGCGGAGGCGCAGCGGCAGCAGCAGCGCCGGGAGGAGGCCCGCTGGCGGGCCGAGGCGGCGCAGGAGCGCCAGCGGGAGCGCGAACAGCGCGAGGCGCAGCGGGCGGCGGCCCGCAACGAGCGGGAGGCCCAGCGGGCGTACCAGCAGTCCCGGGAGGCGGAGGCGGCCCGGCTGACGGCCGAACTGGACTCCCGGGTCGAGGAGTTGCGCGGGCTGCTGGCCGCCGGGCTGCGGGCGCCGGCGTTCGGCCCGCAGGCGCTGCTGGCACCGCGCCCGGTGCCGCCGTTCGACCCGGGCCCGCTGGGCCAGGCGGTGGCGATGCCCGATCAGGGCGGCCCGAAGTACCACGTGCCGCCGCCGGACCAGGTGCAGGCGCGCAATCCGGGGGTGCGGCGGCAGTACGAGCAGTACCTGGCGCAGGCCCGGGCCCGGTTCGAGCAGGACTGGTACGCCGCCCAGGCGCAGGAGGCGGACCGGCAGCGCCGACTGGCCGTCTACCACCAGGAGTACCTGGCCTGGGCGGCGCAGTTCCGCCGCCAGGACGAGGAACGCGCCGCCCGGACCGAGGAGTTGCTGCGCCGGCTGCGCGCGGGCGAGCCGGAGGCGGTGCAGGAGTACTTCACCGCCGGCCTGTACGCCTCGGCGGCCTGGCCGGAGGGCTTCCCGCACCGGCTGGTGGCGGCCTGGGAGGCGTCGGCCCGGCAGCTGGTGGTGAACTGGGAGCTGCCCGGCCCGGACGTGGTGCCGGCCGCCTCCCGGGTGCGGTACGTGAAGACGGACGACCGCGAGGCCGAGGTGGCCCGCCCGGCGACGGAGCGCAAGGCGCTGTACCGGGAGGTGCTGGCACAGTCCGCGCTGCGCCTGGCGGCGGAGCTGTTCCGGGCGGACCGGGACGGGATGCTGGACTCGGTGGTGCTGAACGGCTTCGTCCTCGGCATCGACCCGGCGACCGGCCGGGAGGCGGAGCGCTTCCTGTCCACCCTGACCGCCTCCCGGGCCGAGTTCGCCGGGCTGGCGCTGGACCGGGTGGTGCCGGTGGAGTGCTTCCAGGGCCTGGGCGGCAAGCTGTCCGCGCGCCCGGAGCGGCTGGACGAGGTGCGGCCGGACCGGCTGCCGGAGGCGGTCGGCGGAAGCCTGGCCGGGCACGGCGGCGAGGAGGACCCGGACCTGTTCGAGATGGACCCGATCGAGTTCGAGGAGCTGATCGCCGAGCTGTTCCGGCTGCGCGGCTTCCGGGTGATGACCACCGCCCGCAGCGGCGACGTCGGGGTGGACGTGGTGGCCGAGGACCTGGACCCGGTGACCGGCGGCAAGATCGTGATCCAGGCCAAGCGCTACCGGAAGACGGTCCCCCCGACGGCGGTGCGCGACCTGGAGTCGACGGTCCGCCACCACGGGGCGAACAAGGGCATCCTGGTGACCACCGCCGGCTTCGGCCGGGGCTCGTACAGCTACATCGAGGGCAAGCCGCTGACGCTGGTCAGCGGGCCGGAGCTGGTCGATCTGCTGGCCGAACAGGGGCTGCGCGGGCGGCTCGGCGGGGGCGCCGCGAACGACGGCAAGCCCGCGGCGGCGGCCGCCGCGCCGACGGACCGTCACAGCAGCCTGACGGTCAGCTGGCAGAGCCGGACGGCCGGCGGGGACGCGGTGGAGCTGGACGTCACCGCGTTCCTCTGCGCCGCCGGGCGGGTGCTGAGCGACGAGCACTTCGTGTTCTTCAACAACCCGCAGGACCCGGACGGCGCCGTACGGCTGCACCCCACCCACTCGGTGCCGGGCGAGCCCTCCCGGGCGGTCCGGCTGACCCTGGACCTGGAGCGGTTGACCCCGAAGGTCGACGAGGTGGTGGTCGCCGTCTCCACCGAGGAGGAGGAGCCGCCGGCCCTGCCGCTCGGCTACGTGCACGGCGTCGCCCTGGCGGCGACGTACGGTCCGGGCGCGGCCGGGCCGGCGCAGTGGGCGGCCGGCACCGGCGGCGTGCCGGACAGCGCGATGCTCGTCGGCTCGTTCCAACGCGCCGGCGGGGGCTGGCAGTTCAGCCCGTCGGGCCGGGCGGTGACGAACGGTCTGCTCGGGCTGGCGGGCGCGTTCGGCGTCGCGGTGGAGTAGCGCGGGGACCATGGTCCTCAGGGATCGGTGTCATACCTGAGAAGGAGAAGGCCCCCGCCGCGCCGCCGGGACGGCGGGGGTCGACCCTCCTCGGGACATACGCATCGCGTTCGAACGGATTGGGAGGATGGAACGGAACCCGAATGTCCGTTCCCGCCCTCAGGAGCACCTCCGTGACGATCCCCGCAACCGCCGCCCGTACCGGCCTGACGGCCGCCCGCGCCACCGGCCTGAACAAGGTCTACGGGGACGGGGAGACCCGCGTCGTCGCCCTCGACAACGTCACCGTGACCTTCCCCCAGGGC
>NZ_JBIUYE010000018.1:0-209231 GCF_044744365.1 Kitasatospora sp. NPDC087314
ACCCCGCCGAAACCCGCCAGGTGATCGCCTCCGCCCTGGCCATGCTCCGCACCAAGCACGCCGACCTGCCCAGCCGCAAGCACGGCAACCCGCCGCTCTGAAGCGTGTCTTCACCCACGGAAGGACCGACGGATGTTCCCGTACCTGCTACGCCGGGCCTGCGACCGGGCCCTCGTCGCACTGGGCTGGCTCGGCCTGTACTACGCCCCGGTGACCCCGCCGGACTGGCTGCCCGGCCAGGACGCCGCCGGAGCGGCCGCCGCCACCCCGCCCTCGCCCCGGCAGGCCCCGCCGCCCGGGCATCCGGACCGCCGCGGCGCGATCCGGCTCAGCCGCGAGGAGGAACGGCTCTGGGCCCAGCTCAACGACGCCTGGTGACGACCCGGCGCCGGCTCGACGCCGGCTCAGGACTGACTCGGTTCCGGACCGGTTCCGGCTCGCGGAAAGCCCGGCGACGGCACCGCGTGGTGAATCATGAAAGGTTCACAGGGCCGAGGTGACGGTGGCACTGGGATACGGGCCCGTCACACAGCAGACTCCTTGCCCGGGGGTTCCACCCCGCAACGCACCACCGGCCCGGCAGTCCTGACGGGTCGTCCGATGCGCACCGAGGAGAACCGGTATGTCCGTGATCAGCCCGGCCCGGGAGTTCACCTTCGAGGACCTCGCCTTCGAAGAGCTCGTCATCGAGGAACTTGCCGGCGGCCGCGAGCTCCCGGTGGCCGACACGTGCTACTTCTGCGTCTGCTACACCCCGGACACCGAGGACGTCGTCACCGCCCGGCTCGTCGGCCAACCCGCGTGACGACCGCAGCCGACCGGACCGCCTCGCCGCGGATCGCCTTCAAGTCGCACCTGCGCGTGGAGGTCGCTCCCGGCGAGGCGGTGTACCTCGTCTCCGAACGCGGCGTCACCGCCCTGCACGGCGCCCCGATCACCGTCCTGGCCCCGCTGCTGGACGGCACCCGGGACCTCCCCGCGATCCTCCGGGAGACCGCCGCGACGCTGCCCGCCCCCGCCGTCCGCCGGATGATCGAGCGGCTGGGCACGGCCGGGCTGCTGCACCACCGCACCGGCCCGGCCGCCTCCCGCGCCGCCGAGGCGTACTGGGAGCTCGCCGGGCTGGACGTGCCCCGCGCCCAGCGCGCCGGCGCCACCGGCACCGTCCGGGCCGTCGTCCTCGACGGCACCGACCCGGGCGAGACCGCCCGGACGCTGGCCACCGCCGGTCTCACCCTCGTCGACGCCGACGCCGACCTCACCGTCGTCCTCACCGCCGACTACCTCAGCCCCGACCTGGCCGAGGTCGACGCCGCCCAGCGCGCGGCCGGCCGGCCCTGGCTCCTGGCCAAGCCGGGCGGCACCACCCCGCTGATCGGCCCGGTGCTGCGTCCCGGCGAGGGCGCCTGCTGGCACTGCCTCGCCGAGCGGTTGGGCCGCAACCGGCAGGCCGACGCCCACGTCGGCCGGGTGCTCGGGCAGTACGGCCCGGTCGTCGCCCCGGAGGCCTCGCTCCCGGCCAGCCGCGCGGCCGCACTCCAGCTGACCGCGCTGGAGGCCGCCAAGTGGCTGGCCGGCCACCGCTACCCGGGCCAGGACGCCCTCTGGTCGCTGGACACCCTCGGCCTGGACGGCGGCCACCACCCGGTGGCCCGCCGCCCGCAGTGCCCGGCCTGCGGCGACCCGGGCCTGACCGCCGGGCGGGTACTCGCCCCGGTCCGGCTGCGCGGCCGCCCGGCCACGCACACCGACGCCGGCGGCCATCGCCACCTCGGCCCGCAGGAGGTGCTCGACCGGTACGGGCACCTGGTCGACCCGCTCACCGGCCTGGTCCAGGAGATCCGCCGCGACACCCGCGGCCCCGAGTTCCTCAACTGCTTCCACGCCGGGCACAACCCGGTCGCCGCCACCGGCACCCTGGCCCAGGTCCGGGCCGGCCTGCGCAGCACCAGTTCGGGCAAGGGGATCACTCCGCTGCACGCCAGGGTCAGCGCGCTGTGCGAGGCGCTGGAGCGGCACAGCGGGCACCACCAGGGCGACGAACCCACCATCCGCGGCAGCTACCGCGCGCTCGCCGAGGAGGCCGTCCACCCGGACGCCGTCCAGCTCTACGACCCCCTCCAGTACCCCGACCGGGCCGCCTGGAACGCCGCCAACAGCCCGTTCCACCACGTCGGCGACCCCTTCGACGAACGGGCCGAGGTCGACTGGACGCCGCTGTGGTCCCTCACCGGGCAGCGCCGCCGGCTGCTGCCCACCGCGCTGCTGTACTACGGCGCCCCGCAGGCCCGCGGCCACCGCTTCTGCCACGCCAACTCCAACGGCACCGCGGCCGGCGGCAGCCTGGAGGACGCCGTCCTCCAGGGCTTCCTGGAACTCGTCGAACGGGACGCGGTCGCCCTCTGGTGGTACAACCGCACCCGTCAACCGGGCGTGCGCGCCGAGTCCTTCGACGACCCGTGGCTGACCGAGTGCGCCGCCGTCCACACCCGCCTGGACCGCAGCCTGTGGGCGCTGGACCTCACCTCCGACCTCGGCATCCCGGTCTTCGCCGCGCTCTCCCGCCGCACCGACAAGCCGGCCGAGGACATCGTGCTCGGCTTCGGCGCCCACCTCGACCCGCGGATCGCGCTGCGCCGCGCCTTCACCGAGGTCAACCAGATGCTGCCCAGCGTGGTGGACGCCCGGCCGGACGGCGGCGGCTACTCCTGCACCGACCCGGTGCCGCTCGCCTGGTGGCAGGGCGCCCGCGCCGAGGAACACCCGTACCTGCTCCCGGATCCGGTGGTCGCGGCCCGCACCCCCGCCGACCACCCGTACCGGCCCAAGGGGGACCTGAAGGCCGAGGTCGACGGCGCGGTCGAGCTGCTCCGCGGGCACGGGCTGGAGCTGCTGGTGCTGGACCAGACCCGGCCGGACATCGGGCTGCCGGTGGTCCGCGTGGTGGTGCCCGGGCTGCGCCCGCACTTCGCCCGGTTCGCCCCGGGTCGGCTGTTCGACGCCCCGGTGCGGCTCGGCCGGCTCGCCGCGCCCACGCCGTACGGAGAGCTCAATCCGGTGCCGCTGTTCGTCTGAACGCCGGCCATCGGCACGTCCCCGAGGGGTCCGGCGCCCGCGGTAACCGGTGCCACGCCCCTGCGGTCCGTACACCTCCGGCCTCCTCCGGTCATCCGGTATCAAAGCCTGTACCAAAGTCCGGACACCCGTTCGGATCATGACCGTTCTTCTCACCTCCGCGTGCCATGCTGCCGGGAAGCATCCGCATCGAACGAGGAGACACAGTTGGGGGCCAGTGACGCCGCCGGGGGCCGACGTCCGGGGGGACCGATACCAGCGATCGAGCTCGCCCCACGCATGGCCGCAGTGATCACCGCCGTGGTCATCTGCGGGTTCCAGCTGGTGGCGGTGATCAACGTGTACCGCGAACACCCCGACACCCTGCTGTTCCTGGCCACGCTGGCCCTGCTCGGGGCGCACTGCGTCCTGCAGTTCGCCCACTCGCTGCCCAACTACCTGCCCTGGCTGTCCCGCCACTGGCGGGTCACCCTGCCGCTGCAGGCCCTGATGGTGTACCTCCCGTTCCTGGTGCACCGTCAGGCCTGGCTGGGCATGCCGGGCTTCCTCGGCGCCTCGGCACTGCTGCTACTGCCACACCCCGCGGACAAGCTGGTGCCGGTCGCGGTGGTGGTCAGCATC
Organism: Kitasatospora sp. NPDC087314; assembly: GCF_044744365.1. Lineage (NCBI taxonomy): Bacteria > Bacillati > Actinomycetota > Actinomycetes > Kitasatosporales > Streptomycetaceae > Kitasatospora > Kitasatospora sp. NPDC087314. The sequence goes on from NZ_JBIUYE010000018.1 coordinate 3,697, forward strand.
GGCACGCTGGAGCACGCGTTCGGCTTCGGGGCGGTGGACCTCGTGTACGGGCTGGTCGCCTGCGTCATCACCTCCCTGGTGGTGTACGGGTTGAGCCGGCTCTCCGAACTGGTGGCCGAGGTGCACCGGTCCCGGGCCGAACTGGCCGGCCTGGCCGTCGCCGAGGAGCGGCTGCGCTTCGCCCGGGACCTGCACGACCTGCTCGGCTACAGCCTGTCCGCGATCACCCTGAAGAGCGAGCTGACCCGGCGGCTGGTCTACCGCCAACCCGAGCGCGCCGAGGAGGAGTTGACCGAGATCCTGCAGACCGCCCGGCAGGCGCTCGCCGACGTCCGCGCGGTCAGCCGGGGCTACCGGAACATGTCGCTGGTCCAGGAGGCCAACGCGGCCCGGCCGATGCTCTCCTCGATCGGCATCCAGAGCACCTTCCGACTCGACTACCAGGGCGTGCCCGACCCCGTCGACACGGTGCTCGCGACCGTGCTCCGCGAGGGCCTGACCAACATGCTGCGGCACAGCCGGGCCGCCGCCTGCGCGATCGAGGCCGGGTCCGGGCCGGGCCTGGCCAAGGTCTCCATCACCAACAACGGGGTCGGCCAGCGGCCCGTACCGCTGACCAAGGAGCGTGGCGGCACCGGCATCGGCAACCTCACCACCCGGGTCGAGGCCCTCGGCGGAACGCTGCGCTCCGGGGTGCGGCCCGACGGCTGGTTCGAGCTCACCGCCGAGATCCCGCTGCCGGCGCCCGCGGCCTGAACGGATCCCCGCGCCGTCCGGCGCCACGCCACGGGGGCGGGCCGGCGACGCCGTTCCACCCGGACTCCACCCGGCTCCGAGCGGCGTTCGCCATCCTGTGGTTCGGGAGGACGAACCTTGAACACAGCAGGACGCCTGGCTGGTCGGTCGGCGCTGATCACCGGCGGCGCGGGTGCGGTGGGCGCGGACATCGCGCGGCGGCTCGGCGCGGAGGGCGCGGCCGTCGCCCTCGGCCACCACGACGGCGCCGAACGGGCCGAACGGCTGGCCGCCGCACTGGAGGAGGCCGGCGGCCGCGCCACCGCGATCCGGGCCGACCTCACCGCACCCGACGGCGCCGTCCTCCTGGTCGAGGCCGCGGCCACCGCGTTCGGCGGCCTCGACATCGTGGTCAACAGCGCCGCCGTCACCCACTGGCGGCCGCTGGAACGGACCCCGCTGGAGGACATCGACCACGTCCTCGGCCTGGACGCCCGCGCCCCCTACCTGGTGATGCAGGCCGCGGCCGCCCGGCTCCCCGCCGGCGGGCGGATCATCAACCTCTCCTCCGACCTCGCCTCGCGCGCCCTGCCCGGCAGTTCGCTCTTCTCGGCGTCGATGGCCTTCGTCGAGCAGGTCACCCGGGTCGCCTCCGCCGAACTCGCCGACCGGCGGATCACGGTGAACGCGGTCGCGTACGGCCCGGAAACCACGGGGCTGGCCGCCATGGTCGCCCTCCTCGCCTCGCCCGAGGCGGCCGAGATCACCGGGCAGGTGATCAACCTGACCGGAAACGCCTCCTGATCATGCCGCCCCGAACCCCCTCGGACTGACGTACCCTGCTCACAGCCAATTGGCGAGGGGCGCCAGCTGGACGGGGGAGTGACGGATGGTCAGAATTCTGATAGCCGAGGACATGGTGATCCTGCGTCGGGCCCTGGTGGCCCTGCTGGAGATGGAGCCGGACCTCGACGTGGTGGCCGAACTCTCGTCGGGGGACGAGATCGTGCCCACCGCCGAACGACTCAACCCGGACGTCGCCGTGCTCGACATCGACCTGCCCGGCCGCGACGGCATCGAGGCCTGTGAGCTCCTGTCCCGCACGGTCCCGGGCTGCCGTTCGCTGATCCTCACCAGCCTCGGCCGCCCCGGCAACCTGCGCCGCGCCCTGAACGCCAACGCGGCCGGCTTCCTGCTGAAGGACACCGAGCCGGAGAAGCTGGCCGCGGCCATCCGCGCGGTCGCCCGCGGCGAGCAGGTGATCGACCCGGACCTCGCCCTCTCCACCCTGTGCGCCGGCGACAACCCGCTCAGCTCGCGCGAGATCGAGGTCCTGCGCCTCGCGGCCGACGGCGAGGACATCACCGCCATCGCCCGCTCGCTCTACCTGGCCGTCGGCACCGTGCGCAACTACCTGACCGCGGTGTCCGTGAAGCTCAACGCGCGCAACCGGGTCGACGCGGTCCGGATCGCCCGCGACGCCGGCTGGATCTGACCACCGCCGGCCCCGCGACCGCCCGCCCTCAGCCGGCCAGCCGGGTCCAGCCGCGCAGCAGTTCGCCGGACTGCTCGACCGCCCGGCTCGCCCGGTACAACCCCGCGCCCCGGACGGCGGCCGACCGGTACACCGGGTCGGCGTCCTCGGCGAACTCGGGCCGCCCGCTCACCGGATGCGGCCGGGAGCGCACCACCACACCCGCCGCGACCAGGTAGGCCAGGACGGCCCGGACGGTGGCCCGCGGCGGCCGCCCCGCCAGCCGCTCGGCCAGCTGCCCCACCGTCAGCCCGGGGCCGGGCGGCACCGGCAGCGCGCCCAGCAGCGCCACCGCCTCGCCGTGCAGCTCCAGCCGGCTGCCCGACACCGGGGACTCCAGCCGCAGGCCGTCCCGGTCGGAGCGGGCCCAGACGTACCGGGAGAGCCGGTAGCGCTCGCCCGGCCGGCCGGGCCGCGGCTCCCGGTGCCCGGTGCGGGTCAGCGGGACGACGGAGAGGAGCAGCGACCCGCCGTCGGTGGCCAGCGAGGCCACCACGCAGTGCGTGAGGCCGGCCAGCACGGCCCGCAGCCTTAGCGCGTCCTCACTCGGCCCGGCACCCCGTACGGCGTCCCAGTCCGGGTAGTCCGGCACCACGTTGGTCAGCGACACCGGCCCGTACGACATCCGCCGCAGCGCCTCCCGCACGGCCTCCGCCGAGACCTCCAGCCGCCTGGTCCCCCAGGGGCCCTGCAGCACCACCGGGCCGTCCGGCCGCAGGGTCAGCAGCGTGTCCTCCCGAAGCGAGCGCAGCTCGCGATACGGCCGCCCCCCGCCCGGCGCAACCGGTGATCCCACGTCCACGGCCTCCCGTCAGCTGGTCCTCCGGCCCCGAGTCTGCCCGTCTCGTCTCGCGGCGCGCCAGTGATCCCGCCATGTCCGGAACGTGAAGTTCTCACACCCCCGGCAGACGGAACTCCCGGCTCCCGGCGCCTCGTACCCGAGGATCGCCGCGCTGGGCGAGGACCTGGTGTCCGGGGCGCCGGAGGAGCGGCTGTCCTGGATGTTCCGGGTGGTCGTCAACGGGACGCTGGCGACGCCCCGACCCGACTGACCTCGGGCCGGTCCGCCCTCGCCCGCGCGACCTCAGGCCCCTGCCGCGGCCGCCCGGGCGAGGGCGTCCAGCACCGGACGGATCAACGGGTGCCCGCCCGCGCCGGCCCGGACGGCGGCGAAGACGCGCCGGGTGGCGAGTTCGCTGTCGACCGGCCGGACGGCTATCCGGCCGAGGTCGACGCCGCGCAGCGCCGACCGCGGCACGAGGGCGACGCCGGCGCCCGCCGAGGCGAGGGCGACGACGGCCCGGAAGTCGTCCGAGGAGTGCACGAGGCGCGGCTGGAAGCCGGCGTGCTCGCAGGCCAGCAGCACCACGTCGTGGCACGGGTTGCCCGGGTAGGGGCCGATCCACCGCTCGTCGGCCAGCGCGGCGACGGCGAGCGGCCCGGCCTCGGCGGCCAGTGGGTGGCCGAGCGGCAGCACGGCCTCGAACGGTTCGGCGTACAGCGGGACGCGGGTGAGCCGGGCGTCGTCGGCGCGCGGGGCGCCCCGGTACTCGACGGCCACCGCGAGGTCGGCCCGGCCGTCCAGGACCATCGGCAGGCTGGCGTCGCCCTCCGCGTCCAGCACCTTGAGCCGGACTCCGGGCGCCTGCTCGGCCAGCAGCCCGATCGCCGGGGCGAGGACGAGCGCGATGCCGGTGGCGAAGGAGGCGACGGTGACCTCGCCGGAGACGCCTCCGCTGTAGGCGGCGAGGTCGGCCTCGGCGCGCTCCAGCTGGGCGAGCACGGCGTCGGCGTGGCCGAGCAGGATCTCCCCCGCGGCGGTCAGGCGCACGCCCCGGCCCTCGCGGGCGAGCAGGTGGTGGCCGGTCTCCTGCTCCAGGGCGGCCAGCTGCTGGGAGACGGCGGAAGGGGTCAGGTAGAGGGCGGCCGCCGCGGCGGTCACGGTGCGGTGGTCCGCCACGGCCCGCAGGGTCCGCAGCCGTCGTGCGTCGATCACAGGCCAATTCTGCCAGCGTGCCGGGGTGGTCCCCGCCGGGCCGGGTGACGCCCTCGGACAGGGGCTCCCCGGGCCGGTACCACCCCTGGCGTATTTCCGGACGAGATCGCTTCGCCCCGTTGACCATCGGGCCCGGCGCCGCTTGGCTCTTCCCGAGCCGGGCCGCGGGGGAGTCGACGGTCCGGCGCCGTCGTCTGGGGAGGATGTCCATGATCACCGCACGATCCCGCCGCTGGCTGGCCCGTACCGGCTGCGTCCTGGTCGCGGCCGCCGTGGCCGGTGCCACCATGCCGGCCGCCGAGGCGAAGCCGCTGATCGGCGAGACCGCCCGGGTGAGCGAGGGGCTGAAGGGAGCCCAGCCCGACGGCTTCTCCTACGCGATCGGCCTGAGCCTGGACGGCCGCTCGGCCCTGTTCTCCTCGTCGGCGGGCAACCTGGTGTCCGGCGACACCAACGGCGTGGACGACCTCTTCGTCCGGGACCTCTGGACCAGGCGCACCGAGCGGGTCAGCGTCGCCGACGACGGCTCCCAGCTGAACGCGGCGACCTCCGACGCGGCGATCAGCGGCGACGGCCGCTACGTGGCGTTCAGCACCACCGCGACCAACGTGGTGCCGGGGCAGCCGAACCACCCGAGCGACATCTTCGTCCGCGACCGCTGGACCGGCCACACCGAGCTGATCACCGCCGGCGGCGGCTCGACCGACGACGAGACGATCCGCAACGCCTACTCCCCCACCCTGAGCTGGGACGGCCGCTACGTGGCCTACTCCTCCGACCGCACCGACCTCGCACCCGGTGGACGACGCGGCAAGTTCAACATCTTCGTCACCGACCGCTGGACCCGCACCACCCGGCTGGTCACCACCGGCGCCGACGGCACGCCCGCCAACCAGAACTCGTTCCAGCCGACGATCAGCGCGGACGGCAGCACCGTCGGCTTCACCTCGCGGGCCGGCAACCTGCTCCCGGCCGACCAGCCGGACGCGCCCTCCACCGCCGCGGCGGCCGACGCCGCGGGCACCCCGGCCGATCTGACCGACGCGGCCGACGCCGCCGAGGTGGCGGCGGCGTCCCGGTCGAAGTCCGGCCCTCAGCCCGAACTGACCGGCCCCCGCTTCTACCCGTACTACGTGTGGAACGCGCACACCGGCCGGATCGCCGGCGCCAGCCTCGACGAGACCGGCCAGCTCCGGGGCACCGCCCTCGACGGCCGGATCAGCCCCGACGGCCGCTACGCCCTGTACGGCCTCCCGGTCTTCGGCGGCGGGGACGGCCCCCGCCACATCCGCATGGACGTGTACGCCCGCGAGTTGTCCACCGGCACCGTCACCAGGGTCAGCGCCACACCGCCGGGCACCACGACGACCAAGTCCTCGTCCAGCGGCGTCATGACGCTCGACGACCGCTGGGTGTACTTCGACTCCGACGCCGACAACCTGGTGCCCGGCGACACCAACCAGCAGACCGACGTCTTCCGCCGCGACCTGCGGACCGGGCGCACCGAGCGGGTGAGCGTCGCCCGGGACGGCTCGCAGAGCACCGGCGGCTCCTACCGTCCCTCGGTCGACGCCCTCGGCATCACGGTGCTCTTCACCGCCGACGACGGCACGCTCGTGCCGGGCGACACCAACGACGCCACGGACGTGTTCCTGCGCCGCGCGCTCTGAACCCCGGGGTCGGGCCACTCACCGAGCGGCCCGACCCCCTTGCCGGATACGTTTGTTGACGTATTTTCCGCCGGGATCACCCACGACCGTTGACCACCGTTCCGCCCGACGATTGGCTCTCCTGAAGCCCGTCGCCGGGAGGGAACCCGGTCGGGCGATCACAGGGGGGAAGGACAGACTTCATGGCACGCACCACCCGCAACCGGTGGCTGGCCGGAGGCGGCAGCGTCCTCGTGGCCGCCGCCGTACTCGCCTCGACCGCCGCCCCCGCCCAGGCCGACCCGGCGCCGCGCGGCACCGTCCAGGTCAGCGTCGGGCTGAACGGCGCCGCGCCGGACAACCAGGCGTGGAGCAAGGCGATCAGCGCCGACGGCCGCTACGCCCTGTTCACCTCGTGGGCCACGAACCTGGTGGCGCAGCCCGCGAAGAGCGGACGCGACGCCTACGTCCGCGACCTGAGGACCGGCCGCACCGAGCGGATCAACCTGTCCGCCGACGGCAGCGCGCTGGACGGCTTCACGGACTACGTCGCGATCAACGCCGACGGCCGCTACGTCGCCTTCGACAGCGACGCCGCGAACGTGGTGCCCGGCATGCAGGTCCAGGGGCGCGACGAGGTGTACCTCCGCGACCGGAGGACCGGCCGCACCGAGCTGATCAGCGGCGGACTCGCCGGCACCGACACCGACCGGTTCCACGCCTCGTACGCGCCGTCGGTCAGCGCGAACGGCCGCTACGTGGCCTTCGTCTCCAGCCGGAAGGACCTCGTCCCGGGTCTCCAGGGCGACGACCCCTCGCTGGCCCGGCCCTACACCTGGGACTACAACGTCTACGTCACCGACCGCCGGACCGGGAAGACCCGTCTGGTGACCCTCGGCGTGGACGGCAAGCCCGGCGACGGCATGTCCCTCAACCCGACGATCAGCGCGGACGGCCGCACCATCGGCTTCACCTCCTTCGCCGGCAACCTGCTGCCCGCCGAGCAGACCCCCGCCCTCGCCGCCCCGGCCGCCGAGGCCGCCTCCCCCGCCGACGTGGAGCTGGCCCCGGGCATCGCCCCGGCCGCGCCCCGCAGCGCCCGGGCGGGCCTGGCGCAGCCGAACCTGGCCCGGCCGACGACCGGCGCCTACTACACGTACGATGTGGCGTCCGGCCGGATCTCCGCCGCGAGCCTCGACCTCGACGGCAAGCTCGGCTACGCGAGCTTCGACGCGACGATCAGCCCCGACGGGCGGCACGCGATCTACGCCCTGCCCGAGCCCGGCGGGTCGACCAGCGGCCACCGGTACCACACCGTGCTGTACGTCCGGGACCTCGGGAAGGGCACCGTGACGAAGATCAGCGGCGGCCTGCCCGGCACCGCCTCGGTCGGCTCCTCCGACCACGGCCGGATCACCGCCGACAACCGCTGGGTCTACTTCGCCTCCGCCGCCGACAACCTGGTGGCGGGCCCGCAGCACCCGGGCTGGGACGTCTACCGCCAGGACCTGCGCACCGGTCGTACCGAGCGGATCGCCACCGCGCCGGACGGCTCGCTCGGCAACGGCTCCTCGCTCGACCCGGTCGTGGACGCCCGCGGCCGTACGGTGGTGTTCGGCTCGACCAGCGGCAACCTGGTCGCCGGTACCGGCGGCCCGGAGAACACCGGCTACCAGGTCTTCGCCCGCACCACCGGGCACCACGGCGACGACGACCGGGGCCAGGACCACGGCCAGCAGGACGACGACCAGGGCCACGGCCAGGACGACGACTGACCGCGAACCGCTGACGGGGGCGGGACGTCGGCCGGGGCCGGCGTCCCGCCCCCGAAGCGGGAGGGTGGGGCAGGTGGTCGGTGGGCCGTGCGGTGGGGCGAATCGATTCGCCCCCACTGCACGACGGTGGTGAGCCCGCAGGCCGGTCCGGTTCCGAGCGGACCGGCCCGCGGGCGGCTCGTGGGACCGCCGGGCTACTCCCCCAGCTCGGCGCGCGCGTCGACGAAGGCCGCCACGGCGCGCTCGACGTCCTCGGTGGAGTGCGCGGCCGACAGCTGCACCCGGATCCGGGCCTGGCCGTGCGGGACCACCGGGTAGGAGAACCCGATCACGTACACGCCGCGCTCCAGCAGCAGTTCGGCGAGCCGCCCGGCCTTGGCCGCGTCGCCGATCATCACCGGGGCGATCGGGTGGTCGCCCGGCAGGATCTCGAAGCCGGCCTCGGTCATCTTGGTGCGGAACAGCGCCGTGTTGGCCGCCAGCCGCTCGCGCAGCTCGTTGGAGCTCTCGACCAGGTCGAGCACCTTCAGCGAGGCCGCCGCGATCACCGGGGCGAGCGAGTTGGAGAACAGGTACGGGCGGGAGCGCTGGCGCAGCAGGGCGACGATCTCCCGGCGGGCGGCGACGTAGCCGCCGGAGGCGCCGCCGAGCGCCTTGCCGAGGGTGCCGGTGATGATGTCCACGCGGTCCATCACGCCGTGCAGTTCGGGGGTGCCGCGGCCGCCGGCGCCGACGAAGCCGACGGCGTGCGAGTCGTCGACCATGACCATGGCGTCGTAGCGGTCGGCCAGGTCGCAGATCTCGCGCAGCGGGGCGACGTAGCCGTCCATCGAGAACACGCCGTCGGTGACGATCAGGCGGCGGCGGGCGTCCTGGGTCTCCTTGAGCTGCTGCTCCAGGTCGGCCAGGTCGCGGTTGGCGTAGCGGTGGCGGCGGGCCTTGCTGAGCCGGATGCCGTCGATGATGCTCGCGTGGTTGAGCGCGTCGGAGATGACGGCGTCGCGGTCGTCGAGCAGGGTCTCGAAGACGCCGCCGTTGGCGTCGAAGCAGGAGGAGTACAGGATGGTGTCCTCCTGGCCCAGGAAGGCCGAGAGGCGGCCCTCCAGCTCCTTGTGGACGTCCTGGGTGCCGCAGATGAAGCGCACCGAGGCCATGCCGTAGCCCCAGCGGTCCAGCGCGTCCTTGGCTGCGGCGAGCACCTCGGGGTGGTCGGCCAGGCCGAGGTAGTTGTTGGCGCAGAAGTTCAGCACCTCGCCGGGGCGGCCGCCGCCGGTGACGGTGACCTCGGCGCTCTGCGGGGTGCCGATGATCCGCTCGGGCTTGAAGAGGCCTGCCTCGCGGATCTCGTCGAGGGTGGTGGCGATGTCGGCGCGCACGTTGTCGAACACTGCGGACTCCTAAATCGGATCGTCTGGTCGGATCGTCGTCGATCGGCGAGGGGCTCAGGCGGACCAGTCGAGGATGATCTTGCCGCAGCGGCCGCTGGCGGCGTCTTCGAAGGCGGCCTCGAAGTCGGTGGCGGCGTACCGCCCGGTGATCACCGGGCTGAGGTCCAGGCCGCCCTCCAGCAGCACGGACATCGCGTACCAGGTCTCGAACATCTCGCGGCCGTAGATGCCCTTGATGGTGATCATCGAGGTGACGATCGAGGCCCAGTCGACCGGGAACTGCTCGGTGGGCAGGCCGAGCATCGCGATCTTCCCGCCGTGGGTCATGTTGGCGATCATCGACTGCAGCGCCTCGGGGCGGCCGGACATCTCCAGGCCGACGTCGAAGCCCTCGCGCAGGCCGAGCTTGCGCTGGCCCTCCGCGATGGTGTGCTCGGAGACGTTCAGCGCCAGCGTGACGCCGACCTCGCGGGCCAGGTCGAGGCGGTACGGGGAGACGTCGGTGATCATCACGCTGCGGGCGCCGGCGTGCTTGGCGACGGCGGCGGCCATGATGCCGATCGGGCCGGCGCCGGTGATCAGCACGTCCTCGCCGACCAGCGGGAAGGACAGCGCGGTGTGCACGGCGTTGCCGAACGGGTCGAAGATCGCGGCCACGTCCAGGTCGACCGGCACCCGGTGCACCCAGACGTTGGACGCGGGCAGGGCCACGTACTCGGCGAAGGCGCCGTTCCGGCCGACGCCGAGGCCGACCGTGTTGCGGCACAGGTGGCGGCGGCCGGCCTGGCAGTTGCGGCACTTGCCGCAGACCAGGTGGCCCTCGCCGCTGACCAGGTCGCCGACCGCGATGTCCACGACGCCGGCACCGGTCTCGGCGACCTCGCCGACGAACTCGTGGCCGAGCACCAGCGGGGTGGTGATGGTCTGCTGGGCCCAGCCGTCCCAGTTGCGGATGTGCAGGTCGGTGCCGCAGATGCCGGTGCGCAGCACCTTGATCAGCACCTCGCCGGGGCCGATCTCGGGCTTCGGGACGTCCACCAGCCAGAGCCCGGGCTCGGCCTTCTGCTTGACGAGTGCCTTCACGGCGTCGGCTCCTGACGTGCGAGTGGGGCGGCCTTCGGGGGTGGGCAGGCCGAGTGACCCCGGTGTGGCCGTTTCCTGGCGGACGCGTTCCGGGCACGCAGAAATCTGCCTGGTGGGGGCGGGTGCGGTCCATCGAGGAATTCTTAAGGGCGGCCACAGCTGGGCTAAACGATCGTGCCCGAGCTGAAGCCGAGGGCGGGTGCGGCGTGCCGGTGCTCACCCGTTCGGCCGAGCGCGGGACGCCTTCGGCGACACCAACCTCCGGACGGGCGGCGGTCCTTGACAGCGCGGGAGGCTCGCTCGACTCCGCGAGGGGCGTTCCTCGACCCGCACGGGAGGCGGCGGGCGCCAGTCGGGTTGCGGCACTCGGCTGACCGGTGGGTCCGTTCGGGTCAGCCCCGTGGTGACCGGCGCGCGGGCGCGCACCGGCGGTGCTTACGGTGGCGGCGCTCCCCCCGCGGCCCCGTGGAGCGCCGCTCCGGGGCCGCCCGCCCCAGAGAGGCGCCTCGACCTATGACCAAGACCCGACGGCCGCGTCCGGCCGCGTCCCGCTCCGCCGTTCTGCCCCGCTCCGCCGTCTCCCGCTCCGCCCGGCGGGCGACCGCCGCCGCCCTGGCCCTGACCGGCCTGCTCGCGGCGGCGGCCTGCTCCGGCGATCCGCAGTCGGCCCGGCAGGTCGGCGACCCGGCGGTCACCGCCGAACCGGTCGCGATCAGCCCGGCCGCGCCGGGTCTCGGTGCGGGCTCCGCGTCCGCCTCGGCGTCCGCCTCCGGTGCCCACTCCGGCTCCGCGAGCGGTGCGGCGAGCGGTTCCGCGAGCGGTTCGGCCGGCGTGGTGCTGCCGCTGACCTCCGACGTCATCAACCGGCTGGACACCGCGATCGAGCAGGTGATGAGCCAGGCCTCCGTGCCCGGCGTGATCGTTGGGCTGACCACCCCCGACGGCAGCTACCAGCGGGCCTTCGGTCAGGCCGACAAGGTCGCCGGCACCCCGATGTCCGCCGACATGAACATGCGGATCGGCAGCGAGACCAAGACCTTCACGGCGACCGCCGTGCTGCGGCTGGTCGATCAGGGCAAGGTGGGGCTGGACGACCCGATATCCAAGTACGTGGACGGCGTGCCCGGCGGCGACGGCATCACCGTCCGCCAGCTCGGCGAGATGCGCAGCGGCCTGTTCCCGTACAGCTCCGACCCGGACTTCGTGAACGCGCTGATCACCGACCCGAACCGGGTGTTCACGCCGGACCAGCTGCTCGCCTACGGGTACAAGCACCCGGCGAACTTCCCGCCGGGCAGCAGGTTCGAGTACAGCAACAGCAACTACATCCTGCTCGGCAAGCTCATCGAGAAGGTCGGCGGCCAGCCCGCGGCCCAGTTCCTCAAGCAGCAGGTGTTCACCCCCGCCACCCTGAACGGGACCGTCCTCCCGGTCGACGCGACCTTCCCCGACCCGCACGCCCGCGGCTACACCGACCAGACGCCCACCGGCGCGACCGCGGACGCCACCGACTGGAACCCGTCCTGGGCCTGGACGGCCGGGGCGGTCGTCTCCAACCTCGCCGACCTGCAGAGCTGGGCGAAGTCCCTGGCCACCGGCACGCTGCTGAACCCGGCCACCCAGGCCGAGCGGCTGAAGACCCTGCCGACCGGCGAATCCGGCGTCGGGTACGGCTTCGGGTTGTTCGACAACAACGGCTGGATCGGGCACAACGGCTCGCTGCCCGGGTACGAGACCGTGACGGTGTACCTGCCGCAGTCGCAGGCGACGCTGGTGGTGCTGCTCAACACCGACGTGTCGTACCAGGGTTCGGAGCCCTCCTCGCTCTTCGCGCAGGCGATCACGCAGATCGTCTCGCCGAACAACGTCTACTCCATCCCGCCGATGGCCACCGGTTCGCCGTCGGCATCGACATCGCCCTCGGCATCGGTCTCGCCGTCGTCGCCGTCGGCCTCGCAGTCCGCCGCCCCGACCACCTCGCCGACCGTCTCCGGCACCGCGTCCAACTCGCCCGCCTCCGTGCCCGCTTGACCGTCTGGAGCCCGACCCGGTGCGCCGGGCCGGGCTCCAGGCGTTTCGTCACGCGCGGTTCCGTCAACCGCCCCCGCCCAGCACGCGCGCCAGATCGTAGGAGACCGGCTCCTCAAGCTGCGCGTAGGTACAGCTCTCCGGCGTACGGTCCGGCCGCCAGCGGCGGAACTGCGCGGTGTGCCGGAAGCGGGTGCCCTCCATGTGGTCGTAGGCGACCTCGACCACCCGCTCGGGCCGCAGCGCGACCCAGGAGAGGTCCTTGCCGCCGGTCCACCGGCTGACCGCGCCCGGCAGCCGCCCCTCGGCGTGCGCGGCCTCGTCCGCCCAACCGCCCCAGGGGTGGCGGGAGAGGTCGGTCATCCGCAACGGGGCCAGCTCCTCGGCCAGTTCGCGGCGGCGGGCCATCGAGAACGCGGCGCACACGCCGACGTGCTGGAGCCGGCCCTCGGTGTCGTTGATGCCGAGCAGCAGCGAGCCGACCACCGGGCCGCTCTTGTGTTCGCGGTAGCCGGCCACCACGCAGTCGGCGGTGCGCTCGTGCTTGATCTTGAACATGGTCCGCTCCCCCGGCCGGTACGGCTGCTCCAGCGGCTTGGCCACCACCCCGTCCAGCCCGGCGCCCTCGTACTCGGCGAACCAGGTCTGCGCCAGGTCGCGGTCGGTGGAGGCGGGGGCGGTGAACACCGGGTCGCGGGCCCCTTCCAGCGCCGCCTCCAGGGCGGGGCGGCGAATCGACAACGGCTCGTCCAGCAGCGCGACGTCACCGAGGGCGAGCAGGTCGAAGGCGATGAACGAGGCGGGCGTCCGCTCCGCCAGCAGCCGCACCCGGCTCGCCGCCGGGTGGATCCGCTCCAGCAGCTCCTCGAACCGCAGCCGGCCGTCCCGGGCGATCACCACCTCGCCGTCCAGCACGCAGCGCGGCGGCAGCTCCCGTTTCAGCGCCGCGACCAGTTCGGGGAAGTACCTGGTCAGCGGCTTGCCGGTGCGGCTGCCGAGTTCCACCTCATCGCCGTCACGGAACACGATCGTGCGGAAGCCGTCCCACTTGGCCTCGTACTGCATCCCCGGCGGGATCTTGGCCACCGACTTGGCGAGCATCGGGGCCACCGGCGGCATCACGGGCAGGTCCATGGCTCCGATCCTCGCGCCAAGCTCCTCGGGGCGCGCGCCGGGCGCGGCGCCCTTAGCGTGAGAGCCATGGGCTCAGCCGTGGAACTGGATGTCGCCGGGCGCAGCGTCCGGCTGTCGAACCCGGACAAGGTGTACTACCCCGAGCGCGGCTTCACCAAGCTGGACGTCGCGCAGTACTACCTGGCCGTCGCCGACGGCGTGCTGCGCGGACTGCGCGACCGGCCGACCACGCTGCAGCGCTTCCCGGACGGCGTGGACGGCGAGTTCTTCTACCAGAAGCGCGCCCCCAAGGGCCTGCCGGACTGGCTGCCCACCGCCCGGATCAGCTTCCCCAGCGGCCGCTCCGCCGACGAGATCTGCCCCACCGAGCCGGCCGCCGTGCTGTGGGCCGCCAACCTCGGGTGCCTCACCTTCCACCCCTGGCCGGTCCGCCGCACCGACACCGAGCACGTCGACGAGCTGCGCATCGACCTCGACCCGCAGCCCGGCACCGACTTCCACGACGCCGTCCGCGCCGCCCACGAACTGCGCGCCCTGCTGGCCGAGTACGGGCTGCGCGGCTGGCCCAAGTCCTCCGGCGGGCGCGGCCTGCACGTGTACGTCCCGCTGGTGCCCGAGTGGACCTTCACCGACGGCCGGCACGCGGTGATCGCCCTCGGCCGGGTGCTGGAGCAGCGGATGCCAGGCCAGGTCACCACCGCCTGGTGGAAGGAGGAGCGCGGCGAGCGGATCTTCGTCGACTACAACCAGATGGCGCGCGACCGCACCATCGCCTCCGCCTACTCGCTGCGTGCCCGCCCGCGCGCCACCGCCTCCACCCCGCTGCGCTGGGAGGAGCTCGACGACGCCTCCCCGGAGGACTTCGACCTGCGCACCGTCCCCGCCCGCTTCGCCGAACTCGGCGACCTGAACGCCGAGATGGACGGGCAGGCGTTCCGGCTCGACGCCCTGCTGGAGCTGTACGACAAGCAGCTGCACGACGAGGGCCTCGGCGAACTCCCATACCCGCCCGACCACCCCAAGGCCGCCGGCGAGCCGACCAGGGTGCAGCCGAGCCGGGCCCGGAAGAAGTGATCGGTCTAAGCTGGCACCCTTCGACCGAGGACCGACGACGGAGGGGTTCGGATGGGCACGCGGGGGCTGGCGGAGATCCTGGCGGATGCGGCGGGCGGGGTGTTCCCGCCCTCGGACGGCTCGGTGACGGTCGTACCGCAGCCGTCGCCGCGCGAGGCCGGGGTGCTGTCCTTCTCCGCCCACGCGGTCGTCTTCACCGACGAGGACCCGGACTGGGTGCACCGGACGCTCGCCGCCGTCCCCAGCGACCCGCTCGCCGCGCCGCTGTGCCCGCCCTTCCTCACCGCCTTCGCCGAGCGCACCGGACGCGTCGTCAACAACATCGACCTGCTGACCGTCGCCCGCCGGCTGCCCGGCGAGCCGCCGCTGCCGCTGACCCGGGTCGACGACCGGGAGCACCCCCGGGTCGTCCGGGCGCTGCGCTACCGCGAGGACGTCCGGGTGTTCACCGCCGACGGCGGCGTCCTGGTGCTCGGCCGGGGCGTGGCCGGCCGCTGGGAGTGCGCGATCGAGGTCGACCCGCAGGCCCGCGGCCGCGGCCTCGGCCGGGCCCTGGCCACCGCCGCCCGGCACCTGCTGCCCGAGGGCGAGGTGATCTGGGCCCAGCAGGCGCCCGGCAACGCCACCAGCGTCCGCGCCTTCCAGGCCGCCGGCTACAAGCCGGTCGGCGCGGAGACACTGCTCGTCCTCGGCCGCCCGTGACCCACCCGCCCGGCGGCGCGACGCGGGACGGAGCTGCCCTGCGAACCGGCCGGGCTCACAGGCCCGTCATGGCGAACACGAACCAGACGACGCCGCCGAGCGCCACCAGGGTGGCCAGCAGGACGCCCCCGATCGCGGCGGACATCATCAGCGCCTGACCGGCCCGCCACTCCCGCAGGCCGGCGCCGATCAGCAGCACCCCCACCACCCCCGGCACCAGGGTCAGCGCCAGCAGCGTCAGCGTCCGGGCCACCTCGGCGTCCGACACCAGGTGACACTCGTCCCCCTCACACACCGCCCGGACGTCCTCCCCCACCGGCGCGCCCGCCCAGATCCGGGCGTGCTCGTCCGCCGGGCCGCCGTTGTCCGGGTGGAACACGCCCCGGCAGTCCGAGGGGGGCGGGCCGTCCTCGTACTGGGAGATCAGACACCGCTCCGCCCGGAACGTCCCGGGCACCCCCACCAGCCCCGCCGCCTGCCCGAACTGCCGTACCGGCCCGCCCGCCAGCCACCCGGCCAGCCACACCAGCAGCACCCCGGCCACGACCGGCCCCCACCGCCGCACCGCCACCCCCATCGACCCACCCCCGCTGGTGTGACGCCCTCGGCGGCCGGGTGGTTGCACGGGCGGCCGCGGCGGACCGGAGACCGATCAGCGGCTTCAGCGGGCCAGGGCGCCCGCCGGGGCCAGTTCGGCGATGATCCGGACCGCCTCCGCGATCTGATCGCCCGTCAGGTCCCCGCGGGCGGTCAGCCGCAGCCGGGACACCCCGTCCGGGACGGACGGCGGGCGGAAGCAGCCGACGGCGAGCCCGGCCCGGAGGCAGTCGGCGGCCCAGCCGACGGCGGCCTCCGGGCCGGGGGCGCGCACGGACACCACGGCCGCGTCCGGCTCGCAGGCCTGCAGCCCGGCGGCGGTGAGCCGGGCCGCGAGGCTGCGGGCCACCTCGCGGGTGCGGTCGGCGCGGTGCGGCTCGGCGCGCAGCAGGCGCAGCGCGGCGAGGGCCGCGCCGACGGCGGCCGGGGCGAGGCCGGTGTCGAAGATGAAGGTGCGGGCGGTCTCGGTGAGGTGGCGGATCACCCGGCGCGGCCCGAGCACGGCGCCGCCCTGCGAGCCGAGCGACTTGGAGAGCGTGACGGTGGCGACGGTGTCGGGCTGCCCGGCGAGCCCGGCCGCCGCGAGGGCCCCGGCGCCGCCGGGCCCGAGGACGCCCAGCCCGTGCGCGTCGTCGACCAGCAGCGCGGCGCCGTGCGCCCGGGCGGCGGCGGAGAGGGCGGGCAGCGGGGCGGCGTCGCCGTCCACCGAGAACACCGAGTCGGTGACCACCAGCGCCCGCGGCCGCTCCCGCCGCCCCAGCACCTCCCGTACGGCCTGCGGGTCGCTGTGCGGGGCCCGGTGGACGTCCGCGCGGGCGAGTCGGCAACCGTCGATCAGCGAGGCGTGGTTGTAGGCGTCCGACACGATCAGCGTGTCCGGATCGGTGAGCGCGGTCAGCGCGGCCAGGTTGGCGGTGTACCCGGAGGAGAACACCAGCGCCGCCTCCACCCCGCAGAACGCGGCGAGCTCCTCCTCCAGCTCGGTGTGCAGCGCGGTCGTCCCGGTCACCAGCCGCGACCCGGTCGAACCCCCGCCCCACCGCACCGCCGCCTCCGCCGCCGCACCGGTCACCACCGGATGCCTGGTCAGCCCCAGATAGTCGTTCCCGGCCAGGTCGAGCACCGGATCCCCCGCCTGCCGACTGCGCAACCTCCGCGTCAGGCCCGCGTCGGCCCGCAGCGCGGCGGCCTCGTCGAGCCAGTCGAAGACGGCCGCCGGGGCGAGATCGGTGGTGTGCGTTCCGGACGCAAGCGGTTGGACCATGCCCGGCACTCTGGCACGCCCCGCAGCCCCGATCAATGTGCCCCTCGGCACAACGTCGACGGCCAGTCCTTGTTCGAGTTCACCTGCATTTCACCTGACTTACATATCCAAGATGCCTGAACCCCTCGCATTCTCAGCGGCCGTAACATTTCCGCAAACAGGACTCGGTCAGAACGCCGGCTCCCGATAGGCTTCCGAACGATCTTTACCTGGGGGGGTAGTGACCATGGTGGACCTCGAATTCGAGCGCCGAATGAATCCGTGGCTTTTCGACGGCAACGGGAATCCGACCGAAGAGGCGAAGAAGCAGTTCCCCGACCTGGCCGGCGCCAACGCCGCCCCGGTCTCGCTCGGTGCCCCCGGAGGCGGCCAGACCGTCACGGCGAACCCGGGGGTGATCCAGCAGGCCGCACAGAACGCCTTCGCCCTCCGCGACGCCGTCAGGACCGAGTGCGGCAGGCCCGGGGAGCACGTCAACGCCGCGGCGGGCGCACTCAAGGGCTGGGCCGTCGGCGGAGCGCTCACGGCCTTCTGGGGCACGTGGACAAACCAGGCCGACGGTCTGCAGAGCACCGTCGGCGACATCGGCACCAACCTCCAGGCCACCGCCCAGGGCTACACGAAGACCGAGGCCGACATCCACGCCGGCTTCACGCAACAGGGCACACAGGGCGTGCAGGGCTGACCGCGGCACGAGTGGGGAAGCAACAGAGATCATGGTGACGTTCGGCCAACTCAGGCAGGTCGACCTCGGCGGCCTCAACTCGGCCGCCGGTGACTTCGAGAACCTGGTCCGCACCTGGGACCTCACCCGGCGCATGCAGAACGAGGTCATCGGCACCGTCCAGCAGTCCGGCTGGCACGGCGACGCCGCCGGCCTCGCCACCGCCAAGCTCACCTGGGCCCGCGACCAGATCCACGCCGCCTTCGAGGAGGCGTCGGCCATCTCCAAGACCCTCCGCGACGCCCACACCGAGCTCACGGCCGCGAAGAAGGACCTGGACACGGCCGTCCAGCACGCCACCACCGACGGCCTCACGGTCGACGGCGAGGGCGCGGTGCACTGGCCGCCGCCCACGACCGACGCCGACAAACACGATCCCGAATACACCAGGAGCTGGCAGGCCAAGGCCGACGCGGCCGCCAAGGCCATCGGCGCCGCCCTCGACCGGGCCACCGAGGCCGACCTCGCCGCCGCCAACGCCCTGGGCAACGACACCGGCAGCGACGGCACGGTGTTCAACGCCGCCCCGGTCGGTGGCCTCCCGGAGGAGGAGGCCAAGGAGGCCACCTTCATCCTCGGCCTCGGCGACAAGGCCACCGACGCCCAGCTCGCCCACCTCCGGACCCTGCTGGACCACCACAGCAGCGACCCGCGCTTCGCCGCGTCCTTCTACGGCAACCAGGACCCGCAGACGTTCCTGGCGAAGTACGGCGCGATGGCGCAGAGCGCCGACTCCGCCAACAGCACGGCCCGCTCCGCCGCGATCAAGGGCATCCAGCAGGGCCTGGGCCTCACCCTGGCCACCGCGACCGACAGCAAGCAGCAACCGCACGTCTCCGACGACTGGGAGACCAGGCTGCGCGCCGGCGGCGCCCAGCAGATCCCCGTCCCGGCGGGCGCCGATCCCGCCCACAGCCCGTACGGCTACCAGATCCTCGCCAACGTCCTGCGGAACGGGAAGTACGACCCGCACTTCCTCAACCCGATCGCCGAGCACGTCACCCAGCTCACCCAGGAGAACCCGATGCGCTGGGACGCGGCAGGCAAGGCCGCCTACCCGTTCACCGACCTCAAGTTCATCGGTGTGCCCGACAAGGACGGCAACGTGCGGGGCATCAACCCGATGTCCGCCGTCCTGGAGGCCCTCGGCCACAGCCCGGAGGCGGCCACCAGGTTCTTCCACGACGCGCCGACCACCTACAACCCGGACGGCACGGTCAAGCGCACCGGCGGCGAGAACACGTACCTCACCATGCTCACCGACAGCGGTTCCCGCTCCCTCCTGCTCGACCAGCAGTACCCGCCCCGGCCCAACCCCGGCACCGCCGACCCCTTCGACGTCACCGCCCTCGGCCACGCCCTGGAGGCCGCCACCACCGGGCGGGCGTACGACGACGTCAACGCCCCATTGCCGCAGCACACGCGGGACATGAGCAGCGTCATGAAGCAGGCCGTCCAGCTGTTCGGCAGCACGGAGGGCCCGGACCTGCTCTACGGAGACAAGGCACTCTTCGGAAACCTCAACGGCAGCCTCGGCAACATGACCGCCGCCTACATGGCCGATGTCCAGCACAGCCTCGACGGCACCTCCACCCGGCTACCCACGGCGGGGGCGCCGACCGGGCTCGACAAGAACTCGACCGAGCGTCTGCTCGCCGTCCTCGGTCGCAATCCGGACGCCTACGGGGCCATTGCCAACGCCCAGCAGGCCTACACCACGGCCCAGATCAACGACGTGATCGCGCACCGTGGCGACCACGGCGACCTCACGGCCGCCGTCCAGAACGTCGCCAGGCCCGGTGGTGAGGTCAGCGGGATCATCACGACAGCCATGGTGGACGAGGTCTACACCAAGCACGCGGCCAGCGACGCGGCGTACAACGCCGCCGTCGACCAGAAGGCCGGCTGGGCGGGCAAGGTCTGGGACCTCACCGGCGGCAAGGCGGCGGGTGCCGTCCCAGGTGTCGGCGGGGCCGCGGACTTCACCGTGAACAAGATCATCGAGCACGTCGCGGAGAGCTACAAGGTCGACACCCACAACGCCGCCAGTGACGAGGCCCTCGCCGCGGCGAACAAGGCTCAGCAGGCCACCATCGACACCGCCGAGGCTGCCGTTCGCGACGCCGCCACCGCCGCCGGACTGGACCCCAGGTACATCGACGACCTGGCCCCGAATGCCGCCGGCAAGGTCAAGGACGGCTACAACAGCGGCGTCAGCAACTTCAAGGAAGCAACCCATGTCTGACGAGCGCACCGCCTCGGCCCCGGCCGGCACCTTCGAAACCGCCCTGCACGAGGTCGCGAGGGCCCGCACACGGCGGCGGCGGTGGCTTGCGATCATCGGGCTGCCCGTCGTCGCGGCCGCCGGGGTCGGGGCCTGGGTGTGGAAGCCGTGGCAGTCGGTCAACCTTCCGGAGTCCGCCTGCTGGTCGGTCGTGACCAAGGCCGATCTCAAGCCGCTCGCCGACGACGACGGCACGGCCACCGTGGACTCCTCCGGGGACCTCTCGGGCAGGATGCCCTATCCGGACTGCCGGATCTACTGGAACGGCGCCAAGCACAAACCCCTGCTGAGTGTCACCGTGCTGCATCCCAGCGATACCGTCTACAACCACGTCCTCGGGCTCGGCAAACCGGGAACCCCGCTCGACCCAAGGCCGATCGAGCTCGGCGCGGGTGTCACGGGATGGATCACCCGCGACGCCAACGTCGATCTCGTCTACCGGTGCGACGCCGCGGACGCGGCGGACTCGCCGTTCCGGGAGATCCTGGTGAGCGGCGGTCCGGTGTCGGGCGACAGCCACAGCGCCTCGGTACGCGAGGCCCATGTCGGGCTCGCCTGGCGAACCGCGGCCGCGGCCATCAGGGCCGAGGGCTGCCGCAGCGCCGCCTTGGTCGCCTCCCAGCCGGCCGCTCCCGCGCAGTGACCATGACCCGGGCTTTGCCCGGGGTGGCGGCGAGCAGGCAAGATAGCCGGGTGACCCTCCTTGATCTGATGCCGAAGCCCGCCACACCCGATGCGCTGTACGAGACGTTCGCCGCGTGGGCGGAGGAGCGGGGGATCACGCTGTACCCGGCGCAGGAGGAGGCGCTGATCGAGCTGGTGTCGGGGAACAACGTGATCCTGGCGACGCCGACCGGCTCGGGAAAGAGCCTGGTGGCGGCGGGGGCGCACTTCGCGGCGCTGGCGGAGGGGAAGCGGACCTTCTACACGGCGCCGATCAAGGCGCTGGTGTCGGAGAAGTTCTTCGACCTGGTCAAGATGTTCGGCACCGAGCAGGTCGGCATGATGACCGGCGACGCGAGCGTGAACCCGACCGCGCCGATCATCTGCTGCACGGCCGAGGTGCTGGCGCAGATCGCGCTGCGCGACGGTGCCCGGGCGGACATCGGCCAGGTGGTCATGGACGAGTTCCACTTCTACGCGGAGCCGGACCGCGGCTGGGCCTGGCAGATCCCGCTGCTGGAGCTGCCGCAGGCGCAGTTCCTGCTGATGTCGGCGACGCTCGGCGACGTGCGCCGCTTCGAGGAGGACCTGACCCGCCGGACCGGCCGGCCGACGACGGTGGTGCGCAACACGACCCGCCCGGTGCCGCTGTTCTACGAGTACCGCCGCACCACGATGCACGACACCCTGGAGGAGCTGCTGCAGACCGGCCAGGCGCCGGTCTACGTGGTGCACTTCACGCAGAAGGAGGCGGTGGACCGGGCGCAGTCGCTGATGAGCATCAACATGTGCTCGAAGGCGGAGAAGGACGCCATCGCCGACCTGATCGGCGGTTTCCGCTTCACCACCAAGTTCGGCCGCAACCTGTCCCGTTTCGTGCGCCACGGCATCGGCGTGCACCACGCGGGCATGCTGCCGAAGTACCGCCGGCTGGTCGAACGCCTGGCCCAGGCAGGCCTGTTGAAGGTGATCTGCGGGACGGACACGCTGGGCGTCGGGGTGAACGTGCCGATCCGTACGGTGCTGTTCACGGCGCTGTCCAAGTACGACGGCAACCGGGTGCGGATCCTGCGCGCGCGGGAGTTCCACCAGATCGCCGGGCGGGCCGGCCGGGCCGGGTTCGACACCGTCGGACAGGTGGTAGCGCAGGCGCCCGAGCACGTGATCGAGAACGACAAGGCGATCGCCAAGGCCGGGGACGACCCGAAGAAGAAGCGCAAGGTGGTGCGCAAGAAGGCGCCGGAGGGCTTCGTCGGCTGGACCGAGGAGACCTTCGACAAGCTGATCGGCGCCGACCCGGAGCCGCTGGTCTCCCGGTTCAAGGTGAGCCACGCGATGCTGCTGTCGGTGATCGGCCGCCCCGGCAACGCCTTCGAGGCGATGCGCAAGCTCCTCACCGACAACCACGAGGACCGCGCGGCGCAGCGCCGGCACATCCGCACCGCGATCGCGATCTACCGCTCCCTGCTGCAGGGCGGCGTGGTCGAGCGGCTGCCGGAGCCGGACGCCGAGGGCCGGATCGTGCGCCTGACGCTCGACCTCCAGGAGAACTTCGCGCTCAACCAGCCGCTCTCCACCTTCGCCCTGGCCTCCTTCGAGCTCCTCGACCCGACCTCGCCCTCGTACGCGATGGACGTGATCTCGGTGGTCGAGGCGACCCTCGACGACCCGCGCCAGATCCTCGCCGCGCAGCAGAACAAGGCGCGCGGCGAGGCCGTCGGCGAGATGAAGCGCGACGGGATCGAGTACGAGGAGCGGATGGAGCGGCTCCAGGAGATCACCTACCCGAAGCCGCTGGAGGAGCTGCTCACCCACGCGTACGAGGTGTACCGCCGGGCGCACCCGTGGATCGGCGACCACGAGCTGAGGCCGAAGTCGGTGGTCCGCGACCTGTACGAGCGGGCGATGACCTTCTCGGACTACGTCGGCTTCTACGAGCTGGCGCGCACCGAGGGCATCGTGCTGCGCTACCTGGCGAGCGCGTACAAGGCGCTGGAGCAGACCGTCCCCGAGGACGTGAAGACCGACGACCTGAAGGACGTCATCGCCTGGCTCGGCGAGCTGGTCCGCCAGGTCGACTCCAGCCTGCTGGACGAGTGGGAGCAGCTGGCCAACCCGACGGACCCGCAGGCCCCCGAGGTGACGCTGGACGACAAGCCGGCGCCGGTGACAGCGAACGCGCGGGCGTTCCGGGTGCTGGTGCGCAACGAGATGTTCCGCCGGGTCGAGCTGTGCGCGCTGGAGCACTGGGCCGAACTCGGCGAGCTGGACGGCGAGTACGGCTGGGACGCGGACCGCTGGGCGGACGCCATGGACGGCTACTGGGACGAGTACGACGACCTGGGCACCGGCCCGAACGCGCGCGGCCCCAAGATGCTGATCATCGAGGAGGAGGACTCCGCCTGGAAGGTCCGGCAGATCTTCGACGACCCGGAGGGCGACCACGACTGGGGCATCAGCGCCGAGGTCGACCTGTACGGCTCGGACGAGGAGGGCCGGGCGGTGCTGCGGGTGACGGCGGTGGACCGGCTCGGCGGCTGACCCTCCGTCAGACATGCCGAGGGGTCCGGAACTTGCCGGGACCCTGGTCGTTTCCGCGCAGCCGTCAAACCGCCGGTTGCGCCCTCTGATCGTTTGTCACATCCATACAAAGGGCTGACCGGCCACGTAGGAGAGGGCGCGGGTGGCGTCGTCGAGGTTCGGCTCCCCGCCGGCCCCGGAGGCGGTGGGCGCCGGAACGGTGGTGGTGGCGCCCGGGGTGGCGGCGGGGCCGGGTTGGGCGTCGGTCCGCGAGCTGGTGACGGTCACGTAGTGCCCGACCGCCTCGACCCGCGGCTCACTGGCCGGCTTGGCGGAGGCGGACGGCGCGGGCGCGGTGGAGGCGTCGGCGAGGATGAAGGCGACGGCACCGGGCTTGGCCCGCAGGGCGTCGGCGGCCTTGGCAGCAGAGGCCTGGTCGGCGAAGCGCAGCAGGGTGACGCTGCTGAGCACCGGGCGGTCGACGCCGGAGAAGCTGACGATCAGGTAGGCATGGCAGCCGCTGTCCCGGAACAGCTCCTGGGTGCGGTCCTGCAGGACCTCGGCGCAGTTCTCGCCCTGCCGGATGCCGCCACGCCGGGCCTTGTACCCGGCGGCCTCGACCGGCCGCTGGGTGGGGAAGAGGCTGTCGGCATTGAGGCCCTCGGAGTCGGTGTGCGGCGGCGGGGTGCCGACCACCGGCGGCGTCCTGGCCGCGTCCTTGCTGGACGGGCCGAGCCCGGGTATGTAGTCACCGGGCATCGGGCGGGTGATGATCCATCCGCCGGCGGTCATCACACCCACCACGACGAACCAGCCCACCACCCGGCGGGCCGTCAGGCGCCTGCCCCGGCCGCCGCCCCGACTGCCGCTCAGCTCCGCGCCCGTGCCGACGGCGGCCCCGCCGGTCCGCTGCCCTGCCTGGCCGTCCTGGCCCTCTCCCGGAGTCGGGGTGCGCTCCCGCTGCGTGGTCATGGCGCAGATTCTAAGCAACCGTCGGGTGGCCCAGATCACGGGGTGGGCCGGTTGTCGATCACCACCACACGTGCGTACCGACACCGATCGTCCACCCCCCCGCCGGCGACCTCCGCCTACCGGCCAGTAACCACCGGTGCGCGCCGGCGTCAAGCCCGTGACCAGCACCGACGCCGTGAGCTTCGACACTGTGGCAAGTGGCACATCCTTCCGCGGATCTTCTGGCGGGTTTCCTCTGGCGCCATTCGAGCGCCAGCAGGCAGGATCGGCCCCATGGATCTGCTCGATACCCTCACCGCCAAGGGCCTGCGCGGCGACGTCCCGACCCGCGAGGAGGCGCTGGCCGTCCTCGCCACCACCGACGACGAGTTGCTCGACGTCGTCGCCGCGGCCGGCAAGGTGCGCCGCAAGTGGTTCGGCCGGCGCGTCAAGCTCAACTACCTGGTGAACCTCAAGAGCGGGCTCTGCCCGGAGGACTGCACCTACTGCTCGCAGCGGCTGGGCTCCAAGGCCGAGATCCTCAAGTACACCTGGCTCAAGCCCGACCAGGCCGCCGAGGCGGCCCGCGCCGGGGTGGCCGGCGGCGCCAAGCGCGTGTGCCTGGTCGCCAGCGGCCGCGGCCCGACGGACCGTGACATCGACCGGGTCACCGACACCATCGACGCCATCAAGGACGCCGACCCCGCGGTCGAGATCTGCGTCTGCCTCGGCCTCCTGTCCGGCAACCAGGCGGAGCGGCTGAAGGCGGCCGGCGCCGACGCCTACAACCACAACCTCAACACCTCCGAGAACACCTACGGCGACATCGCCACCACCCACACCTACGCGGACCGGGTGGACACCGTGCAGAAGGCGCACGGCGCGGGCCTGTCCGCCTGCTCCGGCCTGATCGCCGGCATGGGCGAGAGCGACGAGGACCTGGTCGACGTGGTGTTCGCGCTGCGCGAGCTGGGCTCGGACTCCGTCCCGGTCAACTTCCTGATCCCGTTCGAGGGCACCCCGCTCGCCAAGGAGTGGAACCTCACCCCGCAGCGCTGCCTGCGCATCCTGGCGATGGTCCGCTTCGTCAACCCGGACACCGAGGTGCGGATCGCCGGCGGCCGCGAGGTGCACCTGCGCTCGATGCAGCCGCTCGGCCTGCACCTCGCCAACTCGATCTTCCTCGGCGACTACCTGACCAGCGAGGGCCAGGCCGGGCAGGCCGACCTCGACATGATCAAGGACGCCGGTTTCGAGGTCGAGGGCGCCGGCGAGGCCACCCTGCCCCGCCACCGCGCGGACGTCGCGGCGGCCTCCTCCTGCGGCACCGCGGCCTCGGCCTGCGGCAGCGGCGGCGGCTGCGGCCCGTGCGGCGGGCACGCGCACGCCCCGGCCTCGGCCTCAGCCTCGGAGGACACCCCTGCGTCGGCCGCGGAGGACACCGACGCCTCGGACGGGGAGCTGCGCAGCGACCTCGTCAAGGTCCGGCTGCGCGGCGCCGGCACCGAACTCGCGCCCAATGCCTGATAGTTCTGGAGACTGACGCATCATGCCCCAGCTGTCCGCGGACACGCTGCTCGCCCTCGACCGCGCCCACGTCTGGCACCCGTACGGGCCGATGCCCGGCACCGTCACCCCGTACGTGGTCGAGTCCGCCTCCGGGGTCCGGCTGCGCCTCGCCGAGCCCGTCGCGGGCGGGCGGCGCGAACTCGTCGACGGGATGTCGTCCTGGTGGGCGGCCATCCACGGCTACCGGCACCCGGTGCTGGACGAGGCCGTCCGCGAGCAGCTGGGGCGGATGAGCCACGTGATGTTCGGCGGGCTCACCCACGAGCCCGCCGTCCGGCTGGCGGCGACGCTGGTGGACATCACGCCCGAGCCGCTGCGGCACGTCTTCCTCGCCGACTCGGGCTCGGTGGCCGTCGAGGTCGCGATGAAGATGTGCCTGCAGTACTGGCAGTCCGTCGGCCGCCCGCACAAGCGCCGGCTGCTGACCTGGCGCGGCGGCTACCACGGCGACACCTTCCACCCGATGTCCGTCTGCGACCCGGACGGCGGCATGCACCACCTGTGGGGCGGGGTGCTGCCCGGGCAGCTGTTCGCGCCGCAGCCGCCGGCCGGGTTCGATGCCCCGCTCGACCCCCGGTACGCGGCCGAGTTCGAGGAGTTGATGGCCCGGCACGCGGACGAACTGGCCGCCGTCATCGTCGAACCGGTGGTCCAGGGCGCGGGCGGTATGCAGTTCCACTCCCCCGCCTACCTGCGGATGCTGCGCGAACTCTGCGACCGGTACGGGGTGTTGCTCGTCTTCGACGAGATCGCCACCGGCTTCGGCCGCAGCGGCGCACTGTTCGCCGCCGATCACGCGGACGTCTCGCCGGACGTGATGTGCCTGGGCAAGGCGCTCACCGGTGGCTACCTGACGCTCGCCGCCACGCTGTGCAGCGCCGAGATCGCCGACGGCATCAGCCGCGGCGAGATGCCGGTACTCGCGCACGGGCCGACCTTCATGGGCAACCCGCTGGCCTGCGCGGTCGCCAACGCCTCGCTGGACCTGCTGCTCGGGCAGGACTGGGCGGTCGAGGTCAAGCGCATCGAGGCGGGGCTGACCGACGGGCTCGCGGCCGCCGTGGACGTCCCCGGGGTCCGGGACGTCCGGGTGCGGGGCGCGATCGGCGTCGTCCAGCTCGACCACCCGGTGGACGTCCCGGCGGCCACGGAGGCGGCCGCGCGCGCCGGCGTCTGGCTGCGCCCCTTCCGGGACCTGATCTACACCATGCCCCCCTATGTGACGGAGGACGAGGACGTGGCACGCATCGCCGCCGCCGTGACCGCCGCGGCGGTGGCGGCATGAGCGCGCGGATCCTGTTCGTGACGGGCACCAACACCGAGGTCGGCAAGACGGTCGCCACGGCGGCCGTCGCCTCGGCGGCGCTGCAGGGCGGCCTGCGGGTCGCGGTGCTCAAGCCCGGCCAGACCGGCGTCGCCCCCGACGAGCCCGGCGACGCCGCCGAAGTCGCGCGCCTGGCTGGCGAACTGACGGTACGTGAGCTGGTCCGGTACCCGGAGCCGCTGGCGCCCGACACCGCCGCCCGGCGGGCCGGACTGCCGTTCCTCTCCCCCGCCGAGGTGGCCACCGCCGTCGCCGAACTCGCCGCCGCACACGACCTGGTCCTGGTCGAGGGCGCGGGCGGGCTGCTCGTCCGCTACGACGACGAGGGCCGCACCCTGGCCGACCAGGCCCGGGCGGTCCGCGACGCCGGGCTGCCGGCCGAGGTGCTGCTCGTCGCCTCGGCCGGGCTGGGCACGCTCAACATCGTCGCGCTCTCGGCGGAGGCCCTGGCGGCGCGCCGGCTGCCGCTGGCGGGCGTGCTCGTCGGCTCCTGGCCCACCGCCCCCGGGCTCGCCGAGCGGTGCAACCTCGCCGACCTGCCGCGCTCGGCCGGCGCCCCGCTGCTCGGCGCCCTGCCGGAACGCGCCGGCACCGCCGCGGACTTCGCCGCCCTCGCCCTCGCCTCGCTGGCCCCCGAGCTGGGCGGCACCTGGGACGCGGAGCACTTCGCGCACGCCCACCGCCCGGAACAGGCCCGGCTTCGCTCGAAGGTGTGATCTCGGCGCCCGAACCGTGGGCCGGGACGGTACGGGCTCAATACCGTTCCTCCCATGACAGACGGGATGACGGTAGACGAGTCTCTTCGGGCCCTGGCCACCCTGGAGGCTGCGTGGAAAGACGACGACGAGGCGCTGTCCGCCCTCGCCACGGGCGGTGCGGACGAGCGCTCGCTCCCGGCGCTGGTCGCCGCGTACGGTGAGCACGCGATGGACACCCTGATGGCCCTGGCCTTCGGGCTGCGGTCGAGCATGAGCGACGAGGAGATCGCCGAACTCTCCGACGCGGTGAGCTCCAACATCGGCGCCCGGATGACCGCCCTGCTCACTCAGGCCCTGAAGACCTGGGGCACCCTGGCGCCCCCGGACGACCTGGCGGTGACCAAGGCCATCGCCCACGCGGTCATCGACGCCATGCGCGCCGTGACCGAGGACCCGAGCCAGACCGAGGTCCTGCCCCTGCTGGCGACCTTCCGCACCTACGCCCTGAACAACCCCTGAGGCGTTGGGATGCCGCGGAGTGGGCCTCGGGAACACCGAAGCCCACTCCCGCCCCCGCCCCCGCCCCCGCCCCCGCCCCCGGGGAGTGAGGCCAGGGGGCTTATCCACCACCGGAGTTCGGCAGACCGAACGGTCAGCCCGCACGTCAGTGGCCGGGCCGCGGCGCGGCCACCTGCCGCCGCTGCGCGAGGTGCAGCGGCTGCTCCGCCCGCTGGTGCAGGAGCAGCACCGAGCGCACCGGCTCGCCGCCCAGCGCGGTGTACGCGTGCGGCAGCGAGGCGTCGAAGCCGACGTAGTCCCCCGGGCCCAGCTCCGTCTCGCACCCGTTCACCCGCACGCCCAGCCGGCCCGCCTGGACGATGGTGTGCTCGGTGCCGACGTGGCCACCGGAGTCCTGGGTGCCGCCGGCGCGCACCTGCTGGTCGTAGACCTCGAACACCGAGTCGCCGGACTCGATCCGGCGCAGCGGGCGCAGGTCCACGCCCTCGCCGCTGAACGCCTCGACGTCGGCGGCGCGGACCACGGTCAGCTCGCTGGAGGGCCGCCCGTCGACCAGGTCGGAGATCGGCACGCCGAGGATCCGGGAGAGTCCGAAGACCGTCTCCAGGGTCGGGTTGCCGCCGCCGGACTCCAGCTGGGAGAGCGTCGCCTTGCCGACCCCGGCCCGCCGGGACAGTTCGGAGAGCGACAGCCCGCGCTGGGCCCGGACGCGCTTGAGGTTGGCGGCGAGGACGCCCCGGACGGATCCCTCGGAGACGCTCACGCTCTTCCCCTTCTCTCCGGACAGTGTTCGATAAACCGTACGGTACGCATGCCAAGCAGACAGGTCAGCGTAGCGAAGCAGGTCGATACCCCGGGCCGGTCCGACCCGAACCGGCCCTCCCCACCCACGGGTCCGGCTACTTCAACTGCGCCAGCGCCGTGGCCACCCGCTTGACCGCGTCGACGACGTCCTCGGGCTGCCGGGCGGTGTAGCAGAGGCGGAAGAAGCCCGGCGCGGGGTTGTGCATGACGCCGCCGGGCAGCAGCGTGACCTCGGTGGGCTCGGCCGCGAGGTACTTGAACAGCCAGTCCTCGTCCGTGTCGAGACCGCCCGTGGGCAGCGCCAGCACGCTCTCGTCCGCCTCGGCGTGGCCCGGGCGGCGCTTGCCGAGGTACTTGGTGAGGTCGACCCAGAAGAACTGGGCGGCGTTGTCGCCGGGTTGGTGGACGTAGTCGATCTTGGCGGTGTCCAGGGCCGCCTTGACCTTGCCGAAGCTCGTCTTGAGCAGCGCGCGGTACTCCCGCATCGCGTAGGTGGTGTACAGCTCGCCGCTCGGGCCGTCGGCGGGGGCGCTCAGCAGGTACTGGATGACGAAGGTCTTCAGCGAGTCGAAGGGGCTGAACCAGGGCAGCGGGTGGGTGGTCTCGGCCTCGTCCGTGCCGCCGAGCATGGTGCGGCGCACGGCGGCGTTCTTGGAGAGCACGAAGCCGGTGCGGAAGCCGGACAGGCCGAAGTCCTTGGCGAAGCCCCAGACGACGTGGATCCGGTCGGCGTGCGTCCGGTACGCCTCCAGGGCCACCGCACTGGTGAAGTTCGTCGTGCTGCTGTCGAGTTGGGAGTGACAGTAGATCTCGTCCGAGATGATGTGCATGTCCGTCTTGGTGAGTGCCCAGGTGTAGATCTCGTCCAGCAGGGCCCGCGAGTAGTTGACGCCGAGCGGATTGTGCGGATTGGTGAGGACCAGCAGGCGCGGCGCACGACCGGCGGCCTTCCGGGCCTCGTACGTGTCCTTGATCAGGGCCAGGGTGAGCCGATAGCGGTCCGCGCCCGTGGTCGGCAGCTGCACCGGGACGCACTTCAGCTTGGGCCGTTCCTCGAAGGACCAGTTGAAGCCCTGCCAGTACGGCGCCGGGAGCAGCACCTCGTCGCCGTCCTTGAGCCGCGGTCCGACCGGGTCGGGGCCCTTGAGCGCGAAGGCGATGCACTCCAGTGCGGAGGAGACCCCGGCCACACCGAACACGTGGTCCGCCTCGACCTTGGCGCCCAGCGCCAGGGTGAGCAGGGCCGCGACCTGCCCGCGCAGCTCCGGGGTGCCGGCCGAGGCGATGTACTGGATGTACCGCTCGGGGAGCAGGCGGATGTTGTCGAAGACCTTCTTCTTCATCGAGTGGTGGTACAGCAGGACGTTCTCGGCGACGGACAGGTTGACCGCCTCGGGGGACGCGACCTCCTGGTGGTAGTAGGCGAGGGCCTGCTCCAGGTCGGGCAGGCGGCCGAGGAGTTCGGCGGCCGCCTCGGGCGAGGCGAGGGTGCGGGTGTCGTCGGTCATGACGGGTCCTTCTCCGGTGGCACGATGGGGGTGGACGGCGTGCCGGAACACGGTCGTTCGGACACGCATCGACACCAGCGGACCATGCACCGGAGACGGCCGCCAGCGCTCGGCGGCCGTCCGGACGGGAGTGGACTCAGGCGGGCAGCGGCTTGACCCAGCGGCTCCACCGCGGTTCGGGGTGGTAGCCGGCGGCCTGCCAGGTGCGGTGGCCGAGGGCGTTGTCGTCCAGCACCATGGCGTCGGCTCGGCGGCCGCCGAGCGCGGCGAAGCGCTCCTCCGCGGCGGCCAGCAGGGCGGCGCCGATGCCCTGGCGGCGGTGGTCGGGGTCGACGGCGAGGCGGTAGAGGTGGCAGCGCCAGCCGTCCCAGCCGGCGATCACCGTGCCGACGACCGTCGCCGGGTCGCCCACCGGGGTGGCGACGATCAGGCACTCCGGGTCCCGGGCGAGCAGCGCGGCCACGCCCGCCTCGTCGTCCGTGATGCTGGCGCCCTTCGCCGCCCGGGCCCAGAGGGCGAGCAGGGCGGGGATCTCGTCGGGGGTGGCGGCGCGCAGGGTGATCGTGTCGGTCATGCGGCCTGTCTAGCAGGCGCTTTCGCCCCGCCGCCGGGAATTCCGCGACGCGGACGGACGCGGGCGGACGCCGCCGGCAGGCCCACACCGCGGGTGGACGGGCCGTCAGCCCAGGCGCCACACCGTGGTGGGCTTGACCGCGGTGTCCTCCAGGTCGGCGACGACCGGCACCCGGTAGGCGGCCACCGCGGTGAACCGCTCCCGGGGCAGGTAGGCCCGGCCGGGATCGCCGACGATGACGGTGGCGCCGCGCGCGGCGGCCCGTTCCAGGAAGGGCAGGAAGCGGGCGGCCATCGCCCGTTCGTAGAACACGTCGCCCGCGAGCACCACGTCGGCCGGGGCGCCGTCGCCGTCCACCAGGTCCACCAGGGCGGCCTCCACCCGGACGCCGTTGGCCTCGGCGTTGAGGTCGATGGCGGCCACCGCGTAGGCATCGATCTCGGCCGCGCGGACGGCCGCCGCACCGCTCAGCGCGGCCGCGACGCCGACCACCCCGGACCCGGCGGCGACGTCCAGCACCGTCCGCCCGGCGACCAGCTCGGGGTGGTCCAGCACGTAGCGGGCGACGGCCACCCCGCCGGCCCAGGCGAACGCCCAGAACGGCGGCGGCAGCCCGACCTCCCCGCGCACCCGCTCGGTGGTCTCCCAGAGGGTGATCGCGTCCTCGGCCATGTGCAGGCCGACCTCGGGGACGAACGGGACGGGCTTCAGCTCGGTCTCGCGCCGGACGAAGGCGAGGTCGGTCTCCGGCTGAAGAGTGCGCAGCTCACTCGGCATCCCCGCAGCATAGGGCCTCACCGCCGGGACGGGCGTTCCCCGAGCCGGCGGGGGCGCTCGCGCCCGCCACCACAGCCACCGCCGCAGCCACCGCCGCTGCTTCCGCCAGGAGCTTGCGGAGCCTGGGCAGGCCCGGGCCCGGGCCTGCCACCGGCCACGCGACCGTCGTCCCGGCGACGCCGAACGGGTCTCCGGCGCCGTCAGCCGTCGGTCGCCAGGGGGACGGTCGCCGTGAGCCGGGCCCCGGACGGCGTCGGGGTGACGGCCAGTGTGCCGCCGTGGTGGCGGGCGATGTCGCGGGCGATCGGCAGGCCCAGGCCGCTGCCGCCCTCGTCCCGGCTGCGGGCGTCGTCGAGGCGGGTGAAGCGTTCGAAGACGCGCTCGCGGTCGGCGGGCGGGATGCCGGGGCCGTCGTCCTCGACGTCCAGGACGGCCAGGCCCCGGGCACGGTCGGCGGCGAGCCGGACGTGGACGGTGCCCGCCGCGTGCCGGTCGGCGTTGTCGAGCAGGTTGGTGAGCAGTCGGCCGAGCCAGAGCGGGATGCCGTCGACGGCCACCGCGGGGGCGAGGTCCGTGGTGCGCCGGTGCGGGCCGGCGGGGCGGCCGAGCACGGTGGCGGCGACCAGCCCGGTGAGGTCCACCCGCTGCCGGGGCCGGTCCTCGCCGCCGCCCGCGTCGAGGCGGGCGAGCAGCAGCAGGTCGGTGGCGAGGCTCTGCAGCCGGTCGGTGTCCTGGAGCGCGCCGTGCACCAGTTCGGCCCGGACGGCCGGGTCGGGGTGGGTGTCGGCGACCTCCAGCTGGGTGCGCAACACCGCGAGCGGGCTGCGCAGTTCGTGCGAGGCGTCGGCGATGAACTGCCGCTGGCGCCGCCCGGAGGCCTCCAGCCGGTCGAGCATCGCGTTCATGGTGGCGGCGAGGCGGGCGATCTCGTCGGCGGTGCCGGGTTCGGGGACACGACGGTGCAGATCCTGCCCGGTGATCGCGTCCACCTCGGCGCGGATGGCCTCCACCGGCCGCAGCGCGTGCCCGGTCACCCGCCAGGTGACGACCACCCCGGTGAGCAGCAGCAGCGGGCAGGCGACGGCGAGCGCGGCCTGGGTGATGTCGAGCGCCTCGTCGGCGGCGCGCAGCGAGGCGCCCGCGTAGACGGTGACCGGCCCGCTCGGGGTGTCGGCCGTGACGGCGGTGAGTCGCTGGCGGTGGTGGTCGTACAGCGGGTCGACGTCGTCGGTGGTGTGCGAGCCGGTGCGGTGGGCGGCGGTGAGGGCGGGCCGGCCGGTCAGGTTGGGGCTGGCGGCGAGGACGGTGCCGTGGGCGTCGACGGCCTGCAGGAAGTCGGTGCCGTGGCCGGCGTGCAGGACGGGCGTGAGCCGCCCCTGGACGGCGAGTTGGGCGACCGAGTCGGCCTGCTGCCTGGTGGCGGAGGCGGCGGAGGCGACCAGGTCGGCGTGCAGGGCGGCGAGCAGCCCGGCGCCGGCCAGGGCGAGGGCGGCGGCGAGCACCGTACCGGCGGCGGCGGTGGCCCGGGCGCGCACCGACCGGGGGACGAACCGCCCGAGCGGGCCGGGGAGTCGGGGAAGGCGCGGGCGCATCTCAGCCGCCGTCGGGGGCGAGCCGGTAGCCGGCGCCGCGCATGGTCTGCAGGGCGGCGCGGCCGAACGGGGCGTCGATCTTGCGCCGCAGTGCGTGGATGTGGACCTCGACG
Organism: Kitasatospora sp. NPDC087314; assembly: GCF_044744365.1. Classification (NCBI taxonomy): domain Bacteria; kingdom Bacillati; phylum Actinomycetota; class Actinomycetes; order Kitasatosporales; family Streptomycetaceae; genus Kitasatospora; species Kitasatospora sp. NPDC087314. Next base: position 37,276 of record NZ_JBIUYE010000018.1, read on the forward strand.
ATGCTGGGGTCGGGGTCGTGGTCGGCGTCCCAGACGTGGTCGAGGATCTCGCGCTTGGAGACCACCGTCCCGGCGCGCGCGGCCAGGTACTCCAGGATCGCGAACTCGCGGGCGGTCAGGTGGGTGGGGCTGCCGGCCCGGGCGCAGGTGCGGGCGTTGGCGTCGAGGACCAGGTCGCCGAGAGTGTGCAGGCGCGGGCGCTGCTGGTCGATCCGGCGGTGCAGGGCGCGCAGCCTCGCGAGCAGGACGACGAAGGAGAAGGGCTTGGACAGGTAGTCGTCGGCGCCGGTGTCCAGGGCCTCCGCCTCGTCCCATTCGCCGTCCTTGGCGGTGAGCATCAGGATTCCGGCCCGGCAGCCGTTGGCGCGCAGCCGGGCGCAGACCCGGTAGCCGTTGAGGCCGGGCAGCATGATGTCGAGGACGATCACGTCGTAGGGGTGCCGGTCGGCGAGGGCGAGGCCTTCGGGCCCGTTGTGGGCGGTGTCGACGGTGTGGCCGTCGGCCTCCAGGCCGCGGCGCAGCGCGGTGGCCATCCGGTGTTCGTCCTCGACGACGAGTAGGTGCATCCGTTCAGGGTGCCAGGTGATGCCTGGTAGTCCGTCGGCAGCTTAAGCGGAGGTTCAGGAACGGTCCGCCATGATCGCCGGGCGCGCCCCGGGGGTTCCGGGCGCGGTGAGCAGCCGAGGCAAGGAGAACGCCCGATGACCGACGCCACGTCGTCCACCCCTCCGCTCCCGGAGGGCCCGAACGGATCGGACGGACCGGCCGGCCTGCACGGACCGGACGGCCCGCACGACACCGCGCAGGATCCGCAGCGGGCGCCGAAGCGGCCCCGGGCGGCGCGGCTGCGCGGCTGGGCGGCCGGCCGGGAGCGCCGGATCGCCGCCGGGGTGGCCGCCGTCGCGCTGATCGGCGCGGGCGGGCTGACACTGGCGGTCGCCCACGAGGAGCACGGGCGCGAGGGCCACCGCGCGATGAGCCGGGCCGAGGGCGGCTCGTCCGACGAGCACGGCGAGCACGGCGGGAACAGCCGGCGCGGCGAATCCGGCGAGCACGGCGGGAACGCCCCGGGCGAGGGGCGCGCCAAGGACGGCCGCCACCACGGCGGCGGGCAGGGGCGGGACGGCGAGCAGGGGAAGAACGGCGGCCAGGCCGGGGCCGACGCCCGCCTCGCCCCGGCCCCGCTCCCCTCCCTCGCCGCCTCGGCCGCGTTGGAGAAGGCCCAGGGCGCCGTCCCCGGCGGGCGGGCCGAGTCGCTGCGCCGCGTCACCCAGCAGGGCGGCGCCGCCGCCTGGGCCGTGGTGGTCGTGGGCCCGGACGGCGTGCGCCACCTGGTGACCGTCGACGGCACGAGCGGCGAGCTGACCGGGAACACCGTCGTCGACGGGTCCGGGCGCTGACATGGCCCGGCACACGACGATGCCCCGGGCCTCGGCCCGCCCCGGCACCCCGGTCGAGGCTGGAGCGGCCGGGGCCGGAACGCCCGGGGCGAGCAAGGTCCCGGCCGTGGACGCCTGGTTCTGGCTGGTGAAGGTGCTGACCACCGGCATGGGCGAGACCCTGTCGGACTTCCTGGCGCACACCGTGGGCCCGGTGCCGGCGGTCGCGGCGGCCGGACTGCTGCTCGCCGTGGCGCTGCTCGTCCAGCTGCGGCTGCGCCGCTGCGTGCCCGGCATGTACTGGGCGGTGGTGGTGCTGGTCAGCGTGTTCGGCACGATGGTCGCCGATGTGGCGCACGTCGCGCTGGGCGTGCCGTACGCGGTGTCTGCGGGTGGGCTGGCGGTGGCGCTGGCCGCGCTGTTCCTGCTCTGGCACCGGGTGGAGGGCTCGCTGGCGATCGACCGGGTGACCGGGCTGCGCCGGGAGCTGTTCTACTGGGCGGCGGTGCTGCTGACCTTCGCGCTGGGCACCGCGCTGGGCGATCTGACGGCGGCCACGCTGCACGCCGGGTACCTGCTGGCCGGTCTGGGTTTCGCCGTGCTGATCACCGTCCCGGCGGTGGCGGCGCGGGCCCGGTGGGTCGGCCCGGTGGCCGGGTTCTGGTGGGCGTACGTGCTGACCCGCCCGCTGGGCGCCTCGTTCGCGGACTGGCTGGGCGTGGGCACCGACCGGGGCGGCCTCGCACTCGGCACCGGCCCGGTGAGCCTGGCCCTGGCGGTGCTGATGGCGGCCGCCCTCGTCCTGTCGACCCGGGCACACCGCCGACGGACGGCGAGTGGACGTTCCACCGCCTAAGCGTCTACATTGCTGTAGACGTCGGAGGCGTACGGCATCACCCCCCGGACAGCCGTGCGCCTCCGGCCTCCAGGCCTCACCCCTACCCCCGCTCGTCGACCACCCGCCGGATCTTCCCGACCGACCGCTCCAGCGCGTACGGCTCGACCACCTCGACAGCGACCGTCACCCCCACGCCGTCCTTCACCGCCCGGACGATCTCCGCCCGCGCCGCCCCCCGCCGCTCGGCCGGAGCATCCGGGCGCGCCTCGACCCGGACGGTCATGTGGTCCAGCCGCCCCTGCCGGGTGAGCCGTAGCTGGAAGTGCGGCGCGACGCCCGGAGTGCGCAGCAGGATCTCCTCGATCTGGGTCGGGAAGACGTTCACCCCGCGCAGGATGATCATGTCGTCGCTGCGCCCGGTGACCTTCTCCATCCGCCGGAAGGCCGGCCGCGCGGTGCCGGGCAGCAACCGGCTGAGGTCGCGGGTGCGGTAGCGGATCACCGGCAGCGCCTCCTTGGTGAGCGAGGTGAAGACCAGCTCGCCGCTCTCGCCCTCGGGCAGCACCTCGTCGGTGAACGGGTCCACGACCTCCGGGTAGAAGTGGTCCTCCCAGATGTGCAGCCCGTCCTTGGTCTCCACGCACTCCTGCGCGACGCCGGGGCCGACCACCTCGGACAGGCCGTAGATGTCGACGGCGTGCAGGTCGAGCCGGTCCTCGATCTCGCACCGCATCTCCTCCGTCCACGGCTCGGCGCCGAAGATCCCGATGCGCAGCGAGGTGCTGCGCGGATCGACGCCCTGCCGCTCGAACTCGTCCAGCAGGGTGAGCAGGTAGGAGGGGGTGACCATGATGATCTCGGGCCGGAAGTCCTGGATGATCTGCACCTGCCGGGCCGTCATGCCGCCGGAGGCCGGGATGACGGTGCAGCCGGCCCGCTCGGCGCCGTAGTGCGCGCCCAGCCCGCCGGTGAACAGCCCGTAGCCGTAGGCGATGTGCACCTTGTGCCCGGGCCTGCCGCCGGCCGCGCGGATCGACCGGGCGACCACGTCGGCCCACATCGACAGGTCGTTCTCGGTGTAGCCGACGACGGTCGGGCGCCCGGTGGTGCCGCTGGAGGCGTGGATCCGGCGGACCCGCTCCATCGGGACGGCGAACATGCCGAACGGGTAGTCCTCGCGCAGGTCGGCCTTGGTGGTGAAGGGGAAGCGGGCGAGGTCGGCGAGGGTGCGGCAGTCCTCGGGGCGGACGCCGGCCGCGTCGAACCTGCGGCGGTACAGCTCGACGTTGTCGTACGCGTGCCGCAGGGTGGCCCGGAGCCGGGTGAGCTGATGGGCGCGCAGTTCGTCGACGCCCATCCGCTCGCCGGCGTCCAGCAGAGCGGACGGGATCGGCTCCCCGAGGCGCCGACCGGACTCCCCGAGCCGTCGCCCGGGCTCCCCCGGATACCGACCGGATTCCCCGAGGTGTCGGCGCGGGGCGGGTGCGCTGCCGGTCATCGTCGCTCCTTCGCAGGTCGGCCGATACGGGACGCCGACCGATCGTTCGGTCAGGGCTGGCCCACGGCCAAGTAACCCAGTGCCCGAACCACCTGTCAAGGGTTGTGCAGCGGATCCGGAATGCGAAGTTCCATCCGTTTCAGGCGGAGATCGGACGGCCACCTTGGCTGGCCGATATGAAAATCATTACGGAATTTTGACCCGTGCACGGCATCCGCCGGCCCGGCCGCATGGTTCAGTGGTGCGGTTTCTCCCCCGCACCCCGGAGTGATCACCGTGCCCACGACTCCCGCCCTGGTCAGCGCGCTGCGCGAACTCGGCGACCGACCCGCCGTCGTCGCCGACGGGCGCGCGATCAGCGGCATCGGCCTGCTGCTCGGCGTCTCCCCACCGGGCGGCCTGCCCCGGATCCTCGCCGAACGCGTCGCGGCCCACGCCGCGCTGCCGCCCTCCGCCGCCCGCACCGCCGAACAACGGCTGCAGCACTGGGCGGGCGTCCTCGGCCCGCCGCCCATCCGGCACACCGTGCTCCACCCCGCCACCGACCTCGCCGTCGAACTCGCCCTCGCCACCCTGCTCGCCGGTGGCACCGTCCACTGTGGCGACCCCCAGCAGGATCCCGACCAGCAGCTCGCCGCCCTCGCCGCCGACGCCACCACCCACCTCAGCCTGCCCTCCGCCCTGCTCTGGCGCCTCAGCCGCCGCCCCGGCCTGGCCACCCACGACCTCGGCGCCCTGCGGCTCGTCCTGCACGTCGGCCCCGAACCCCAGCAGGAGGACGTGTACGCCGCCGTCGACGCGCTCGGCGCCGTCCTCGCCCACGTCCGCGCCCCGCACACCCACGCCGAGGCCGCCGACCACCGGCTGCGCGCCGCCGTCGACGCCGCCTCGGCCACCGCCTGGAAGCACACCATCGGCGTCACCGCCGAACAGGTCCAGGCCTTCGGCGCCCACCTCGACCAGGCCGTGCTGGCCTCGCTGCTGCTGACCCTCCAGCAGAGCGGCGTCCTCACCGACCCCGGGCGCGGGCACACCGAGGCCGAGGTCCTCGCCGCCGCCCTCGTCACCCCCGCCCAGCGGCCCCGGGTCGGCCGCTGGCTCGACGCGCTCACCCGGCACGGCCTGATCACCCGGCACGAGGGCGTCCACCACGGGCGGACCGAACTCACCGCGGCCGAGGTCCGGGAGGCCTGGCGACCCGCCGTCGAGGCCTGGACGGACGGGCTCGGCCCGCTCGCCGCCCTGGACCGGGTCCGGCGTGGCGCGCTGCGGCTGCCCCGGCTGATCACCGGCGAGGATGCGCCCCGGCCGGCCGCCACCCCGATCCGCTGGACGGCCGCCCGCGGCTACCTCGGCGCCGCCCTCGGCGCGCTGGTCCGCGGCCTCGCCGAGACCCACGACGGGCCGGTACCGCTGCGCGTCCTCGAACTCGGCCACGACGGCGCCGACTCCGCGATCACCCGCGCCCTCGCCGTCCGACCCCGGCAGCACGCCGACCACCACCAACTGCCCGACGGCGGCCGCTACGACATCGTCGTCGCCACCGCGACCGGCCGTCCGGACCGCGCCGTCCAGGAATTGGTCGACCAGCTCGCGCCCGGCGGGCACCTGCTGCTGCTCGCGCCCACCGGCGAACAGCTCGACCTGCTGATCACGGGCGAGGCCGAGGCCGAGGCCGACGTGCTCCCGGCCCTCGCCTCCGTCGCTGCCGCCTTCCGGGCCTCCCCCGTTTCCCCTTCGCCCTCGGCGTCCCCGATATCCGCGACGTCCCCGGCGTCCCCGATCTCCCCGGCAGCCACGGCCTTCGCCGCCGAGCACTGGCGGGCCGCGCTCACCGCCGCCGGCTGTCCGACCGTCCTCGCGCTGCCCGAGGACGGGCACCCGATGGGACTGCTCGGGCAACGCCTGTTCGCGGCCCGGATACCCTGAGCCGCCGCTACGATCGGGCCGTGCCCGCCTCCCCGCGCTCAGCGCCCTGTCGGCCGGCTCCCGGCTCCCGGCTCAGCCTCGGCTCGGCGCTCTCCGCCCGTTCCCGCTGGTCGGTGCGGTCCCGGCGGCGCGGTCGTGGGCCTTCCGTGGCCGGGCGGTGAAGCCCGGATCACACACCGCCACCCGATCCGTACCATTTCGATACCGAAGCCTGGATGAGCTGCAAGGATTCTCGCCCACCGGGCCCACGCCCGGGTAGGCTCCGCATGTCCTCCGGCCCTGGCGCAGGCGGCCCCGCGCCGCCGTGCCGCGTTCCGGGTGGCACACCCCCGCGGGCCACTCGGTGGGCACCGCGCACTCGACACCGCGCGCCAGGGCAGTCGCGCGAACGGCGAAGGGCATCGCATTGGCGGATCGGCTCACCGGAGGAGACTCCTCGCTGTTGCGGCGGATCAACGCGGCGGTCACGCTTCGGGCGCTGCGGACCGGCCACTCCGTGACCCTCACTCAGCTCGTCGGCGAGACCGGGCTCTCCCGCCCGACCGTCGAGGGCGTCATCGAGGGCCTGGTCGAGACCGGGCTGGTCGCCGAGGTCGACCAGCCCAAGGAGGACGGCCCGCCCGGTACCGGCCGCCGCGGCCGACCGGCCCGCTGGTTCCGCTTCCGCGCCGAGGCCGGGCACATCCTCGGCATCGAGATCGGCGTGCACGACATCCGGGTCATCCTCGCCGACCTCACCGGCGAGGTGGTGGGCAGTCACTTCAAGCCGGTCGACGAGACCCTGGACGCCGAGGACCGGCTCGCCGCCGTCCGCACCGCCGTCGCCGAGGTGCTGCGCAAGGCCGGTATCTCCCGCGACAACCTGTGGGCCGTCGGCATCGGCACCCCCGGCATCGTCGACCGCGACGGCACCGTCCGGCTCGGCACCGCGATGCCCGGCTGGACCGGCCTCGACCTCGGCGCCCGGCTGCGCCGGTCCTTCCGCTGCCCCGTCCTGATCGAGAACGACGCCAACCTCGCCGCCATCGCCGAACACTGGCAGGGAGCGGCCGTCGGCGCCGGCGACGTCGTCTTCGTCATGGCCGGCCTCAGCCCCGGCGCCGGCTCCCTCATCGACGGCAGGCTCCACCGCGGCTTCGGAGGCGCGGCCGGCGAGATCGGCGCCCTCCACCTGCTCGGCCAGGAGGTCACCCCCGAACGCCTCCTCTCCACCACCGGCAAGCCGCTCAACCCGCTCGACGAGGCCGCCGTCGCCCGCGTGCTACGGCTCGCGCGGGAGGGCGACGAGGTCGCGAAGGTCGCCATGGACCGCTTCCTCACCCGCCTCGTCCAGGGTGTCGCCGCCCTCGTCCTCGCCATCGACCCGCAACTCGTCGTGATCGGCGGCTGGGCGGCCGGCCTCGACGGCGTCCTGGAACCGCTGCGCGAACGCCTGGCCCAGTTCACCCTCCGCGCCCCCGAGGTGGCCCTCGCCGCGCTCGGATCCGAGGTCGTCGCGATGGGCGCGCTGCGCGTCGCCCTCGACCAGGTCGAGGACCAGCTGTTCGCCGTCGACCCGCCGACCACCGGCAACGGTCGGGCCTGACGGGGCCGGGCGGGCCCCTCCCCACCCACCACACAACGACCGAGGCCCGGACGCCACTTGGGCGTCCGGGCCTCGGCCTGAGGGTGTCGGAAAGATGGTTCAGGAGGCGCTGCGGACCTCGGCCGCAGCGCCGACCGGGGTGACCTCGACCAGGCCGGTCTCGCCGAAGGTCAGCTTGCAGGTGTCGGCCCGGTAGGTGGAGACGGCGACCGCCACCAGGCGCCCGGCCGCGGCGTACTGGGTGGTCATCACCAGCACCGGCGAACCGGGCGGGCGCTCCAGCAGGGCGGCCTCGTCGGCCTCGGCGACACCCAGCTCGACCGCGCGGGACTCGCCGTCCACCTCCAGCCGCTCCAGCTGGCGCAGCACCGAGCGGGCCCGGTCGCTCTCGGCCCGGAAACCGAGCAGGTGCGGCAGCGCCGCAGCCGGGACGTGCAACGACTCGGTGGCCATCGCCCGACCCTCCACCAGGCGGACCCGGCGGACGGTGTGCACGGTGGCGCCCTCGGCGATGCCGAGGCTCTTGGCCAGCTGGGCCGACGCGGGGGCGGTGGTGCAGTCGATCGTCCGCCAGGCCTGGCTGCGGACGGCGCCGGGCCAGCCCTCCTCCTGCCGGTTGACCGGGACGCCGACCCGCGGGGCCGCGATCAGGGTGCCGATCCCCCGCCGACGCACCAGGCGCCCCTCCAGCTCCAGCTGGTCGAGGGCCTGCCGCAGGGTCGCGCGGGCGACACCGAAGCGGGCGGAGAGCTCGCGCTCGTTGGGCAGGACCTGACCGATGGAGAACTCCGAGTCGATCGCCCGGAGCAGCACCGTGCGCAGGTGCCAGTACTTCGGCTCCGGCACCGCCGAGAGCTGTCCTGTCGTCCCCACCTTGTCCTCCACCCTGTCGTCTCCGCCCTGCGGTAAGGAGGGCGGATCCCGGGCCCGCTGTCCGCTGATGCGGCAGGTGGGAGAGCGGGCTTTTATCCGTCCTTCTTTATTAAAGGTCTTTGCAGTAAGCGACCCTAGGTGCTTCGTCCGGAGATGGTCAAGACCAATGGCGCGGCTTGGTGCGACCGTCGCACACATTCATGCCACGTTCACGTCATCCGGCGGGCGGTGCGCGTCACGCTTCGGACCAGGCCGCCGCACTCGGTAGGCTGCCCGGGTGATCGTGGTGACGAGTGTGAACGTGAACGGAATCCGGGCGGCGGCCAAGAAGGGCTTCATCGAGTGGCTGGCCGCCACCGAGGCGGACGTGATCTGCCTGCAGGAGGTGCGCTCCGAGCCCGGGCAACTGCCCGTCGAACTGCGCGACCTCGACGGCTGGCACGCGGTCTGGGCCCCCTCCGTCGACAAGGGCCGGGCCGGCGTCGCCGTACTGTCCCGCCAGGAGCCGCAGCGGACCGCCGTCGGATTCGAGTCGGAGGAGTTCGACAATTCGGGCAGGTATGTCGAAATCGACCTGCCGGGGCTGACCGTCGCCAGCCTCTACCTCCCCTCCGGCGAGGTCGGCACCGAGCGCCAGGACGAGAAGGAACGCTTCATGGCGGAATTCCTCGTCCACCTCACTGCCCTGCGCACCCGCGCCGCCGCCGACGGCCGCGAGGTCGTCGTCTGCGGCGACTGGAACATCGCCCACCGCCCCGAAGACCTCAAGAACTGGAAGGCCAACCAGAAGTCCGCCGGCTTCCTCCCCGAGGAACGCGCCTGGCTCTCCCGCGTCTGCGACGAGGCCGGCTACGTCGACGTCGTCCGCAGCCTCCACCCCGACCGCACCGGCCCCTACTCCTGGTGGTCCTACCGCGGCCGCGCCTTCGATAACGACTCCGGCTGGCGCATCGACTATCTGATGGCCAGTCAGAAACTCGCGGACACCTGCGTCAAGGCCTACGTCGAACGCGCCGCTTCCCACGCCGAGCGGTGGAGCGACCACGCGCCCGTCACCGCCGAGTTCGATTTCGGCGATAACTGATTTACAGACAGCTACAGTTGAGCGACTCTCAGAATCAGCCCCGGGGGTCACGGCACCTCTCAGCCCAGGCCCACCCGCACCAGTGAACGAGGCCTGCGATCTCGCCCGGCCGGTTTGACAAGTCGATTCGTTCCGTAACCGCGCCGAAGGGCTTGGGCACCAACACGGCACCAACCTGGGCAACTCTCTGCAACCCCAAGCTCGCGGGGGCCGACCCGGTCCTCATGGTGGTCTGCCCGATCCGGGCGGAGCAACCCCCGCGCTCGCGGGGGTTGCTCCCCTCCGCTGAGGTTCCCCCGAGGTGCGGAAGGTTGCCGGACATGACCTGATGGGTCGTGAGAAGGGAGCCTCTGCCATGGCTGCACCGATGAAGTATCCGCCCGAGTTGCGGCAGCGAGCCGTTGTTGCGTACCGGGCCGCCGACCCGAAGCCGGTGATCCGGCAGATGGCCCGGGACCTGGGCGTGCACCACGAGGCCCTGCGCAACTGGATCCGCCAGGACGAGGCCGACCGCGGCGAGCGCGACGACCGGCTGACCACAGCCGAGAAGGAGGAACTGGCCGCTCTGCGCAAGGAGAACGCCGAGCTCCGCCGGTCCTGCGAGATCCTCAAGGCCGCCTCGGTCGGGTAGTTTCCGCAGCCAGCCGCGATCGACGAGTCTGACCAGTCTCCCGCGCAGCGGTTCCAGCTTGGCCCGCACACTGACGTCGATTCCCAGCGCGTCACCGACCTGCCGGGCCATGACCGGTCCGGCGGCCTGCCGCACAGCGGCGAGAATGCGCTGGTAGTCCGGCGGGAGTGTGCTCTCCTCCACGCCTGACGTGCGGTGCGGGATCAGCATCACCGCTCGTCCGCCCACCTGCCCGGGCGCCGGCGTGACCGATGCCCGTTCGTTGGCGAGCTGTTCGCTCACCCGTTCAAGGACGCGTTCGGCGACGGCGAGTTCGTTCCGCTCGGCCCGTACCTCCGCCAACTGCTTGGCCAGCTGTTCTTCGAGTTCGTCCAGTTCCGCGCGCCGCGCGGTGATCCGTTCCAGCAGCTCAGGATCCATGCACCGGATCGTAGAAGACCGTCCAGCCGCAGCGAGCAAGAACCGGGGAGCTGACGAGGTTCAGGCCGTGTTCTACGGGTCTGGCGTTTGGTCAAGGGCGTCCCGTCGCGCTGTGCCTCGCTCCCACATGCTGCGCGCCACCGGTTCCAGCGCCCGGCCCTGGCTGGTCAGAATGTAGCGGACGCGCGGAGGCCAGCCCGGGGTGCGGTGACGCTCGATGACGCCCGCACTGGTCAACTGGGTCTGCCTGTCCGAGAGAGCGGGCAGGGCGGCGGACAGTTCGGAGTACGTGGTCTGACCGCGGCGTAGGAACTCGCGGACTACCAGCGGCGTCCACCGACCACCCAGCGCGGCGAGGGTGATGTCAACAGGGCACCGCGGTTCGTGGCCAGGCGGAAGGAGGGCGCTGTCCGGGCAGTCCGCCAGCGGGCCGTCCTGATCACCCGTCGGTGCGTGTCCAACGGTTTGGTGCGTCACGAAAACCGTGGGCCGTCGGTCGGCCGATGGGCGGGGCGGATCAGTTGCGCGTGCCGGCCGGTGGGCCGACGACGGTGGTGAGCTGGAGTTTGGTCTCGTCCTCGCTGCCCGGCGCGGCGGTCATGATGACGATCTTGAGCTCGGTGTCGCCGTCGGTCAGGACATCGCAGTCCACCGTGACCGGGCCCACCGACGGGTGGTCGACCGTCTTGCGGACCTCGCGGTTCGCGGTCACCTCTCCCGTCGCCCACAGCTCGGCGAACCTCTCGTTGCCTGCGTTCAGGTCGCGGACCAGCGCGGCCAGGCGACTGTCCCGGGGGAAGCGGCCGGTGGCGCGGCGCAGATCGGAGACGAGGGCGGCGTCGGCGGTGTCGGGGTCCGTCTCGGTGACCGGCCACAGCGCGAGGGGGGTGTGATCGACGTCCACCGGGAACCTGTCGCGGGCGAAGTTGCGCATCCGCGGCGGCGAGGCCAAGGGGTCTCCCAGCAGGGCGGCCCACCCGTGGTTCCACCACACCAGTTGCCAGTCCGCCGCGAACACGGCCACCGGTACGTCTCCGAGGCGGACGAGTACCCGTTGCATACCGGGCGGGAGATGGTCGCAGATCGTGCCGTCCGCCGGCGGCACGATCTGGGCCAGCCGGTAGAGGTGGTCCCGCTCGGCGGTGGACAGTTGGAGAGCGCGCGCCAGGGACGCCACCACCGACGCCGAGGGTGTCGTGGCCCGCCCCTGCTCCAGGCGCACGACGTAGTCGACCGACACTCCGGCCAGGTCGGCCAGTTCCTCGCGCCGCAGCCCGACAGCCCGGCGCTTGCGGACGACCGGCAGCCCAGCGGCTGACGGGGGCAGCCGGTTCCGCCACGTGCGGATCATCGCGCCCAGTCCAGCTCCGGGGGGTGTCGTCGTCATGCTCTCCATCCTCCCGCGTCCCCGATCACATGCGGGGGCGCGAGGGTGGTACTGGTCTTCCCACCGTCGAAGCGTCCCTGGTCCGGCTCCCTCGTCAAGGCAACCATCGAAGGCATGACGATCACTTTCATCACCGGAGCCAACAAGGGCATCGGCCGCGAGACCGCCCGCCGCCTCATCGCGTGCGGTCACACCGTTCTCCTGGGAGCCCGCGACCGTGAGCGGGGTGAGGAGGCAGCCGCCGCGCTGGGCGCACGCTTCGTCCCCATCGACGTGACCGACGACGCGTCCGTGGCCGCCGCCGCCGCGGACGTCGCCGAGCACGAGGGCAGGATCGATGTCCTGATCAACAACGCGGGGGTCCAGGGTCCCTTCGGTGATCCCGGCGACCTCACCGCCGCCGAGGCCCGCGCCGTCCTCGACGTCAACGTCATCGGCGTGGTCCGCACCACCACCGCGTTCCTGCCGCTGCTGCGCCGTTCGGACGACCCCGTGATCATCAACGTCAGCAGCGGCATGGGCTCCCTCGCCTTCACCCACGACCCCGGCCGGTCCGAGTCGCACGTCGTCGTGCCGCTGTACGCCTCCTCGAAGGCGGCGCTGACGATGTTGACCACGCAGTACGCCAAAGGGCTCAAGGGCATTCGCGTCAACGCCGCCGACCCCGGCTACACCGCGACCGACATAAACGGTCACAGCGGCTCCCAGACCGTCACCGAGGGCACGGACGCGATCGTCGCCCTCGCCACCGAGGGGCCCGGTGCCGGCACCGGACGCTTCATCGACCGCCATGGCGAGATCGCCTGGTCCTGAGACCGGCGGTGCCGGGTCACCGGCCCTGAAGAACAGAACGGGCAGAACATCGAGACCGGTCCCGGACAGGAGAACCGCTGCCGCTACTGGCGTCGGCGGAACCTCCGGCCGAGGTGATCAGGACGTACGAGCCGGGGCCCGGCACGTCGAGACGGTAGCCGCCGTCGGGCCCGGTGACCGCGCGGTCCAGACGGCGTTCCACATCTCCGCCGCCTTCTTGGTGGTCGCCGCCCTCGTCGCCGCGTTTGTACTCAAGCAGAAGGGCTGGGAGAGCGTCGCCGAGGCAGATGCCGCCGTCGGGATGGCGGAAGGATGACGATGCTGCGGCAGCTCGGGTTCCTGACCGGAACTACTGCGCGACGCACTGGACTTGCGAGTGAGCACGGAGACCACCCGCGCCACCCACCTCCTGCGCGCCCTGCTCGTCCTGACGAATCTTGAAGTCAACCGTTGACAGACGATCTACTCCGGAGACTGCCGCCTCCGACCAGCGTGAGAACCTCGGGAGACCGTCACGCCAGCCCTTTGACCTGTGCCTTCAAGTTGGCGGAGGCGGTCAGCCGGTCGGCAAACTCGGCCACGGACGCGGGGTCCCTGTTGTTGAGCCTCTGATCACGCTGTATCGCACGCGCGTACCGAACCAGGTCGGACGGCTCCAAGTCGGCCAACCGTTTGCGCGCGGCCTCGAGCAGCGTGGTTGCGGATTCCAGAAGTCCGGACTCCTCAAGGGGACGCGCCGGCAGCCGTATCCCTTCGAGGAGCAGTCGTGGCATGGCACGCGTCAGGTGGGCTCCGCCTATTTCTCGGACGGTCAGAGAGAGATGAGCTGACAAGCCCTGGTCGCCCACGGCGGAATGGGCGAACCCACGTGGAATGTAGAGCACCTGTCCCTTGGACACCGTGGTGTTCAGCAGAACGGGACCGGGGTCTCCCGAAACCTCCCCGGCCTGCCAGTGGTGATCAGACGGACCGCTTCGGACGGTCCAGCGCTTGCTGCCTGCCACTTGCAGGAGGAGCACGTCCGCGTCGTCCCGATGCACGGGAAGCCCTTGGCCTCCCGGTGGCGTGACGAAAAAGAAGGCCTCCACGCGTCGGCCCACCTCGTCCGCGAGCCGAGCCACCAATTCGGCTGTGGGCCGATGCCATTGCTCGGTGTTCCGCAGGAGGAGCGTCGCTCCCGTCTCCAGGAGGGCGAGTATCGCTCTACTGTCAGCGAAGCCGGCGGTCGGTTGCGAACGCACCTCACGCGCTTCAGTGTATTCGTTGAGCGCGATATCCTTGCCTGCTCGGACCATCTCGACGTGGGGAGATCTGAGCGTTCCTCCCGCCAAAGCGGCATCAATGTCATCAAGGCTCATGGGCGGGGGCGGCGCCGTTTCGAAAACCGCCGGCTCTCGTCGCCAGTAGATGGAATCAAATTCTTCGACGTCGCCCACCCAGCGATGCATCTCGGTTGCATTCACAGGAATTCCTTCTTCGCGAGAAAGCGCGTGTCCGATTTTCTGAGGTGAGATCATGCCAGGCACGGGTCTGTGGGCTCCGTCTTCGATGCTCGCCGCACTGAAAATGTTCTGCCGATGGCGGCGGCCCTGCCAACCACAACGTGTCAACTCGGCACCCACAGGAAACGACAGTCCATGTTTTCCTGCGGAACGCCGACCGCACGAGGTGAGCCGTCAGCTGGCGCTTTACATATCCACGTATCCCCACAAGTGGCCCAGGATGGCGAGTTGCGTGCGGTTGGCCGCCCCGGTCTTCCTGCGCAGGCGACGCAGGTGCGTGTCGACGGTGTGCGGACTGATCCCCAGTTTTCTGGCGATACTGCCGTAGGTAAGTCCTTCGGCGAGGAGAGAAAGAACCTCCTTTTCGCGAAGAGTGAGTGGAGGTCGTGTCGAGTGGTTCGATCCCACGGTGACTCCCTGATTCTTCGGGGACAGTGCGATTTCCTGTTAAAGCATCCAGGGTGAGGGGGATTTTACCCCTGAAGGTTTTTCTTCATACGGGCGTCGCGGACGGGTCCGGACCACTCGCGACGCATGATCCACTGGCGGCCGTGCGCACCGACATGTGCGACGGTCAGCGCCTGGAGCCGCCCGGCTCATCGCGCCCGTGCACTCCCGGTGCGGACGCGGGCGACGCGGCTCGCGGTCCGGCCTTCACGGTCCAGTAGCCCGACGGTCTTGTAGTCGACGAGGTTGCCGTCGGCCTGGAAGATCAGCGTGGTGTAGCCGGTGTCCAGGTGCTTGCCCGGGTAGAACGGCCCTCCCTCGTTCATGCTGATCCTGGGCAGGCCGTCGCCGGAGCTGGCGTCGTCGGCCTGCGCGGTTCCCGCCTGCGCCATCGTCCCGGCCAGCGTCAGCGCACCCGCCATCACTGCCATGGCCGTGTGCCGCATCGTCTTCGTCGCCTTCATGTCCCCGTGTTGCCTTCCACGTGTGGGCGCCCGGCCATGTACCGGGCGCACTCTGAGGGAGATGAGCATGGCCGATGGTGGTAGACAAACGATATACGTTGCGTTGAGGGGCGAAGCGGGCCCGCGTTGTTGACCGCATGTCAACCGGGGCTGGGGAGTCTGGAGTCATGGAGAACACCGCAATCGCAACCAGCAGCGCTCGTACGAAGCGCTCCCTGCGGGCGCTGGCCGCCACCGCCGTGGCGGCCAGCGCGCTCGCGCTCAACCTCGTCTCCGTGACGCCCAGCAGCGCCGCGCCCAACTGCCAGGGGGTGCCCGTCTGCTGGGACCACCTCACCCAGGGCATGTGCCTGCGGGGCGGTGAGAACATGTCCTCGCCCGTCCAGTACGGCAGTGAGGGGGTCGTAGCCACGGAGGAGGCGAACGGGCATTGTCAACTTGAGCTGGTGGCCTTGGGGCTGGGATGATCGCCAGGTTTGTTGACCACGGGGAGGGGTTGGCCGTGGGAGCCGGGGCGGTGGTGTCGTACAAGGGGTTCCGTTTCCCGGCGGAGATCATCTCCCACGCTGTGTGGCTGTACCACCGGTCCCCACTCAGCTACCGCGAGGTCGGGGAACTGCTCCTGGCCCGCGGGATCACCGTCTCCCATGAAGCCGTCAGGCAGTGGTGCGACCGGTTCGGTACGCCGCGGGACGCGAAGGCCGCAAAACGGTTCATGGCCAAGCTCATGAAGAAGCAGGGCCGGGTACCCAGGGTGCTGGTCACCGGCACGTGCCGCTCCTGCGGCCGGCTCGCCGGCACCTGATGGGCTCGGTGGAACACCGCTCCCACAAGGGCCTGAACAACGGGGCGGAGACCTCGCACCAAACAACCCGCCAGCGCGCCATGAAGGGCTTCCGCACGGCCCGGTCAGCCCAGAGGTTCCTCGCCGCGTTCAGCCACATCTCACTGCACTTCCGACCTCGCCGCCATCTGCTCACCGCCGCTGAGTACCGCACCGAGATGCACCACCGCTTCGAGACCTGGAACCAGATCACCGGCACCACGAGCATGCCCACCACGGGTTCGCCCTTCTTGTAGCAGGCCATCCCGGCTATGGAGACCCGCCCGGATCCCCTGCCGCGGACGTGAACCACCGGGGTTCGGCCCACGCGGCCCCAGGTTCTGACACGCGGCGGTCTCAGCGTCTGCGCGGCTTCGTCTTCGAGGACCAGCCATGCTCCACGAGCCGCCGCGGCGCTTTTACCGCGGGCCACAACCTCCTCCTTCCACAGCTCGACGGCCCCCTCATCACGTTCAATCGCTCGCCGTATCGGCTGCTGCCATGACCAGCCGTGGCGCTTGAGCAGCGCCCACGTGCCCTCCACGGTGTAGCTCACGTGGAACATGCGCCCGATGAGGGTCTTGATCCTGGCCAGCGTCCACCGCTGGTCCTCCCACCCGTGCGCCAGCGGCCCACGCTCCAACTCCCGCTCAAGCCGATCGACTTGCGCGGCACTCAGCCTCTGCCGACCCGGCGAGCCCTTCGAGACGACCCCGACCTCACCGCGCTCCCGCCACTGCCGGCGCCAGCGCTCCACCGACCGCTCCGAGACCCGCAATGCGGTAGCGATCTCCCGATTCTTCTCCCCAGCCTCGAACCGGGCCACGGCCTGCAGCCGAACCCGCTCCCGAGCAGCCCTCTCGGCGTCGGTCAAGCCGCCGCCCTGCGCGTATCTCACACCATGAGAGCTACCGGACCCGGCCCCTCGCCGTAAGGCGAACGCCCCGGCTTCAGCCTTTCAAGTTCAGTAGTGAGTCACAAGCGGAAACCGCACCCGCCACACCCCGACGCGCCCTCAACCAGCCACCTAACCGACAACTTGCCCCTCCCCGTGATCAACGAACCTGGCGATCATCCGAACCCCAAGGCCACCAGCTCAAGTTGACAATGCCCCGGTGAATGTTTGCGTTGGGACACATGTCAGCGAGCCGACCACTCGGCCTCCCAGACAGCGTCCGAGATCCGGTGCCCCAGGTCGTCCTCGTCGGTTCCGGTCGCCTCGTATGCCGCCGCCTCCGGGGTCGCGGACAGCGCCGATGAGCTGCCGGCCTCGAAATGGAACTCCTCCCTCACGGTCTTGAGGAACTCGTACCCGTCCAAGAAATCGAGGCTGGTCGCGTACCGGTGGATGTCACCGGGGAACGGCCTGCCGATCCCCGTGAAGTACCAGCGGAGCACTTCCTTGTCGGTCGAGGGCCCGCTGCTGGACGGGTCCGCGAGTCCATGTGCCTCAAGGAAGCGTTTCTTCGCCCTGGTGCGCCGCAGGGTCCGCGGGTAGGCGGGGTCCGACCGCAGTGCGCGGAGCAACGGCATGTTCAGGGCGCCGCCGTACGGGCGGTAGCTCCGGCCGAGGACCTCGTCCTCGATGAGGGAGGCGAAGCTGTTCTGTGTGTACGCGTGCTCGGCGAGCCAGCTCCGCCACTCCGCGTCCGCCGTCAGGTGGTGGGTCGCGCGGAACAGCGCCAGAGCGGCCGCGGTCCTGGCCCGCGCGTCGGCCGGCGGTGCGCCCAGGTGCGGCACGACGGCACCGAGAGCGCTCCGGCGCAGGCGGAGATAACGGCGGGGGCGCAGTCTGACCTCGTTTAGTATCGCGGTGATCTGCAGGAAGTCACCGTCCCCGTCGTGGATCAGCCCGTTGCTGTGCGACCGGTCGACGAAGGCGTTGTGTTGGAGGGGGAAGTCCGCCGCTGGCTTCGGGAGCGCGCCGTGCTCGCTCCTCATCACATCGAGCATGGCGAGGGCGTCACACTTCTTCTGGTCGACCGAATGCTCCGCGACGAAGGCCCGCAGGGCGTCGATCTCGTGCTCCGGCAGCCCGGCCGCGCGGCCTTTCGCGAGGTCCAGCCGCAGACTGCGCTGGGGGTAGTACGTCTTCTTGGCAAGGTCCAGGAGACGTTGGCAGGTGCTCTCACCGATGAGGCCCTGTGCCCGCGCGCCGTGGAGGGTGGCGCGTATGTTCACCATCGCATCGGAGAGTTGCACGTGGCCGTCCTCCCGTCCGGCGTGGGCGACGGTGACCTCGTCGTCGTCCTCGAGGGTCCCGTCCCGGTACTGCTCGAAGACCTTGCCGATCCCGCGCATGCCGAACGGGGCGAGTTCGGCGGCGCGGAGCGCTCCCATGCTGGCGCTTCCGTAGACGGGTATGCCGGCTCGCAGCGCCCAGAGGATCTCCTTGTGCCAGACCGCGGGCACGTCGTGGAACCTGCCGTCGACGATGCCGATCGCCGTCGGCTTCTCCTGCGCCAGGGCGTGGATGTGCCCCTGTTCGACCGGCGGCAGGTACACCACGTCCCAGTCCCGCGGCCGGTCACTCTCGGCCAGGGTCGGTCCCACGAAGACGAACGCTGTCATTGTCTCGCTCCTTGGTCATTCACGGTGCTTGCCCGGGTGGGCTCACTCGGCCGGGGCCAGCAGGCCCGGAACGAGCACCTTCAGCACCGGGATTCCGATGTGGGCCTTGGTCAGGTCGACCACGACGATCTGCGACTCCCCCCGGTCGCGCAGCGCGTCCACGATCCTGAGGACGTCCTCCTCGAAGGTCTCGTGCGCGTGGCTCGGTGTCTCGTGGAAGCCGCGCGTGCCGTCGCTCCTGCGTGTCTCGTTCCACTTCGCGGTGAGCCGCAGTTTGTTGCGGTGCGAGTCGTACACGTTCCGCGGCAGGTCGTCGCGGGCACCGGAGATGAAGGTGAGCCGGGTCTGGGCCGCCTCCGTGAAGGCTCGCAGGAGCGCAATCTCGCGGCGCAGATGCGTCCCCCAGCCGGCGTTGATCGGCAGCGGACTGTGCGAGGTCTTCGGGTCCTCGCCGATATTGCACTCGAACGTGGGGATGCAGAGGTCGGGCGTCAGGTCCCGGACCGAGACCTCCAGACCGGCGGAGAGGAAGATGTCGAGCACCTGCCGGCAGGCGGGGTCGTCCACCGTGGTGAGGTCGATGCTGTTCCGCGTGGGGGCGGCCCGCCTCGAATCCCTGATGAAGGCGTCACGCTCGACCAGTTCGCACAGGGCGTGGGCCAGGGCCTCCATGAGGTGGTTGCCGGACGCCAGCCCGTTGGAGTTGCCCCACGGCGGAACGGTGCCGTGGCCGAGCAGGTCGAACCCGTCGGAGCGGAAGTCCATGGTGACGAGGCCATGGGGGACCCAGATGGCGCCGCCGCCGATGAGTTCGCGTCCCTCGACCCACAGGAACCTCCGGTCACGGAGATCGTGGGTCTGGAAGAGTTCGTGCCGGTCCAGCTCCAGCACCTGCCCCGTGTCCGCCATCTCCCGAGGCGTCCCCAGACGCAAGGGCAGGGTCATGTTCTCCGCGTGCCACCTCTCCAGGCTCTCCATCACGGAGGACGCCCGCGCCGCCTCGAGCGTCAGGCCCTTGCCCTGGTGGACGGCGAGCGAACGCGAGTTGGGGCGGACCGACAGCACGACGGGTATGCCGAGCACATCCAGCCCCGTCACATTGGCGACCCGGGTCAGACCGATCTCGGGGAAATGGGGGCGCACCCGCTCGAAGGTCTCCCTCGGCGGCACCAGGCGGTCCGTCCCGTCCCGGTGCCCTTTCGTCGTGGCCGCTGACTTGATCGTGTCCAGCGAAAGTTCCATCACGCTGATTCCTTCGTCAAGGGTGGGTTCGACGGTGCGGGCAGCCGGAGCCGGGCGACGTTCGGGCCTTCGGCTCGCGGGCGGAACGGGGTCCTCGCACGAGTGACGTCCCGAGCACGGCGGCTCGCCCCCGGTCGGTCGAGGTCATCGGTGAAGGGCAACACCACCATTCCTGCGGCGAGTATCTTTCCAGGAGGTGACGTGGGCCATAAGTACCGAATACTCGTGATGGTCGGCACCGCTGCGGGATACCGCGAAAGAGCGAAGCTTATGACAGGATCGGAGCGACGCATGCCGGTTGGCTCATGGCATCCCCGCGAAATTCCCGCCATTGTTCGCGAGAACGGGCCGAAAGGGTGCCGATGGCATGCCCCGAGTGTCAGAAGCCACCACTCCTACGTGAATTGACTAACGACCGGACCGGCGGCGGGACAGCTCCGGCACCCTGCCCGGTGGGTCGGTGGCGGTCGACCGCTCAGGCCACCGAGAGGAAATGGAACCATGGAGACCAGCTATGCCAAGCTCCACCTCGATCCTGAACTGAACCACAGTTCCGGCTACTTCACGAGCGGCGACATGTCGTTGGAGCAGGCCCAGCGCGCCAAGACCGACACGATCCTGTCCCACTGCCGGATCGAGCCGGCCATGAGGGTGCTCGACGTCGGCTGTGGCTGGGGTGCGACCGCCCGCGCCGCGACCCAGCGGTACGGGGCGCGCTGTGTCGGCATCACCCTGGACCCGGGGCAGCTCGCGTACGCGCGCGAAAGGGACGCGGAATCCGCCGGCGGACCACACATCGATTTCCGTCTCACCAGGTGGGAGGAGTTCTCCGAGCCCGTCGACCGCATCGTCTGCGTCAACGCCTTCGAGAATTTCGAGGACAAGCAGGGCTTCCTTCCTCACTGCCGCACCCTGCTCCCGGTGGGGGGCGTCATGGTCATGCTGACGGTGACGGCGGAGCGCCGGATGTTCCGTGTGATACCCAAGGAGGAGATCGTCCGGAGGGCCCAGGACGCAGGATTTAAGGTGCGCGCGTCAAGCTCTCTGGCGGACGACTACGCGCGCACGCTCGAGCTGTTCGTCCGGAACCTCAACGAGAACCGGGCAGAGGCACTTTCCCTGGTCAGCGAACGGCGGCTGGACTGGCACGTGAACTACTACTCGAAATCCGCCGAATACCTCAGGTCGGGACTGAACGACATGTTCGAGTTCACCTTCACCGCGGTCTGAGACCGAACGCCTTCGGCATCACCACCATCGGGATCGGCTCTGAAGGACGGTCGTTCCGGCGCGGAGAGATATCAGGCTGCCCGGGCATGCCACAAGTCACGCATTCTCACTCCCGATACGCGGTACGCCCGGACGGTCGTGCCGCACGTACGTGTCAGGGAAATTCGTGATGGCGGCTCAGAACCCGCTCTGATTATCATCATCCGCATGATTGTTCCCAGCCGAGAACTGACCCCCGACGACTTCGAGCTCATCGAGTTCGCCCGAGAGATTGTCGACGCGAACTCCGACGGCGACATCGGCGCCCACACCATGGGCGCCGCCGTGCGGGGCGTCGACGGGAAAATGTACGGTGGAATCAACGTCTACCACTTCACCGGTGGCCCCTGCGCGGAACTCGTCGCACTCGGCCATGCACGGGCTTCCGGCGCCAGAGAGCTTTCCACGATCGTCGCGGTCGGTGATTCCGGCCGAGGGCCCGTCGGCCCCTGTGGCCGTGACCGCCAGGTGCTTTTTGACTACCACCCCGGCATTCGCGTTCTCCTCCCCAGCCCCGACGGCGTCAGGAGCGTCCGGATCGAGGACCTCATGCCGCTCGCCGTACACGCCAACCGTGCACAGGTCTTGAACCGGCTCCGCAAGAATCGGCAGGCTCGGTCCGAGCCGCTTTCCCCCACCGCCCGTGTCTGTCGCTGAACAACCACCGTGAGGGCGCGGGTCACCTGCGTGCGGTACCGGACCTGTGCACTCCCGCACGGCACGCGCCGGCGACGGGGCCGGGCCCGGACTTCACCCTCGGCGGTGGGGACACGAAGTGGAGCACCGCCTGCCTCGTGTCCCCATCGCTGTTCTGTTCGGACAAACCTGGTTCGCGTCCGCCCGGCCAACCGTTCGACCGTCCGCAGCGGCAGCCGATCCGGTGCCGAAGGGCGCGTCAGGGCAGGAGACTGTCCGTGGCCTCGCCGAGCCACTCCGCGTCGGCGTCCCCCCGGACACCCAGCTCCTCGGTGAGCGAGGTGCCGAAAATCCGGTCTGTGTGTCCACATGCCCAGGCCACCGGGCGGGCGAGGCGGTGTGCCGCGACCAGCTCGACAACGGACGCGCGTTCGTCGGCGTCGAGCCGGCGCCACTCCCGGAGCACCTCGGCCACCTGGGACAGGTTGGCGCCCTTGAGTCGGGCGAACCGGTCGACCCACCCCTCGCGGAACAGGTGCAGACAGACGAACAGGAAGGAGTGCGCGGCGGACAGCGCGGGCAGTGAAACGCCGCCGACCGTCAGGCTCCGGCGTCCGGCCAGCACCGCGTCCATCGGTACCTGCCAGTCGGCGCCGTGCCAGGTGAGGCTGTTGGCGACGTCCAGGACGAACACCGGTACGACCGGGTCCGGCCCGATGCGGTGAAAGTGCGGCAAGTGGTCCGGTGACAGCTTGTAGATACGCAACTCGGTTCGGGACCGAGGGAGCAGACGGCCGGAGACCGAGTCCCAGACCTGCTCCGCGGTGAACCCGGCGTCGAGCAGCGTGGCGCTCAGCCGGTCCCGGTCCTCCGGTCGGATCATCAGGTCCATGTCGTTGAACTGACGCACCCCGCGTCCATCATAGAGCCGCTCCTGCGCGACGACCCCCTTGGTCCAGGCGGCAGCGATCCCGGCCTCGGCGACCACCTCCGACACGCGCGCGGCCTCCGCCGTCAGCACGGTCGCCCGGTGCCGGGCGGTCTGCAGGAAGGACAGCAGCGGGACCCGCAGCTGGACGGGAAACGAGCGGCGCAGTCCGTGCCGGTGCACGTAGTCGGCGAGCGCCGCGCCGAGCTTGTGCCGGAGGGCGCGCTCGATCAGTCGCCCGTGGTCGAACTCCTGGCGACGCAGCAGGTTTCCGATGTCATCCGGCGCATGGTCGAGTCCCTGGTGCTCGGCCACCGCCAGCAGTACAGCCCGCACGTCGCCGTCCGGTCCGGAGAGCCGCGGCGTCCAGCCGGATTCGGGGGTCGGTGCATGTGTCGACGAAGTGGTCACTCGTTCCTCCAGGAGGACGTGGTGCCCGGCGGACGCCCCGCGGGCGACTGGTGGACGGTCTGAGGGGCGCCGTCGGCCATGAACGTGAGGACGGGCGGCAGCGTGGCAGCGGCGGATGCGGTACCGCCGCCGAAGCCCGGGCGCACGCAATCCAGGACCGCGCCGAGCAGCGCAGCCGTCGAGAGGTCGCAGTGCCGCGCCGGGTTCCAGCTCAGCTCTCCCACAGGCACGTCAGCGACGAGCCGATCCAGTGCGCGGTGCGCGGTGGCCGGGTCCTCCCGGAAGGGCCGGGCGGAGAGCCAGTGCGTCGGGTACGCGGGGTCGGGTACGAGCAGGTGAGCCCCGACCGCGGCGACCGGCTCGACGGGGTGTGTCGCCACTGGCCGAGCGGCGTCCTCCGTCCGCAGTACGACGATCCCGTCGAGCGGGGCGGCGCTCATGAAGCCGCCGCCCATCAGGGTACGCACGTCCCTGTTGCTGAGTGACAGCTTGGCGATGCTCTGGGAGGTGTCGGGCAGCTGGCCGGTCCGCGCCAGCGACACCAGCCAGTCGGGCCTGGACCGCCCGGAGGCGACTTGGTCCGCGAGCCGGTGGGCCAGCCCTAACGCCGCCACCGCCCCGGCTCCGAGTCGGGTGGTGGACGGCAGGCCGATCATCCACCAGCCGCCTGGACTTCCCGCGCTGCTGGGCGGCAGCAGGAGCAGACGGTCGGTGGCGACGGCGTGGCCGCCCGCCTCGGCCAACCGCACGGCCGACGAGGTCTTGCCCGCTCCCGCGCCACCGGGCAGCATCACGGCCCGACCGTCGGGCAGGACAGCGGCCCCGGCGTGGAACATCAGCGCTCCCCGCTGTACCAGGTCCTCACGGATCAGCTCGCGCAGCAGCCGGCCGACGGCGACAGCGGCTCCCTCCATCGTGGCACCGGCCACGGTCCAGGAGCGGAAGTCCTCGGTGAGCAGGACGTGGTCCCACTCCTGGCCGTCCCCGGAAGCCAGCACGCGTCCGCCGCCCTCGGCCGGCCAGGTCTCGTACCACCATCCGGCGAACGACTCCATGGGGGCGGACGGCCGACCGGCGCCGCGCGAGCGAACGCGCTCCACGAGGCCGGGGTCAATCACGAGCGTCAGCCGGTGGTCGACGGATGGCCGCCGGGCGGCGTCCAGTACCTCGTGCTGTGCCGCGATCTCGGCACGCACGCCGTCGAGGTCGGTGATCACCTCCAGCCGCAGGTCGAACCACGACAAGGTGAGGGGCGGTGCGGTACCCCGAGCGGGCGCGGGCGTCCGGGGGAAGCGGTCCGGTACCGCGATCGGCCCGCTCACAGCAGCACCACCTTCCGGTCGAGCAGCGCCAGCGAACCATTCGCCGTCAGCAGACGGTCGTTGGCGTAGTTGAGGGCCGCTGATCGCAGGTCGCGGAAGGCGCGTTCCAGGCGCAGCGGGGAGTCGGTGCTGTAGCCCGCCGGGAGTCCGGCCAGCTGGACCATGCGATCGACCGCGCTGAACGCCAATTCGGAAGCGGCGAGTTTGAGGGTGTTGAGCTGTATCTGCAGGGCCGGGGTGTCGAGGCTGCCGCCGGATGCGCGCACCTCGTCGACTCGTTCGCGCATCCGTTCCAGATAGGCGCTGACCAGCTCCAGTTCGAGCCGCGCGCGGGCGATGCGCTCCTGGACCAGTGGGGACGATGTGTCGTGCGCCGAACTCCCGCGCAGCCACCCCAGCAGGCTGCGCAGCGCACCGCGTGCGGCGCCCAGCCAACACGCGCTCCAGCCGAGGTGGGCGAGCGGGATCATGCTGTCGGTCGCCACCCGGCGGAATCCCCCGGGACCACCGACGACCTGGTCGGCCGACACGGCGCCGCGCAGCCGCAGACTGCCGCTGTCGGTGCCGCGCATCCCCAGGGTGTTCCACGCGCCGGTGGGCTCGACGGTCAGGGCCGACCGGTCGGCGTAAACAAGGGACACGGAGTGCCGGCCGGCGTCCTCCGCCGCGCACATGGTGATGAGGAAGCCCTCGGCCTGGCCGCCCCCGGTGACGACGGGGGCGGTCCGGTCCAGCCACAGGTCGCCACCAGCCTCCGAGGCGGCGCGCGGCACGCGGCGCAGCGGCTCGGCGGCGGTCAGCAGATGCCCGCCCGTGACCGGCCCGGTGGTGACGGAGGCGAGGTACAGCTCCCCGCGGGCGATGCGCGGCAGGAGCCGGTCTCGCAGGCGAGCGTCGGCGTGCCGCACCAGCACGTCGACCTGCTGGCAGTGCATCGCCCAGATCATGGCGGTCGACAGGCAGCCACCGGCGAGGGCCTGGGCGCTCTCCACCATCCCCGCCAGGTCGCGGCCCATTCCACCGTGTTCGGAGGGGACCAGATAGCCGAGATAGCCCGCGCGCCGCAACGCGTCCACGCTCTCCTCGGGGAACGCCGCGGCCCGGTCGGCCCGGTCGGCGTGCTCGGCGAGGACCTCGACGAGCCGGGCGAGCGTGTCGCGCTCCGCAGGACGGGACGGCTGTCCGTGCTCGGCGGAGGCGACCCCGCCCGCCCCCGCCGCGGACGGTGCCGGGACCGGCGATTCGGCCGCTGCCGTGCTCTGCGCAGCCGGTTGGGGACGGTGCCCACGAGGAGTCGGTGGACGCTGCGCTCCGCGCAGCCCTGTCTCAGTCATTGCCCTCAACTTCCGTTGTCTGGATCTTGAGTTGCCGGGCCGCCACGAGTGTCGGCCCGTCCACTGTGATCTCGACGGCAGTCGGCCGGCTGAGGAAGCCGACCAGGCTCGCGGTGAGTCCGTAGGCCCCGGTGTTGGGCACGGCAAGCAGCTGGCCGGGCTGCGGATCGGTGAGCTCGACGGCCGGGTTGAGCACGTCCAGGGGGGTGCAGAGCGGCCCGACGAGGCTCGCCCGCACGGTGCTCGCCGCGTCCGGACCGGACACACCGGGCGCGGCCGACTCGGCTCCCGCAGCAGGCAGGACGGGCACGGGAACCGTCCGGGGAGCCATGAGACGGCCCAGTCCGGACATCCCGCCGAGGACGTTGACGCCCGCGTCCAGGACCACAAAGGTCCGGTCCCCGGATCTCTTGACGTCGACGACGGTGGTGAGCAGCGTGCCGGCGGCCGCGGTGACATGACGGCCCGTCTCGAAGGCCAGGCTCGGCCCGGCGTTCCTGCCACGGGTGGGGAAGTGCGTGTCGAGAGCAGCCGCGAGCGTCCCCGCGAGGCCGGGAAAGCGCTGGAGCGGCCCGGGCTGTGCCATCGGTGCGGGGAAACCCCCGCCGAGGTCGAGCAGTTCGGGCACGAAGCCGACGCTCCGAGTCACCTCGGCCGACGTGGCCAGCGACTGTCGGAGCTCGGCGGCCAGCGCTTCCGGGGCTTCGACGTTGGTGGCGGAGAAGGTGTGGGTGCCGATCGACCGGGCGGGGCCTGCCGGGGCGAACAGCGCGGCCAGGTCGTCCTGGGCACGCCAGTCGGTGCCGAAGGCCGTCGGCCGGCCGGTCATCCGCAACGACCCGCCGCCGCTGCCGCGCGGCCCGTTGAGCCGTACCAGGTACTCTGCCTCGGTCCCGGTGTCCCGGCAGGCCCGGGCCAGCCGGTCGCGGTCGGCGAGCGACTCGACGGAGAAGTTCCTGACGCCCGCGGTGAGCGCGTCCCGCAGTTCACCGGGCGTCTTCCCCGGCCCGGTGTAGAGGGCGACACCGAGCCGGGCACCAGCGGCGCGCACCGCCGCCAGTTCGCCCAGCGAGCTGATCTCGGTGCGCAAGCCGCACGCGGCGAGTTCACGGACTACCCGTGGATGCGGATTGGCCTTCACCGAGTACAGCAGCTCGGCCCCGGCGGGCAGGTCGGCGCGCAGACCGGTGGCGGCCTCCCGCAGGGCGGCCAGGTCGTAGACGTATGCGGGGGTGCCGAAACGCTCCGCGAGGGCGCGGAGCCAGGCGTGATCCAGGGGCCGGAGCGCGCCATCGGCGAGGACGGCCGTGTCGCGGCTCATCGCCGGGCCTCTTCCGGCGCGGGAAGTGCGGCCCGGTCGATCTTGCCGTGTGCGGTGCGCGGCAGGTCGGCTACGACGACGCACCGGTCGGGGGTGCGGGCGGCGCCGAGGCGCTCGGTGAGGCCGCGCAGCACCCGCTCCGGTGGAAGATCGGTGACCGCCCAGACGGTCAGGGTGCCATCCGGGGCGGGCGGGACCGCCGCCGCGGCCCGCACGCCGGGTATGTCGAGCATCGCCAACTCCAGTTCCTGAGTGCCCATGCGCCAGCCGCGCCGTTTGAACAGGTCGTCCGCGCGACCGGCGAAGTACAGTCGTCCGTCGGCATCGAGGCAGCCGTGATCACCCGTGAAGACGGCCGGGCCGTCACCGTCCGGCGCCGGGCGAAAGCGCCTCGCAGTCTGGTCCCCGGCCCTCCAGTAGCCGGCCATGACATGGGGCCCCGCCGCTACGATCTCCCCTGTCTCGCCGGGTGGCACCGGTGTTCCGTGCGGGTCCACCACCCAGAGGCGGGTGCCGGGCAGGGCCCGGCCCACGGTGGCGGGGTGGGCGAGGTCCTCGTCGGGGTCCGCGACAGTGATCCGCTTGCACTCGCTCATGCCGTACATGCAGACCACCGCCGCGTCGGGAAAGGCGCCGCGTAACCGTCCGACATCCTGACCGACCAGCGCGGCGCCGGTATTGGTGAAGAGGCGGACGGACAGGGGGCGCGGATCACGGGCCGCGAGCCGCGCCAGCATGGCGGCGAACGTGGGGACGACCGGCACGACGGTGGCCCGGGCCGCACGCAGCGCCACCAGTTCCCGGGAGGACGCGGTGCCCTGCGGCAGCACCAGTTCCGCCCCTGCGAGGGCGCACAGGAAGATCTGGTAGAGGCCGTAGTCGAAGGAGAACGGGAGCCGGGTCCACACCACGTCGTCCGAGCGGTAGGCCAGACGCCGGGAGATCGCCCCGGCGGCGAAAGCAACGGCGCGGTGCGGGCAGACGATGCCCTTCGGGCGACCGGTGGAGCCCGAGGTGTACAGCAGCAGGGCCGTGCTCTCGGCGGAGACGGCGGACGACCCGGCGGCCCGCCAGTCCAGCAGCGCCGCAGGCGTGACGATCCTTGCTCCCACACGCTCTGCGGGGGCGGTGAGTTCGGCACGGTCCGACACGAGCACGGAAGGCTCGGCATCGGTCAGCACCCAGTCGAGTTCGAACGGTGAGGCGGAACCGTTCGCCGGTACGACGGCGGCGCCGGCCCGTAGCGCGCCGAAGAGCACTGCCACGAACTCCCGGCCGGGTGGCAGCACCGCCAGCACCCGGTCGCCCGGGGCGACCCCCAGGGCGAGCAGAGCACCGGCGACGCGGCGGCTCGCACGGTCCAGTTCGTGCCAAGTCCAGCTGCCCGCGTGGTCGGTGACGGCGCGACGGTCACCGAAACGTCCGGCCGCCCTGTCGAGCAGCGCCACCACGTCCGGCACGCGCTCGTCGGCGACGTCGTACGCCGCCGCTCGGGCGGGCTCGACCCCACGCCCGGTGACACGGTCAGCTTCCCTCCGGGTCCCCGACTCCCCGGCCGGGGCGCTCACGAGGCCAGCTCCCGGTACGGGCCCTCGGCTGCCACCAGATCACTGTGCCGGCCGCGCTGTACGACGCGGCCCTTCTCCAGCACGATCACCTGGTCGGCGTCTTCCACCGCGGTGAGCCGGTGGGCGATCACCACGAGGGTGCAGTCCAGCGCGGTCAGGCGCCGGAACACCTCCCGTTCGACCACCGGGTCGAGCGCGCTGGTGGCCTCGTCGAGGATGAGCAGCCGCGGTCCGCGTACCAGCGCCCGGGCCAGCACCACCCGCTGCCGCTGGCCGCCCGAGAGCCCGCCGCCGCCCGAGGCGAGGAGGGTCTGGTAGCCCATGGGCATGGCCGCGACGTCCTCGTGGATTCCCGCCACCCGGGCCGCCGCCTCCACATCGGCGTCCGAGACGTCGGTGCCGCCCCAGGCGATGTTGTCCCGGATACTGGCACCGAACAGCCGCGCGTCCTGGGTGACGAAGGCGATGGCACGGCGGTACTCCGTGGTGTCGACCGAGGCGAGATCCTGACCGCCGGCGAGCACCCGCCCGGCGGTGGGGGCGTACAGACCGGCCAGCAGCAGCCCGCAGGTCGACTTGCCCGAGCCCGACGCCCCGAGGAGTGTGGTGAAGCTCCCGCGCGGCACGTCGAACGAGACGTCGGCGAGCACCGGAGGGCCGCCCTGGTAGGCGAAGGAGACGTTCTCCACCGTGAGGTCGCCCGCGACCCGGGGTCCTGCCGCCCCGGGCACGCATTCCACCGGGGACTCCAGGATGTCGCTCAGCCGGGAGAGGGATGCGCCCAGTGCCGACGTCTGCAGGCAGACCTGGGCCAGATTGGCGAGCGGCACCAGGAGGCCCATGGCCAGCACGCTGAAGCCCAGCACCCTGCCTTCGGAGATCCCGCCCTGCGAGATGCGAACCGAACCGGCCACCAGGATGAGCAGCGGAGCACCGACCTGTAGTGCGACGCTGAGGCTCGACGCCAAGGTCGCCAGACGCCGGCTGCGCAGCCGGGTGTTCAGCTCCTCGGCGAGGGTCTGGCTCCATCGCCGGCCGGCCACGGCCTCCAGCCCGGCCGACTTCAGGGTCCCCATGCCCTCCAGGAGTTCGGTCAGTTCGCCGTCCGCCCGTGCCTGTGCCTCCAGGGCGTCGGAGCCCGCGTACCCCTGGCGGCGCCAGAAAAGGGCCACGAGCGCGACCTGGAGGAGCGCCAACGCCATGACGAAGGTGGCGAGCAGCGGATCGGCGATCAGCAGCAAGGCCATGTAGACGAGGATCAGCAGCCCGTCGAAGACACTGGCGAAGGCGGTGACGGAGAGCGTCTGCCGGATCGTCGAACTGGTCCGCACCCGCTGCTGGAGGTCACCGGGACTGCGGCTGGTGAAGAACCCGTACGGCAGCGCGAACAGCCGGTGCAGGATGCCCAGCGTCACCGTCTCGTCGACCAGTGTCTGGATGGCGAGGAAGGCGACGGAGCGGACGAACTGCAGGACGAAGTTGAGGCCGACGAGGCAGGCCAGCCCGATGGCCAGGAACTCGAGGCCACCGACGGCGTGTCCCGGCGCCACGCTCTCCACCACGTAGTTCGTGGCCAGCGGGGTGGCGAGATTGAAGCCGAGCAGCAACAGCGAGCACACCACGAAGGGGACCCAGCGGCGCGTCCTGGGAAGGAACAGCCACAGATAGCGCCAAGGCCGGTCGGTTCCGGCCGGGCGCCTCGGCGCACGTCCCTCGCTGGGATTCCGCAGCGGAGGGGTCAGGACCAGCGCCACACCGGTGAACGAGTCCCCGACCTGATCCAGTGACAGCCGCCGCCGGCCGTGCTGCGGGTCGACGAGATGGACCCAGGGTCCGCTGACTCGCTCCAGCACCACGAAATGGTCGAAGTTCCAGAACAGGATGGCGCCGGTGGGCAGGTCGTGCAGACGCTGCAACGGCACCCGCACGCCCCGCCCCTCGAACCCGTACCCGCGGGCGGCGTCGAGAAGTCGGCGGGCGGAGACGCCGTCCCGGCCGGTGGCGGTGGCGTCGCGCAGGTCCCGGATCGGCACGTCGACGCCGTGCAGGGCCAGCACCATGGACAGGCTGGCCGCACCACAGTCGCTGGTCTGCGCCTGGAGCCGCACCGGCACGCGGCGTCGGTCGCGCGAGGGCAGCCACCTCCCGACGAGCCGCCGCACCGCGAGCGGACGGCTCAGCAACCGGCCGGTCTGCAGTGCCTGGCCGTACTCCCGAGATCCGCTGCGGGCCTTCACCGCCTGACGGCGGAAGCGCAGCGAGGCGGGACGGGACGCTGAGGTCGGTGGCGGAATGTCCTTCGCGGGTGTGTCGTCCCCGGTCTGGGGTGACGTCGACCGGGGTGGGGAGGGTGGGGACGTGGTCACGACGGGTCTCCTGGGAAGATGGCCCACGGCGATTCCGAGCGGGGGGCGGCGCTGAGGGCCGTGTTCAGGTCCGCCGTGAAGCGATCCGCCTCCGCAACAGAGAACTCACGGGGATCGAAGCAGAGGACGAGGGTCACGCCCTGGCCGTACTCGTTGATGATGAAACTGATGCCGTCGCAGGTGTAGCTGACCTTGGGGGCGAAAGCGTCGTGCGTGACGCGCAGGCCACCGGGACCGGTGTCCACGAAACGCTCTTCGTGCAGGGTGTAGCGGACTATGGCCTCGCGGGCACCATCGCTGTGCGCCCGGCCCGACAGGTTCTGTGCACGGCGCAGGTCGGCGTACGAGACGTGCTGATGACGCATCGTCTGCATCAGATCGGAGCCGATCCGGCGGAGAAGCGTCGTGAATTCCTCAGAGCGTTCGACGAGAATTGGAAGACCCCGTGAGAATTTGCCTACGATGTCCCGTTCCCCGGCGCTTCGCGTGTCCAGGGGAAGTGTCATCGCGAGACCGGCCCGCGTCGTACGAAGGAAAAAAGTTCGGGCGAAATGGGCGAGCGCAAACTGAAAGAATGTCACTCCGGCGTCCCGGCAGGTTCGGCGCAGGAGGGCGACGGTCGGGCCGGGAATGAAGGAGAAGCGCGTGATCGCGGGCGGTGTCGGGCCGTCAAGCGAGGTTCCGGTACTGCCTCCGGAGTTTTCCGGGGAGCCGTCTGACAGGGCGGCCATGGTCGCGAATTTCCGTGCCCAGTACCGGTGCTCGACTGTGGCGGAGCGCTTGTCATGCTTCTCGCGCGCCCGCCTGATCGCGGCGAGCAGCCCCTCGCCTTCGGCGTCGCTCATGCAGTCCTGGCCGGCCAGCGCGGCGCCGTAGGCATCCCACAGCCGGCCACGGAGGAGGGACCGGCTGGCGCGGTCGGCGGTCAGCGCCGGCAGATCGGCGGTGAACGCGTGCAACTGCTCGGAGTATCGGAAGAGGCGGAAACGGAAGGGAGGCCGGTGCGCCAGGTCGAAGGGCTCCGAGAGGGCGCGGGCGCGGACCCCGGCCACGTACGTCCCGAACTGCTCCGGTGAACGGGCCTTGATCCTGTGGGCGGCGAGCAGGTCGCCGGGTGGAGGCGGGTCGGCGAGCCACTGCATGGGCCGTCCGTCGGATGCCGGACCCACCCGCAGTCGCAGAGCCTCGTGCAGCCTCACCAACGCGGACAGAGCGCGGTGCAGGGCCGGCACGTCCAGCGGGCCCTCTATCCCCTCGGAGAGCTGGACGACCTTCATGGGTTGCTGCTTCTCCCGCTGTCGCCCGTACTCGTGCTCCTGCGCGTAGGAGAGCTCCGACATGCCGTCGGTTCGCTGCTGGGTCACTGGGCTGCCTTTCCGTGCGTGCTCCGGGCGCGAAGTGGCCGGGGAGGGGCGCGCAGCGCCCTCCCCGGCCACCGTGCTCACTCAACTGGTGCGTTCAGCGAGCTCAGATGCACCCGGCGGGGGTGACGGGCGCTGTGCCGCCGACGATCTCGTCGAGCTCGTCGTCCGTGAGGGCGTCGATCTCGACGGTCTCGAAGGAAACATTCTCCATGTGCCTACTCCTTTCTTATGGCGGAATCCCCGGAGAGGGGTGATGTTTCGGAGTTCACCGGAACAGCATCCACGTCACAATTCGAGTGACGATCACTCAGGGGCACAGGAAGAAACTATCAACGCTGCTCCCGCCCATGCCAGTCACGCGAGTTCGTGACATGCGCATCGGGTACGATGTTTATCGCACGCCCTTCGCGTCACGGGCCAGAATATCCCGCTTGGACCTCAGTCGGCGCTTTGCTTCGGCCCGGGAGATGGGGTGTGCATCGTCCCACTCGATAGTGCGGAGCATCATTTCCCGCAGCGTCGGATGGACCGTTTCGAGATAGCCGGGATCGCGCATGAATTTCCATGAGGTCTGGCCGCCCATCGGTTCGTCCGCGGCCTGAAGGTTCATGTGGAGAGTCCGGCGGGGGCCGCCGTTCTCGCAGGAACCTCGGTGCACCGCGTGGTGGTTGAAGAAGAGGACGTCGCCCGCCTCACACGCCACCAGCACCTCTCCCGGCAGTTTCCCGCTGCCCAGACGGTCGATCTCGTCGCGCTCGGCGTCGGTGAGCGGTCTGCGGTGTGAACCGGGCACCACGCGGAAGGCGTCGTCCGCGGTGAGGCAGACGTTGAACTGTACGTGGGTGGGGCGGCCCGTCGCCTCGTAGTACTCGTGCTCGTCGTTGTCCTTGTGCCAATTCAGCTCGTAGTCCACCGCCTTGGGTGACCAGAGCGCGTGCGCGGTCCAGAACCGCAGGCGGGGGCCCAGTACCTCCTGCACAAAGCCCAGCAGGCCCGGATGGGCGAGAGTCTCGGCGAGCCGGTCGTCGTACAGCTCGGGATTCATGATGTTGCTGACGCCCCACACGTCGATGGGGCCCGGCGGGCGCGAGCTGTACCGGACGGCATGGCTCTCGGGACTGGCGAGGACGGTCTCCCTGAGCTCCTCGAGAGCGGCCAGGGCCGGCGCCACCTCGGCGGGGGAGAACAGGCCGGGGATACGGACATAGCCATCCGTCCGAAAGGCCTCCACTTGTGCGTCGGTCATCGGTGCTCCTCTCTGCTGCAGACCAGGACCAGATGGGGGGCGCCCGTGCTCCACGGCTCGCCTTCGAAACCTCCGTACCGCCGGACGACGGTGAACCCGGCGTCCGCCAGGAGCCGCTCGACCTGCTCCGGGTCGAGCGTCCGGCAGTGCTCGGTCACCTGCCCGGCACGTTCGGCACACTCCCGGCGGTGGTCCGTCCCGTCCACCGGTACCTGACCGGCCGGGACCTCATGCGGCGGGACGCCCGCAGGGTTCACCATGTCGAAGGCGAAGACGCCGTCGGCGGTGAGGTGCTCGCGGACCCGTGCGAAGCAGGCCGCGATGTCGCTGTCGGTCAGGAGGTGGCCGACCGAGCCGCCCGGCAGCAGGACGAGGCCGAACCGCCGTCCCAGGGCGAAGTCGCACATGTCGGCTTCGCGCAGGTTCAGGGGAGGTCCGGGCTCCCGCCGCTCTGCCGCACTCGGCGGGGGGGCGGGGACGACGTTGACCCCGGTGACGTCGTCCCCGTCCCTCGCCGAGGGAATGCTGATCCGCCTGTTTCCGGCAACCAGGTGGAGGACGTCGGGGCCGTGCCGGCGGACGAGGTCGCGCCAGAACGACACCTCCTCTGCCCCGGCGCGGGGCCGAGCGTGGGCCTCCTCGCTGCGGAACAGAGCGCCGGTCTTCGCGCGGCTCGGCCGCCGAACACCCTGTGCGTCCAGGAACCAGGCCAGTACCTGGTCGGAGCCGGGTACCCCGAGGACCTGCTTGAGGTATTCCGCGCTCCCGGGCCTGCCGGGGTATCGGTCCGGAAGCCCGACCCGGCGAAAGGGCACGCCGCCCTCCGCCTCCGCGACCGCCTCGGCGACCGCGCTGCCCAGCCCCCCGATGATCGAATGCTCCTCGAAGGTGACGATGGGCCGCCCCTCCGCGACGAGTTCCGTCACCATCTCCGTGTCCAGCGGTTTGATGGACGGCATGCTGACGAGCCGTACGGCGAAGCCATGCCGGCGCCAGTCGTCCACCCAGGCGACCGCCTGCTCCAGCGCGTGACCGGTGGCGATCAGCGTGCCGAGTTCGCCGTCGCGCAGTACCGCGGACCGGCCGAGCCTGATCCGGGTCCCCTCCGGGTGGAGGACAGGCAGCACCGCACTCTCGATCGGGAGGCGGACGTACGCGGGTCCCGGCAGCTCATCGATCTCGGCCAGCAGGTCGAGGAGTTCGGTGCGGTCGCCGGGCGCGACCACGGTCATGTTGGGCAGGGCGCGGAGGATCGCGATGTCCTCGACGGAGATGTGGGCGTTGCCGTACATCGCGCGGCTGTAGCCGGCACTCGTGCCTATCAGCCGCAACCGCGTGTTCGCATGGGCCGCGTCGAGCCGGATCTGATCGAAGGGCCTGTACAGCAGGAAGGTGCTGATGTTCGACAGATAGACGTTCTTGCCGGACTGGGCCAGTCCCGAGCCGATGGACACGGCGTTCTGCTCGGCCATCCCCACGTTGACGAAGCGGTCCGGATACCGCTTCGGGAAGGGATCCGTCTCGGACATGCTGTCCGCGGTGATGTAGTAGAGGTCCTTGTCCACGGCGGCCCGGTCGGTGATGAAACGCCCGAACAGCTTGCTGACGCCTTCGTCCTCCGGGGCCCCGGCCGCCGGGCGGGTCGGCTTCGACGACTCCGCGGCGGGCATCACAGGGGCGGTCACCGCAGCTCCCGCAGAGCCTGCGCGAGTTCGCGCCTGGTGATCCTTCGGCCGTGCCAGGACACGTCGTTCTCCATGAAGGTCAGTCCCCTTCCCTTGACCGTGTGGGCGACTACGCAGCGGGGGCCGGTCTTGGGCCGCAGCAGGACGTCCGCAAGCGCGTCGCAGTCGTGTCCGTCGACATCGTCGGCGTCCCAGCCGAAGGCGGCGAAACGCCCGGAAGTGCCGGACCGCGGCATCAGCGCCTCGGACGACGAGAACGCCTGGAAGCCGTTGTGATCGACGATCAGTGTGAGATTGTCCAGTCCCAGTGCGGGGGCCAGCGTCGCTGCCTCCCATACCTGGCCCTCCTGGCACTCACCGTCACCAGCCAGGACGTACACCTGGTAGGGGAGGTCCACCGACTGCGCCGCCAGCGCCATTCCTATGCCCAGAGAGAGGCTGCGTCCCATGGACGTGGTGGAAGCCTCGACGCCCGGCAGCAGCTCCGAGCGTTCGGTGACCGGGAACAGACCCCCGTCGGTCTTGTAGGCCGCCAGGCGCTCGGAGGGGAAGAACCCGCGGTCGGCCAGGACCGTGTAGAGAAGGGCGGACGCGGTGCCCTTACAGACGAACCGGTCCCGGCCGTCCCAGTCGGGCCGTTCGGGGTCGACGTTCAGCACCCTCGTGTAGAGGGTGTGCACGATCTCCACCGCCGAGAGGTTCCCGCCGATGTGGGCACTTTCGGCCTGCGCGATCATCTTGATCATCGAGCGCCGGATGTCCTGTGGAGTGGTCACACCACTGCTTCCTTTCTGCGCGGTTCGGGTCCGATGCGGGTGGGACGTGAACCCCCGGCCGGCACCGCCCGTCGGGACGGCCTGGTGCCCTGTCCGAACACCACGCGAGGCGCCATGGACCGGCGAGGTGTCCTCTCGCCGCGGTTGGGTGGCGGGATTCGGGGACAGGTCATGGGATCAGGTCGATCGGCTCGGCGGGGACACCGTCGGTGAGCAGCTCGACGAGCCTCGGGTACAGGCCGTCGGGGACCAACCGGTCCGCCGTCGAGCCGAGTTCGTCCAGCGACCACCAGCGGTGCCCGACGATGGAGGCGCGCTCGTTCTCGGTGAAGCCGTCGGTGCTGATGTCGAAGGAGGGGACGCGGGCCAGGTAGTAGCGTTCGTGGAAGAGGTAGGTGACGCCCCCCATGGACCCGATCTTGCGGCGCCGCCACACCTCCGTCCTCGGGACGAGTCCGGTCAGCCCGGTCTCCTCCGCGACCTCGCGTTCTCCGGCCTGCTCGTAGGTCTCACCGTCCTCCACACCCCCGCCGGCCGGGTACCAGAACGTGTGCCCGTCGCTCTCGTCCTGGCTGGAGAAGAGCAGCAGGCGGTCAGCTTCGTCGAGCAGCAGCACCCGCACCGTGGGCCGTAGGACGAGCTCTGCCTCCTCTGGTTCGGCATGTGCGTCATGTGCCGTTCTCTCGTGCACTTTCGAGTTCCTTTCCTTCGGAGTCCTGACGATCACGTCCCGCGGGACATGCCCAGGAACGTGGGGCGCCGTCCTCAGGAACGTCCGGGCCACGGGTCCTGATCCGGGGGGTGAGCGCTCTCCGACGTCGGTCTGCGGTGAGCCCCCGAACACGGCGTGGCGGCGAATCGACCGGAGACGACGGCCCCTGACAAACAGGCCGCACGGTCGGGGTCGAAGTCGGACAGGAAGTCCGCGAGGGGTTCGTCGAGGCAGACGTGAGCACTGCGGGCGGAGGTCTCGTCCGCCCCCTCCACCGCCACCCCCAGCCGGCACGAGGCCAGCAGGCAGGCGTCGTTGAACGCATCACCGAAGGCAGCCACCGCGTCCAGACCGGGGTGCCCCGGCCGGCCCGCGAGATGGGCCGCGAGTCCGGTCGCCTTGCAGGTCCCGCGAGGACGGACCTGCAAGGCGGCGAACGGGCCGATGCGGTCGGTGTCGTGCTGCTCCGCGAGCGGGCGGGCGAGGTCCTCAGGTGCGTCGAACACCGTGATCGCCGTCACCTGCCCGGGTGCGTGGGACGGCTCGACGTCCACCATGACGACGGAACGGGCCAGCGCGTACATGCGCGTGTACAGCAGGGCCGCGCGCCGGGACGAGGCGACGAGTTCGCCGCCGACCTCGGCCACGAGGTCACGCGCGCCGGTGGAGAGAAGGGCGCGCACCGTGCCCGCCGGCAACCACCGCAGTGCCGTGACCCGACCTGTCGACCGCCGGAACACCACGGCGCCGTCGCCCAGCAGCACCTCGTCCTCAAGCAAGGACGACGGAAGTCCGGCCAGCGCGAGCTCGCGGAAGGAGCGGACCGCCCGGCCGCTGACCACCAGCGGTGCAAGGCCGCTCGCGGTGAGTTCGGCGAGGCGGTCGGACAGCCGTGGCCGTAACCGGCCGCGCGCGTCGAGCAGCGTGCCGTCGAGATCGAATGCCGCGAAGCGCACGGCGGGTGGTGACTCGGCTGCGGCGACGACCATGCGAGCGGCTCAGACGATCCGGTACCAGCGCAGGACGCGCGTCGCACCGTAGCTGGCCGGCACCGGTCGTCCGGTCGACGGCGAGATGCTGGTGGTCCGGGCCACCCGTACCGGCTTGCGCCGGTCGGTGAGCAGCCGGTGGCCACCCAGCGCCCTGTCCAGCAAGGCGACGCCGTCCTCGACGCCGACGAGTAGCCGGCCCGGTGGGCGTTCGCCGGTGGAGTACGTGATGTCGCACAGGAGAGTGACCAACACCGAGCCACCCACTCGAGTCCGGCTGCCGAGCTGAGCGAGCGTCTCCGCGATGCGCTCGGGGTCGGCGCTGCTGTGGTGGACCGAGTCGAAGCAGATGACGGCGTCGAGCGTGGCCGGCGGCAGCTCGCGCAGCCAGGCGAACGCGTCCCCCTGTATGACCTCGCAGTCGAGCTGCTCCTCGTCGATCGCGCCCCGGAGCGCGGCGACGGCGTGGGTGCTGTGGTCGACCGCGGTCACGCGCAGGCTCTGGCGCGCGGCGTGTAGGGCGTGTCGGCCTGCGCCGCATCCCAGGTCCGCCAGGTGGGGCCGCCGTCCGTGAGCCGAGGGAGTCAGCGCGTCGATCAGCGCGCGCGCCGTGTCGGAGGGCGGACGGATTCCCTCCTGAGCCCAGATGTCCCGGTACACCAGGCGGTCGCGGGCTGTCTGGCTCGCCTCGTTCGGCCGGACGTCGGGCTTCGATGATGCAGTGGACGGGGTGGGAATCAGCCGGGGTGTTTCCATGGAAGTCCCTCGCATTATTGGCTGAAAAGGCTTTGACGGTCTGTGTAACTTCTGAGGAAGGGCCCGTGGTCTTCGACCTTGAGTGACAGGGTGAGGACATCGCAGCGGACGGCTTGCGGATGAATTGCGGTGCGGTCGATTGTAGTGGGCGATGCGGAGCGGTACGCGCCGCAGGGCGTCACGAGATTTCGTTACTTTTATACCCAGCACCCCCGTGACAGGCTGCACGCCATAAGAAGCAGGGTGTTGTCCGGTAACCGCCTGGCCGGACGTGCCCGGAGACCGGGGCTGTTCATCACGCCGCTCGGACAAGGTACTTGGGAGTGAAGAATGCGAGGACTTGCGGGAAAGACCGTCATTGTGACCGGCGGCGCGCAGGGAATTGGGCGTGCGGTGGTCGACAGGGTCGTTCAAGAGGGCGGGAAGGTGGTGATCGCCGACTCCCATGCGGAATTCGGAAAGTCGGCCGTTCAGGAGGTCGACGAGTCAGCGGGCCGACCTGCCGCTCTCTTTGTCCCCACCGACGTGTCCGACGAGGAGTCCGTCCGGGGCATGATCGAAAAGGCTGTCCAGCATTTCGGCGGCGTCGACCAGCTGGTGAACTGTGCCGCGGTGTTCATCATGCGCGGCCTGGAGGCCACGGTCGAGGAGTGGCGCCGGATCATGGACGTCAACATCATGGGCCAGGCGCTGTGCGTGAAGCACGCCGCACCGCACATGCGAGCGCGTGGCGCGGGGTCCGTGGTCAACATCGCCTCGATATCCGGGCACATCGCGCAGCCTGGATACCTGACGTACAACGCGACCAAGGCGGCGGTGGCCAACATGACCCGCTGCATGGCGATGGATCTGGCGTCCGACGGCATCCGCGTCAACGCGGTCAATCCCGGCACGGTCTGGAACAAGAACAACGAACGCTTTCACCGCGAGCAACTCGGGATGGATCGCGCTCAGGCGGACGCGGACCCTGAGATCGGTGGCCGGCACATGCTGGGTCGCACAGCGGACCCCGAGGAGATCGCGTCCGCTGTCGCCTTCCTGCTCTCGGACGAGGCCAGTTACATCACCGGCGAGAACCTGATGGTCGACGCCGGCTACACGGCGATGTGAGGTGAGCGCGTTGATCTTCGACCTGCACACCCATCACCGTCGTTGCGGCCACGCCCGCGGGGAACTGCGGGACTACGTGGAGGCGGCGCTGGCGGCCGGCCTGGACACACTGGGGTTCTCCGACCACTCGCCCTTCTTCGCGGAGGACGCGGACCACCACAAGCCATGGGTGGCCATGGCCAGGTCGGAGTTCGGAGCGTACCTGGCGGAAGCAGCCCGGCTGCGCGAGGAGTACCGCGGCCGCATCCGGCTGCTCATCGGGGTGGAATCGGATTTCTTCCCGCAACACGCGCGCATCTACGCAGAGACATACGCGGACCTCCAGTTGGACCACGTCATCGGCTCGGTGCACGTCGTGGGGGAAACGGACATCTTCCACCAGGACCGATGGGCCGGGGCAACCGAGGAATTCTTGCTCGCGGAGAAGGAGCGGTACTGCGACCTCGTCGCGGCCTCCGCCCGGTCGGGGATGTTCGACATCCTCGGCCACATCGACGCCCTGCGGGGCAATTACCCGCGGCTGGACGACGTGGCGACGTCAGCCGAGGATCGCATGGTCGAGGCCATCGCCGAATCCGGTGTCGTGGTGGAGGTCAACACCTCGGGAAGCACCAAGCGGTGCGGCGGCTGGTATCCCAGTGACCGTCTGCTCAGGCGGCTGCGGGAGCACGACATACCGCTGACCTTCGGTTCTGACGCCCACGATCCCGAACGCGTCGGGGAGCAGTTCCACGAGGTCCGCCGCCACCTGCGGGAACTCGGCTATCGAGAGTGGTACGTCGTCGAGCGCCGGGAACCCCACCCGGTCCCCCTGTGAGCGGGCCCGGAACGACCACGGGCACGACGGGCGGACCGGCAGCACCCGGGCGGAAAACCCCGTAACCGCCAGGGAACACCGGCGGAAATCCAAAGAACTCTGCTTTCGCACTCATCGTGAGGTGTCTGATGACCAAACGCAACGTCAGGGTCGCGCTCGCCGGCGTCGGCTCGTGCGCGTCGAGCTTCGTCCAGGCGGTGGCCGCGTCCTCCCACTCCTCCGACGAGGGGCAGCCGGGCGTGATGTACGACCGGATCGGGGGCTACCACCTGTCCGACCTGACGTTCGTGGCGGCCTTCGAGGCGGACGCGAACAAGATCGGACGGGACCTCGCCGACGCCCTGCGCCAGCGGCCCACCGTGGCCGTCCAGCACGTCCAGGTGGCCGACACCGGCGTGCTGGTCCTTCCGGGTCCGGCACTGGACGGCATCGCCGGACGGCTGGCGGACGTGATCGAGGTCGCGCCTGCCGCGCAGGCGGCCACGGTCGAGGACGTGACCGCCGAGCTGCGCAGGACGGCCACCGACGTGCTGGTGTGCTTCCTGCCGACGGGGGCCACCGACGCGGTGCAGGCCTATGCGCGGGCGTGCGCCGCGGCCGGTACGGCGTTCGTCAACGCCACGCCGGAAGCGGTCACCAATGATGCCGACCTCGCCGCCCTCTTCGAGGCCAACGGGACCCCCGTGCTCGGCGACGACCTGCGCAGCCACTTCGGGGCGACCACCCTGCACACCGCGCTGCTCGACCTGCTCATCGGCCGCGGACTCACGGTCAAGGACACCTATCAACTCAACGTTGGCGGCAACACGGACTTCCTCAACCTCTCGGACCCCACGCGGTCGGCCAGCAAGCAGGTCTCGAAGCGCCGCGCCCTCACCAACGCGGGGATCGACGCGACCGACGTGGCCGCCGGACCCAATGGCTATGTGAAGCACCTCGGCGACCGCAAGGTGTGCTTCCTGCGCATCGAGGCCGAGAACATCATCGGCGCGCCCGTCGCCATGGAGGTGCGGCTGGAGGTCGAGGACAGCCCGAACGCGGCGGCCGTGGTCGCCAGCGCCGTCCGCGTGGCGAAGGCCGCGGCCGACAGGGGTCTCGCCGGTGTGGTGGACCCGGTCTGCGCCTTCCTCTTCAAGAGCCCCCGCGAGGGCATGTCGGAGCCGCAGGCGCTCGCAGGCTTCCGCGCGTTCGTCAGCGCCGTGGGGACGGAGTCCGGCGACGTCCGAGAGCCACTGCCCTTCACCGCTTCGTTCGACAACCACTCTCTCGTGAGGACTGCCTGACATGGACCGGAAGATCGTGCAGGACATCATCCGCACCGAGCTGGAGCGGCTGCTGGGCACCGCTGTCACGTTCGGCGACGACGAACCGCTCGTCGATCACGGGCTCGATTCGCTCCTCAGCGTGGAATTCACCCTCAACCTGGAGGACGCCTTCGCCATAGCCTTCGAGGACGACGAGCTGTCGTTCGAGAACTTTGCCTCCCTGGCGGTCGTCACCGACCTCGTCCAGGCGAAGGTCTCGGCGTGACTGCCGAGGTCTCGGCCGGGCATCCGCCCGTCTCCGCCCCGGTGTCCGACGCGGCCCGGCCGGCGGGCGGGACCGGCTGGCAGCCCTGCGCCTCCGGCGATCCCGGCCCGTTGGCCCTCCTCGCCGGTTGGGGCCTTCGTGCCTCTCACTCCGAGCGGCTGTGGCGCGAAAGCATGAACGACCTTTGGCGCATGCACACCGACCAGGGTGTCTTCGTCCTCAAGGCGCTGGGCCAGCCCGCCACAGCCGCATGGCTCGACTTCCAGGTGGCAGCCGGTGAACTGGCCGCCGGGGCCGGACTCCCCGTCCCGCTGCCGGTGCCGACCCACGACGGCGCCCGGATGATGCACCGTCACGGCCGGCAGTGGCAGCTGCGCCCCTACCTGGAGGGACGGCCGTTCGCCGCGGACCTGCCCGGCCACATGGAGCAGACCACACGGGCGCTGGGCACGCTGCACCGGCTGCCGGTGACGGCTTTCGAAGACGCACCGACGTGTCCGGGTGACGAGACCACGTTCTGGCTCACCGCCGAGGAAAAGCACTGGGACGACCTCGACCGTGTGCTCGCGGACGTGCTCACGTCGCCGGAGCGGGCGGACGCCCTGTCCACCTGGCGCGCCGTCCACCGACGGGCTCTCGCCGAGCTGGACGGTGCCGGGTACGACACCCTGCCCACCGTTCTCA
Source organism: Kitasatospora sp. NPDC087314 (assembly GCF_044744365.1). Lineage (NCBI taxonomy): Bacteria > Bacillati > Actinomycetota > Actinomycetes > Kitasatosporales > Streptomycetaceae > Kitasatospora > Kitasatospora sp. NPDC087314. Next base: position 79,586 of record NZ_JBIUYE010000018.1, read on the forward strand.
CCCACGGTGAGATCGCCGGCTCCAATCTGCTCTTCGACGAGGCGGGCGCACTGTGCGCGCTCCTGGACTGGGACGGCGTCCAGCTGCGACCCCGTGCGTACGACCTGGCCAAGGCGGCACTGTTCCTCGGCCGTGTGACGCGCGGAAGCCTGGACATCGACGCGGATCGCGCCGCCACCGTGGTGGCGGACATCGTCGGCGGGCAGCCGCTGGAGGACCGTGAGGCCGCGGTGCTCACCCCTCTCCTGGAGCTGTACTTCGTGCCCACCCCCGAACGACTCCGCCGCATGGCGCACACCGCCCCCCAGCACCTCGACTGGTACGTCCACTGGACGGTCGGCGGCGCCCGCCGCGCCCGCCGTCTGCTCGCACCGGTGGTCCCGCGCCTGGCAAGGGCGAGCGGGCCATGACCGCCGTTCGCAGCCCGTGCCGGGACGGCCACGAGCGGACGGCGGTCCGCCTTTCCGTCCCCGGCGCGAGGGTGGACCTGACGGGATCCGCGCGCCTCGTCAGCGACACGGCGACCCGACTGGCACCGTTCGTCACCTCATCGGGCATACCGGACCAGCCGGGAGACACATGGTCGATCCACCACACAACGGACGGACGAGCCGACACAGCCGGGCTCGAACGCGTGACGATCGCCACCCCGACAGAGCCCACGGCCACACTCGGAGTGGACCACGACAGGCGCCGCCTGGTCCTCGACCCCTCGTCCGCCCCCGAGTTCGCCGCACACCTCGCCGCTCGGTACGTGAGAATCCTGCTGCGCCTGCAGCGGGCGATGCGGCCCGGGGAGCTCTTCCTGCACGCCGCGATGGTGGCGAGTCCACCGGGCGTCGGCGACGCCGGCCGAGGCATCGCCGTGATCGGGCCCAAGCGCGCGGGGAAGACCTCCACCGTCATGGCGGCGATGCTCGCCGGTGCCGCCTTCGTCGGCAATGACGACCTCAGTGTCTCCCGTTCCGGGGCCGGATGGACCGGGCACGGCTGGCCGAGGTCGGTCTCCGTGAGGTCCGACACCTTCACCGCTCTGGGGGTCCAGCTGCCCTCGTGGTCCGCCCATCCGGCCCGCACGGCAGGCCCGCAGGAGCAGGCCGGGGAAGCGCACCCGGTCATGCTGCTGCCCTCCGAGCTGGCGAGTCTGCTGGGATCGTCCGCTGTACGCCCGTCGGCAGCGCTCACCGGGCTGGTGTTCCCACGGTTCACCCCCGAGGCAGGTGACACCGCACTGCGAGAGCTGACACCCGCCCGGACGGCGGAGCGCCTGCGGCAGGAGCGGCCCGTCCAGGTGGTCAAGCAGGCCGATTTCCTGCTGCCTCACTTCCCGCGCCCTCCGCTCGCTGACGCGGAGGAGGCATGGCGGGCCATCGCCGCCGACGTTCCGGGATTCGAGCTGGTCCAGTCCTTCGCCGACCTGCCCACCGGAGCCCGGCACCTGAGAAGCATCTGGAGCTGAGGGCCGCTCCGTCCCCGACCCGTGACACAGCCCTCGTCCAGTCCGCGAGCCCCTTCTCCACGCACCGCGTGCAGAACGCCGCGGCTGAGAGCACTCCGTCAGCGATCCGTCCCCCGATCCCGAACAAGGCCGTCCGGCCCGCCCGAATGAGGAGCAGCCATGTCCGCAGCCACCACTCCGCACAGCGTCTCGGTCTACGCCGACCACGCCCAACAGATCGAGGAACTGCCCTACGAACTGGTGGAGCGCAAGGGCGTCGGGCACCCCGACACGATGTGCGACGCCATCGCGGAGCGCGCCTCCCAGCTCTACTCCCAGTACTGCCTCGAGCACTTCGGCCGGGTGGCGCACCACTGGTTCGACAAGGTGATGATCTTCGGCGGAGAAGCCCACCTGGAATACGGCCGGGGCGAGCTGACCAACCCTTACACCGTGCTCTTCGCCGGCAAGGGCGCCTACCAGTGCGGTGACCGGCCCATCCCCCTGGAACAGATCCTGCGTCAGGCAGCCGCCGAGGTCCTCGACGCGGTGAGCACCGGCTTCGACGCCGACCGCCACCTCGTCATCGAATGCCGGATCGTGGACCACCAGGGTGCGGGGCGCCGCAACTCCCGCTACCGCCCGGAGTCCGCGGACGACCTGATCGCCATCGGAGACCCCGGCCTGGTGTCCAACGACACCAACCTCCTGCACGCGTACGCGCCCTTCAGCCGCTTGGAACAGGCGGTGCTGGACGTGGAGCGATTCATCAACGGGGCCGATTTCAAGAGCCGCAACGCGGACACAGGCTGGGACGTCAAGGTGTTCGGCAGCCGCAGCGGCGGGTCGTTCAACTTCGTTGTGAACATGCCGTTCCTGGCAAGCCGGATCACGTCCTTCGCCCACTACCTGGAGCGCAAGGAGGCCTGCCGGGCCGAGATTCTCACCCTGCTCACCGAGAGCGTGGGCGTCGCGCCGACGCTCATGGTCAACCCCACGGACCGCAACGGCCTGCCCTACCTCACCGCACTGGGTTCGGTCGCGGACACCGGCGACGTCGGCGCGGTCGGCCGGGGCAACCGGGTGACAGGGCTGATCACACCGATGCGCTCGATGAGCATCGAGGCACCGGCCGGCAAGAACCCGCTCGACCACACCGGCAAGCTGTACGGCGTCCTGGCGAGGCAGCTCGCAGTCCGGCTGCACGATCTGCTCGGCAAGCCGGTCGAGACGCACATCTTCACCTCCAAGGAAGCCCCGCTGAACCGGCCCGACGAGGTGGTGGTCCGGGTGCACGGACTGTCGCAGGACCCGGCCGAGGAGGACCTTGTCCGCAAGACCGTGGACGACACGCTGGGCAGCACCGACGAGCTGACCCGCGAGATCATCGTCACCGGGGTGACGATGTGGTAACAGCGCACCGTTCGCTCGTCGCCGACCTTCTCGCGGCGGTCGACGCGATCACCACGGACCGCGCAGCCGCCGCGGGTTCTGCCTGGGTCCGCCGCTACACTCCACCGGACCCGGACGACGGCGGCCAGTTCCTGCTGATGCTGAAACCGGAACTGCTCTCGGAAGCGTTCGCAGACGCCTCGGACGGCGACGGCGGACTGTTGGGCCGGGTGCTGGACCGGCTGACAACCGGCAGGCTGCGGCTGGGCGCCGTCCGGGTGGTCGGTGCGGCCGAACTCACCGCACGGCGCGTGGTGGAGCACCACTACGCCGTACTCAACCGCGTCTCCACCCACGGGCTCGACGCCCTGCCGCCCAACGCCCGGCACCGGCTCGCCGAGCGGTACGCGCAGGACATCTCGTCCCCGGATGCCGTACACGCCCGAATTCTCGGCGGCCATCAACTGCTCGCGCGGCGCCCCGACCTGACGGCGACGGCCCTGGACGCGTTCGCCCGCAATCTGCCGGTGGCCAAGGCCGCGGCCGGGGTCTACGCGACGGAACTCCTGCTCGACGGGGAAAGGCTCGTGGTGCTCAACGCCTTCCACCCCCTCCAGTTGGCCCACTTTCAGCAGCCCGGCGGTGCGGTCGCCTTCCTGACCTGCACGACGCACCGGCCCACCGGACTGGTGCGACGCGAAGTGATCGGCGCGACCGACCCGGCCGAGGCGCAGCCCGGCTCGGTCAAGCACATGCTCTACCAGGACCGTTCCACCTTCAGCGAATGGAGGGTCTGCACGCGGCTCAACGGTGTCCACCTGTCCCCCGGACCGGTCGAAGCGATGTTCACCGTCCAGAGGTACTTCACCGACGACTGGTCGCCGATGCCCCTCGCGGACACGGCGTTGGGCAGGAGACTGCTGGCCGCCGGGGCGGACGAGCACGGGTTGTCGGCGCTCGCCGACAACCCGGTGGTGGAGTACGGCGGCGGAGGGCACCTCTTCGACGTCACCGAGGACCTGACCGTGGAGGAGAGCGAGCACATACTGCTGCGCCTGCTGGAGTCCCCGCCGACCGGCCGGCCGCACGGGGACACGGGGACCGCGGCGTGACCCCCGACCCGGAGGGCCTGGACCTCCCCGGCCCGATGCCGGTGCCGCAACGAATCTGGCTGCTCGGGCCGCCCGGTGCGGGCAAGACCACCCTGGGCCGGCGGCTCGCCGAGCGGCTCGCCTGCCCCCACCACGAGCTGGACGCGTACTTCTGGCACCACGGGTGGACCCGCGCCGACAGCGACCGGTTCCGCGCCGCGGCGACCGAACTGGCAGCGGGAGAGACGTGGATAGTCGACGGGCAGTACCACGATGCGCACCCGGCGCTGGCCTCGCGTGCCGACACCGTCATCTGGCTGGACGTCCCACTCGGTGTGGCCCTGCGGCGAGTGGCACGCCGTACGCTGCGCCGTCTGGTCACCCGCTCGGGTCTGTGGAACGGCAACCGGGAGACCCTCGGCAGTGCCCTGGGGCTGCTGGTGTGGACCGTGCGCAGCCACCGGGACGTCACCGCCGTCAACCAGTCGCTGCTGGCCCGCCTCGCCGCCCGCGGGGCGCGCACGGTCCGCACTCACTCGGCGGAAGCCGCGCTCACCGAGTTGCTCGGCACGCACCCGGTCCGTCCCGCAGCACCTGGGGCGGCCGGGGAGACCCTGGCATCCCCTCCTTCCGAACCGCCGGCTCCGGACGGGACCGGCCCCCTCCCACCCGCTAGGAGACCGTGATGCCGCCCTTGCCCACCACCACATTGGCGCTGCTCGGCGGCACCCCCACGACAAGCAGACTGCCGCACCCGCAGCCGAGGCCGCCCGCGGAGGAGGACCTGGCCCTCGTCACGGCGATGCTCCGCCGGGGCGAAGGCGCCTATGTCGGCGACGAGGGTCAGGTGCGCGAGCTGGAAAACGACTTCCGACAGCTGGTCGGAGCACCGCACGCGCTCGCCGTCAATTCCGGTACGTCAGCGCTGTACTCGGCGTTCTTCGGGATCGGCCTCGCACCTGGCGACGAGGTACTCGCACCCACCTACACCTTCCTCGCCACCGTGATGCCATTGTTCGCCGTGAACGCCGTGCCCGTTCTCGTCGACGTCGACGAGTGGACGGGGAACCTCGATCCGGCCGACCTGGAACGCCAACTCACCACCCGGACCAGGGCCGTCGTCGTCACCCATCTCAACGGCGTGCCCGCCGACATGCCGGCGGTGACGGAGTTCGCTCGGCGGCACGGACTCGCTGTCGTCGAGGACTGCTCGCAGGCGCATGGTGCGGTCTGCGCCGGGGCGCACGTGGGCTCCTTCGGTGACGCAGCCGCGTTCAGCCTGCAGGCGAAGAAGACGGTCAGCGCCGGAACGGGTGGCATTCTGCTCACCGGCGACCAGCGCGTGTACGAACGGGCCGTGATGCTGGGGCACTTCCTGGATCGCGCCGAACAAGCCGTGACGAGTGACGAGTACGCCCGATTCGCGAGCACAGGGTTCGGCCACAATCTGCGTATGCATCCGGTCGGCGCGGCCCTGGCCCGAGGCTCCCTGCGGGCACTCCCCGAGACACTGCGCGACCGCAAGGCGAACCACGACCTCCTGGACAGGCTGCTGACCGACATCCCTGGTCTCCGTCCGCCGGTCCGCGAGCCCTACATGGACGAGCTCGGCCACTACAGCTACCAACCGCTGTACGTTCCGGAAGAACTGGACGGTCTGCCCGCCGAATTGTTCGTGCGCGCGGCGGTCGCGGAGGGGGTGCCGCTGTCGAGGCCGCGCTCGGCGCCACTGCACTGCCAGCCCGTTTTCACTGACCCCAGCTGGCATTCCGAGACCTTCGCGCCGCACGTCGGTGCGGACAGCGGCTACCGGCACTACCGAGCGGAGGAGTTCCCCGGCTCGCTGCGCTACGTGGAGCGCGCCCTGCGTCTGCCGGTGTACTCGACCGACATCCGCAGCCACGTGCGACTCTGGGCCGAGGGGCTGGCCAAGGTGGCCTCGCAGGCTCATGTGCTCCGGGCATACGAGTCGCGCTGAGCACCCGGTCCGGAAGATCTGAACAGCACTGAAGCAGCGGGGTCATGACGTAGCCCGACGCACTCACGGCCCATGGTCGGCTGGGCCGTGTCACTGGTGGGCGCCGGTCCGACCTGGCGGCAACGGTGATATCCCAGCGATTTCGCGGATCGCCAGGCATGTCCATGCCCCACCACACTGGCCTCAATCCGGCATCTCGTGGTGCGATCCGGCCGTCCGGGATGGTTATGCCGCCGCCTGACCACTCGAACGCGGAGCAGCGGGCACGGCCTTGGCGCCACCGCGACCGAGGAGTTGCACGCCTTCTTCAATGCCAACAAGCGCGTGCAAATCGAGCAGCGGCGGACTCAACTGGTCATGCGGGACGACGACTACGCCGGCGCCCCGCCTCGCATGGGTATCGACTTGGACGGCGGCACCGCAGTCGTTCAACAGCAGAGGTAGCCGCGCCGCAACATGCGCGATCCCCTCACTGCAAGATTCACTTCTGAAACAGACCCTGGGACAGGCACCGCTCAGCGCGGGACGCGCCCTGACTCCAGGTACTCCGGGCCCGTCCCGCGCTCCAGCACCGCGTACGCCTCCCGCAGCCGACGGGCGTCGTGCCCCGCCAGCCGATTGCAGGCCTCATCCACCTCGAAGAACCCGAACCCGGCCAACTCGTCCGCAGGCAGCCGCACCGCAGCCTGCGCATCCTCGTCCAGCACCCCGCAGTCGAAGACGTAGATCGTCTCCTCGAAAATCCGTCCCTCCTCGGGGATCCAATCGACCACCAGCAGCCGACCCACCGGAAGGTCAAGCCCCAGCTCCTCCCGCACCTCCCGGGCCAGCGTCTGCCTCGGGCTCAGCCCGTCCCGGTCCATCCCGCCACCGGCCATCAGCCACCGGTCCGCGTGGTAGGTCGGCTTCACCAGCAACACCCGCCCCAGCCTGTCCCGGATCAGCGCACCCGCCGCCATCGGCCACACCGCCCGCACGTGCCCCGGCCGTACCTCCGCGTGCCCGGCCGCAACAGCCTTCGCCTTCTCACTCACGCGCGCTCCCATCCTCGCTGGACCCCTACGGCTCGCCACCATCTTCACCCACCCGAACCAGAGCACACCCGGGAAACCCGCCACGGCGTGCGGGCACTGGGTACCCCAGTCCTTAGTGGTCGCCTCCGGAAGTCCTTCGGGGGTTGACTCCGGAGGCGGCGTCGGGTGGAGCTAGTCAGATGTCGGGGGCTGCGAGGTAGAGGGAGCAGACGCAGTCCAGGGCGTGCCGCCTCGGGGGCCTGGGGTCCTCAGACGGGGCGCTTGGCCATGACGACCACGCCCGGCCCGGTCTGCTCATCCGCAGGGAGCCGGAGTTCGGCGACCGGGTGTAGTCCGGCCTGCTCGGTCAGGTCCACGAGCTGTTCCGGCCGCCACTTGTGCGTGGTCCAACGAACGGGCACTCCTCCGTAGGCCTCGGTGCGCACCACATCCTCGTCACCGACGTGTGTGGCGGCGATGAAGTGCCCGCCCGGCTTCAGGGCGTGCGCGAAATGGGCGAGGACCTGTGGAAGGACATCGCGGGGGAGGTTGAACAGTGACCACCACCCGAGCACGCCGCCGAGGGAGGCTTCACCGAGGTCGAGCTCGGTGGCGGAGGCGACGCTGAAGCGGCATTGCGGATGAAGACGGCGCGCGTTCTCGATCATGCGGGGAGAGAGGTCCACCCCGGATACGTCGAGCCCGCGTTCGGCGAGGTAACCGGTCACCGTGCCGGGGCCGCAACCGACGTCGAGGACGGGCCCGAGCTCGCCCACGCTGTCGGCGAAGGCGTCGATCGACGCCTTGAGCCAGGGATGGCGACGGATGTCACCCATGCCCGTCGTCACCACCATGTGGGCGTAGTTGTCGGCCACCTGGTCATAGGACTCACGGACGACGTCGAGATCGGCTGGGCGGTCAATATGGTGTGCGCGCATCAGTCAACAATAGGACGGTGGCCTTGTGGCATCCGGGGGCGTGGGTATGACGGTCATCCTGCCCGACGAGTCCCGGCACGGGCACGGCAGACTGCGGTCCCGGTGATCCACTTCTCCCGATCGGCCTGCTTGCCATGCCTGTTGCCCTCGCCCGTCCGATCGTCCTGACCAACGCTGAACGTGAGCGGTTGAAGAAGGCGGCCTACGGCCACAAGACCGCGTACCAGGTCCGGCAGCGGGCCGCGATCGTGCTGCACACAGCCCGCGGGCGCCCCAATGCGCACATCGCCCGCGAGACGGGCCTGCATCTGGACACGCGCTCAAGCCCTGGCAGTACCGGTCCTGGATCTTCATCCGCGACCCGGACTTCGGCTCCGACCACGGCCGACTCACCCCGACACAAACAGTCACGCTCATCCGCGAAGCCATCCCACCCCTCAGCTCCTGGTACTGCCCTATCAAGTCAGCATGTTGGGCCGAGCTTGTCCCGAGCGGCTGGCCCAAACCGTGATCAGCAGGCATCTATGGAGCGGAGCCGCCCTCTGAACCTGCGGAGCTGGTGCCCCAGTGTCGCCTTGCGACCGACCCGTACCTACTCGTCGGGCAGTTCGCCGGCGATAAGGGCTTGGCCCGACCATGCATGCGGGTGCCCTGGCCGACCCGGCCAGGGCACCCGGTTTCAGGGACCCGGGGCTCTGTCCTCGAACCCCTGAGCATCGGCCGTCAGCCGGCGTAAACGTCCTCGACGTACTTGCCCTGCCGGACCAGTTCTTGAAGCCACTTCCCAGCGGCAGCCTCGTCCGTGGCAGGCGTGTGGTCCAGGTAGAGTGCCTGGAAGGCACCGCGCACGCCGGGTGCCATCCGTGCGCCGTCCCCGCAGACGTACACCTCGGCCCCGGCCTGCAGCAGCTGCCACAGCTCCGCGCCCTCGGCCGCGATCCGGTGCTGCACGAAGCGCAGCCCGTTCACCGGGACCTCGCTGAACACCGGGCGCATCGAGACCGCCCCCGTCAGCTCGGCGGCGCGCAGCTCGTCCGCGTGCAGGTAGTCGGCGTCCGGGCGGTCGCAGCCGAAGTAGCACAGGGCGGGGGCCAGTTCCGCGCCGGAGGCGAGCAGTGCGCGGCGGTCCGCGATGGCGCCCCGGAACGGGGCCAGACCGGTGCCGGCGGCAATCATGATCACCGGGGTGCGGTGGTCGATCCGGGACGCCTCGCGGCACGGCTGGATCCGGGCGAAGACGGTGTCGCCGGGCCGGATCCGCCCGAGGTGGCCGGAGCCGGTACCCCGGTACGTGCCCCGGCCCGAGCGGGCGGGAGCCTCGAGCAGCGAGACCATCAGGTCGATCCGGCGCGGGTCGGTGGCCGGTGAGGATGACACCGAGTAGTGGCGCGGCCGGATCGGGGGCAGCAGTTCCAGAAGCACGGGCCAGGTCAGCGTCTCGCGCAGGGCGGGGTGGTCCTCGATGAGGTCGAGCAGTGTCCGGGGATCGTCGGCGGGGACGGCCCGCAGCGCGGCCCGCTCGGGCGGACAGGGGTTGAACTCGGCCAGGGCGGCCAGCTGGTCGGCGGTCGGGCGGTCCTGCAGCTCGACGTGGTGGGTGAGCAACTCCCGTACGGTGAGCGGCCGGTCGACGGCCAGGCCGGTACTGCGGGGCGCGACGATGTTGAGCACGGTGCCCGGGTCGACGCCCAGCACCCGGGCGGCGCGTGCGACCAGAACGGGGTCGTTGGCGGGGAGCACGGTGAGGTGGTCGGCGGTGCGGTAGGTCTGGCCGTCCGGCAGCGCCAGCCGGACCAGGCGCTTGACCCTCGGGTAGGCCGGGTCGGTCAGGCTGTCGACCGAGCTGACGGTCATCGCGGTCATGCCGTGCCGGGCCGCCAGCGCGTCCAGCGGGCCGCCGGTGATCTCGGTGACCCGGTACCCTTCGGCCTCGGGTACGGCGGCGGTGCTGCCCGGCTCGCCGTGGCGCTCCAGCAGGACGGTGCGCAGCGCGGCGGTGAACGCCTTCACCGTGCCCGCCAGGTCGCCGGAGGCGTCCGCCTCGGCCCGCTCCAGCAGCCGGGTGCCGCCGAGGGCGGCCAACCGCTCGTCGATCAGGGTGGGGATGCGCTGGTAGGTGGCGGCCCAGTTGCGGTCGCCGACGCCGAGCACCGCGTAGCTCACCCCGTCCGTGGCGCCCTCGCCCGCGGTCTCCAGCCACCGGACGAAGTCCGCCGCGTCGTCGGTGGGCTGGCCATTGTACGAGGCCGCGGTGACCACCACGGTCCGGTCGGTGGGCAGCGTGCCCGTGTGCGCGTCGAGCGGGGCGACGGCGGTGTCGCAGCCGAGTTCGGTGGCCGCGTCGGCGAGTTGCCGGGTGAACTCTCGGCAGGTGCCGTAGTTGGAGCCGTGCAGGAGCAGCAGTCCGGTGCCCTGGCGGACCCGGGCGGGCAGCGCGCCGTCGGTCGGTCCGGCCTGGGCGCTTGTGAGAGGGCGTACCACGGGCGTGCGTCGGGCCAGGGTGAGGGTGAAGTCGTCGGGCTTGATGGTGAGGGTCTGCTTGATGCTGAGCTGGTAGTCGGTGTGGTCGATGAGCCGGTAGCGGTGGGCCAGCATGGCGAGCAGCATGGTGGCCTCGTGCAGGGCGAACTGCCGTCCGATGCAGGCGCGTTCGCCGGTGCCGAAGGGCTTGAAGGCATGCAGGGAGCGGGCCGCTTCGACCTCCGGGTCGAACCGGGCGGGGTCGAACAGTTCCGGGTTGTCGCCCCAGACCGGGTCGCGGTGCAGCATCGGGGTCACCACCATCACGGGCTGTCCGGCGCGCAGCGGGATCCGGCCGCCGAGCAGGGTGTCCTCGTGGGCCCCCCGGTTGAACCCCGGAGCGGTCGGCCACAGGCGCAGCGACTCGAGGAGCACCTGGCGGGTGTAGCGCAGGCGGCCGATGTCCTCGTACGACGGCTCCGGATCGGCCTGGTCGCCCCACAGCCCGTCCACCTCCTGCTGGAGCAGCCGGAGCGCGGCCGGGTGCTTGGCCAGGTGGTACAGGGCGAAGGCGAGCATGCCGGAGGTGGTCTCATGGCCGGCGATCAGGAAGGTGATCACCTGCTTGCGGATGTTCTCCGCGTCCAGCGTGGTGTCGTCCACCGGGTGTGTGGCTTCGAGCATCAGACCAAGCAGGTCCTCGGCCCGGCCCCGCCCCTCCCCCTTGGTCCGGGCGGCGATCACCTCGTCGACCACCGAGGCGAGATAGTCGGCGTCGGCCCGGAACGCCTCGTCCCGCTCGGAGTAGTCGACGCCGGGGATCCGGACCATCCGGGTCATCGCCCATTCCAGGCAGCGCACCATGGCCTCGACGAACGGGTGCGGCTCGGCGCGCTCGAAGGAGCCGAAGTCGAAGCCGAACCCGGCCAGTCCGATGGTGTCCAGGGTCATTCGGGTCATGTCGCCGGACACGTCCACGGCCTCACCGGCGGCTGCCTGGCGGTCCCAGGACTCGATCAGGCGGCGGGCGACCCGCAGCATCACCGGGTGGTAGGTGCGCATCGAGCCGAGGGCGAAGGCCGGCATCAGGATGTCGTGGGCCTTGCGCCAGTTGGGCTCGTGGTTGTAGGCGGTGAACAGGCCGTCCCCGGTGAACTCCCGAACGTTCTGCTGGCCCAGCCCCACCGCCTTGGCGAACCGCTCCTCATCCGCCAGCTCGGTGACCAGGTCCAGGCTGCTGACCATCAGGACGTCGATCCCGTGCACGCGCAGGACGAAGGCCGGCCCGTACTGCCGGGCCAGCTCCATGGCGCGCAGCGTCGACATGGCGGCCGGGCCGGCCTCGGAGAGGTCCACCACGGGGATTGGGCCGTCGGTGCTGACGGCATGCGGGGGTAGCAGTGTCTCGGTCATGACGCGGGTTGCCTTCCGCAGTAGTGAATCGCCGGTGCCGCACGGACGGGTGGATCCGTCTGCGGCCGCTCTCCACTCTGGGCCTCCCAGGGCGGCTCTCCGACCCGCCGAACTATAGGATTGTCTAGTATCGGCAGCGGCTGCGATCTTGCCTTCACGACGTCAGATGTGGCATGCGCCACGGAGCGGAGTGCGTTGTGGATCACGATCTGACACCCAGGGCGGCGCTCCCGGACGACCCGCGCGAGCTCGCGATCCTCTGGCGCAACCGGTTCCTGCAGTTGTTCGACCACCTGCCGCTGCCGATCGCGGTGTGCGAGGCGGCCGGACACATCATGGTCGTCAATCGGGCAATGGGCACCGAACTGGGCGTACTGCCCGGGCAATTGAGCGGACGCAAGATCCTGGATCTGCTCCGGCCGCAGGGCAACAGGCCACTGCGCCCGGTGGTGGAGGCCGTCCGGCTGCACCGCCGCTCCCAGTACCCGATCGAGGTGCTGTGGACCGCCGCCGACGGCGCCGAACGCCAGGGCGAGCTGACCATCGAGCCGGTCAGCGACCTGCCGGACGAGGGACCGAAACTGCTGCTCTGGCTGCGCGTCCTGGAACGATCGACCGCCGCGCCGACCGCCCGTCCACCCGAGCGGGTCAGCCCGATCGAAGCACGCATCCTCGCCGCGGCGGCCCGGGGTGCCACCACGGCCCAGATCGCCGGGGAGGTCGGCCTGACCGCCGCCGGCGTCAACTACCACCTGACCAGCCTGACCCGCCGCTGGCACGTCCCCAACCGCACCGCCCTGGTGGCCCGCGCGTACATCACAGGTGTGCTCGCCCCGGACGTCTGGCCACCCAGCCCGAGTTCGGCCGACCTACCATCAGGATGACCGCGGACCCAAGGAACCCGGGCCGCACACGGCTGAGGTTCCGCTCCACCGGCAGCAGTGGCGCCTCGACTCGCCCGCACGTGTCGCGGGAGGCTACCCCTCGCCTTGGGGGACGATGTCGTCCCACGTCCAGGGAGCCGCTGGCAGGCCGTCGGTCTCGCGGCCGTAGACCGGCCAGCTCGTAGACCGGCCAGCTATTGGGGGGCGCGAGGCCTGCGTTCGAAGCCCGGCTTGCGAGGACGTCCGCGGCAGCGTCGGTCCCAGGAGCTGGCCCATGTAGCCGGACGGCCTCGGAAGTCACCGGGTCCGGCTCCAGGGTGCGGCCACCACCGGGCCGGTCCACGATCCGGTACCCGTACGGCGGCTGCCCGCCGGCCCAGCGGTCACACCGCCGCAGGAGAAGAATCAGGAAATACGCCAGCAAACCCCCCATGTCCCCAAGCCCCTCGACAAGAGCCGCCCCCAGAGGTGAACCTGATGGGGACCCGGCTACGTGGATACGTGTGTAGGGCAACTGCAGAGTGGCCTTACGTTCACTCAGCCACCTGGTAACGAAAGGGAGACCCAAAGATGAAGATCCTGTTCGCCATCCGTGACGCGTCCTTCGCCAAGAAGAGCCTGAAGGCCAGCGCTTGGTACGTCTGGTACTAAGCCGGCTGATCGGTACCTCCGGTACCTGAACAGCTGATCCGCCCCCGCCCCTGCCCCCTCACGGCCTCCGCCGAGAGATCGGGCCCGGGGCGGGGGCGGAGACCGGCCCCGGCAAAGTCTCGGAGACATCACATGGCACTCTCCCCCGCCCGTTCGCGAAACACCGTGCTCTCCCCCCGACTTGAGGCCCTGCTCAGGGACCATCTAGGCAAGGACGCCGTCCGGCTCGAACCCGACACGATCGGGGTCGCCGGGCCCGAGCTCACCGACCGGATCCTCGCCGCCCGGCGCGCCACCGAGATCGAACGGCCCACATTCAAACCGCTGCACGGACGTTCGATCACCCGCACCGAGGCGTCCTCGGTGACACGGACGATCGGCAGCGACGTGCGCGAGGCGCTGAAGGCCCCGCTGCCGCAGAACATCGACCTGTCCGGTCCGTGGCCGCTCACCGGACACCTCTTCCTGCGCGACCTCATCCTCGGCCGGGACCCGCGCCGGCTGCGGATCCTGATGAGCCGCAACCTCGAACTGACGCCACTGCTCACCTGGTTGGTGATCTCGGCCGGCGCCGCACTGCCCGGTAGGCCCAAGCCCGGCGACGACCTCACCGAACTCGGCAAGCTCACCGCGAAGGCGGCCAACTACCAGGACCGACGGTACGCGCTGGGCATGTACCGCCGAGCCGCCGCACCCGTCTGCTTCACCATCTCCACCCTGGTCGCGAACGCGCTCTGGCTCGGCTCGCCGTTCGACGACAGCACGCCGAACCGGAACATCATCTTCGAGTCACTGCGCCTGCTGCCGCCGTCGTGGAACATCCTGCGCCGCGCATCGCCCGAGTACCCCGCGCTCGATCCGCGGATCGGCGCGGGCGACGACATCCTCGTCCTGCCGCTGCTCTCACATCGCGACCCGGCACTGTGGGAGGACCCGGACGAGTTCCGCCCGGAGCGCTGGGACCACCTCGACCCGGACAGCACTCCCGGTTACCTGCCGTTCGGGCACTCCTCCGAACGCTGCTGGGGCCGGCACATGGTGATGCCGCTCGCCGAACTGCTGCTGGACCAGATCCGGGCAGCCGGCCTGGTCGTCGACCCCGAGCAGCGGACCGCCAAGGTGCCACTGCTCGGTCTGCTCGGCGTCAGCGAGATCCGTGTCCTGAAGGCACGCGATGCACGCTGATCACCTGCACACCGAACACGGGGATACCGAACACAGCGCTACCGACTCGGAGTTCGCCGACGGCCGGTTCTACGCCGACCCGCACGCCGCGTACCGCCGCTGGCGCACCGCGGGCGGCGCCCGCAAGGTCCGGTTCGGCGGCGCGGCCGGACTCGAAGGCTGGGTCGTCACCGGCCACGCCGAGTGCCGGGCCGCCCTCGCCGACCCCCGGCTGAGCAAGAAGGCCGTCACCGAGGCGTTCGCCCAACACGTCGGGAACTCCGAGGGCGGCCCGGGCCGCGACCTGATGACGCATATGCTCAACTCCGACCCCCCGGAGCACACCCGACTTCGCAAGCTAGTCCAACAGGCTTACACCGGGCGGCAGGTGGCGACCCTACGACCGATGGTCGAGCGCCACGTCGGCGCACTGCTGGACCGGCTGGACGGGCTCGACTCGGCCGAGCTGATCAGCGAGTTCGCGCTGCCGCTGCCACTCGCGGTGGTCTTCGAGCTGTTCGGCGCGCCGCAGGCCGAACGGGAGAACCTCCAAGTCCGGGGCAACGCGGTCGACGCCGGCCCGGAGGACGACGGCGAGGCGGACGGCGAGGTCTCGGTGGAGACTGCCGAAGGCATGGCGGACTACCTGCGCGCCCTGGTCGACCACAAGCGCACCCACCCGGGCGACGACCTGATCTCCGAACTGCTCGCCGCCCAGGCGGACGGCGACCGGCTGACCGAGGCCGAGATCACCTCGATGGCGTTCCTGCTCGCGATCGCCGGCCACCAGAGCACCGTCAACCTGATCGCGAACGGCATCCACGCGCTGCTCGGCCACACCGAGCAACTCGCGGCGCTGCGTGCGAATCCGGAGCTACTTCCCGGCGCGATCGAGGAAGTCCTGCGCTACGAGAGCCCGTTCAGCGTCGCCTCGCTACGCCGCACGACCGAGCCGGTGACCATCGCGGGCACCACGATCCCGACCGGCGAGTTCGTCCAGATCGCGCTGCTCGCCGCCAACCGCGACCCGGCCGTCTTCGCCGACCCCGACCGCTTCGACATCACCCGCCCGGACGCCACCCGACACCTCGCGTTCGGCCACGGCATCCACCATTGCCTCGGCGCACAGCTGGGCCGGCTACAGGCCGAGGTCGCGTTCAGCGAACTGCTGCGCCGCTTCCCGGCCCTGCGCCTGGCCGAACCGGCCGCGGCCGCGCAGTGGCAGGAGAACCCAAGGCACCGGGGACTGCTCAGCCTGCGGGTGCTGCTGCACTGACGACGGCGGGCGGGTACCGCCGGAGCGCGCGGGCGCTCCGGCGGTACCGTGCGCCCCCACACACACAGAGCCAGTGGTCCGGTGGGGGCGCCAAGACCCTCACGCAATCCCTTTGGATGCGGCTCTGGGGGGGAGGGGCATCGCGTCCCACTCGCTCTGGCGGTCGGTGAGCCACGGGCCCAGATCCGGACGCTTCCACGGCGTGATCTCCGCCGAAACGTCCAGGTCCTCGAAGGACCCGACGATCTCCCACTCCCTCGACAGCGCGTGCCGCGTCGCCGACTCCGCCTGCACCAGATGCGAAACCTTGCCCTCGTCCCCGTGCGCCGGACGAAACCTGATCTGCAAGCCGATTCCCGTGCGGGGCTCCGGAGTTGACTCCGGACGGGTCCCGCAATCGCGAACCGGCGCCCATGGCCCAGCCACGAACTCTCCAGCGCAGCACCGTCGGGGCCTCGGCGCGCGGCATTCCCCTCAGCCGGCCCCCTCGCCACGATCTACTGCACCACGACCGTGCCCTGCATGAAGGGGTGGATCGAGCAGATGTACGCGTATGTCCCGGGCATGGTGAAGGTGTAGCTGTACGAGGCGCCCTGGTTCAGCACCCCGGAGGCGAGCGGTCCGGAACCGCTGCTGGTCACCGTGTGCGAGTCCGTGTCGCTGTTGGTCCAGGTGACAGTGGTGCCCGTGCTGACCGTGAGTGTGCTCGGCGAGAACGCGTAGTTCGCTATGGTCACTTGCTGCGCTCCGGCGGCCGGGGCCTTGGGCACGGCCGTCAGGACCGTCTGCGACACCGCGGACGCGGCGACGCCGTGCGATTGTGCGGCCACCGAGCCCCCGGCGCCGAGCGCGCCGAGTCCCGCCGCGACCGTAGCGGCCACCAGGAGCCTCGCGACCCGACGGCTCGCATGGTCGTTGCTCTTGGTATTCCTGCGTGATATCTCAGTCATGATGCCCACCCGACGTGTGTTGGCTTTACGCAGGTCCTCTTTCAGCGTATCCCCCGTGCCGCCGGACGAGCATCTCAGCAGGTTGACTGCTCAGGACCGTTGCGCCAGGACGCCCGGCCCCCGCCCCCGGTACGTGTCCGCGAGGCGCAGCGGCTGATGGACCGTGCCAAGTGGCTTCGTTCACGAGAACCGGCGCTGGCACGAGTTCATGGCTCCGGGCAGGGCGGGCCCCTGCCGAGTGGCAGGGGCCCGCGGTGTGAAGGGCCGAGGAGGGCCGGGACCTGTCCTCGACGGGCAGCATCCCGGCCGGCATCATCTACCGTCTGTTGACGGCCTGACGGCCCGGCCTCACTTCAGGTGCCGGTCGTAGAAGCGGCCCCCGTCCTCCAGCTCGAACCACGGGGTGCCGACGTGCCCGCCCATGTTGGCGTGCAGCGTCTTCTCCTTGCTGCCGAAGGCGTCGAACAGGTCCAGCGCTCGCTGTCGGGGGTTCCCTTCGTCGTCCCACTGCAGCAGGAACAGCAGCGGAATGGTGACCTGCCGGGCCTCCTCGCGCTGGGCACGGGGCACGTAGCCCCCGGCGAAGAAGCCGGCGGCCGCGATGCGCGGCTCGACCGCAGCCAGCCGAATGCCGACGGCGGTCCACCCCGAGTACCCGACCGGGCCGCCGATCTCGGGCAGCGAAAGGAGGGCGTCCAGGGTGGTCCGCCAGTCCGGGACCGCCTCTTCGACCAGCGGGCCGACGAAGGACTCGAAGATCTCGTCGACCGGCTCGCCGGCCTGCATCGCCCGGCGGAGGTCCGCGCGGGCCTGCTCGGCGGCGGCGGAACGGGGCCGGTCACCGCACCCGGCGGCGTCGATGGCGGCCACCGCGTAGCCGTTCGCCGCGCAGTGCCGGGCCCGGGCAACCAGCCGGGGTTCCCCCTTGGGCAGGCCGTTGTTGTGGGCCATCAGGATCAGCGGAGCCGGTGCGGATCCAGGCGTCCAGAGGGTGCCCGGGATCTCGCCGAGGGTGAATTCGCGTTCGAGAACGCCGTCATCGAGGCGTCGCTCAGAAGTGAACTGCATGGTCGTGCCTTTCGGGAGGGCTCTGGAACGGCGCTCCCGGACGACCTATCGCCCGACCGTGACCCCGGAGGGGAGCACCCATGTCGATACTGCGTTCACGGGTACCACCTCCTCGTTCTCTCGCACGGCCTCCGGAAAGGTAGCAGCGGTCGCCCTGGTCCGCCAAACGGATTCCTGCGCGGGCTCCGTGGCCGGACGCCCCGGATCCGGGAGCCGGAACACCACGCAGAGCACGCGCCGGTGACGGCGGTTCCCGATCGCGGCAGGCAGTGGGCCCGGGCGGATCGGCGCGGCTCGGCTCGCAACGGGGCCAGGCGGTGCGATGCTGCGCCGGTACGAGGAGCAGCGGGTGGACGCGGTGGTCCACCGGTTGCTCGACGGGCCGTTCCGGGACGGGCACCGGCGGGCACCGCGGTCGGCGCCGCCTGGGCTGCCGGGTGGGATCGCCCGCGGCGCGACGGTGAACGACTTCGGGCGGTCATGCCGACGGCCCGCGACAGTGAGCAGGAGGTGGGCCCGTGAGCGGGGCAACCGGCAGGGTGGCATTGGTGACAGGGGCCAGCAGCGGAATCGGTGCGGCCACCGCGCACCTTCTGGCCGCGCGGGGGATGCGCGTGGTGGTCAACTACCTCCGTAGCGACACGGCGGCCGGGGAGGTCGTGGCCGGCATCGAGGCCGCAGGCGGCCGGGCCATGGCCGTGCGGGCCGACGTGCGCGAGGCGGTGGCGGTCGAGGGCATGGTCGAGCAGGTCCAGGCGGCGTGGGGCGGCATCGACGTGCTCGTGCACAACGCGCTGACCCCGTATGTGATCAAGCCGTTCCAGGACATCACGTGGGAGGAACTGGGCGGCAAGCTCGACGACGAGATGCGTGCGGCGTTCGTGGTCACCAGAACCGTCCTGCCCGCCATGACCGAACAAGGCTGGGGTCGCATCGTCTATCTCGGTACCGGCCTCAGCCGCCGGCCCCGGAAGGGCATGATCGCACTGGGCACGGCCAAGGCCGCACTGGCGCAGTTCGCCCGGTACCTCGCCCAGGAACTGGGCCCGCAGGGCATCACGGTCAACGTCGTCGAGCCCGGCCCGGTGGAGGACACCCGCATGGCGAAGGTGTTCGACGAGGAGCACAAGCAGCAACAGGTGGCCGCCACCCCCTTGGGTCGCCTGGCACGCCCGGGAGACGTCGCCCAGGCGGTGGCCTTCTACGCCGGCGAGGACAACGCCTTCATGACCGGCACCACGGCCGCGGTCAACGGCGGCATGTCCATGGACTGACGCCCCGCCGTCCCGCGCGCACCGCAGTGACACGATCAAGGAAGACGTTCATGTACACGGTCGATCTCGCCTACGTCGGACGGGGCCTGCACGAGGAACTGGTCGCCTACATCGCCGACCAGCAGGGCTACTACGCGGACGAGGGCGTCCACGTCGCGCTGCACGACGGCTGCTCCTGGGACGAGGAACGGCTGCGCCACGGCGCCACCATCGGGCTCGGCCGGGCACTGCTGTCCCGACTGGCCGGCGGCCTCCCCTGGGTCGCACTCACCGTCAACACCCACCGCCCGCTGTTCTGGTTCCTCGCCCGCCCCGGTCCGACCTCCCTGGCCGACCTGGCCGGCCGACGGCTGGCGGTACACGCCCCCCACACCGCACCCGGGTGCTTCGCCCGGATCGTGCTGCGCCGGGCCGGCCTCGACCCGGACCGCGACCTCCGCACCGTCGTCCGCACGCCCGGCGACTACGGCATGGACCTGCGTCGGCTGCACGACGGCGACATCGACGCCGCCCTGGTCGGCAGCACCATGGCACCGGAGGCGGTGGCCGCCGAGCACGGCTGGCAGGTGCTGGCCTGGGTCGGCGAGCACTTCCGCATTCCCACCGTGGGCGTGGCCGTCGACCCCAGCCGCATCCCCCCGGACGACCCCGCGGTCCAGGCCGTCGTACGGGCCCACCGGCGTGCCCTGCAGGTGATCCACCACGACCCCGACACCGCGGTGCGGCACGTCCGGACGTTCCTCGGCCGACACACGGCGGACGAGGCCCGAGCCCACTACGAGACGTTCATCGCACCGTACTTCACCACCGACGGCCAGGCCGACCTCGCCGTCGGCGCCGCCGCGATCGGCGCGGTCGCCACCGAACTCGGCGTCCCCGCCACCGTCACCGCAGCCGAGTTCTACCGCACCGCGACCGCCACACCCTAGGGCCGTACGGGCCGGGCACCGCTCGCCGAGACGGTCACGTTCGTCGAGGGTTAGCAGTACAAGAGGGTCCGCACTACAAGGCACATGTCGGACACCAGTCGTCGAAAGAAGGTGCATGCCATGAAGTTCGCAGTCATCGGCGGAACCGGGCTGATCGGGTCACGGGTCGTGAAGAACCTGAACGCTGCCGGGCACCAGGCCGTACCGCACTCCCTGTCCACGGGCGTGGACATCATCACGGGCCGGGGGCTGGAGGCGGCCGTGGCGGGCGCCGACGTCGTCGTCAACCTGACGAACTCCCCGACCTTCGACGACGCCTCGCCCGCCTTCTTCCGGACCTCGATGGACAACCTGCTCGCCGCGAGCCGGAAGGGCGGGGTCGGGCACTTCGTCATCCTCTCGATCGTCGGCGTGGACCAGGTGCCCGATCTGGACTACTACCGGGCGAAGGTGCTTCAGGAGGAGATCCTCGAGGCCGGACCGATCCCGTACTCCATCGTCCGTGCCACGCAGTTCATGGAGTTCATGGACGCGACCCTGTCCATGACCGCCGACGGCGACACCATCCGCCTGCCGCGCACGCCGATCCAGCCGATCGCCGCCGCGGATGTGTCCGGCGCGGTCGCCGAAGTCGCCGCAGGCAGCCCTCTGAACGGCGTCGTCAACATCGCGGGTCCCGACGTCTACCCCCTCGACGAACTCGGCCGGCTCACCCTGACCGCCAAGGGCGACGGGCGACGGGTCGTCACCGATGACACCGCCGGCATGTTCGCCGCCGCCCGCGGCGAGGTCCTCACCGCCCCGGCCGATGCCCGCATCGCCCCCACCCACTACACCGACTGGCTCTCCTGAACCAGCCCCCTCCACCGCAGCCGCCAAGCCGGGGGCGGACCGGACGGACCAGGACCGACACCGCCGGGACGCCTTCAGAACTACGCCGACCAGGCAACGGCCGAACAGGTGAACCGGCAACCCCGCCAACCCCAGCTACCCGGCTGATCAACACCTCCACGCACCGGGGGCCCTCCCACGCTCAACCCGACCGACCTCGCCGGCAGAGTCGTGTGCGGCCGCTGTTGCGTCACGCGGTCACAGCGGCAGTTTGAATCCGTCGTGGCTCGCGGTGAAGCCGAGCGAGCCGTAGAAACGGTGGGCCTGGGTGCGCCGCTTGTTGCTGGTGAGCTGCACCAGTGTGCAGCCGCGGGCGCGTGCCCGGTCGATGGCCCAGGTCAGCAGCTCGCGACCCAGGCCGGCCCCGCGCTGGTCGGCGCGTACTCGCACGGCCTCGATCAGCGCACGCTCCTGGCCATGACGCCCCAGGCCAGGGATGTAGGTGAGCTGGAGACAGCCGAGAACCGTACCGTCCCCCTCGTCCAGGACCACCATCTCGTTGCGCGCGTCACCGTCCACGGCCTCGAAGGCTCGCTCATATGCCTCATCGACCTCGACGGTCCGGGGATCGACCACGGCGTCCTCGTCGGAGAGGAGCGCGATGAGCGCGGGCAGGTCCTGCCGCGTCGCAGTACGGAAGATCATGCCGAGAGCATGCCAGCCGAACCGGCGGGCCCGATGACCGGCCCCCGCCCCGGACCGCCGGACCCGATCAGGGGGAGGTCGGCCGAGACGGCCGCGGCGCTCTCCCGAAGGACCGGAGCGCTCACCCGGGGAGCGGTCCCGCGCCGGCCGACGGGCCCAGCTCGCGTTCGCCGATCCGCGACAGCAGGACGTCGTTGGGCGCTCCGACGATCAGCAGCGCCAGGGCGTCGCGGTAGTGCCGTCCCAGGGGTCCGTCGGCGCCGGCGTACCCCGCGCCGCCGCACAGGGACGCCGCCTGCCGCACCACGTCCCGGAGGGCGGTGGTGCAGAACACCTTGGCCGCCTCGGAGCTCATCCCCGGGTGGGCCCCGGCGTCACAGGGCTCCGGATCGAGCAGCGCGCGCCAGACCGTCCGCATCACGGCCACCGTGGTCGCCGGCTCGCCCACCCGCACCCGGATGGCTGCCCGGACCTCCGGCGACCGGTGGTCCAGGCCCTCGCAGACGAAGCGGAGCGCGTGGTCGACGACGGCGTCGGCCGAGCCCACGGCCCGTGCGGTGTAGCCGGTCACGTCGTGGCCGAGCAGCGAGCCGGTCAGGTCGTGGCCCCAGCCGCCGAGAACGTCCTCCTCGGGGTCGAACTCGTAATCGGTGAGGGTGATTTCGGTGAGCGAGACGCCGAGCATGCCCGGCCGGCACCTACCAGCCCCACTGGCGCGCCGACGCGGACGAGGCCGCCGACGTCATCGCCCGTGCGGCCGCCAAGCTCCAGCCCTGACCGGCTGACCGGCTCGCTGGAGAGCCGACGAGCGCGGCCGGCCCGGCCGGTTCGGCCGGGCCGGCCCCTGGCGAGGTGTCAGGGCTTGACGGAGAGCGCGAAGAGGTGGATCGCCGGTGCGTTGGGCAGCGTGACGCTCTGCACGCTCTTGCCCGGGGTCAGCGGGACGGTGTTGGAGAACACCTTGTAGCTGATGCCGTAGTTGGCCGGTCCGGCCGGGGTGTTGCGGTGGTCGGTGGTGATCGCGGTCTGCGCGCCGTACGCGTCGTCGGGGGTGCAGCACCAGTTGGGGAAGCCCAGGGTGCCCGTGGAGGTGGTTCCGTCGGTGTAGGTCACGGTGACGGGCCCGGAGGTCGCGCCGGTCTCCGCGCCGAGGAAGGCCAGTGCGCTGCCCTGGCCGGTGAGGGTGACCGCCTGACCCGAGGCGCTCACGTTGTCGGGGGTGCCGGGCGCCGAGGCGGGCCAGGTGAAGCTCAGGCCGTTGGCGGTGACGGTGGATCCGGGGCTCACCCCGACCTTGGCCAGCGCGTCGGCGGAGTAGCTGTCACCGGTGGAGTCGAAGTCGCCCGGGGCGGGGTCGCTCTCCTTCGTCACGCCGACGTTGTTGAAGGCCGCCGCGAGGCCGGGGTAGGGGACGGTGGTGGTGAGCGTCAGCGGGCCGCTGACCGATCCCGCGCCGGCCGCGCCCGCGCGGTAGGTGGCGGTGGCCGTGATCGTGGAGACGGTGGTGCCGGGCGCGGCCTTGGGCGCGGTCATGGTGACGGTGGCCGAGGCGCTGGCGCCGGGACGCACCCGCTTCAGGTCCGCGCTCGCGGGAGAGACCCTCCAGCCCTGGGGCGCCGTCACGGACAGCCGGGTGTCGGACAGGCCGGTGGAACCGAGGTCGGTGAGGCTGACCTGGTAGGTGCCGGGCGCAGCGGGAGTGCTGACGTCCTTCCAGGTGATCGCGGTGGCGGGCTGCACCTTGTCGGCGCCTCCGGCGCGGACCCGGTACAGCACCGTGGCGTGCGGCGGGACGTCGGCGGCGATGGTGCCGGTGCTCTGGGTGACGTTCTTGGTCACCAGGTCCTGGAGCCGGTACGAGGAGGCGTGGGCCAGGCCCGCGGCGGCGGCCGTGGTGGTGATCGTCTGCGCGGAGTCGGAGGAGTTGAACAGCGCCACGGCCCGGTCGCCGTTGGCCAGCGGCCGGGACAGGACGTCGTAGCCGCTGCCCTGCTGGACGATGCGACCCTGGACGCCCAGCGCATCCTGGTCCACGGCGATCACGTCCGCGTTGCCGAGCACCGCCAGCGCGTCGGCGGACAGGTGGCTCAGGTCGGTGCTGGAGATCAGCGGCGCCGCCATCACCGACCACAGCGACATCTGGCTCTGGATCTCGTCACGGGTCAGGCCCGCGTCACCGGCGAGCAGGAAGTCGGGGTCGTTCCAGCGCCCGGGGCTCTGCAGGTCGGCCAGGCCGACGTTGTAGCCGTAGTTGTAGGTGATCGCGTTCCACTTCGCCGCGCCGCTCTCCTGGCCGAGCGCGGTGTCCGCGCCCTCGCGCCACAGGTTGCCGACCTGCGCCGACCAGCCGATGACGGTGCGCCAGTCGGCCTCGCCCTCGAAGTAGGCCGGGGCGGACACCGAGTAGACCATCGGGCGGCCGGTGTTCAGCATCGCCCGGCTCATCGCCGCGTAGGCGTCGTGGTAGGTCCGCTCGCTGGTCTGTCCCGCGATGTCGGGCACGTTGCAGCCGTCGAGCTTCACGTAGTCCACGCCCCAGGCGGCGAAGAGGTCGGCGTCCTGCTGCCAGTGGTTCAGGGAGCCGGGGTAGCCGCCGCAGGTGGTGGTGCCGGCGTCCTCGTAGATCCCGAACTTCAGCCCGAGCGCGTGGATCTGGGCGCCGACGTAGTCCATGCCGTGCGGGAACTTGACGGGGTCGGAGACCAGTTTGCCGGAGGCGTCGCGGCTGTGGGCCATCCAGCAGTCGTCGGTGGTGACGGTGTCGTAGCCCTTGGCGGCCAGACCGCTGCTGACCAGCGCGCGGGCGTTGTCGAGGATCACCTTCTCGTCGATGCCGCACTGGTAGTAGGACCAGTCGTTCCAGCCCATGGGCGGCGTCGGGGCGTAGTTCGGGTACTGGGCCGCCGCGCCGGAAGCGACGGCCGGGGCAGGGGCGGCGGCGGCGGTGGGGGCCGTCAGTAACAGTCCTGCGGACGCGGTGGCGAGCGCGCAGGTGCCCGCGAGGGCAGCACGCAGTCGCCGGGCGATGGGGGGAGCCATGGGCAACCTCATAGTGTCGGTTGAGCCTCGGATGGAGCGGCCGATCCGGACAGCCGAGAGCGTTTCTACGCTCTGCTGCTCACATCTGACAAGAGATCAGTCAAAATAAGCAGAACTGAACATCCTTGGACGGGCAAACACGCAGCCGAGCGCCGCGCGGTGACGCGGCTCGGGCTCAGCGACGGGCTCAGCGACGGGCGAGGGAGAGGGCGATGGCGCGGGCGATCGGCTGGCCCGTGCAGAACTCGAAGCAGCTGAAGGCCGGGCTGGGGTTGACCTCGAAGCAGTAGACCTCGCCGTCGTCGGCCAGCAACAGGTCGATGCCGGCGAGGGCCAGCCCGAGCCGTTCGGCCAGGAGCAGGCAGCGCTCGGCCAGGTCGTCGGGCAGCTGGCACGGGGAGAGGTCGGCCCGGCCGCCGTCGCGGTGGGCGTAGCGGTAGTCGACGCGGTCGGTCTCGATCCGGGTGGCGAACACCTCGCCGGGGACGGTGTGCACCCGGATGTCGGCGCCCTGGACGTACCGCTGGAACTGCACCGGGCAGGCGCGGATGAGGGGCAGCCGGTCGATCGCGGCGGCGTCGAGGGGCTGGACGATGGAGCGCAGGCAGCTGATCGACTTGTAGACCAGTTCGCCGTGGCGCGCCCGGAACGCGTGGACGAGCTCGGGGTCGTTGGTGACCAGGGTCTCCGGCACCCGGAATCCGGCCTCCCGGATGAGCTGCGCCTGGTAGGGCTTGGACAGGTTCGACGCCATCGCCTCCGCCCGGTTCATCACGCACCCCGGGGCGAGGTCGATCCACCTGCTCAGGGCCGTGTGCCAGGACCGGCAGTGCCGCTCGACGTCCCCGCCCGCGTCGCGCGGTTCGGGCAGGCGGCGCCGGTCCATCAGCCGGGAGTAGGTGCCGGTCACCTCGGCGCAGTCGACGGATCGGCCGTTCACGCCCAGTCGGCCCCGGATCCCGGTGCCGCTGACCTCGATCTCGAACGGCAGGTCCGCGAAGCGTCGTTGGTGGAGGACGGTGTAGGGCAGTGCGAGGCCGTCGAGTTCGGCGGTGACCCGGGCGATCGGCGACTCGCTCGCGATGCCGCAGACGATGATCACCGGAAGGCCGCCGGCGGCGCGGTGAGGCGGGTGGGCCGTCGGATTCCCTCCGGCCGGCGGGGGCTACTTGCCGGCGGCCGTCATGGAGGCGACCGCTTCCGCCACGCTGGCCCGGTAGATGCCCATCTGGGGGTTCAGGACCCGCGCGTCGCCGTTGAGCGGGAAGTTCCGGGTGTTCGCGAGGGGCATGTTGGTGCCCTCGTCGTCGACCAGCACGTTGAGCTCGTTGATGCCGGGGGCGGTGCCGGTGGTGGCGCCGCTCGGGTCGAGGTCGATCACGGCGTAGGCGCTCTGGCCCGCCGGGACGGGGAACCGCAGGGTGCCGCTGGCGAGTATCGGCTTGATGTTGTTGCTCTGGTCGCGGGCGGTGGAGTTGCCCAGGTCGACGCCCGGGGTGGAGCTCAGACTGCAGGCGGTCGCACCGGTGTTGCGCACCTCGATCACCCGCTGGCTGGGTGCCCCGGCGCGTGCCGTCACGTGGATCGAGAGGTTGCCGATGTCGCACGGGTGGGCGGCGGAGGCGGCACTCCCGCCGTCGGGTCGGGTGCTGCTCGACGAGCTCGCGCCGGACGGCGTGCGCGCCGCGTGCGGAGCGGTGGGCGATGCCGCTCCGGTGGCCGGTGCGCCCGCTGCGGGAGCCCCGGCGGTCGGGCTGCCCGCCTGCGACGGCGCGGCGGCCACCGTGGCGGGCGAGGAGGCCGCCGTGCCGCCGGCCGAGTCGGCGTTGTCGGGCCCGCAGGCGGTCAATGCGAGCCCCGCCCCGGCGACGAGAACGGCGGAGACGAGCAGCGGGCGACGACGGCGGACGGACATGGTGGCTCCTCGGTGGCGGTGTGTGCTGACTGCGTGGACACACCAGAGGACGGTCGACCGGCGGCTTTTGGTGGCATGCGTGGCGTCACAATCGTCAGGACAACATGAGGATCGGACTGTGACATTCGGTCAGGTGCTGCGGGGTTGACACGGCGCGCTCCGGGCTCGCCACCCCGCCCGCGCTCCACGGGCTGTCCCGGACGGGCGGTTGCGCTCGACCGGGCCCTCCGGCGGAAGGGTTCCCGCGGGGAAGACGGGCGCCCCGTGGCGGCTCGGGCGAACCCGGAGCCGCCACGGGGCGGGCCCTGCCGATCGTCACCGGACCGGCGCGGTCCCCGGCCGGTGCGACCGGAGAGCGGTGCTCAGTTGAAGACCAGGACGTCGGTGCGCATCGGCAGCGGGCTGCCCCAGCCGATGTTGATCTTGAACGTCACCACGCCGTTGCCGGGGGCGATGCTCGACACCTGGAAGGGCGCCGCGCCGACGAACCGGTTCCCGTTGCCGTCGATCTCGGAGGCCGTGATGACGACCGTCGAGTCGATCCCGATGACGTTCCAGGCGATCTGCAGGTTGAACGTCCCGTTCCCCGGGGTCCACGTCCACCAACCCCGCCACACGGCGCCGACGTTGCCGCCGATCGCCGCGAGGCCCTGGTCCCGTTCGGCGGCCTGCGAGCTGCTCGCGATCCGCGGCACCTCGGTGCTGGAAGATTCGACTGCAGTCATGACGACTCCCCTCGCCCCGGGAGAGCTCCCACGAACTCCCCGAATACTTTGAGTGTCAGACAATGTGCGCAGAGTAACAATCACTCGTGCGAGTGAACTCCGGCGCGTCGTGCCCGCATTCGATCCCGACGCCGCCGTCTGGCGCGGCGACGGCATCATCCCGGGGATGTAAACCCCTGGGCCAATGCGCGCGACCGGGAGATCAATCGGTGGGCCGATGTGTCCGACTGACGGCGCGTGACACCGTTCCAGACATGGACACCACCACGTTCACCACTCCGTCCACCGGACTGAGCCGCCGTCACATGCTGGGCTCCGCACTGGCATTGGGCGTCGCCGCCCCGCTCGGTCTGGCCACCGCCGCCCGGGCGGCGGCACCGACCGCACCCTCCGCCGGGGACGGAGGCACCGCTCCCACGCCCGGGCGGCTCACCCTGCCCGAACCCACCGGGCCGCACCCGGTCGGCACCGTCGCCCTGCACCTGCGCGACACCTCCCGCCCGGACCCGATCGCCGGCGCCGGCCACTACCGCGAGCTGATGGCGAGCGTCTGGTACCCCGCCCGGAACGCCGATGACCGCCCGCTCGCCCCCTGGATGGCCGACGGCGCCCTGCGCGCCTTCCTGGACGACGCCGGCTTCCCGCTCCCGCTCTCCCTCGCCCCGCTCACCTCGGGCCACCTGGGCGCGCCCGTCCACCGCTTCGGCCACCGCCTGCCCGTCGTCGTCTACTCGCACGGTGCGGGCAGCCACCGGGGCGACCACACGATCGTCGTCCAGGAACTCGCCAGCCGCGGCTACGTCGTGGTCACCGTCGACCACACCTACGACGGCGTCACCCAGTTCCCCGACGGCCGCGTCGTCACCCGGGCCGACGTGGACCGCGACCACATCCTCTCCCCGCACGACTACGCCGCCGACCTGCTCTTCGCACTCGACCGCGTCCGGGACCTCGCTGCCGGCCGCAACCCCGACGTCGACGGCCAGGCCCTCCCCGACGGCCTGCTCGGCGCCCTGGACCCGCTCGACATCGGCGTGTTCGGCTGGTCGAAGGGCGGCACCGCCACCGCTCTCGCCATGATCGCCGACCCCCGGGTCCGCGCCGGACTGAGTCTCGACGGCCCGATGCAGTGCCGGCCGGCCATCACCGCCGACCTGGACCGGCCGTTCCTGATGATGACCGCCGACTTCACCCGGGCCCAGGACCCGGCGGCCGCCGAGTTCTGGACCCACCTGCGGGGCTGGCGGCGCAACATCCAGGCCGACGGCGCCGTCCACTCCTCGTACGGAGACAACATGACGCTGATCCCGCAGGCGGCGAAGCTGCTCGGGATCAGCGACCAGCAGGTCCAGCAGATGGTCGGCACCCTCGACCCGGCCCGCGGCGTGCTCATCCAGCAGGCCTACCCGGCGGCCTTCTTCGACCTCCACCTGCGCCACCGCCGCGGGAACCTCCTCGACGGGCCGTCACCCCGGTTCCCCGAGGTCGCGTTCCTGCCGTGAGCCCGCCGGGCGGCCGCCACGGGGGTGCGGCCGCCCACCCGGCGCTCAGAGCTGCGGCGTGCGGTGAAGGGAGATCAGCAGCCGCCAGACCTGGTGGGCGATCCGCTCCGGGCCCGCCTCGATCCGGCCGTGCAGCCAGTCCCCGAGCACGCCGGTGAAGGCGCCGGCCACGGCGGCGGCCACCAGATCCGGTTCCGGGGCCCCCGCGAGTGCCCGCTCGGTACGGCTGCGCTCGCGCAGGTCGCGGGTGAGCACCAGGCCCAGCGGGCCGCCGCCGCCCGGGGCCAGCAGGGCACGGTAGAGCGGGGCGCGCGGGGCCAGTTCGGCGAAGAACCCGGCGAGCGCGGGCGGCGGGACGGCCGGGTCGGGCACGCCGCGCCAGGCGTGCAGGGCGTCCACGGCCGCGCGGACGACGTCGGCGCAGGCGTCCACCGCGAGCGCCTCCAGGTCGGCGTAGTGCACGTAGAAGGTGGCCCGGCCGACCCCGGCCCGGCGCACCAGCGCGGCCACGTTGACCTCCGCCAACGGGCGCTCGGCGCACTCGTCCAGCAGCGCCCGGCGCAGCGCGGCCCGGGTGCGTTCGGCCCTCGGGTCCTGGGCAGCCCCGGGCTCCCGGGCGGCGCTCATCCGGCGAGCAGGACGGCGCCGAGCGCGAGCGCCCCGGGCAGCGCCTGGGCCACCAGGATGCGGCGGTTCGCGGTCGCGCCGCCGTACAGGCCGGCCACGACCACGCAGACCAGGAAGAAGAGCTGCGCCTGGTGGCCGGTCGAGCCGCCGGCGACCAGGCCCCAGACGAGTCCGGCGGCGAGGAAGCCGTTGTAGAGGCCCTGGTTGGCGGCGAGCGGTGCGGTGGTGCGGGCGAGGGCGGCGTCGAAGCCGGAGAGCTCCCGCCCCGGCCGCCGTTCCCACAGGAACATCTCCAGCACCAGGAAGTACCCGTGCAGGGCGGCCACCAGGGCGACCAGGACATCGGCGGTCACGCGCATCATCGGCTCCCAGATTTAATGGACAGGTGTCCATGATATCCAGACAGGTGTCCATGAAGTCCAGTCGGCCCCCGGCCCGTCCCCGGACCGGCCCATGGCGCCGTCCGCCGGCCCGGTAAGGTGCACGCCCGGGGGCCGAGAACGGATCAGACCACAGGAGCACCGTGCGGATTCTGCTGCTGGGACCGTTGGAGCTGCGGACCCCCGGGGGCACCACCGTCCACATCGGAGGCGCCCGGCGCCGCGCCGTTCTGACGGCGCTCGCCCTGGACGCCAACCGCGTCGTCCCGGTCGAGCGGCTGCTCGACCTGGCCTGGGACCACGCCCCACCGCCCACCGCGCGCGCCGCGTTGCAGGGCCACATCGCCAAGCTGCGCACCCTGCTCGACGACGACCTGCTCCTGGAGACCCGCGCCCCGGGCTACGTGCTGCGCGCCGATCCGGACCTGATCGACGCCCACCGGCTGAGCCGTCTGCTCGACCGCGCCCGCGCCGAACCCGTCGACGAGACGGCCGTACCGCTGCTGCGCGAGGCCGTCGCGCTCCGGCGGGGACCCGCACTCGACGGCTGCGGGTCCACCGCGCTGCGCGACGGCGCCGCGGCCCGACTGGAGACCCTGCGGGTCGAGGCCCTGGAGCAGCTCGCCGAACGGCTGCTGCGCACCGGGCAGGGCGAGACGCTGACCGCCGCCCTCACCGAGGCGGTGGCCGAGCATTCGCTGCGCGAGTCGCTGATCCGGCTCGCCATGCTCTGCCTGCACCAGGAGGGCCGGCCCGCCGAGGCCGTCGCCCTGTTCGAGGCGACCCGCCGGCGGCTGGCCGAGGAGACCGGGATCGACCCCGGCACCGGCCTCCGGGAGGCGCTCGACCGGATCCGGTCCGACGCCGCGGCCCGGCCCCCGGCCGCCCCGGCCCGGCTGCCGCGCGAGCCCGGCCGATTCGTCGGACGGGAGGTCGAACTCGCCTGGCTGGGCGAGCAGAGCGGCACGCGGGGCAGCCCGGGCACCGCTGCCGGCGGCGACCGGCGGCTGCTCCTGGTGACCGGCCCGGCCGGGGTCGGCAAGACGGCGCTCGTGCTGCGCTGGGCGCACCGGAACGCCGCCGCGTTCCCGGACGGACGGATCGGCGTCAACCTCCGGGGCTTCGACGAGACCGAGCCGCTGAGTCCGGAGCAGGCGCTCGCCGAGCTGCTGCGGGCGCTCGGCACCGAGGACGCCGCCATTCCGGCCCACCGGGAGGAACTGACCGAGGCGTACCGGACGCTGTTGGCCGGCCGCCGGGTGCTGCTCGTGCTGGAGAACGCGCGGGACACCGAACAGGTGCTCCCGCTGCTGCCGACCGAGCCGGGCTGCGTCGTCGTGGTGACCAGCCGACACCGGCTCACCGGGTTGCTGGAGGTCGGGGGTGCGCGGGCGCTGTCCCTGGAGTCGCTCGACGCGCAGGAGGCCTTCGGTGTGCTGGCCGGGGTCACCGGCCGACCGCGCCTGGAGGCCGAACGGGAGGCGGCGGAGCGGGTGGTCGAGCTGTGCGAGGGGCTGCCGCTCGCGCTGCGGATCGCCGGCTCGCGACTGGCGACCCGGCCGCACTGGCGGGTCGCCACCCTGGCCGGCGAGCTGTCCGACGAGCGCTCCCGACTGGCCGCGCTGGCCACCCAGGGCGCACTGAGCGTCGCGGCGGCCCTGGAACTGACGGTCCGCACGCTGCCGGAGCCGGCCGTCGAGCTGTTCCGGTTACTCGGCGTCCACCCGGGCCAACAGGTCGACACCGCCGCGGCGGCCTCGCTGGCCGGGACCGACCGACGGGCGGCCGCCGCCTCGCTGGAGCTGCTGCACCTGGCGCACCTGATCGAGGAGAGCGCACCGGGCCGCTTCGAACGCCATGACCTGATCCGGCTCCACGCCCGGCACGCCGCCGAGGAACTCCCGGCCGCCACCCGGGCGGCGGCCCTGACCAGGCTCGTCGACCACTACCTCGCCGCGACCGCCGCCGGGCTCGTGCTCGCCCGGCCGGACGCCCGCCACCACCGGGCCGCCCACCGGCCGACCGGTGGCGCGCCCGGGTTCGGGACCTCGGCGGACGCGCTGGCCTGGTTCCGGACCGAGGAACCGACCGTCCGCGCCCTGATCTCGCTGGCCCACCGGTGGGGAGCCCACGAACACGGCTGCCGAATGGTCGAGAACGCCGGCTACCTCTACCTCGACGCCGGCCTGTTCCACGCCTGGGAGGAGGCGGCGCGGCAGGCGCTCACCGCCGCCGAGGCCGCCGGCACCGCCTCGAACTGGCCGCACCTGTACTCCAACCACAGCCTGTCGCTGGGCTGGCTGGGCCGACGGTCGGAGGCCCTGGAACAGTCCGAGCGCGCCGTCGCCGTCGCCGACCCGGAGAGCCTCCCGGTCCTGAGACACCGCTACCTCAGCATGCGGACGAGCTTCGCGGACGACTACAGCGAGCCCGGGAGGGCCCTGGAGGGAATCACCGAGACGGTGGCCCACGCTCGGGCCCACGGCGACCCCCGGCTGCTGTCCCAGGCGCTCAACAACCTGGCGCACGCCCTGTTCAGGGTGGACCGGGCCGCAGAGGCGCTGGATCCGATCGAGGAGTCGCTGGCCCTGCTGGCCGGGCGCGAGTCGGATCCGTACCTGGTGATCTCGACCAAGACCCACGCCCAGGTCCTGCGTGCGCTGGGGCGGTCGGACGAGGCCGTGGCGCAGATCCACCGGGTGCTGGAACTCGGCCGGGCGCAGGGCAACCAGGCCCACGCGGAGTTCGACTTCGCCGACTTCATCGGGCAGGTGATGTACGACCGGGGGCTCCGGGCCGAGGCACGCCGGCACTGGGAGCGGGCCCTGGAGCTGGCCGCCGAGCAGGGCCGGGTGACCCGCCAGGTAGAGCGGGTGCAGACCCGGCTGGCGCGCTGTTTCCCCTAGGTTCCGTCCGGCCCTAGCGGCTCCAGGAGGTGGTCGAGGTGGTCGCCCGGCTCGCGCCTCCCGTGCCGGTGACCCGGCCGCCCGGGGCGGCGGGCCGCAGGAAGTCGGACTCGGAGCCCGAGGTGCTCGTCCGCACGCCCGGGGCCGTGGCACCGCTCGCCGGTCCGGCCGTGGTACGCGGCGCGGCCGGGCCGGCCGACATCGCCGGCGTCCGGTGCGCGGCGGTGGTCCGACGCGCGGTGGGGGCGGCGGTCGAGGCCGAGGGCTCGTCACCGTCCGGCGCGACCCGCTCGATCCGCAGCTCCAGGTTGCGGCCCTGGCGGTCGCCGGCCCGGTCGCGGTTGCGGCTGTGCACGACCTGCGTCGACACGCCCCTGATCTCCTGCCACCGGCCCTGGACGGCGCGGATGTTGGGGCACCACTCACCCTGGAGGTGGTGCTCCAGTTCGAGCCGCCAGCTCTGCGCGTCGACGAGGTGGACGGCGCCGACCTCGCCGGGGATCTCCACCGGAGCGGCGCCCCGGACGGTCACCACCGCCCGCTGCGGATACTGCCCATCCACCGCCGTCACCGTGATCCGGCTCGGCCCCTGGTACCAGGCCATCGCTGTCCTCCCGCGTCCGTCCTCGTGCCGGCTGCCGACCGGCCTCAGCCAGTAGCACGGACGGCGCACGCTCCGGGGTTCGACCTGCCCCGATCCGTTCTGAACCCGTGACGCACGGCATCCGTACAACGGGGCGAATCCCGGCCCGCACACACCGTTGCGGCCGTCCGCGTCCGGCCCGAACCGGCATCAGCTCCTGGGAGAGACGATCGTGACCAGCACGGCGACACGGCGGCGGACCACCCTGCGCTGCGCCGCGGCGACCCTCGGCCTCGTCACGGCAGGGGCCCTCGCGGTGCGCGTCCCACCGCCCACGCGCGACCCGGTGCGGGCGCACCAGGCACACCAGGCGGAGCCGGCGCGGCCGGCGGTGGCGTACGACCCCGACCTGCGGCCGTCGGACACCTCGCGCAGCGGGGTCCGGCTGCTCCTGCCCGGGGCCGGTGCCCCGGCCGACCTCGCGCTCCTGGCTGACGGGCAGGGCCTCCGGTGACCGGGCAGCAGGGCGGCTCGCCCGACACTCCCCCGCCTTCCCTCCCGGGACCGGGCCTCCAACTGCCCTGGATGAGCGCCGAACCGGTCGTGCCCTCGGGTCCGAGCGCCGCCGAGCGGCTGCGGGCCGCCCTGCGGCAGGCCCGCCGGCGCGCCGCCGTACTCGGCGCGGCCGCCAGCGGCGCGGCCTCCCGACGGGTCGCCGCCCGGCCGGCGTTCCCGCGCGGCCGCATCCGACTCCCGGCCCTCCGCCGGCTCGGGCAGGGCCGCCGCAGGCCCTGGGACGCCCGGCGCATCACCATGGTGGCGGCGATGGGCTGTGGCGCGGTCCTCCTGCTGCTCGCGCCGTTCCTGCGGCAGGACGCCCCCTCCGGTGGCCCAGCCGCCGCGGCGGCACCCGACGGCCGTTCGCCACTGGGTACGCACGGCCGGCACCGCCCCTCGGCCGCGGACTCGCCCACCGACCAGCCGTCCCCGGCGAGCCCCACGCCGTCGGAGTCCTCCAGCGCCACGGTTGCGGCCACCGGGTCGCTGACGCCCTCCCCTTCGGCCGAGCACGTCACGACCACGCCCACGGCCGCCCGTTCCACCGCCGCCGCACCGGCCGCACCGGCCCCGCCGCCGCCTCCGACCGCGCCGCCCGCCGTACCGGCCCCGCCGCCCGTCGCACCGCCCGCCGCACCGGCGCAGCCAGCGCCGCCGGCGCCCGTTCCGCCGGCCGCGCAGCCCGCCTTCCAGGCGGTGGCCGGGTTCGGTTGTTCGGGCCCGGGCGGCCACTTCCAGGAGGTCGGGGCGTTCCGCCAGGGCACGGACGGCTGGGTGACCGTCAACAGCGGCGGCCTCACCGGCGACTCCTGCGACGGGCGCTACGAGGCGGTGCCGATGTCCGGCGACAAGAACAAGGACGACAACAGCACCTACGCCCTGTGGACCTTCGACGTCGGCGCGGGCTCGGCGAGTTGCGACGTCTCGGTGTACGTGCCGTCCTCCGGCTCGATCCAGCAGGTCGGCGGCGCACCCGCGTACTACACGGTGGCCGGAGCATCCGGCGCCGACCTGGGCCCGTTCACCGTCGACCAGGTGGGCCACCGCGGCGGCTGGGTCGACGCCGGCACCTTCCGCCCGGCGGGCGGCTCGCTGGTCGTCCGCCTCCACAACCGCGGCCAGGACTGGACCGGCTCCGGCCAGCCCACCCACGCCCACATCGCGGCCGCCCCCATCCGCCTCACCTGCAAGCCCTGACCATCCCTCCCCCGCCCCGGCCGGCCCGTCACCTCTCCCCACGGGCCGGCCGGGGCCCTTCTCCCTGCTCGGACGGGGCCGAGCCCGCCGGCTCGGCCCGCAGGGACGAACGAGGCCCGGGCCCCGGCCGGGAGGTTCGGGGCCGGAGCCCCGGGATCCTTCGCGTCATGCCCGAGGGGCCCTGTCATCGGTCCTCGCCGCACACCGACGTACGCCGCGGCCCCGCCCTGCGACGCGCAGGACGGGGCCGCGTTCCTGGTGCCCTGACCAGGGCCAGGCGTTACTGCGTCTCCTCCGTACTGCGACGGCGGCGGGTGCCGACCATCCCGAAGGCGCCGCCGATCAGCAGCAGCGCGCCGGCTCCGGCGACGACCACGCTGGTGGCGCCGCCGCCCCCGGTGGAGGCGAGGGGCTGGCCGTGGGCCTCGCCGGGCGGCGTGGTCGCGGGCGCGGCGGCGGCCACGGGGGCGGTCGGTGTCGCGGTGGGGCTCGCCGTCGGCGCCGGGGTGGCGGACGCGGCCGCCGTGGGCGTCGTGGTGGGGGTGACCACCGGGGCCGGGGCCTGCGTGGTGGGCGCCGGGGCCGGGGTGCGGGTCGGGGTGGGCTGCTCGGTGGGGCGCGTCGTGGTCGGCTGGCCGGTCGGCTGACTGCTGGGCTGACCGGTCGGCGCCGAGATGGCCGTGGTACTCGGGGTCGCGGCCGGGGTGGACGGGGCGGTGGTCGGGGTGACCACCGGGTCGGCCGTCGGGGAACAGTCCGCGGTGGGGGCCTGGGTGCCGGTGGCGGGCGCGCCGGTCGTGGTCGCCGTCGGCGAGGCCGGCGGGGTCGTGGGCTTGGGAGTCTTCTTGGGCTTGGCCGGCGCCGGGCTCTCGGAGGGGTCGGCGGGCTGGGCGGTGGTGACCTTCGGGTCCGGAGTGTCGTCGCCGGAGTCGCCGGAGTCATCGGAGTCGTCCGCCTGCGGCGTGCCCTTCACGCGCTTGGCCTCCGTCGCCGCCAGGCGCCGGCTCTGCGAGGCGCTGGCCTGCGGGGAGGCGGGCGTGCCCGAGATCGGCGTGCGCGTCCCGGCGTCGTGCCGCGGGGTGGCCGACGGCGAGGCGGTGTCCTCGGCGTCGGCCGTGGGCTTGGTGGTCGGGCCGGTCCGGGTGGCGGTGACCTCCGGCGACGGGCTGCCGACCGGGCCGGGGCAGTGCGCGGCGCCGTCCGACGGCTTGGAGTCGACGTGGTAGCCGGCCACGATCTTGGTGAACTCGTACGGGCTCTGCTGGATCCCGCCGCACTTCGACGCGGTGTCCTTGGAGAACGTCCCGGCGCAGGAGCGGTCCCGGTTGACGGCCCAGAAGGTGAAGCGGGCGAGGTGGTGGGCGACGGCGAAGTCCCGCATGGCCTGGAAGTCGGCCGGGGAGACCACTTCGTCCGGGGAGTCGCTGTGCCCGTTGATGGAGGACAGGCCGGCGTGGCGCCAGGCGGTGTCCTGGTCGTAGCCGTAGGCCTTGACGAGGGCCTGCTGGAGCCCGGAGAGGGCGGACTCGGTGGCGTCCACCATGGAGCCGCTGTGGCGGTCGAAGTCGAACGGCATGACGACCCAGCCGTCCACCTCCAGGCCCGCCTTGGCCGCCTTGGCGATGAGGTCGGTGCCGTCGGCGTCGGGGCCGTTCTCCTCGGTGCTGAAGGTGACGTAGACCCGCAGGCCGGGATTCTTCGCCTTGACCGTCTTGAGCGCGTCGACCACCCGCTGGCGGGATTCGGCGCCGGTCAGCTCGGTGCTCTCGATGTCGATGTCGATCGCCTTCAGCTGGTAGGCGTCGATCACCTTCTGGTAGGCGGCGGCGAGTTGGGTCGCGTCGGTGCACTTCTCCCCGAGCTTGGCGCCGTCCCAGCCGCCGAAGGAGGCCACCACGTCGCCGCCGGCGGCGCGGATCGCCTTGATCTTCGCCTCCTCGTCGCTGCCGGTCAGCGCGCGCTCGCCGTCCCAGGCCGGCTCGCAGCCCTGGCCGGCGAGCAGGAAGGCCAGGGTGAACTGCCGGATGCCGGTCGCCTTCATCACCTCGACCGGGTCCTGGGCGGCACCCGACTCGCCCCAACCCAGGTACTCGTAGACGGCGTTGAGGCCGACCGGATCGGTGGCGGCGGCCGGCGCGTCGTTCTGCGCGACGATCAGGACGCCGCCGGCCGCGAGCGCGGTGGCGGCGGCGGCGATCCGCCGACGGCGGCTGAGCCGGTGTTTGGACATGGCAGAGGATCTCCTGGGCTGGGAAGTGGACGGGGTCGCCCCCGCCGCCGCGGCGCCCGGTCGCCCGGGTGCGGGCGGACTCCGGGCACCGGCCCCGGTCCCGCCGGGGCCGCGGGAACGGGAGCCGGTTCGAGGTGCCACCGCGTACGGCGACGGGCTCACGGCCCTCGGGGTCACCGCCGCACGGAGGGGGTCCTCGGCGAGGAACACGGAACGACACCCGTGCCCGGTTCACCGCCGACGCGACCCGCCTGGCCGGCCGTCAACTGCCGGGTGCCCGACCGGCCCCGGCCCGGTCATCCGGTCGCTGCCGGCCGCAGCCCGGACAGCCCGCCGGGCCCGGCGGGCGACGGAGCGACGGGCGGCGGAGCGGCGGGCGGCGGAACAGCCGGCGGCGGAGCGGCGGGCGGCGGAACAGCCGGCGGCGGAGCGGCGCGGGCGTCCGCGGCGACCCTGCGGCGGGTTCCGTCCGACCGCCCCGGCGGCAGCTCCACGGGTGCGCCGCGCACCAGTTCGTCCAGCAGCCGGTCCAGGGGGTCCGGCGCGACGCCGTCGATCGCCGCATCCGCCGGGAGCACGTGTTCGGGAGCAGGCCGCTCCCCCACCCCGCGCTCCGGCACGGCACGGTCGGAAACCTCCGTACCGTCGCCCGGGCTCTCGCCCGAGGTCTCGCCGCGGACGCCCTCGAGCGTCCGGCTCAGCCGGTCCACCAGCCGGGCCCGCCCGGAGTCCGCGGCCCGCTCGGGGACGGTCGGCTCGGGCACCTGACGGACCAGCTCGCCGACGAGTCGGCGGGCCAGCTCCAGTGCCTGCGCGGCGGTCTCCAGCGCACGGGCGGAGGCGCCGTGCGCCGGGACGGGACCCGTCACGCTCTCCAGCGCGGCGCCCGCCGCCCGCACCGCGTGGTCGAGCAGCCGCCGGGTGGCGGCCACCCGTTCCGGGCACGGCAGTTCGGCGGCCAGCTCCACGGCGTAGAGGCGGGCCAGGCGGTCGACCTGGAACAGCCCGGGCAGGGCCTCCAGCACGAGGTGCGCCGCGTCCAGCTCCGCGAGCAGTTCGCGGGCCCGGGCCGGCGAGGCGCCCGTCAGTGCCGCGGCGTCCCCGCTGTCGAGGGTCTCGCCGGGGTGCAACCCGGACAGGGCGAACAGGCGTCGCGCCTCCTCGGGCAGCACCCGGACGCTCCGGCCGAGCGCCGTCGCCATGCCGAGTGCGCCGCCGGTGGCGAGCGCGGCGAGGCCGGTGCGCTGATCGGACATCTCCTCCGCGAGGTCGCTCAGCGACCAGGCGGGCCTGGAGGCGAGTCGGGCGCCGGTCACCCGGAGGGCCAGCGGCAACCGGTCGCACAGCTCCACCAGCCGCCGGGCCGCACCCGGCTCGGCCGCTGTCCGCCCCGGTCCCGCCACCCGGGCGAGGAGTTCGACGGCCTCCGCTTCCGGCAGGCCGGCGACGGGCAGCGGGATGGCGGCCTCGCGCACCACCAGGTCGGTCAGTCGGGAGCGGCTGGTGACGACGACCACCGGCTCGGGCGAGGCGGGCAGCAGCGGTTCGACCTGCTCGGCGCTGCGCGCACCGTCCAGGACGAGCAGCAGCCGACGGCCTTCGGTGCGGGCGCGGAAGAGTTCGACGGCCCGGGCGAGGTCGGCGGGTACCTCACCGGCCGGGACGCCGAGCCATCCGAGCACCGCGGCGAGTGCCTCCGCGGGAGTGAGCGGTTCCTCCTCGCCGAAGCCCCGCAGGTTCAGGTGGATCCGGCCGTCGGGGAAGCGGTCGGCGTGGGCGTGCGCCCAGTGCAGGACCAGGCTGCTCTTGCCGGCCCCGGCGACCCCGGTGACCAGCACCGGCCGGCCCTCGGCGCGCAGCGTCGCGTCGTCCAGCAGTCGCAGTTCGGCCGCGCGGCCGACCAGGTCCACGCCCATCCGCGGCAGCGCGCCGCGGCCGGCCGGAGCGGTCACGGCGCTCGCCTCGGCGGGGTTCAGGGCTTCGCCGGCCTCGCACAGCAGCCGACCCGGGGTCCGGCCGTGGGCGGCGAGCCGCGCCAGGGCCCGCTCATGGGCGAGCCTGGCGTCGGCGGTCCGCCCGGCCTGGTGGAGGCCGCGGGTCAGCAGGGCCGCCGCGGACTCCCGCAGCGGGTCCGCGGTGACGGCCGTCTGCAGGTCGCCGATGGCCTCGGCGCCGCGTCCCACCGCCAGCAGTCGCTCGGCGAGGTGTTCGGCGGCCAGGCTCCGCGCGGTGTCCAGGCTCCGGCCCGTGGTCTCGATGAGGGTCCGTGAGCCGCAGTCCGTCAGGGCCGGTCCGTCCCACAGGTCGAGGGCCTCGCGCAGCAGGGCGACGGCGTGCTCGGTGTCGGCGGCCTCCTCGGCGGCGGCCGTCAGCCGTTCGAAGCGCTTGGCGTCGACCAGGTCCGGCTCTCCGACCAGGACGTAGCCCTCGGGCCGGGTCAGCAGGGTCAGGCCGTCGCCCAGTCCGCGCCGGACGGCGGAGACGTGGCCCTGGAGGGCCGCCCGTGCGGTCGGGGGCGGGGCCCCGTCCCAGACCGTGTCGAGCAGTCGCCCGACCGGGACGGGACGGTTCAACTCGCTTGCGAGCAGGGCGAGCACCGCCCGGCGACGGGCTCCGGCCACGACGACGGGGCGCCCTTGGTCACAGCGGACTTCGACTCGGCCCAGCAGCCGGACGCGCACACTCTCTCCTGCTTGTCTGAGGACGGGACGGGCTGAGGATATGGAGGTTTTCGATCTTCGTCCAAGCCCCCGCCGGGATTGGTAAGGAAACCCAACTGGCCGTCGTCACTTGCGGATTGGAAGCACCAGCCGCCGATTTTCGACACTCAAGCTTCGTACGGAGTTCACCATCCGGTCATCATGGACACGGCACCTCCGCCATCCCGAAGGCGGGCGGTCACCTCGAAGTGACGCGCGTAGACTCGCCGACTGTAAGGAATGATTAA
This sequence comes from Kitasatospora sp. NPDC087314, assembly GCF_044744365.1. Lineage (NCBI taxonomy): Bacteria > Bacillati > Actinomycetota > Actinomycetes > Kitasatosporales > Streptomycetaceae > Kitasatospora > Kitasatospora sp. NPDC087314. The sequence continues at coordinate 119,650 of NZ_JBIUYE010000018.1, forward strand.
GATCGACCGGTACCTTCGCCGGAGCCGAACCCCTGGGGAGCACATGCGCATCCGGCTGCTCGGGCCGACCGAGCTCAGGGCCGCCGATGGCCGGAGCATTCCGGTGCCGGGGGCCAAACGCCGGGGTGTACTGGCCCTGCTGGCCCTGGAGTTCGGCCGCTGCGTGCGGGTCGACCGCTTCTACGACCTGCTGTGGGACGAGGCGCCGCCGGCCCAGGCCAAGGCCGTACTCCAGGGTCACGTCGCCGCGCTGCGCAAGCACCTGAACGGGACCGCCCTCACCCTGGAGACCCGCTCCTCGGGCTACCTCCTCAACGGCGACGCCGAGTCGGTCGACGTCCACCGCTTCGGCGCGCTCACCGCCCGCGCCGGCGAGGAGCCGGACAGCGGGACGGCCGCCGCCCTGTTCGGCGAAGCCCTCCGCCTCTGGGAGGGCGCCCCGCTCGCCGACCTGCCCGACACCGAGCAGCGACGCGCCCTGACGGACCGGCTGGACCGCGCCCACGAGCAGGCCGTACACGACTGGACCGAACGGCTGCTGCACATCGGTCAGGGGGGCACGGCCCTCCCGGTGCTCGAACGGCACCTGCACACCGAATGGCTCCAGGAGCCGACCGCCGCCCTGCTGGTGCGCTGCCTGCACCAGGCCGGGCGCCCGGCCGAGGCCCTGCGGCTCTACCACCGCGCGCGCAGCGGGCTCGCCGCCGAGCTCGGCCTGCGACCGGGCCCGGCGCTGCAGGCCGCCCTGGCGGCGGTGCTCGCCGACGATCGCGCCCCGGCCGACCCCGGTGGCGCCCCGGGCCGGCCGGAACCCGTCGACGCGCGGGCTCGGCCGTCGGTCCTCCCCCACCCGGCCGTCGGCGCGGCCCGGCCCGCCACCGGCTCCCTGCCCCGCCGCACGCCCGGCTTCGTCGGCCGGGCCGCCGAGTTGGACTGGCTCGACCACGCCTGCGGCGCCGACCGCCCCGACCACGCGCTGGCCGTGGTGGTGGGCGCGGCCGGCGCCGGCAAGACCGCGACCGTGGTGCGCTGGGCCCACACCGCCGCCGGCGGCTTCCGGGACGGCCACCTCCACCACGACCTACGGGGCTTCGACCCGGCCCGGCCCAGCGACCCGGCGGAGGTGCTGGGACACTTCCTGCGGGCGCTCGGGCTCGCCGAGGCCGAGATCCCCGAGGACCGCGCCCGCCTCGGCGCGCTCTACCGGGCGCTCACCGCCGAGCGCGAGCTGCTGGTGCTGCTCGACAACGTGCGCAGCGCCGCCGACGTCACCGAGTTGCTGCCCGCCGGGCCGCGCAGCGCGACCGTGGTCACCAGTCGCAACACGCTGGAGGACCTGGTCGTCTCCGAGGGGGCGGCGCTGCTCCGGCTGGAGGCGCTGCCCGAGGCCGACGCGCTCGGCCTGCTCGCCCAGATCCTCGGCGGGGAACGGCTCGCCGCCGAACCGGCCGCCGCCCGCCGGCTGGCCGAGCTGTGCGACCACCTCCCGCTCGCCCTGCGGATCGCCGCGGCCCGGCTCGCCGCCCAACCGGCCTGGACCGTCGGCCACCTGGTCGCCGAGGTCGAGGACGAGCGCACCCGGCTGCCCGCCCTCGACGCCCACGGTGGCGTGAGCGTGCGCTCGGCGCTCAACCTGACGCTGCGCCGCCTGCCGTCGACCGCGGTACGGCTGGTCGCCCTGCTGGCGGTGCCCCCCGGGCCGGAGGTCGACGTGCCGACCGCGGCCGCGCTGCTCGAAGCACCACCGGGCGAGGCCCGGCGGGCACTCGGTACGCTGACGGCCCACCACCTGCTCACCGAGACGACCCCGGGCCGCTACGGCCGCCACGACCTGATCCGGCTCTACGGCCGGGAGTTGCTCGACGCCGATCCGCCCGCGCGGCGGCACCAGGCGCTGGTCCGGCTGCTCGACTACTACCTCGCCGCCGCCATGGCGGGCGCCTGCCTGCTCCAGCCGCACCTCAGCGAGTTCGAGCGGCCGGTGGAGTTCCCGCCGCCCGTGCTGCCCGACCTGCCGGACGTGCGCTCCGCGCTGGAGTGGTTCCGCGCCGAGGAGCCCGCCGTCCGTGCCCTGGTGGCTGCCGGCACCGAGGCCGGCGAGGACGACCGGTCCTGGCAGCTGGCCTTCCTGGCCAACTGCCTCTACTTCGGGGCCGGGCGGCTCACCGACCGGCTCGACTGCCTGCGGCACGGCCTCTCCGCGGCCACCCGGACCGGGGACCCGGTGGCGGCGGCCCTGATGGAGGCCGCCACCGCGCGGGCGCTCAGCGGCAAGCGGCGCCCGGCGGAGGCGCTGGTCCTCGCCCGCCGGGCCGACGACCGCACGCGCGACCACGACGGCCCCGCACAGATCTACACCATGGCCGTGCTGGCGGTGGCGCTCGCCGACCACGGCGACCTGGCCGAGGCCCGACGGCTCTCCGACGCGACCGTGCGCCGGCTGGACGAGCTCGGCCTGCACCAGGCCGGCGCGACGGTGCTGAGCAACGCGGCGACCCTGGCGAACCTGAGCGGCGACGGGCCGACGGCACTGCGCCATGCCCGCGAGGCCCGCCGGCTGCTGGCCCCGCACCCCCACGCCACCTTCCACCTCCTCGCCCTGGCCGACGAGGCCCACGCACTGCAACTCCTCGGCCGAGGCGAGGAGTCGGAGCGCACCTGGGAGGAGACGGTGGCACGCTGCCGGGCCAGCGCGGCGCGCCACCTCGAAGCGGCCGTCCAGCAGCGCTACGCCGACTTCCTGCTGGGCACCGACCGGCCGGCCGCGGCCTCGGCGCGGCTGCGCACGGCGCTCCGGCTCTACGGGGAGCTCGGCGACACCGGCAGCGTCGCCGAGCTCGGAGCACGGATCGCCACGATCGACGGGGAGCTCTCGGCTCAGAGCACTCAGAGCGCTCGGAGCACGCAGGGCGCTCAGACCGCGACCGGTATCCCCCGGGCCGCCAGGATCGGGCGCAGCGCCCGCACCGCATAGAAGTTGCGGGACTTCACCGTCCCCACCGGTACGCCGAGCGTCGACGCGACCTCCGCCGTCGAGCGGCCCTTCAGGTGCAGTTCCACCAGCACGTCGCGGTGGTGCGGCTGGAGTTCCGCCATGGCCGTCGCCAGGTCGCGGGCGGTGAGCACCTCGTCGTAGGGGTCGTGGGTCCCGGCGTAGTACTCGTGCGCGTCGTCGGCGACCTCCCGGGCCCGGGAGGAGGCGGTCCGGAAGTGGTCGATGGCTATCCGGCGGGCCACCGTGAACAGCCAGGGGCGACTCTCCTCGATGCCGCGCTCGATGGCGGCCGGGTTCTGCCAGGCCCGCAGGAAGGTCTCCTGCAGGATGTCCTCGGCCTTGCCCCGGTCACCGCTGGTGACCCGGAGCATGGCGCGCAGCAGGCCCGGACCGTGCACGCGGTACAGCTCCGCCAGGGTGTCCTGGTCCAGGGTCGCGCGGCCCCGGGCGGAGTGTTCGGCGCGCTGCTGGGCGCCATCGGGTGAAGCGGCGGCTTCCTCGGCCACGGCTCTGTCCTTCGCTCTGGTACAACGGCATCGGCGGGCAGCCGCGGGGGTCTTCGTGGTGAGCCCCGGTGCCTCGCCCTGACGGAAAGACCGTCCCAGCCGCCGCCAATGTCCGCCCAACGGTCCGGTCGGCCTCCGCTTTGGCCGCCGTTGGAGCGCGTTGGGGCCCGGTGGAGTCCGCGGGGGCGCCCCGCCGGACGGCCCCGGAGCACCCGCCGGACAGACCGGCGCGGTGCCACCGGCGGGCCGCTCGGAGCCGTGCCGGACAGGCTGAGGCCCTGCCCCTCAGTGCCGGGCCACGAGCGCGGCGGTGAGCCGCTGGACGCCGTCCTCTCCGAAGCGCCGCACGAGGAGGGCGATCCATGCGGCCAGGTCGGCGCGTTCGCGCTCGGTCCAGCTCGGGGCCGAGGGGTGCTCGTCGACCACCAGGACTCGGGCCAGCCGCAGCCGGTCGGGGCCGGGCGCCGGCCAGGCACGCCCTGCCAGCCCCTGGAGGGCCATTCTCCGGGCCGTGGTGACGACCTCCCGGGCGGCGGCCGGGGGCACGCTCCAACCGGCCGGGAGCGCCTTGGCGGGCCTCTCCGGGCCGGTGGACGGGGTGGCCGGCGGTTCGGCGTCACCGGTCAGCCAGTCGGCGATCAGCCGACGCGCCGTCGCCTCGTCTCCCGGCCCGCTTCCGTCCCGAGCGTCCGTCAGGACCGCCGGTCTGTCGCCGTCGCGGTCCACCGCCGTGGTCGCCATCGAGTCCACCTCACCCATCTGCCCGGCCCTGGACGCGGGCCGCTCGCCTGTCGTGCCTCGGCACCGTTATGTAGTTGAACGGAAAACGTGGTGGGTTGTGTTCACCGTGGCGTCGGTGCATCGGTCGGCGGTACGGCGCGGTGCGCCCGTCCCTCCCCGCGTCGGGCCGTCAGTCGGCGGCGCGTCCCGCCCGGCGGCGGCCGAGCCGTGCGGTCAGGCCGCCGAAGCCCACCAGCAGGATCACGCCGGCGCTGCCGCCCGCCACCGCGAGGGCCCGCCAGGCCTTCGAGCGGTCCGGCCCCGGGTCGACCCGGACCGGGGCGCCGGGGGCCGCCGCCGGGGCCGCGGCGGGCCAGGAGGCGGTGACGGCGGCGACCGGGTCGAGGACGCCGAACCCCACCGTGGCGTCCGGCAGCCGGGTGCCGGGGTGGTAGGCGGTCGTCTCCAGGCGGCGGGTCAGCTGCTCCGGTGTCAGCTCGGGCCGCAGCGCGAGCACCAGGGCCGCCGCACCGGCCGCGTAGGCCGTCGCGCAGCCCGGTCCGGAGGCCGTGAACAGGCCGCCGCCGGGCCCGGCACCGGTCACACCCTCGCCGGGGGCGGCCAGGTCCACCCGCCCTTCGGGGCCGGCTCCGGCCGGGCCGTTCGGCCCGGTGGAGGCCACCGCGAGCACTCCCGGATAGGAGGCGGGGAACACCGGCGCGCTGCTGCTGCGGCCGTCCGGGGCCGCCGGGGCGAGGATCAGCGCGCCGTGCGCCGCCGCGTACTTCACCGCGTCGCTGAGGGCGTCGCTCGGCCCGGGGACGGGCACCACGACCGCGATCACCCGGGCGCCCTTGTCGACGGCCGCGCGGATCCCGCTGCCCAGCAGGTCGGGGGTGGTGGCCCCGGCGTCGTCGGTGACCGCGACCGCCAGGACGCGGGCCTCGGGGGCGAGGCCGGCGGGGCCGCCGTCGCCGGTGCGGCGGCCGGCCACCAGGGCGGCCGTGAAGGTGCCGTACCCGACGCAGTCCCGGCCCGCGTCGCCCGTGCCGTAGACCCGCGGCCCGAGCTGCAGCCGCCCCGCCAGGGCTGGCAGCGCCGCGTCCACCCCGGAGCCGACCACCGCGACCGAGACGCCGGCGCCCCGGCTCAGCGGCCAGGCGTCCTCGGGGCGCAGCGCGGCCTGGGCCCAACCCGCCGTGTCGGCCGGGCGCTCGGAAGGCTTCAGGCAGCCGTTCTGCTGCACGTCCTGCCGGGTCTGCGCGAGCGACGGCGGGGGCTCCGCAGTGGCCGAGGAGGCCGGCGCCGACGGCACCGCTGCGGCGGCCGGGGCGGCCGGGACCGCCGGGGCCACCGGAGCAGCGACGGCCGCCGGGACCGCCGGAGCCAGCAGCGCGCCGGCGAGCGCGACGCCCACCCAACGCCCCCCGGTCATACCGGGCTGCCCGACCGCTGCGGGGTGATGTCCTGCGGCAGCAGCAGGCTGAGCTCGGCCAGGTCGGAGACGTCGAGTCGGCTCAGGCGGCCCGCCTGACGGGTGATCATGCCCTCCAGGGTCTGCCGGGCGGTGCGGCCGTTGCCGAAGGTGCGGTCGCGGGGCATCGCGGCGAAGGCCCCGCCGAGCGCCTCGACGGTCTCCGGGGTCAGGACGTAGCCGGCCTTCTCGGCGTGCAGGCCGACGATGGTGACCAGTTCCTCGTCCGTGTAGTGCCCGAACTCGATCTGCCGGGAGAAGCGCGAGGCCAGGCCCGGGTTGGAGGCGAGGAAGCCGCGCATCTCGTCCTCGTAGCCGGCCACGATCACCACGACCTCGTCGCGGTGGTCCTCCATCAGCTTCATCAGGGTGTCGACGGCCTCCTGGCCGAAGTCGTTGCCGGCCCCGCCGCGCGGCGTGAGGGTGTAGGCCTCGTCGATGAAGAGCACCCCGCCCCGGGCCCGGTCGAAGGCCTCCTTGGTGAGCTGCGCGGTGTGGCCGACGTAGCGGCCGACCAGGTCGGCCCGGGCGGTCTCGACCAGCTGCCCGCCGGGCAGCACGCCCAGCTCGGCCAGCAGCCGCCCGTACAGCCGGGCGACGGTGGTCTTGCCGGTACCGGGCGGACCGGCGAAGACCAGGTGGTGGCTGATGGCGGCGGTCGGCAGCCCGGCCTCCTCGCGGCGGCGCACCTGACGGATCAGGTTGACCAGGTCCTCGACCTGTTCCTTGGCGGCCGGCAGGCCGACCATCGCGCTCAGTTCCTCCAGGATGGCGGTGCTGTCCGTGGCCTGCCGCGGCCCGGCGGCCTCCTGCCCGGTGTCCTCGGCGACCAGCACCGCGAGGTCGGCGTCGGTGATCTCCGGCAGCCGGGCCAGTCTGGTGGCCTGACGGTCCACCATCTCCTCGAAGACCTTGCGGGCGGAGCGGCCGTTGCCGAAGTCGGCACCCTTGGGCATCCGGTCGAACAGCGCGGTCAGCGCCTCCCGGGTGCCGTCGGCGAGCTCGTAGCCGTGGCCGACGGCAGCCCGCTCGACGATGGTGACCAGCTCGTCCACCTCGTAGTTGGCGAACTCCACCGTCCGGCTGAACCGCGAGGCCAGGCCGGGGTTGCTGGCCAGGAAGTCGGTCATCTCGCCGGAGTAGCCGGCCACGATCACCACGATGTCGTCGCGGTGGTCCTCCATCAGCTTGACCAGGGTGTCGATCGCCTCCCGGCCGAAGTCCGGGCCGTTGCCCCCGGCGCCGGCGGACAGCGTGTAGGCCTCGTCGATGAAGAGCACCCCGCCGAGCGCCGACTGGAACACCTCGGTGGTCTTGATGGCGGTGCCGCCGATGATCGAGGCGACCAGGTCGGCCCGGGCGACCTCGGTCAGGTGGCCGCTGCGCAGCACACCCAGCTCGGCCAGGATGCTGCCGTAGAGCCGGGCGACGGTGGTCTTGCCGGTGCCGGGGGGCCCGGCGAAGATCAGGTGCCGGCTCATCGGCAGGGCGGGCATGCCGGCCAGTTCGCGGCGCCGGGCCAGCTTGTTGAGGTTGACCAGGGTGGCGACCTGCTCCTTGACGGCGGCGAGGCCGACCAGCGATTCCAGCACCTCCAGCGGCCCCTGCGCCGCGGACTCGACCGGCGCGGCGGGGTCGGCGGGGTCGGCGCCCTCGCCCGGCTGCGGTGCGACGGCCCCCGCCGCCCGGGGTGCGGCGTCGGCGCTCGCCGAGCCGTGCGCGTCGGGGTTGCGGTTCTCCCGGCTCTGCAGGTTCTCCACCGAGAGCCGGGTACTGGGGACGGTCTGGCGCAGGCCGGAGCCCTGGTTTCCGGTGACGGTGCACCCGGTGACCCGGACCGCCTCGGACGAGTCGACGCGGATCCCGTCACCGGTGTTGTCCAGCGCCTCCAGCCGGGTCAGGGCGGCGCGTGCGCCGACCCCGATCCGGGCCCCGTGCCGGCGGTTGCCGCGTGTCCGCACGCCGGTGCAGGTCAGGTCGCCGCCGTCGTCGACGGCCAGGCCGTCGGAGGCCGAGTCGACCACCTCGCAGTCCCGCAGCACGGCCACCCCGCTCTGACCGACGTGGACGCCCGGGCCCCGGGCGTCCCGCACGGTGGTGCCTCCGACGAAGGTGTTGGCGCCGTCCGCGATCAGAACGCCGGCCAGGCCCGCGGCCAGGACCTCGGAGCTCTCCAGCCGCCCGCGGCCGTCCCGGACGGCCTCCACGCCGTTGCCCCGCGCGTCGGTGACGGTGGCCCGGCGCAGCAACGGGTTGGCGCCCTCGCTGATCCGCACCCCGGCGCCGCCGACGTCGCGGACCTCCAGCCGGTCCAGCTCGGCGGTGGTCTCCCCGGTGAGCTCGACCCCGGTGTCGCCGCAGTCGCGTACGACCAGCCTGGTCATGACCGGACCGGCGAAGTCGGCCACGTGCACGCCGACCGTCTCCGCGCCGCTGACCTCGCACTCCTCGAAGGTGCCGCGTGAGCGTGCGATGACGTGGATGCCGTGGCCGCGGGTGCGCACGGTACGGCAGCGGCGCAGCAGCGGGTCGGTGCCGCCGCCCAGCACGATGCCGTGGCCGGCGGTGGCGGTGAACGTGCAGTCCTCCAGCAGCACCCGGGAGGCGGAGCTGACGTAGACCCCGACGGGCGCGTCGCGGACGGTGGTGCGCAGCACCCGGGTGGTGCTGTGTTCCTCCAGGGCGATCGCGGGCTTGTCGGTGCTGGAGATCTCACAGCCCTCGATGGTGCCCCGGGCCTCGCCGTTGGCGCACACCCCGTTGCCCCGGGCGTCGCGCATGACGCAGTTGCGGACGACGGGGTTGGCGCTCTCGCCGATCACCAGCGCGGAGGTGCCGAGGTGCTCGATGACGCAGTCCTCGATGACGCTGGCCCCGGTGGACGTCTCCACGATGCCCGCGCCCGCGGAGTTGACGACGCGGCAGCCGCGCATCGCCAGCGCCCCCTGCTGCCGGGTCAGCACGGCCGTCCAGGAGTTGCCGACCACCTCGCAGTCCTGCAGGGCGGCCTGCCCCCGGGGGACGTCCACGGCGGGCAGTTCGTCGTCCTGTCCGTGCAGGACCAGGCCGGTGAGCTGGACGGCCTCGGCGATCACCTGGACCACGCAGCCGCGCCGCGGGGTGATCTGTACGGTGCCACGGGCGTCCTCGGCGGCGATGGTCACCATCTTGGTGATCACCAGGTTCTCCTCGTACCGCCCGGGGCGGACGGAGATCACCGCCCCGCTGCGGGCCGCCTCCAGGGCCTCGCCGATGGTGCGGTAGGTGCCGCCGGCCTTCTCTTCCTGGCACACCGTCAGCACGTGGCGCGACATGGCTCGTGTTCCCTTCGCTCTGCTTGCGTGTCACTCGGTCCCGGTCCGCCGCGGGGGCGGGTCATCCGGTGCAGTCGGCCTTCACGGTCGAGGCGGCCAGGTGGGCACCGGCGGTGCCGCCCCAGTCGATGCCGCGGGTGTGGAGCACGACCGCGATCCGGCTGCCGCTCACCGGGTAGGTGCCGGCGCTCACCCACTGCCCGAGGTTCTGCGGCTGGTTGATCGAGAACGAGCCGAGGGTGCCGCCGCCGTCGTTCTGCACGGTGTAGTAGGCGGGGGCGCCGCCGACCGCCTTGAGGTCGCCGTTGTTCGGGATGTAGACGGACAGCCGGCAGCTGCCCGAGGAGACCTGGCCGGTGGTGAAGGTCCACACCACCGAGTTCTCGTCGTCCTTGTTCCGGTCCCCGGACATCGGCACCGAGGTGAACCGGCCGCCGCAGCCCCCGCCGCCGTCGGAGCGGGTGACCCAGTCCTTCGAACCGGAGGACCGGCCCTTCTCGGAGTAGCCGGTGCCGGCCGAGTCACAGCCCGGTCCGGCGTACCCGGCGTAGGAGGGCTGGGCCGGCGGCGGGACCACCGCGGGCGGCTGAGGAGCCGGTGGCTGGGGAGGAGCCGGCGGCTGGGCCGGGGCGGGGGCGGCGGGCTGGGCCGCGGCAGCGGGGGCGGCGGGCTGGGCTGCGGCGGCGGGGGCGGCGGGCTGGGCCGGGGCCTGCGGCGCGCGGCCGGCGGAGGCGCGGGCTGCCGTCCCCGCCCCGGCGGGGACGGCGGGCGCCGGGCCGACGGGCTGGCTGAGCGGCGCCCCGCCGACCGGGGCGGGGGCGGCGGGCTGCTGGCCGGGCGTGCCGGGCGCCGCAGCCGGGTCGGTCGGGGTCCCGGTGGCGGCCGGGTCGGTCGGAGTCCCGGTGGGGGCGGCGGTCGGGGCGGCATCGGCCGACGGCGTCCCGGCGGGGGTTTCGGCGGGCGTGCCGGACACCGCGGGCTCCGGAACCGGCGCGTCGGCGCGGCTCATCCCGGTGGCGCCGGTCGCCTCGACCGGGTCGGCCCCGCCCTCGCCCCGGCCGAGGACCAGCGGCAGGCCCATCAGCACCACGCCCACGGCGGCGGCCGCGACCGCCGGGCGGGGCAGCCGGCGCAGCCGGCCGCTCCGCTCCTCCGCGGTGGGCTCGGCGGGACCGGGCCCGTCCGCGTCGGAACCGCCGGCCGCGGGACCGGGGGCGGCGGCACCGATGGGCGTGACCGAGGCGAGGGTGCGCGCCGCGCGGCCGGGAGCCCGGACGAAGGCCTGCCGCAGCGCGTTCAGCCGGGCGGCCCCGAGGGCACCGGTCCGACCGGCCGCGGGCTCGGCCTCAGGGGTGCCGGGCTCGGAGGACGACCCGGCACCGGGCGGTACCGCACCGGGCTGCGCGGCGATCGGCTGCACGGCACCGGTGCCGGCCGGCGCCGGGTTGCCGGGCGCAGCGGCCGGCGCCGGACCGAGCCCGGTCACGCCGAACCCGGCCGTCCCTCCGGCCGCGGCGGGCCCGGACGCGACGGGCCCGGGCTTCGCCCGCTGAGCCCTCGCGGCCTCGGCGGCGACGGCCTCGGCGGCGACGGGCTCCGCCACGGCGCCGACCGGAGCGGACGGGAACCGGGTACGCGGCGCGGGCGCCACCGGGCCCGGCTCGGGACCGACGGCTGGCTCCACCGCGCCGGCCTCGTCCCCCTCCTCCATCAACCAGGCGACCGCCGGCAGCTGGTACCCGGTCGATTCGCCGCCGTTCACGTTCTGGCCCGTGCCCACCACAGCTCCTGGGTCCCTTGATCGTCCGCTTCCACGGGGCGCCCGACGGCATACCGCCGGATCCGCCCGCACCCTGTACGGACGGGCACCGGTGCAGGGTTCACCGTTCCGGCCGAAATCCTCGGCCGGGTGCGCACCGGCCACCGCGCCGTGGTTCACCGTCGACGATGAACCACCGGAGCGGATCGGGGCGTACTGACTGTCGAGCCTTTTCAGGTCCCGACCGAGGAGAGTCCATGTCCCACCCCCGCGCCGGTCGGCGCAGCGCCCTGCGAGCCGCCGTCGCCGTGTCGGCACTGGCCGGACTCGGCGCCGTCTGGGCAGCGCCGACGGCCCTCGCCGCCGACCCGCAGTCGAACCCCGGCAAGACCGCCCCCGACGCGACGGACTGGCTGAAGTTCGCCAACGGGCGCCTGGTGTACGGCCAGGACGCCCAGGGCAACCGGATCCCCGACTTCAGCTACGCCGGCTACCGCAACGGCGCCCAGCCGCTGCCGACCGCCAAGGTCGCCGTCACCCTGGACCCGGCCGCGAACGGCGATGACAGCGACCGCGTCCAGCAGGCGCTCGACAAGGTCGCCGCCCTGCCGCAGGGGTCGGACGGCCTGCGCGGGGCCGTGCTGCTGACCGCCGGCACGTACCGGCTCGGCAAGCCGCTGCGGATCAAGGCCTCCGGGGTGGTGCTGCGGGGCGCGGGCAGCGGCGCCGACGGCACCAAGCTGGTGGCGTCGGGCGAGCCCCGCCCGCTGGTCGAGATCGCCGGCGAGGGCGCGCCGCAGAAGAGCGGTGCCGAGCACGCCGTCACCGACGCCTACGTCCCGGTGGGCGCGACCACGCTGACCCTCGACTCCGCCGCCGGGCTGAAGGTCGGCCAGAACATCGTCGTCCAGCGGCCCCAGGAGGACGCCTGGATCAAGGCCCTCGGCATGGACCACATCCCCGACCGCGACAGCGGCACGGCCTCGAAGCCCTGGACCCCCAACGACGGCCTGCAGTTCCAGCGCACCGTCACGGCGATCGACGGCAACAAGGTCACCCTGGACATCCCGCTGACCAACGCCCTGGAGAAGGAGTACACCCACGCCAAGGTGTGGGCGTACGACTTCCCGGGCCGGATCAGCCAGGTCGGCGTCGAGGGCTTCAGCGCCGACGGCTCGGCCTTCACCTCGGCCGCCGGGTACGAGGAGCACGGTTACTTCGCCAGCCGCTTCGTGGACTTCGCCGCCGTCCAGGACGCCTGGGCACGCGACATCGCCGCCGACCGGTTCGGCGCGGGCGTCGGCTCGATCGGCAGCACCGCCTCCCGGGTCACCATCACCGACACCTCCGCCACCGGCATGGAGAAGGCCGTCCCGCAGCGTGCGCCGTTCGCCCAGCCCGGCGCGTACAGCATCGACGGTCAGCAGAGCCTGGTCGTCAACTGCAAGGTGTCCGGCAGCAACGTGCACGCCTGGCTGACCGGGCCGCGGGTGCCCGGGCCGAACGTCTTCTCGCACTGCACGTCGGACAACGTCGGCGGCTTCCGGCTGGACGCCGGCCCGCACCAGCGGTGGGCCACCGGCACCCTGTACGACGACATCACCATGCTCCACTCGCGGGGCCCCAACGACGACCTCGCGCTGACCAACCGCTCGAACGCCGGCTCCGGGCAGGGCTGGGCCGGCGCCAACCAGGTCATGTGGAACGCCAACGTCGGCTACTACGGCGTGGAGAATCCGCCCACCGCGCACAACTGGGCCTTCGGCACCGTCGGCAAGCCCGTCGAGGGCAAGCAGAGCGGCGTGCAGGTCTCGACCGGCACCCCGGTGCAGCCCGAGAGCCTGTACGCCCAGCAGCTCGCCGAGCGCGGCGGCGCCGCCCCGGCCCCCAGGCCGACGACCACCCCGACCACGACCACCCCGACCACCGCGCCGGCCACGACCCCGGCGACGGCCCCGGCCGGCAGCCCGACGGCCAGGCCGACCGCGAGCGCCCCGGCGCCCACGACCGCGCCCACCACCGCCCCGGGCACCAGCTCGGCCACGGCCACGACCACGCCGTCCGCGACCCACAGCAGCGCGGCCGCCGTCGCGGCCACCGGGACGGAGCCGCCCGGTACCAGCCTGGCCTCGACCGGGGCCGGCGACCTTTCCACCGCGCTGACGGTGGCCGGCGGCACGATGGTCGTCGGCGGTCTGGCCCTCGGGCTGGCCCGCGAGCGCCGCCGTGGCCGGCACGCGGGCTGACGCCCACCCGGGCACGACGACGGCCCCCGGCCGGTGGAGCTCCCACCCACCGGCCGGGGGCCGTCCGCCGACGTGGCCGCAGTGGCCTCAGAGGCCTTCCTCGACCTCCCAGACCGTCTCCTGACCCGCCGCCGGCGGGGCCAGCAGGAACGCCACGGCCCGCTCCTGCACGTCCGGGGCCGGCGGCTCGGGCGCAGCGCCCGCCGCCGTCCGCTCGCGCAGGTGCGCGAGCAGACCCGGCTCCGGGGCCAGGCCGTACCGGTCGAGGTAGTAGGTCACGGTGTCGGTCCAGATCCACCGGCCGTCGCAGCGGTAGTTCATCGGCACACCGCCCGGCCGCTCCGGGTCCAGGACGTCGTCCATCAGGCTCGGGGTCATCAGCACGGTGGTGGCCGAGGCCAGGTACTCGACCAGCGCCTCCCGCTCGTCGCCGTCCTCGATCACGGGGTGGTCCTCGTGGAAGTCCGGCCCGGTCAACGGGTCGACCAGGTCGAAGACGGCGGCAAGGGTGAACTCCGCGGTCACTTGATCAGCTCCTGGAAAATCTGCTCGGCCAGCGCGTCCGGCTGGTCGGTGTCGAACGGAACGGCGCCCCTGATCGGCGCGTCGTACTGGTCGTCGTGGTCGACGCGGAGGTAGTTCTCGGGCCGGGGCTGCGAGTCGCCACCGGGCGGGAGGTGGGCACCGAGCTTCTCGACGACCGGGACGAGCGTACCGTCGGTCGGGCGGTCGAAGCGGTACCAGTTCCCGCCGGCGGAGATGCCGGGCCGACCGGTCTTCGTCATGCCCACCCGGTGCGCCACCACCAGGTCCCCGCGCCTGCCGAGGTCCGGCACGCCGTTCTCGTCGACCTTCGGGACGAACCAGACCGGCCCGTCGCCGGCGTAGGCCGAGCCCGTGATCGTGGGATCGAGCGCCCACAGCTTGGTCATCACCTGCGCCACGTAGCTCGTCTCGATCCCGGAACCCAGGTTGCAGGCCACGAACTGCAGCGGCTTCTCGCCGTCCCAGGTCTTGTCCGTGAACGCCTGGTGCAGCCCCGTCGCCACCTGGTCGGGCGAGATGAGCTGGTTCACGTGGACCGGGTATCCGGAGTCGGTGTGCATCGCCACGGTGAAGAAGCGGTCGTCGAGCGGGAACCTCTGCATCGCCGCCTGCTTCTGGACGTGCGTCTCCAGGTTCGGTGCCGCGCCGATGACCGTGACGGGCTGCCGCCGCGGGTCCCCGGGCGGGTTGTGTCCGCCGGGCTGGGCGGCCTGGTGACCGGTCGGCGTCTGCGGGGTGTTGGGCGTGTTCGGGGTGTTCGGCGTGGCCGGCGTCAGGTGGCCGCCGCCCGGGGTCCCCGGGGTGCGGGGAGTTCGGGGGGTGCCGGGTGCCTGGAGGGTCGTCCAGTTCTTCTCGACCTCGGACGAGGAGACGTGCGCCCCCTGCTTCTTGAGCGAGTTGACGACCTTCAGCAGCCGGTGGCGGTCCAGCGGCACGACCGGCAGCGAGGCGTCCTCGACCTTGTTCAGACGCTTCAGGTAGGTGTCCACTTCCTCCTTGGTCACGGGGTTCTCGTGGGACAGCTTGAGCCCTTCCCGCACCACGTCCGTCATCCGGCGCACGCTCCGCAGCCGGTCGATGTCGACGTGGTTCGGGCCGCCGTGGAGCTCCGCCGCGAGATTGCCGATGTACCAGGTCTTCAGCCCCATGGACTCCTTGGTCTTGGCGTTGGGGAAGGCGTGCGCCGCGGACCAGCCGCCGAGACCGTCCGCGTTCGTGACGCCGATCTCCTTGCCCAGGGCCCAGAGGTCCCCGTGCTCCTTGACCCCTCGGACGCCGGACATCCCGGCCAGGTGGGACTGCAGTTCCTCCTTGGCCTGGCGGACGGTCGCCGAACCCGGCGTTCCCGGCGTACCCAACGTGGGGAAGGAGGAGCGCGAGTTGACCTCCGTCACGTTGATGAAGAGCTTGCCGCCCGCCTTCCGCCGCTCCTGCACCGTGTAGGTGCTCCCCGGCTTGCCCAGCACCTCGTGCTCCTGCATCTCCACCGAAAAAGCGGAGATGTCCTTGGCCGCCCCGCCACCGGTCAGCTCCATGGTGACCAGCAGCGGCTCGGTGCCGAAGACGTTCCTGCGGGTGTCCCGGAACCTGATCGCGACGGACTCCCGGCGGCTGGTGCTGGTGAAGTCACCGTGCCTGACCTGCGAGCCGCCGTAGGCCGGGGACAGCCCCGTGAAGCCCTTGAACGAGATGGCGGCGGCGCCACGGTAGACCTTGCCCTCGGCCGGCGGCAGCTGGTCCAGCGCCGACTCCAGCATCCGCGCGTGTTCGCGCAGCTCCGCCTTGAGCCCCGGCAGGACGTCCGTCCTCACGAGCTCCATGATCTTCTTGCGGTTCGCGTTCTCCACGGACTCGATGGCGGAATGCTGCCGGAGCAGGTCCTTGATGGCGGGGTGGGAGGCCAGCGAGAGGGGTGTCGGGCCCGAACCCCAGAGCAGGTGCTTGATCTGGACCAGCATGGCCCGGTCGAGCGAGTCGCCGAACCTCATCATCACGTTGATCAGCGGGAAGACCGGTCCGGTGTAGGCCGCCAGGGCGTAGAAGTGGGCCTTGGTGAGCTTGCTCAGGACCTCCTGAGGCGTCATGTGGTTGGTGTTCAGCCAGTTCCTGACGCCCTCGACCACCTCTTCGGGCGCGTTGATGTCGTCGTCGGGCTTGCCCGCGGCCATCTCCTCGAAGATCTCGAACCGCTTCTCGACCACGTTCCGGTGCGGGCCGCCCGGTTCCCCGAAGCCGCCGTCCTGCTGCGTGATCTTCGAGACGTAGACCTGCTCGTGCGGCAGCATGTGGTCCGTGCCCGCGTTCCCGCGCACCTGGTCGAGCGAGATGCCCGGCAGGTTGCGGTACATGTTCTCGGCGGACTTCAGCGTGTCCTCGCCCAGCGGCTTCGTCACGCCGGTCAGCTCGACCCCCTTGAGGATCTCGTAGACCGAGTGGTCGCTGGTGGGCAGCATCCAGCCGAACAGCGCCTTGACCATGTGATCGGGGTCGACCCCGGCGACGTCGAGCAGCTTGAACGCCGTCATCAGCTTGGCCGAGGTGGCCGAGATGCCGGCGACCAGCCGCATGCCCATCCCGCCGTTGGCCTCCTTGTACCAGGGGGAGTCCGGGCTGAGCTTGTGGACGGACTCCCCGGTGCGCCAGCTGAGCGGCGTGTCGGGGCCGATCTCACCGGGGCCGAGATCGACGTCGGCGCGATGCTCGACCAGCTTGTACAGGACCTGGGCGCCGTGGGCCCCCCGCTCGACGATCACGTCGTGGACGCCGGGCTGTGCCTTGAGCGCGTCGAGGTCGTACGAACCGTCCGCCTTCAGCGGGACGTTCTCCCACAGCACCTCCTCCAGACGGAGCCCGACCACGTCCCAGGCCAGCGGGTTGACCTTGAGGAAGGCCACCTCGCGCTCGCTCAACTTGACGCCGGTGACGTCCAGTTGCAAGGCCGAGGGCCCCGGCACCTCGTTCGCCGGCCGCGGGCGGCGGGCGGTCAGGCTGGCCAGGTAGCTCTTGCCGTCGGAGAACCAGGTCTCCGACTGGGCCAGCACGTTGCCGGTGCCGAACACGTCGTGCTCGAACATGGTCGCGTGCTTGGGGCTGACCTTGCTCAGGCTCTCGTACAGGCCCTTGCGGACCGGGCCCTCCAGGAACGCGTGGTGCTCCTTCAGCGCCGCCACGTTCAGACCGAGCTGCTCGGCCCGGGTCCAGTCCTGCTTCTCGATGATGGTGTTGAGCAGCTTCTTGAGGCTGAACTCGGAGTCGTTGAAGTAGGCCCCGTTGAAGAACGCCGTCATCAGCTCGCGGGTGTTGCCCGTCTTGGCACCGGGCTTGAGGAACTCGCCGATCTGCTGCGGGGTGAGCTGGGTGCCGATCTGGCCCGCGGACGTGGGGTCGTCCTTGAAGATCGTCTGCATCCGCTCCGCCGCCGGCGCCTCGGGGAAGGCCTGCCGGAGCACGTTCAGCAGCTTGACCACCGTCCGGCGCGCGGCGTCCTCCGCCTCCGGCAGGTTGTGGCAGTACGCCCCGAGCTTGGTCTCGAAGTCCCGGGTCGCCGTGGCGTATTCGGGCGCGTCGTAGACCACGCGCTTCCCGAAGGGGGTCGCACCCGGCATCTCGTGCGCGACCGTCGGGGAGTCCGACCAGTGGAGGCCCTCCGGGAGACCGGTGTGCGGGGCCGGCACGGCGAGGTCCGGTGGCAGGTGCGGGCCGAGCTCCTCGACCTGCGGCTCGGCCGGGTGCTGCGGGTGCTCCGCGTGCTCCAGGTCTTCCGGCCGGGCCGCGTGCTCGGGCCGGCCCGCGTGCTCGGCGGCGTTCTCCGGTATCGAGACCTTCAGCCACTGGCCGCCCGGCACCACGACCGGCAGGCCGTTGGAGTCGAAGCCGACGGTCTTGGCCACGACGAGGTGGCCCGGGCCGTCCGACTCGACGGTGAAGGCCCCGGTGGGCTTCGGCACGAACCAGAGCTTGCCCTCCGGGACGTACGCCTCCAGCGGGCCGCTCACCTTGCCCCGCAGGGCGGTCAGCACCTCACTCGCGTACGAGGAGGCCTTGCCCGTGCCGAACTCGCAGGCGGGGAACTGCAGCGGCTTGCCCTCCGCCCAGATCCCCCGGGCCCGCAGCTCCGCCAGGACGCTCGCCAGCTCCTCCGGGCCGACCCGCTCGCCGTGCCAGGTCGGGGCGCCGTCGGCGTGCTCCGAGTGGAAGGCGACGGAGAAGAACCGCGGGTCCTTGGGGAAGCGGGCGACGGCCGTGCCGGTCTCGTGCAGCTGGGCGGCCGGGCTGTCGGGGTCGGCGAGCCAGCGCACGTCCGAGCCCTCGTGGGCGTGGACGAGGGCGTCCACGATCTCGTGCACCCGCTCGGGACGCGGAGCGTGCTCGGCGGTGCCCGGGTGTTCGGGCTGCGGGTGCTCGGGCTGCACGTGCTCGAGCTGCACGTGCTCGAGCTGCGGGTTCGACGGCGGCTCCGCGACCGGGTGCTCCGGCTGCGGGTGCTGCCCGGGCGTGGCGCCGCCGGCCGGGTGGTCGACCTGGAGGGTCGTGTGCTCGTAGGGGAAGCCCTCGTGGTTGAAGCGGATCAGGCGCACCCCGCCGTCCGGCTCGGCCAGCAGCAGGTCGACCGGCGCCATGAAGGTGTCCGCCACCCGCCGCGCCGCCGCGTTCGGATCCGTCAGCAGCCCGTCCTCCACCCGCAGCACGATCCGGAACGACCCCAGGTCCTTCGACATCAGCCGGGGCATCAGCGCCTCCTCCAGCCCCGCCGGGTCCAGCGGGCCGTCACCGGACAGCTCGCGGACGTCGAACGGGGTCGGGTCCAGCCCGTCCTGCGGGGACTCGTAGTGCACCGAGTCCCAGGAGAGCTTCACCGCGGCAGGGGCGGTGGGGGCCGGGGCGGTCTGCGGCTCGTCGGCGAGCCCGTGCCACAGCTTCCGGTCCGCGTCGGTCAGCCCCTCGGCCTCGATGCCGGGCAGGTGGGCACGGATGTTGGCCTCGGTGAGCGGCAGGCCCGCCGCGGTCGTCCGCTCGATCGCGTCGGCGGTGCCACGCAGGTGCTCCCCGCTCACGCCGTCCTCGCCGGGCTCGTACAGGTGGTCCGCGTAGCTCGCCACGGCCGTCTCCGTCGGATGGCCCGGGAACATCGCGTGGGCCAGGTCCGACAGGTCCCGGGCCGTCCTGAGGTGTTCCACGCCGGACGCGTCGAGGGAGGGCACACCGGTGCCGTAGAGCGAACGCCCGAGCCGGACCAGGTCGAGCACCTGGTGGTGGTGGACCGCCGCGTCGCCCGGTCCGGTGCCGGCGTGCAGGCCGATCGCATCGCCGATCTGAGTGATCAGGGTGTGGTCGGCGGGGCCGGCGGCCGTGTTGAACTGGTCGCCGAGCGAACCGGCGACGTACTGGTCGAAGCGGTCCATGCCCTCGACCAGGTGGTCGGCGATCTCGTGCGTGGTGTAGCCGCCGAGGAAGAGCTCGAAGGAGTTGGTCAGCACGGAGGGCCTGAAACCCTGCTCCAGCAGGAACTTCTGCATCAGCACGCTGACGTTCACGCGGCTGTTGGCGTCGGAGAACGGCTGGATGATCTGCAGGGCCCGGGTCACCTTGGCGATCGCGAGCACCTTCGCACGGTCGTCGGTGGCCGCGGCGACCTCGGTGTAGTAGCGGTCCAGGACCGCTTGGACGTGGCCGGGCGCCTCGCCGTGGGCGTAGCTGATCGAGATCACGCCCTCGCCCTTCTGCCCACGGGAGAAGGCCACCAGCGGCAGCCCGAGCCCCTTCGTGGAGCCGGGCTTGGCCGTGATGTCCCCGAGCAGCTGACGACCGTTGACGAGGTCGTCCGCGAGGTCGGACGCCACGGTGGTCCGGCCGGTGCCGCGCATGGTGGTGTGCAGGCGGTCGCCCTTGGTGCCGGACCACTCCGTGGCGACGTTCCGGCCGGAGCCCTCGACCAGGTGCTGGGTGGCGAGCTTGTGCAGTTCCTCGTAGGCGTGGACGTCGATCCGCGACCAGTCACGGCCGGACCCGGACGTCCCGTCCAGCACCTCACGGAACAGCTCGGTCATGCTCTGCCGGAAACCGGGGTACTTCGTCCGGTCCAGGTGGTTCGCGGCGTCGGACGGCGAGTTGACGAGCGCGTCCTGGTGGACGTTGGCGTCGATGAACAGCCGCCACCACGAGGACTCGGGGATGAGGTCCGCGAGCCTCGGGCCGCTGTGCGCGGGCGGTGCCGGGTCGGGGTGCGGGCCGGGCTCGGGGTTCCCGACCGGGTCGGGCACCGGCGGGGCCTCCGTCCGCTCGACGGTCTCCGGCTTCGGGTGGCCGGCCCCGTCGGTGTCGAGCGGGACGGCCGGCCCGGGGTTCGCGAGGGAGTGGAAGACGTCATCGCCGGCCTTGCCCATCGACGGGTCCCCGGGGCGCGGGGAGGGGAGGGTCGGCTGGGAGGTCGGGTCCGGCTTCGGAGCGGCCTCGGGCTTGGAGGTCGAATCCGGTTTGGTAGCCGGCTTGGTCTCGGGCGTCGGAGCGGCCTCGGGCGTCGGTGCCGCCTCCGGCTTGGGAGCAGGCTCCGCCGTCGGAGCACCATCGGGTTTGGAGGCCGGGTCCGGCTTCGGAGCGGCCTCCGGGGGCACGGGGGCCGGCTTCGCCTCCGGGGCCGCGGGCTCGGCCTTCGGGGGCGTCACCGGATCGGGCGTCGACGCCGGATCGGGCGCGGTCGCGGGGTCCGGCTTCGGCTGCGGGTGCTTCGGCGTCGCGAGACCGTCCGGGTTGTTCTCGCTGAAGGTCAGGTAGTGGTCGCTCATCACCTTGGCATCGACCGTCTCCCGCTCCGGGATGTCGACCGTGATCGGGATGACGCCCTTCTCGACCAGCTTCTCCTTGCCCTTGAAGAAGACGACCTCGACCTCCGCGAAGCCGTCGTAACGCGCCATCGGCGTGTTGAACTTCGCGTGCGAGACGACCTGGCCCGCGTTGCCGACCGACAGGCCCTCGCGCGTTCGGTGCGACCCGCCGACGATGGCCTGGAAGGTGCCCTCGGCCACGCCGACGTCCGTCTTGACGCCGCCCTGGATCTGGCCGCCCCAGAGCGACCAGTCGAGCCTGGTCTTGGTGGAGCTGGTCGAGGTCGCGTTGGAGGGGCTGAGTTCGACCTTGCCGTCGGTGCGGTCGTACTCCAGCTGCAGGACCTTCAGGTTCACCTGCACGCCGCCGTCCGTCACCAGCAGCCGCCGCCCGGGCGAGGGCGTGCTCAGCGGCTCACCCCGGGTGGACGCGCCGAAGTTGCTGGCGAGCTGGGTGTGGTCGGCGGTGTTGCGCGCGAGGCCCTCCAGCCGGTCCCAGGTGCGGCTGCCGAAGAACGTGCGGCCCTTCACCCGCAGCAGGTCCTGCACACCGCCGGAGTCGCCGAGCCAGCGCATGACGTCGATGTCCCGCAGGCCCTCGGTCCAGACCCGGGCGGGCGGCGCCTTGACGACCGTCTCGACCGGCGGCTCGGTGGGCGCCGGCGGCCGGGCGGGCGCGGTGCGGTGCTCCGGTGCCTCGAACGGCGTGGGCTTGGGACCCTTCGACGGGCGCCCCTCCCCCGCCTCGACCGCCGCCTCGAAACCGACCTTCGCGGTGTCGATGCCGTGCACGACCCTGCCGAGCTGCCGCATTCCCCGCCAGGCCTGCCCGGCGGCCGACTTGACGTGCTCGAAGGCCGTCCCGGGGGTGGTCGTGGAGGAGTCCGGCCGGACCAGCCGGTCCGGGCCGCCGAGCTGGACCAGCGGCCGGCGTTCCATCCGGAAGTACAGGGTCGCCTCGCCGGTGTAGACGCTGCCGGCGAGCTTGGTCTTGGTGGCGGCGCCCGCGGTGGTGCGCTGCGCCTGGACGTCGAGCTGGTCGTGCCCCCAGGAGTGGGAGACGGACCCACCGGCGGTGACGGCCGGTCCGACCGGCAGCGGGCTGCTGGTGCCCTGGGCGGAGACGGTCACGGTGTTGCCGCGCCCGGCGCCGTAGCTGGTGACGCCGTCGGAACTGGCGAAGGACTTCTGCACCTGGGTACCGGTGTTGAACTCGGTCTGCGCGGTCTCCCCGGTGTGCTCGAGGCGGGAGACGCCGGCCGTGATCCGGACGGTGCTGCGGCCGTGCTTCACCACGATCTCGTGGCCGGACATCATCGACTTCAGCTGCGGCTGGAGCTTGGTGACGTCGAGTTCGGCGAGGATCTTCTCCTTCATGCCGGCCCAGTCCGAGCCGAGCACCTTGGCGCCGCGGCGGTCGATGCCGTCCACGGCGGTCTCGCCGACCGACCGGTGGTCCTCCCCACCCGCCGGGTGCGGGCCGCCTCCGCCGCGGGGGCGCAGCGGGTAGACGTCGGTGACGACGTCGGAGGAGCCGAGCCGATGGGTCCGCTCGACGCGGGCGGGCGGGTCGAGCGGCTTCTTCAGCGGCGCGGTCTCGGTGGAGCCGTGCGGCAGGGCGTCGCGCAGCGGGACGGCGACGGTGGTGTGGACCGGCACGGTGAGGTCGGGCGCGGTGACCTTCTCGCCGAGCTTCTTCGCCTCGATGTGGACGGTGAAGTCGGCGGTGCCGCTGAACAGGCCGGCCGGTTCGACCGTCTTGCCCTTGGAGACGGTGGCGCCGGTGGTGTCCGCGGTGGAGCCGCGCACGAAGTCGCTGCGGCGGGAGAGGTTGAGGCCGAGGTCGACGTGCGGCAGCTTGAAGCGGAACGGGGCCGAGAAGACGTCGCGGACGCGCCGGTCCTTGCTGACGCCCGTGGACACCCGGGTCTGGGTGCCCAGTTCGAACTCGAACTTCTCGACCGTGTCCGTGTGCTTGAAGTCCTTGTTGAGGCCTGCCTTGACGGTGACGGTGGTGTCCCAGCCGTGGATGGAGACGTGCTCGGTGAGCGTGCCGCCGCGGGAGAGCTTGGACAGCTGCGGCTTGAGGGCGAAGGCGTCGAACCGGTTCTTGAGCTTCACCAGGACGTCGTCGGGGACGGAGCCGAACTGCTTCCGCAGGGTCTTCTCGACACCGTCGATGACGGCGGTGTCGCCGTTGCCGAAGCTGTGCACGACGTCGGAGGCGCTCAGCGCTCCGCGTTCGGTGATCCGGCGCGGGGGGTCGTGCGGCTCGGCGGGCCCCTGGTGGGTGACCGGGGTGCCGGTGCCGGGACCGGTGAACAGCGCGTGCCCGTCCGCGCCGACGGTGTAGCGGCCGGTCTCCTTGGCGTCGAGGCTGACCTCGGCCCGGATCGGGACGGTGACGGTGTGCTCCTTGCCGTCGACCGTCAGCTTGACCTCGACGCCGATCCCGGCGTCGTAGATCTCCTGCGGGCGGGCGTACTTGCCGTTGGCGTAGACCTTCTGGGAGCTGCCGTCCCGCCAGCCGTCGCGGTCGCGGACCTGGCGGGAGTAGCCGCCGCTGGTCTCCATCGCGTTCTTGTCGGGCAGCGGGACGGTGCCACCGGCGGCGCCCTGGCCGGACTTGGTGTCCGACAGGAGGCGGCGGCCGGACTTGAAGGAGGTGGTCTCGTCGACCGGGTTGAGCTCGGCCTTGGCGTTGGGCCGCTTGTACTCCAGCTCGGTGATGTGAGCGGTGGCGGAGACCTTGACGCCGTGCTTGAGCAGGTTGGCGGCCGTCCGCTCGGGTGCCTCCAGCGGGGTCTGCCGGGTCATCGACGTCAGGTGGGAGGCGACCATCGGGTGGCTGAAGAGCTGCTGGACCTCGTTCTTGACGTCCTTCCAGGCGCCGCCGAGGACCTCCTTGCCGAGCCGGTCGAGCTCGTCGTGCAGGGGTTTGACGGTGGGCAGGTCACGGACGGTGCTGGTGTCCCCGAAGCCGCCCCCGGTGCCGTCCGGGCGCCGCCAGACGTCGTCGGGCGGGCTGGGGACGGTGCTCCCGGGCTCGAAGGTCTTCGGCCGGTGGGGCTGCGGCGACTCGGTCGCGACGAAGAGGGTGGGGTCTCCGGCGCCGGTGTCCTTGACGCCTCGGGCCTCGCTCTGCTCGATCAGGGCCCGGAAGTCGACGGTGGTCTTCGCGGTGTCGACGGTCGTCCCGAGCGGGGTCTTCCGCTCGAAGGTCAGGGTCAGCTCGCTGCGGCCGTCGTAGACCACACCGGCGCCCTTGGTCTTCGTGGTGAGCAGGACCTCCTGGCTGCTGCCGGAGATCTGCACCGTGTCCTTGATGAGCTGGAGGCCGCCGCCGGCGGAGCCGAACGACTTGTCGGCCCCGCTGCCGGAGAGGACGCCGGGCAGCGGCAGTTGGAGTCCGTCGCCGGTGCTGTCCAGGACCGAGCGGACGCGCTGGACGCCGGTGCCGACGTTGAACTCGGTCTGCGGGGTCGATCCGCTCTGCCACATCGCCTTGACGGAGGCGGTGATCTCCACCGATCCGGTCACCAGGCCGGTTGCGTCGACCACCTCGATCCGGGTCGGCTCGCCGGACATCATGCTCTTGAGGTCCTGCTGGAGCCGGGAGAGGTCGAGCTCGGCGGACATCTTCTCGCGCAGCTGCGGCCACAGGCCGCCGAGTACCTCCTCGGCGGTCTCCTCGACGCCGTCGAGCACCTCCTGGATCGGGTGGTCGGAGTCCGGACGGCCGTGCCGGTGGGTGGAGACGTCGAGCACGATGTCGGAACCGCCGAGGCGGTGGCCCTCGACCACGCGCCGGGGCGGGGCGAACAGCTTGTCCTTGGGCAGCGGCACCGGGGCGCCGTGGGCGTCCAGGGTGTCGCGGACCGGGATGCCGACGGTGGCGCCGATGTCCAGCCGCTGCACCCGGTCACCGGGCTCGGCGATCACGGGCTTGCCGTGGTGGGTGAGTTCGGTGAAGTCGACGGCCAGGTGGAGCTTGCCCGCGAACAGGGCGCCGGGTTCGACGGTCTTGCCGCGGGCGATGGAGCGGCCGACCTCCACCGAGGTGTCGCCCTTCAGCGAGTCGTGCTGGTAGCCGAGGGTCTCGGTGATGTCAGCCCGGCCGATCTTGAACTTGGCCTGCAAGCCGGCGTTGAACCGGTTCAGGGTGTCGCTCTGGAGGCCGATCGAGGCGTGCCGGTCGGAGCCGTTCTCGAACTCGACGCTCGGGGCGGTGTCCTGGTGCACCAGGCTGTCGACGTCCACCCGGACGGAGATCTTGCCCGACCAGCCGTTGGTCTCGAACGGCGCCTCCCAGACGTCGCCGCGGGAGAGCGCGGTCAGCTTGGGGCGCAGCGTCGCGGGGTCGAAGAAGTCCTTGGCGAGCGTGTTCGCGGCGGCCAGGTCCTTCGGGAAGCCGGCCTCGAAGAGCTTCACGATCTGCTGGTGGACGGCCGTGTCGCCGCCGTGCAGACCGACCACGAGGTCGGAGGCCGACAGGCGCCGGTGGTTGGTGACCCGGGACGGCGGCAGGCGCAGCTCGTCCGGGCCGAGCGGCTTCCTGGGTGCGAAGGCGGGGTCGTCGTGGTGGCCCTGGCTGCCGCCGGATTCCGTCGAGAAGACGGACATGGCGAGCACCGAGACCGGCGGGGAGGGCGGCGCGGGGTGGACGAGCGGGTCGTGCTCCGCCTCGGTGATGACGATGCTCGGTACGTCCGTACGGCGGGGCGCGCCCTCGGGTGCCTTGGGGGCGGTGGCGGGCTCGGGCTTCGGGGTGGGCTCGGGCTTCGGGGCGGGCTCGCCCTTGGTGCCGGTCGTCATCGCGGGCGCCGGGTCCGGCTCGTGCTTCGGCGCCGGGGAGGGTCCGGTCTCGGTCTTCGGCCGGCTCTCGGACACCGGCACGGTGGGCGTGGACGACGGGTCCGCCACCGGCTTCGGGTCGGTCTTCGGGGCCGCCGTCACCGGGTCGGGCCGGTCCGTGCTGCCGACGGTCGGCACGCTGTGCGGCACAGGCGGCAGCACCGGGCCGTCGTGCGCGTCCGGGTGCTTCGGCGCGGGGGTGCTGACCGGGGGCACCGGGACGGGCGGACGGCTGGCGTCGTAGTGGTCGGTGCCGTTGTAGTAGACCGTCACCTGGTGGCCGTCCGGGCGGCCGTAGCGCGCGTACTCGCTGAAGCCGCCGTGGCCGTCCGGGCCGAGGATGCGCAGCCGCAGGCCGAGGGCGTCGGCCAGCAGCGGCGGGAAGGTGTCGCCGAACCCCTCCCACCAGGAGCTCTCCCAGAACTCCACCGCGTGCCTCAGGCCGGCGAACTCCTTCGGCGAGAGCGGGAAGTCGGAGGCGGTGAGGTGCCAGATCTGGAGGTCGGCGAGCTGGGCGTCGGTGAGGTCGTGCAGTCCGATCTGCTCGGGCTTGCCGACCAGGTGCTCGAACTGCTGCCGGGGACTGGTGGCGCCGTCGGCGAGGTTCCAGCCGACCTCCGCCTCGACGGTCGGCCGGTCCTCGCCCCGGGCGACCCGCTCGTCGATGTACTGCCGGCGCAGCGCGTGCGGGTCCGCGGCGGGCTCCTTGCCCAGCCCGCGCAGGTAGTCCTCGGCCTTCGTCTGCTCGGCCGGGCTCTTGAACTTCCACGCGGCGCTCTGTTCGGCCTGCTGCCCGGCCGCCGCGGGGTCGAGGCCCGCGGCGGTCAACTCGTCGGTGAGCACGGTGACGTAACGGTCGCGCAGCAGCCGGGCGGGCACCACCTCGTGGGTGGAGACGCCGGCGACGCCGAGGTCCAGCAGGCCCTTGAGCAGCTGGGTGCGGTCCGGCCCGCCGAGGCGGTCGGCGAGGTCCCGGGTGGCGGCCTTGCGGTAGTTGTGGATGACCTCGGGCGGCAGCTTGTCCGGGCCCTGCGCGGTCAGGTGGTCGAGGACGGCGCGCTTCATCGCCTCGGGCGTCGAGGGCGCCGGGCGGCGTGGACCGGAGCGCGTCGCGCCGCGCTCGGTGAGCACCTGGTGCACCGCGTCCGGGCGGCTGGTGGCCACGGAGTTGAGCAGGCAGAGGCCGTCCCCGGCCACCCGGACGCGCTCGCCGGGCGACGGGAAGGCCGGTTCGGTGACGGGCTCAGTGGTGTGCGAAGTGGTGTGGGGGGCGGGGTGCGAGGGGCCGTCCGTGCCGGTGAAGGTCTCCGCCGGGATCGGCCGGGCCGACTTCTCGTCCGGGTGCAGGGCGGCCGCGTTGAAGCCGCCCTCGCCGTGGATCGGCCGGTTCTCCGGGTCGAGCGTGATCGCCCAGACCCGGGTGACGTCCTGTGGGAGCGGGCGGTCGCCCGGGGAGTGCAGGCCCTGCTGGGCGTCGACCCAGACCAGACCCTCGCCGGGGACGTTCACCAGGTTCCAGGCGTGGCCCCTGCCGTCCTCGGTCCAGGCGAAGACCATCGCGGCCGAGCCGGGGCCGCCCTCGGTGACCCGGCGGGCGACCTCGTCCAGGCCGGTGGTGCCCAGGCCGAGGTACTCGGCCGGGTAGCCGGTCCAGTGCTGGGCGTCGGTGACCGCGCCGAGGTGGCGCTCCGGCAGGGTGAGGGCGACCTGCGGGTCCCCGTGGAAGCCGGCGTGGAAGGCCATGGTGGCCGCCACGCAGTTGACGTCGGCGAGCAGGCTGCCGTCGCCGTCCTTGGGGTTGACCAGCTCGACGAACTCCTGCGGGTGGGCGAACTTCTTCGGGCCGTCGGGGCCGGCCAGCGCCTGCTCCAGGGCGTGCCGGGCCGCCGGGCCGGGTGTGCCGTAGTCGCCGTCGGAGAACTCGTGCAGGAAGGAGTCCAGCGGGCGCAGCGGGCGCGGGGCGTTCCCGTCCGGGTCGAACGGCGGGCGGCCGTCCCAGGTCGGTCCCTGGTCGGGCCGGGGGCGCTTGACGGCCGGTTCCGGGGTGGTCGGGCCGGACGGGGTGTCCTGGCCGGTGTCGCCGTGGTCGTTCTCGTACTCGTCCCGGCCGCGGCGGCGGGAGGGCTGCTGCGGCTGGTCGGTGGAGCCGTGGTCGGGTTCCGTCCGCTGGGTGGGGGCGTCCTGGGTGGGGCCGTCCTGCCGGTGGGCAGGCGGGGTGCCGTGGTCCGGGCGGGGGGTGTCGGCGCCACCGAGGTAGCGGATCTGCCAGACCCGGCCGTCCTCGACGCCGATCACCAGCCGGACGCCGTTGACCTCGCCCTCGTGCAGGGTCAGGGCGCCGCTGGGGCGTTCGGGATCGGGGTAGCTGCGGTCGGGGCGCTGGAGGATCTGGTGGGCGGCGGCGGTGAGGTCGGTGTCCGTCCAGTGGGGCAGCGCGCCCTCGGGGAAGTCGGCCTTGATCCACCAGGGCGCCAGCCACTCGTCCGTGTGGGCGGGGTCGAACCCGGTGGGGCGGGGCGGCTCGGGGTGGGCGGGGCCGGTGTGGCCGGGCTCGGGGCGGGGCCCGGTGGGCTGGTCCGGGGTTCCGCCGGAGGTGCGGGTCGGGGTCGGCGGCTTGGGGTTCGGGCCGGCCGGACCGGTGGCGACGGCGTGCTTCGTCTCCTCGGTGCCGCCGCTCGTGCCCCCGCCGACGGTCCGGCCCGGCCGGGCGGGGCTCACCGGGTCGTCGACGAGGGTGGTGCCGCTCCAGCTGGTGTCCGTCCGGACGGGCGGGCGTCCCGGCCCGGACTTGGCCCCGCCGTCGCCCTCGGTCCGGACCGGGGTCGGGCGGTCGGCCTTTCCGGTGCCGGAACCGGCGGACGGGTCCTGCTTCCCGGAGCCCGTGCCGGAGCCGGCCGGGTCGGGCTTGCCGGAGGACGCGGCGGGACCGCTGCCGGTGGAGGTGGTCACCACGGGCTTCGGTGCGGAGTCGGCGAACAGCGTCTCCAGGTCCGCCTGGCCGAAGGCCTTGGCGAACAGCGCCGCGTACTCGACGTCCGGTGCCTCGTTCAGCCCGCGCGAGTAGCCGAGGACGTGACCGGCCGTCACCACCTCGTGGCCCGGGCCGAGCCGGGGCACCGGGAAGGGCGCCGGGTGGCCGGCGAGGTTGCTCGCCAGGGACAGGATGGAGATCGGGTGGTAGAGCGGGAAGTAGGCGCCCTGGCCCTCCCCGATCGCCTTGAACTGGGTGCTCTGGATCAGGTTGGTCCACGCGTGGCCGATGCCCGTCATGGCGAAGCCGTGGTGCAGGGCCTTCCCGAGCAGGCCCATCGCCAGGCCCGAGCCGAAGGTGGCCGCGCTGGTCGTGAACTGGTGCTTGTCGTCGAAGATGAGGTTGTAGAAGCCCTCGGAGAGGTTGCCCTGCGCGCCCTCCACCAGCTGGGAGCCGAGCGCGAAGCCGAGCTGGAAGAACTTGCTGCCCTCGCCCATGTGGGCGGCCAGGTTGGGCAGGTGCTCGGCCAGCGCGGAGATGCCGTGCTCGCCGATCTCCGACCCGCCGTGCTCCAGGATGGAGCGCAGCACGACGCCCAGCGACTCGTTGCCCGCCCCGTGCTTGGTCCACCCGGCGACGAAGGCCTCGGCGTACTCCTGCCCGAGCTTCTTGGCGGCGTCCTCGCCCAGCGCCGATCCGAGGTGCTTCTCGAAGGTGCCGGCCAGGTTCTCGCTGAAGCGCTCGGCGACCGAGCCGGCGCCGGCCTTGCCGAAGCCCTCCTTCAGCCACGGTTCGACGCTCTGCATCTGCTGGCCGAGCGACTTGGCGAAGGCCTTGGACTCCTCGTCGGAGAGCAGCTTGCCGCCCGTCCTGGCGCCGCCCTTGCCGGCCCCCTCCAGAGCCTCGCCACCGACCTTGCCGATCGACGTGGCGCCGCCCTTGCCGGCCCCCTCCAGAGCCTCGCCACCGACCTTGCCGATCGACGTGGCGCCGGCCTTCTCCAGGTCCTTGAGCGCCGAGCCCTCCGCCTTCTTCGTGACGGTGTTCAGGAGGTGCTTGAGGGCCTCCTTGTCGCCGTTCTTCATGAGCGACGACAGTTCCTCGGACAGGACCGATCCGGCGCTCTTGCCGATCAGGGAGCCGATCAGCTTGCCGAGGCCCATGCCGAGCAGGTTGATCGGACCGGCCAGCACGCCGCCGACGAACCCGTTCAGGACGCCCTGCTTGAAGGAGTCCATGTCGTACGAGTGCCGGTCGCCGTGCGCGAACTGAATGCCCTGGATGATCGAGTCCATCAGCATCGCGGTCACGATGCCCGAGAAGGAGTGCATCAGGATCGACTTGAGCAGGAACTTCAGCAGCATCAACAGCGCCTGGCGCGTGAAGAAGTACTTCAGCGACAGGCCGGCGAAGCTCTCCCCGAAGGTGAACGGCGCCCACAGGGTCGCCATGGCGATCTCGAACATCAGCTGGACGAGCTGGGCGATCGCCATCCACTTGGTGTACTCGACCGAGTTGGCGACGTCGCCCGCGCAGTCCGCGAGTTGCTTGGCGACGTCGGCCGCCGACCCGACGTAGTCCGAGCCGCCGCCCACGCCGATGAACTCGTTCATCGCGATGCTGAAGGACCTGGCGGCCTCGCCCTCGAACTCCTGCCGGGCCTTGACCGCCACCGTGGCGATGAGCTCCTTGAGCCTGGGGAGCTCCTCCGCCAGCCGCTCGTACGCGTCCCGGACCTCCCGCAGGTCCCCCTCCTTGATCTCGGGCCAGGGCATGCCCGAGACCACGGTGAAGAACTGGGCGCCTCCCTGGCCGGGATCGATGGACGGGTACGACACGGTCGGTTCTCCTACAGGCTGTTCATGATGTCGTGGGCGGAGTCCTCCGCGTAGTCGAGCTCGGCGACCAGGTTGATGCCGTTCTCGCCCGCCTTGTCCACGGTTTCCTTGATCTTCTTGATCAGGTCGTCCAGGTCCTTGGTGGCCTGGTCCACCTGGCTGTGGTACTGCTTGCCGATCTCGTCGTCGCCGCCGACCTTCGTGTTGGCGTCGTTGATGCCCTTGACGTCCTGGTTGATCTTGTCGATCAGGGCCGCCAGTTCGGGGAACTCCGCGAACCGCCGCTTGAGGTCCTGGGTCTTCGCGAAGACGTCGATCTTTTCACTCATGGAACTCCTCCTGTCGGCCGGCCCGGCGGCGCTCCGCCTCGGCGTCGTCGTCGTAGCCGGGCTTCATCGCGCGCAGCGGCTCCAGCAGTTGGTCCAGGTTGCTGCCGCCGCTGAGCGAGAGCCGGAGCATGTCGCCGACGCCCTCGAAGCTCTTCATCGCCTGGATCACCTGCTCGCCCATCGCGGCCCGGGCCTCGTTGAGCAGGTCGGTGAGCAGCTTGCCGAGCTGGGCGGGCGCCATCTCCTGGTAGCCGGTGGTGTGGAAGGTCAGAGCCAGGACCTGGCCCTGCGGGCCGACCTTGGCGGTGACCATCCGGTCCTTGGAGGTCACCGTCGCGGAGGACTTGGCGAGTTCGGCCTGGACGGCCTCGGCCTTCGCCTGGTGCTCCCGCATGGCCTCCATCGCCTGCCCGATCTCCTCGCTCATCGAGGCGAACAGGTCGTCGGGGCCGAAGCGGTCGGTGGGAGCTGACATGGTCGTTCCTTGTCTCCGGCCGGGGCCGGCTCTCACGGGGGGCGGGGCGGGGGTCAGCGTCCGATGACGCCGCTGACCGCGGTGCTCTCGGTGCCCCACACCTCTTCCTCCTCCGCCAGCCAGGTGGTGCGCTGGCGGTCCTTGTCCTTCTGGTTGGGCGCGCCGGCGCCCGCGCCGGGCGGCATCATCGGCGGCATGCCGCCGGTGGTGGGGACGTTCTTGCCGGTCAGCGCGTTCTTCTCGGCCTCGGCCGCCGCCTTGGCCGCGGCGGCCTTCTCGGCGGCGTCGGCGGCCTCCGCCGCGGCCCGGGCCTGGGCGGTGTTCGGGTCGCCGCCGACGGCCATCGCCTTGGAGCTCATGCCGCTGCGGCCGCCGGGCAGCAGCCCGGTGCCGGGGAAACCGCCCAGGCCGAGGCCGTCCGAGCCGCCGGAGGAGCCGCCGAACGGCGAGCCGCTCGGGTGGTAGGTGCCGGAGCGGAACCCGTCGCCGCCGAGCAGGCCGTCACCGCCGCCGCCGTCGATCCCGGCGTTGAAGGCGTGCCGCTGGTCGGCCAGCAGCTGGGAGAGCTCGGAGATCGGCTTGCCGTCCGGGTCCAGCAGGGTGCCGTCGGAGTCGATCCGGGAGCCGGGATCGACGACGACCGGGTTGCCGTTGCCGTCCAGCACCGGCTTGCCGTCCGGGCCGACCACCCGTCCGTTCTCGTCGATGTGCGAGCCCGGCGGGACCTTCATGTGGTCGCCCGGGCCGGTGCCGACGGTCGCCCCGTCGGGGACGGTGATCGGCTTGCCGTCCGGGCCGAGCACCGGCCGCCCGTCCGGGCCGATCACCTGGTGGGTGGTCGGGTCGATGTGGCTGCCCGGCGGCACGTTGACCGGGTTGCCGTTGGCGTCGAAGATCTGCTTGCCGTTCTGGTCGAGCACCGGGACGCCCGAGCCGCCACCGCCACCGAGCCCGGGAAAGCCCGAACCGCCACCGCCCACCCCGGAGGAACCGCCACCGAGGCTGCCCGGGCCGCCGCCGAGGGTGTCCTTCAGGTTCTTGTCGAGGCCGCCGGCCATGGTGTTGAAGTTGTCGTTCATCCCCTTGTTGAGGCTGTTGAGCGAGTCGTTCATGTTCTTGTTCATGTCGGACAGCTGCTTGTTGACGTCCGACGTGGGGCCGTTGACGCCCGGCGGGGTGTCGGCCGGAGGCGTGTACGGCCGCCTCATCTGCACCGTCTTGACCGGGTCGTTCAGCGCCTTGATGGCCGGGACGTACCCCTTGTCGAGGCTGTCGAGCGCCGTCTTGGCGCCCGGGTCCAGGATGTCGGCGACGTTCTTCAGCCAGATCTCCTTGGCCCGCTGCTCGGCCTTCTTCCAGAAGTCGTCGCCGTGCGGGTCGCCCCAGGCCGTCGTGACCACGAACTCCGGGACGCCGTAGGTGGTGGCGCCGCCGTCGAGGTTGGGCACCAGGGTGGGGCTGGCGGTGACCTTCGCCGTGGACATGCCCTCCAGCAGCGCGTCGTGGAGCGGGTTGACCGGCCAGGCGTTCCGGCTGTTGCGGTAGTTCTCCTGGGCGTTCCACATGGCCAGGACCGCCGTCCCGACCGCCTCCCGGGCCGCCTTGAGCTTGCCGGCGGCGTCCCTGTCGTGGACGTCCTTGGCGAGGTCCTCCATCTCGGCACCGAACATGGACAGCATGGTCTTGAACTGGCCCGCCGCGGTGCCCGTCCAGTCGGCACCCGGCGCCGCGATGTCGCCCGCCCACTGGTTGACCATGGGCGCCCAGGTGTGCAGCAGCTGCTCGGCGCCGTGCAGCATGTCGACGGCGGCGTCGAAGCTCCACACGCTCAGGACGTCGTTCTCGTACGGCGAGTGGGCGAGCGGCATGAGCACGTCGTAGCCCTGCCGGATCCACTTCCCCAGATCGGTCGTCTCGGCCTCGAACTGCGGCCAGTTGAGGGTGCAGCCGATCACGTGGCTGTACTGCTGTCCGTCCGGGTTGATGTAGTTGAACGACCACCAGCAGTCGTAGCCCTCGCCCTTGCCGTCCGGGCTGGGCATCTTGAAGTACGCCAGGGTCTCGTACCTGTGGCTGGCGATCCACTTGACCTTGTCGTCGCCGCTGACGGAGCTGCGCTGCGTGAAGGTCGTCCGGTCGGAGCTCGAGAACACCGGCAGCGAGGATTCCCAGTTGGTGGTGGCCATCGGTGTCACAGCTCCTGGGTCGTCGGGGGCGCAGGGCGGGCCGGGGAGGGGTCCGGCCCGCCCCGCGGGTGGAGGTGACGGCGCGGGGGCCGTCGGTCGGGGCGGGTGCGGGGTACTCGGTGGGGCCTACTTGAGGCTGCCGCCGGTACCGAGGACGTCGCTGATCAGGTACATCATCTGAGCGGCCGACAGGGCGTCGTCCGCTCCGTTCTTCAGGTCCCGCTGCGCGCGTTCCAGGTCGTCGATCATCTTCTTGACCTGGTCCTCCAGCGTCTTGAACTGCTGCTCCAGGGACTTGCAGTAGTTCGTGAACGTGTCCTTGATCTTCTGGACGCTGGGCTGCACCGTGCCGGCGCCGGGGAAGAGGTGGGAGTAGTCGCCGGGTGCCGTTCCGCCGCCGATCCCCAGGACGAACTGCTGGAGCGCCACCCGGGTCGGGTGGGTCTGCAGGTCCTGCAGCATCGTGGTCAGCTTGGTGTGGGCGAAGTCGATCAGCCAGGAATCGGTGACCTTGAAGGTGTTGGCGTCATCCTTCTCCTTCTGGTCCTGCTTGTCCCGGTAGTCCTTCTCCTGCTGCTTCTTCTTCTCCTCCTCCTTCTTCTTCCACGCCTCGTCGGCCTTCTCGTCGTCGGTCATCGCGACTCACCCGGGCCTAGCTCTGGAAGTTGGAACCGGCCCGGTTGTCCGAGTCGCGGATGAGGCCGTGCACCTCGTCGAGGGCCGCGGCGGCCTTGGTGATGTCCTCGCCCATGACGGTGTCGGCGCTGGCCAGCACATCGGCGTACGCCTGGCCGCCGTCGGCGTAGGTGCCGTGCAGCTCGTGACCCAGCCCCTGGGTCAGGAAGGTGCGCGTCTGCTCCATCATCTGGTGCATGAGTTCACCCTGCTGGCGCAGCAGCGCGGCGGCTTCCTCGATCTGGTGGTGGTGGAGTTCGATCCTGCCGTCGGACATCGTTGCTCTCCTTCGAAGGGCGGTGGTGGTCCCGGCCCTGACCCGGCCGGTGGGTGCGCCGGCGGTCCGGCCCGCCGGCCCGCGTCAGCTCAGGCCCTTGACGATGTCGTCGCCGACCCCGAGGCCCGAGACGACCTGGACCGAGTCCTGGCCGGCGCCCTGGATCAGGCCCGCACCGCTGGTGAGGAGCTCGTGGAACTTGCCGTACTGCGCGCGGACCTCGTCGTACTTGCGCTGCCACTCCTCCATCTTCTGGCAGAAGACGGTGCTGGCGGCGGCCTGGAAGTGCGCGTTGACCTCCTCCACGATGGCGTGGATCTGGCGCTGGGTGTCCTGCATGTGCTGGTCCTGCGACTCCACGGTCGTCAGCACGTGCTGGACGACCAACGGGTCATTGAGCATGTTGTTGCCGGCCATGCGACATCCCTTCTCTGATGCGGGCGCCGGCCGGTCGCCGGCGCCTCCGGGTGGGTCAGGGGTCCGCGGCCCGGCATAGTGAACGGACGCGCGGACCCTCGGGTTCAGCCCCCGCAGGGGTTCGTGCCGGTGGGCGTCTCGACCACGCCGCCGCTGGTGAGAGCGGCCGGGTCGAGGCTCGGCCCGGTGGGCAGCAGGCCGAGCAGCCGGGTGGGGACGGCCGCCGGGGCGGCCTTGGTGTAGCCGAGCTGCCTGGCGGTCGCGGGTGAGGGCAGCGGGTACTTCACCCCCGCGTCCGTGACCAGGTAGAGGGTCGAGCCGGCGCCGGATCCGGTGACGGCCCGCGCCAGGGCGCCGCCGCCCGGCCGGACCACGATCCGGTCGGCCCCGTTGCAGGCCGGGGTGACGCCCGGCTGGGCGGCCGGCGGCTGTCCGGCCACCACGGCGGCGTCCAGCAGGCCGACCGTGACCGCCGCCGGGCCGGCGGTGGGGCGCAGGTCGGCGCAGGGCACCTGCCCGTGCCCCACCGTCGCCAACTGGGGTGGACGGTTCGGCAGTTCGGCGCCCACCCAGGCGGCCGCGGCGGCGGCGGGGGCGCTGTGCGCCGCGAGGTCGGCCGGGCCGACCGGCCCGAGGGTGACGGGCGCACCGCCGTAGGCCTCCTGCTGGATGCGCGGATCGCCCTGGACGAGCCGGAACAGCGTCTCTCCGAGCGGGACGAGCCCGTCCTCGGTGAGCAGGTAGTTCTCGCCGCCCGGGCCGGTGAACACCTGGCCGATCTTGGTGGGCCGGCCGGCCAGCGCGGGGCCGGCCGCGCCCCGCCCGTGCAGTTCGGGCGCCCTGAGGTCCGGGCCGACCGGAAGGGTGTCGAGGAAGCCTGCGGTCACCGGATACGGCGTGGCGCTGCCGTAGCCGAGGGCGAGCAGCCCGCCGTTGGTGGCGTCCACCCGCAACCTCCGTCCCCGCCAGACGAGTTGGGGTGAACCGTCGGGTCCGGCCACCAGTACGGCCTGCTCGTCGGTGAGCGGCCGGGCGCCGCGGCGCAGGCCGATCGCCAGGGACAGCTGCGCCGGGGCCCGCGTGCCCTGCGCGGTCTGGCCGCTCTGAGCGGTCTGGGCAGCCTGGACCGCGCAGGCGGACCAGTCGGCCTGGCCGAGGTCCCGGTCGGCCGGAAGGCCGTCGGGGGCGCCGACGATGCCGACCACCGCCCCGCGCGGAACGCCGTCGAGCGAGGCCGCGCTGACGGTCGCCGACCGGAACTGGTCCCCGGCGAGCAGGCGGGCGCTGGCCTGGTTGAGCACCGGGCGCAGCTGACCGCCGGCGTACAGGTAGCGGGCCCCGCTCTCCTCGACCACCACCAAGGTGCCGGGTTTCTGCCAGCCGGTCGCGCCGCCGGGTTTGACGAGCCCGTAGACCCCGGCGCCGACACCGATCAGCAGGCCGACGGCGAGCCCGACCACGGCGCCGCGGGTGGTCCGGGCGACGGGGGTGTCGGGCGCGTCCGGCTCGGCGCGCAGCATCCCGGAGGAGACCCGGCTCATCACGAACAGGTGGGCCTGCACCTGGTCGCGTCTGGACTGCATGGGACCTCTTCCGGGATCGGTGGTTCGGACGGTCGGGGCGGTGGGCGGGGCGTCAGCCGGCCATGCCCCGCATCAGGTGGTAGAAGCCGAGGCTCTGCAGGGCGAGCGGCAGCAGGGCGACGGCGGCCAGGGAGTGCAGCAGATCGGCGGCACGCCCCCAGTAGGGCAGCAGCCGGCGGCCGGGCACCGTCCAGGCGACGACCAGCATGGCCGCGGCGGCGCCCAGCAGCGCGGCGAGCAGGGCGAGCCGGTCCTGCCACTCGCCCCCCAGTCCGAACCGGCCGGCCAGCAGCACCAGCCCGTACAGGCCGGGCAGCAGCACGGCGAGGCGCTGCCGGAGACTGCCGATCTCGCGGGCGTGCAGCAGGAGCAGCACGGCGAGGTCGGCGGCCGTCGCGGCCGGGCCCCAGCCGTCCGCGTCGGTCAGCAGGGTCAGGCAGGCGACGCAGACCAGCCCGATGCTGGCGAGGAAACCGGTCAGGTAGCCGTCCGCGACGTCGCCGCGGGCGAGGACGGACTCGGCCGGGAACGGCTCGATGTCCTCCTGGAGCTCCTCGGCGTTGCGCGGCAGCGCGGGCACCCTGAGCCCCGCGATCTTGAAGGAGAGGCCCGGGGCGAAGGCCCCGGAGAGCACCGCGGCACAGGCCAGGATCGCCGCGGAGTGCCCCGGCGGCACGTCCTGCAGGGCCAGCACGCCGGCCCCCAGGGCGACCAGGCCGGTGAACAGGACGGCGAGGAAGAACGGCGCCGAGGCGCCGGCCACGGCGAGGGCGAGCACGGCGGCCCCGGCGCCGGCGGACCCGCCGGACAGCAGCCGGTCCGTGCCGGCGAGGCCGGGCACCAGGGTGGCGCCGGTGACGGCGTAGCCGATCGCGGCGGCGCCCAGGGCCGTGCCCGCGGCGGCGTCGCCCACCGTGCGGGTGGCACCGCCGGCGCCGACCAGCAGCAGTACGGCGATCACCGCGGCGGTCGCGCAGCGCAGTTGGGCGGGGCCCGGCAGGAACAGCAGCGCCAGGCCACCGGCCAGCGCGACCAGCGCGACGGCCACCGCGAGGTGGTGGGTGAGCGCCGGGCGCCAGGAGTCGCGGCGCTCCAGCATGCCGCTGCGCACCCCGTCGACCAGGTCGTCGAAGTGGACCGGAGGCAGTTCGGCGGTGCGCGGGCGCAGGAAGAGCTCCTGGCCGTCGCGCAGCCCGAGCGCTTCCAGCGTCAGCTCCTCGTCGAGCGGCTCCTCGCCGATCCGCTGCAGGACCCAGCCGGAGTGCTCGGCACCCGCCTCCTCGGTCTCGGCGCCCGCGTGCCCGAGCACGGCCGGAACGAGGTCCGCCAGGACCACGTCGGACGGCACGGCCAGCTCGAACGCCGACTCGGGCGCACGGAACCTCAGTCTGCACAGGCCGGCCACGGCTCCACCACTCATGCGTTCCCTCCTCCGGTCTGCGGGCCTTCGCCCGGCTGCACGGAAACACCGGCGGCGGCGGTTCACCGGAATCCGCACCGATTC
Organism: Kitasatospora sp. NPDC087314; assembly: GCF_044744365.1. NCBI lineage: Bacteria > Bacillati > Actinomycetota > Actinomycetes > Kitasatosporales > Streptomycetaceae > Kitasatospora > Kitasatospora sp. NPDC087314. The sequence continues at coordinate 157,140 of NZ_JBIUYE010000018.1, forward strand.
GCTGAACCTTCCGGGACCGCGCTCCGTGCCCTGGGGCGGAGAAGTCCACGCGTGTGTGAGGAGAGGCCCGTTGAGTCAGGTCGTGGTTGAGCGTCCACCCAGGCGCTCCGGGCCGGAGATGCCGGACGGCGACATCCAGCTGCAGGAGCCACCCGGTCTGCCCGAGCCGCAGAGCGGGCTGTCCACCATGCTCACCATGGCGCCGATGGCGCTGAGCTCGCTGTCGATGGTGTTCATCTTCCTCAACCCGAACTCCTCGGGCGGCCCGCTGACGTACGTCGCGATCGGCATGATGGGCCTGTCCGCCGTCGGCATGCTGCTCACCCAGATGATCCGGGGCGAGAGCGACCGCAAGCGGCAGCTGCGCGGGGAACGCCGGGACTACCTGCGCTACCTGTCGCAGATCCGCCGCCAGGTCCGGCGTCACACCGTCAAGCAGCAGCGGGCGCTGGCCTGGCGGCACCCGGAGCCCGCCGCGCTGGCCTCGATGGTGCGCACCTCACGGCTGTGGGAGCGCCGGGCGGCCCACCCCGACTTCGGCGACGTGCGGATCGCGGTGGGCTCGCAGCGGCTGGCCGTCCGGCTCGCCCCGCTGGCCACCAAGCCGGTCGAGGACCTGGAGCCGCTGAGCGCGCACGCGCTGCGGCGGTTCATCCACGCCTACGGCACGCTGCCCGAGCAGCCGATCGCGGTACACGTCCGCGGCTACGCGCACGTGCTGCTGCGGGTCGGCGCGGGCGAGGAGGCCGCGGGCGCTCCCGGCGGCGGTGCGGCCGGGACCGGTGCTCCGGGCGCCGAGGCGGCCGACGCCACCGAGTCCGCCCGCGCACTGGCCCGGGCGATGGTGGCGCAGCTGGCCTTCTTCCACGCCCCCGACGAACTGCGGATCGGCGTGGTGGCGGCACCCGAGCGGCGTGCCGACTGGGACTGGCTGAAGTGGCTGCCGCACGCCCTGCACCCGAACGAGACCGACGGCGCCGGCCCCGTCCGGCTGGTGGCCGGTTCGATGGTGGAGCTGGAGCAGCTGCTCGGCGCCGAGTTCGCCGCCCGCGGCCCCTGGGAGCCGGACGCGCAGCCCGGCCGCGAGGAGCCGTACACGCTGATCGTGGTCGACGGAGTGCGCCTGCCCACCTCCGGCCGGGCCTCGCTCGCCGGCTACCGCAACGCGACCGTGCTGGACGCGCACGACGCGCTGGAGTGGAAGCACGCCAAGCACCGGCTGCGGCTGCGGATCACCGCGGACGGCGCGCTGGAGCTGGTCGGCTCGGACCGCGACCGCAAGGACAGCATCACCGCGCTCGGCCGCCCCGACGCGTTCACCGCGGCGGCGGCCCGACGCTACGCCGCCGTGCTGGCGCCCTACCGGCTCGACGACTCCACCGACGGCGCCGAGCCGCTGGCCACCGACTTCGACCTGACCTCGCTGCTGGGGATCAAGGACCTGCACCGGCACGACGTCCGCCAGGCCTGGTCCGGCCGGTCCAAGGAGCAGCGCCTGCGGGTGCCGCTGGGCCTGGGCTCGGACGGCACTCCGGTGGACCTGGACATCAAGGAGTCCGCGCAGGGCGGCATGGGCCCGCACGGACTCCTGATCGGCGCGACCGGCTCCGGCAAGTCCGAGCTGCTGCGCACCCTCGTCCTGGCCCTCGCACTCACCCACTCCTCGGAGACGCTCAACTTCGTCCTGGTCGACTTCAAGGGCGGCGCGACCTTCCTGGGCCTGGATCAACTGCCGCACACCTCGGCGGTGATCACCAACCTGGCCGACGAGGCCGCCCTGGTCGACCGGATGCGCGACGCCCTGCACGGCGAGATGATGCGCCGCCAGGAGCTGCTGCGCTCGGCCGGCAACTACACCTCGCTGCTGGACTACGAGGCGGCCCGGGCCTCCGGCGTGAAGCTGGACCCGCTGCCCACGCTGTTCGTGGTGGTCGACGAGTTCTCCGAACTGCTCGCCGCCCACCGCGACTTCATGGAACTGTTCATCATGATCGGCCGGCTCGGCCGCTCCCTCGGCGTCCATCTGCTGCTCGCCTCGCAACGCCTGGACGAAGGCCGGATGCACGCCCTGGAGTCGCATCTGTCCTACCGGATCGGCCTGCGCACCTTCTCCGCGATGGAGAGCCGCGGCGTGCTCGGCGTCCCCGACGCCTACCACCTGCCCACGCAGCCCGGCAACGGCATCCTGCGCAGCGACATCGCCACCCTGACCCGGTTCAAGGCGGCCTACGTGTCCGGGCCGTACCGCCAGCAGCGGCCCACCGCGGCCCGGCAGGCGGCGGTGGCCGGGCAGATCGTGCCGTACGGCACCGAGTACGTGGCGCCCCGGCAGCAGCCGGTGGTGGAGGTCGAGGAGCCCGAGGTGCTGGAGGAGGAGGCCACCCACACCCTGCTGGAGCTGGCCGCCGAACGCATGACCGACGCGGGCCCGCCGGCCTACCGGGTCTGGCTGCCGCCGCTGGACGTGCCGCCGACCCTCGACGAGTTGCTGCCGCCGCTCTCCCCCCACCCCGAGCACGGCCTGACCACGGACGGGTGGCCACAGCGCGGCGGGCTGTCGGTACCGATCGGCGTCGTCGACCGGCCGTTCCAGCAGCTGCGCGACCTGCTGACCGCCGACCTGTCCGGCGCCGGCGGGCACGTCGGCATCGCCGGCGGCCCGCAGAGCGGCAAGAGCACCCTGCTGCGCACCCTGATCACCGGCCTGGCGCTCACCCACACCCCGCGCGAGGCGCAGTTCTACTGCCTGGACTTCGGCGGCGGCGGTCTGTCGGCGCTGCGCGACCTGCCGCACGTCGGCGGGGTGACCGGCCGGCACGATCCGGAGCGGGTCAGCCGCACCATCGCCGAGATCAACGGCATCATCGCCCGCCGGGAGCAGAGCTTCGCCCGGCTGGGCATCGACTCGGCCGCCTCCTTCCGGCGTCGCCGGGCGGCGGGCGACCCGGAGCTGGCCGACGATCCGCACGGCGACGTGTTCCTGGTCGTGGACGGCTGGAACACGCTGCGCCAGGAGTTCGGCGAGCTGGTGCAGGTCTTCGGCCTGATCGCCGGCCGGGGCCTCAACTACGGCGTCCACCTCATCGTCACCGCGACCCGCTGGGCCGAGGTGACCAGCGCGCTGCGCGACCAGCTGGGCACCAAGTTCGAGCTGCGGCTGGGCGACAGCGTGGACTCCATGATCAACATGCGGGCCGCCGCCACCGTTCCCAAGGTGCCCGGCCGCGGACTCACCGACGAGCAGCTGCACTTCCTCACCGCGCTGCCGCGCATGGACGGCGTCGGCGACACGAGCGACCTCGCCGACGGCGTCGCCGGGCTGGTGGAGGCCGTGAACGACCACTGGACCGGCCCACGCGCCCCGCAGGTCCGGATGCTCCCGCTGCTGCTGGAGGCGGCCACGCTACCCGCCGCCGAAGGACGGCTGAGGGTGCCGCTCGGCCTGGAGGACCGCCAGATCGCGCCGCTGTGGCACGACTTCGAGGAGACCCCGCACCTCACGGTGATCGGCGACAGCGAGTCCGGGAAGACCAACCTGCTGCGCCTGCTGATCAACGGCATCACCTCCGGCTACTCCCCGGCCGAGGCCCGGATCATGCTGATCGACTTCCGGCGCGGCCTGTTCGACTCCGTCCCCGAGGAGTACCGGCTCGGCTACGCCGTCGCGGTGGACGTCCTCAAGCAGGTCGTCCAGGGCGCGGCCCGGGCCATGGAGGGACGGGTGCCCGGCGGGGACATCACCCCTGCCCGGCTGAAGCTGCGGGACTGGTGGACCGGCCCGGAGCTGTTCATCGTGGTCGACGACTACGACCTGATCACCGCTCCGATCACCGGCCATCCCTTCGCCCCGCTGCTCGACCACCTCGCCCAGGGCACCGAGCTCGGCCTGCACCTGATCGTGGCGCGCGGCGCCAACGGCGCCGGCCGCTCCCTGAGCGACCCGCTGATGCGCCGCCTCCAGGAGGTCAACACCCCTGCGGTGCTGCTGTCCTGCCCGCCGAGCGAGGGCGTGCTGTTCGGCAACGTCAAGCCCCGCGTGCTGCCGCCCGGCCGGGCGCTGCACGTCACCCGGCGGCGCACCGTCCAACTGCAGACCGCACGGGTTCCCGAGCCGGAGGGGGCGGAGAGCGCCTGAGATCCCCGCCGCGGGGCCGCGGGATCGGCCGGGCATCCGATGAACCGGGTGCCCGGCGATCCCGTGTAGCTGGGCGAGGTCCGCCCGAGCGGGCCCTGATGACCGACCAGGGAGGCAGACGCCAATGGCCGAGGTGGAGCCTCGCCGGACAGCCGCCGGACAGCCGCCGGAGCCGTTCGCAGCCGTCCGGAGCCCGCGATGAGCGCGGCCGGCTCCGAGGCGACCGACAACGCACCGGCCCCACGGCGCTGGTTCGGCCGCCGCGGCACCCCGCCCGCCACCGCACCCGCCCGACGCGGCGGCCGCTCGATCCTGCGCGGGCTCGGGCCGCACTTCGTCATCGCCCCGCCCGAGGTGACCGACGACGAGCTGTCGGCGGCCCTGGGCAACCTGCGGCCGGTCCCGAACGCCCTGGTCGTGGTGGCGGCGGCGGCGGACGCCGCACCGGTGCTGCGCGAGCAGATGGCCGAGCTCGGGACGATCGCCCGGGCCCGCGGCGCCTCCAGCCTGATCCTGGCCGCCTCCGGTCTGGCCGCCGTCGGCCCGGGTGGCCGCCGCCCGGCCGAAGTCGTGGCCGACAGGGCGGGCATCACGGTCGTCGCCCCGGACGGCATGGTCGCCGTCCAACCCGACGGCACCCTCAAGGTCACCGCCCCGAACGGCTCCACCGAGCCCGCGACCTGGTGGAGCTGCCCGCCCGGAGGCCGAGCCCGCCGACTGCGCGAGACCGCCGCCGCCACGGGCCCGGTCGAGGCCGGGGCCGCCCGCCCGGTTCCCGGCCCGTGGCCCGCGCCGACCGGTGGACCGACCCCCGAACGGGCCGTCGCCCCCGCCCCGCCGGGCTCGCTGCCCGCCTCGGTGTCGGTCCACCGGCTGGCCACCGGCTTCTGGCTCAACCACGTCACGGCCCGCCCCGAGGGGCCGATGCCCTTCCTCCAACAGCTCGCGACACCCCCCGGAACGACCCCGCTGCTGGTCGGCACACCCGCCCGACCCGCGCTGGACCCGGAGGAGTTCACCGAGGCCGCGCTGTCCCTGCCGGTCGGCTCCGACCAGCTCCTGGTCAGCGCGCCGTGGGCCGACCCGGGCGCACTGGCCCTGCTGTCCGGCAGCCTGGCCGAGCGGCTGGGACGCCCCGTCCACAGCGCGGTCGGGCTGCCGGTCGCGGGCAGCGGCGGCTACACCACCGCCGTGCTCGACCACCGGGGCGTCGCCTCCTGGGAGCCGTACCTGCTCCGCCTCAGCTCGTCCGGTCGCCACGACACCGTCAGCTCCGCCTGGCGCAGGGCCGCCGCCGGCTGGGAGACGGTCGGGCCGGGGCTCTTCCGCGCCTTTCCGTTCTGGGGCCTGGAAGCCGTACCAGCCGGGCTCTGGCTCCGACCGGAGCCGCCGTACGCCTGGGCTCCGCGGTTCCTGCGCCCGGACCCGGCCCGCCCGTTGATCGTCGTCGGCGAGCAGGCCAGACTGATCCCGCACCAGGTCTGGGAGGAACTCGGGGCCCTGCTCGACCAGCTGCCGGCCCCCGGCGCCCGCGGGTTCGGGCTGCTGCTGCACGGACTGGTCGACTCCGCGTCGGAGAGCAGCGCCCGGTTCTTCGCCCGGATGCACGGCCTGTTGTGGCTCAACCCGCCGGCCCGGCCCGCCACCGGGGATCCGGCCGGACCGGCCGGGCCCGGCGGCGCGGCCCACGCCTCCTACGCGCTCGGTGGTGGCTGGGCGGGGACCGTCCCGGCCCCGGTCGCCGAGCGGTTCGCCCTTCCCGCGCCGGGGGCGCGGGTGCAGCCGCCCGGGTTCGCCACGGAGACGACCGCGCCTGCTGGTGCGACGGCCGGGTTCACCACCGAGGCTCCGGCGCCGGCTGGTGCGGCGGTCGGCGTCCCGACCGCGCCCGTGGGTCTGGCCACCAGCGGTGACGCGCCCGGATCGGGCGGCACGGCCGTGCGGTTCGCCGCCGAGCCGCTCCCGGAGCCGGGAGGAGCCCGTCGGCCCGCCACGAGCGGCGGAACCCCTGAACCCGCCTCCGGCGGGGCCGGGTTCGTCACCGGGGCGCCGGTGGCGCAGGCGTCGGCCGGACACACCGGCGAGCCGCCCACCGGTCTCGGTGTCAACGGCGTCAACGGCGTCAACGGCGAAGTGTCCCGACCAGCAGCCCCCGCAGGCGAGTTCGCCGCCGAGGAACCAGTGCCGACCACGACGGTCACGGCGGCGGACACCCCCGATGAGCCCGGGACGCGGGCGGCGGAGCCCGTCGCCACGCCGGCACCCTCGCCTCCGGCAGCCCGCCAACCCGAGCCCGAACCCGAGCCGGTACCCCCCGCCCTCGCCGCTCGGTACTTCACCCCCGAGGACGTCCTGCCACTGGCACCGGTCAGCGCCGCGGCGGACAGGGACGCCTTCCGGCTGCTGCTCGGCGAGCACTACCACCGCTGCGCGGGGCGGGTGGAGCCGGCCGTCACCCGGTTGCCGGGCCTGCGGTCGACCGGCCGGGACGACTTCAAGGCCGACCTGGTGGCCGTTCTGCTGCACCACGAGGACTCCGGCGTCCCCGCCGACCGCGCCGCCCTCCTCGCCGAGGCGCGCGGCGGTGCCGTGGGGCCGCTGCGCCCCTACCTCACCTGCCTGGGCTCGGGCCTGCGCCGGCTGCCGAGCCACCACGGCCCGGTGCTGCTGGGTGCCGACGTGGCGCCGGAGGCACTCGACGCCTTCCCGGTCGGCCTGGCGCTCGTCGAACCGGGGCCGACCGCGGGCCTGGCCTCGCCCGCGGCCGAGCTCGGTGCCCCGGTGGAGTTCGCCGTCTGGTCGACCACCGGACGGCGGACCGCCGTCTTCGGGGACGACCGGGAGGTGCCGCAGGTCGCCTTCCCGCCGGGTACCGGCTTCGTGGTGGTCGACGTCGTCCCGGGGGACGGCGGGGCCCGGCCCGCCCGGGTGCTGCTGCGCGAGGCCACCGGCCCGTCCACGGCCGGCCCGGACGCCGAGCGGGACCGCAGCGCGCGGGACCGGCTGCGTGCCTGGCTGGAACGCCGGGACAAGGTGACGTCAGTCGACCGCCGGACGGTCGCCCGCCCGGAACGCTTCCGTCTCACCCCGGGCGCCGTCCTCCCGGAACCGGCCTCCTCCCCCGCACCCGACCCGTCCCCCGCCCCCGACCTTGATCCGCCCGCCGAGGTCTGACCGGGCCCCCAGGGCCGAACGGACCGGCGGCGGTTCTCGGGTGTCCGGAGTGCTCCGGACACCGGCCGCCCCTACCGCCCACCGAATCCGGAGAACGCATGCCGTCCGCACACGCCCGGCCGTCGCGGCCCAAGGCCCTGTACGTCGCCATGGCCGCGGTGCTGATCACCGCCATCACCGGCACGATCGCCAACGCCCGTCCGCACCGCACCACCCAGCCTCCCAAGCCGGGGGCCACCGCCACCACCGCCACCACCGCCACCGGGGACGGCCTCAACGATCCCCACCTGAAGGACATCGCCCAGCAGCTGGTCTCCAGCGCGGAGAACTCCTCACTCGACTGGAAGGCCCAGTTCGCCTACATCGAGGACATCAAGGACGGCCGCGGCTACACGGCTGGCATCGTCGGATTCTGCTCCGGCACCGGCGACATGCTCGACCTGCTGGAGCACTACGAGAAGCTCAAACCGGGCAACCCGCTCAGCAAGTACCTGCCGGCGCTGCGCAAGCTCGACGGCTCCGCGTCGCACGCCGGCCTCGACCCGAGCTTCACGGCGGACTGGAAGAAGTCCGCCCAGGACCCGGTGTTCCAGCAGGCCCAGGTGGACGAGCGGGACCGGGTCTACTTCAGCCCCTCCGTGATGCAGGCCCAGACCGACGGGCTGCACGCCCTCGGCCAGTTCATCTACTACGACGCCATCGTGATGCACGGCCCCGGCAACGAGCCGGTCAGCTTCGGCGGCATCCGCGCCGCCGCCATGAAGAAGGCCAGGACCCCCGCCCAGGGCGGCGACGAGAAGACCTACCTGGCCGCCTTCCTCGACGCCCGCCGGGCCGCGATGAAGACCGAGGCCGCCCACGAGGAGACCGACCGGGTGGACACCGAGCAGTTGGTCTTCCTGCGCGCGGGCAACCTCGACCTCAAGCCCCCGCTGGCGTGGAAGGTCTACGGCGAGTCTTTCAAGATCGACAGCTGACGGGGCGCGCCGGTACGACGGAGGGGCGGCTGCGCGGGCAGCCACCCCTCCGTCGTCACGTCCCCACGCACCTCACCAGCCGGTGGTGGCCCGCCGAGCGGTCCGGCCCGTCGGCCCACCCGGAGCCGTCCGCTCCACCGGCGTCTCCCGCCGCTCCGCCGCCCCCCGCACGGCGCCCCCGGGATCGGACCCGGTCCGGACGAGCGGCGTCGAGGCCGGGTCGATCGCCCCGGCCGTCCGCCGCCGTACGGACGGCACTTCGGCGTCAAGAGCGTCCAGAGCGTCGAGGCACAGCACGAGGTTGCGCGGCCGGTCGTCGCCGGGAACACCCGGCCAGTGGCAGTCCCGGGCACGGACCTCCCGGCTCCGCCGGCCGCCCGCGGTGACCACCGGACCGGGCACCACCTCGACGTCCGGCCGCCAGCCGCGGCCCGGCCAGAGGTGTTCGAGCCGCAGCTCCCAGGAGTCCGCGTTGACCACGAGCGACTCCCCCACCCTGCCGGGCAGCACCAGAGTGCCGTACGGGGTGACCGCCACCGCCCGCTGGTCGAAGTCGGCGTCCTTGCCGGACACCGTGATCCGCCAGGACCCGTCGACGAACATCTCGCTCCCTTCCGATGGCACCGGCCGCGATCCCCACCGTCGAAGCCCGCGCACACCGGCGCCCCGGGACCTGCCCCGGGTACCGGTGCCCGCGGGCACTCCATGTGACGGCCGGTCAGGCGCGACGCTTGGCGGCGACCTTTCGGGCCGCGAGAACCAGGCCCGCACCGGCGGCCAGCACCGCGCCACCGGCCAGGGCGAGCGGGGTGTCGTCCCCGCCACCGGTCTGCGCCAGGGCCGGCGCCGCGCTCGTCCCGGAGCCGGGCGTGGCGCCCGGCTTGGCGGCGGGCGAGGTCGGAGCTGCGGGCGAGGTCGGGACGGTCGCCGAGGGCGTGGCGCTCGGCGAGGCCGGGACCGACGTGGTCGGCGTCGGCCTCGGGGTCACCGGGACGGCCGGGGTGGTGGTCGGCGTGCCGGTGGGCGTCGGAGTGCCGGTCGGGGTCCCGGTCGGCGTCGGTGTGGCGGAGGGGCAGAGCGGGACGTCCGCCACCTTCTTGTCCACGTGGGTGTCGGCCAGGGTGTAGCGCCAGGTGTCGCCCTTGCCCGAGTAGCTGACGGTCACCTTGGCAGTGCCGTTCGCCTCGATCCTGCCGTGGTACTGCTCGGTCCCGCCGACCAGGCTGAGCGTGTAGTCGCCCGCGGCCTTGTACTTGTTCCCGAGGACGAGCTCGACGTGACCGGCATCCGCCCGACACCCGACCTCCAGGGAGGCGTCGCTCGGATTCCAGGCGAAGGCGGTCCCGGTGCCGGCCAGCGCGAGGGCGGCGACCGCGCCCCCGGTGACCGCAGCCGCCCGTCGTACGTGCCTCATCAGTGTTCTTCTCCTCGGAAATTCGTCGACCGGTGAACCTCGTGCGCTCCCCTCGGGGATGGCAGGGGAGCACACGAGGCAGCGAGCCCGGACCACCGTCGCAGGCCGTGGCGGCAGCGAGCGAAGGCAGCACAACCCGGGCTCTCGCCCCCTGCACGGATGGCGTGCCACATCCGGTTCACCCCACCCCGGCTCCCACCCAGCTCGCCCCATCCACGCGGTCCCGGCCGACCGCGATCCCCTCGAACAAGCTCCTCGCGGCGGGCGGGGGCGCGGGCCCGGTGCGGCGTCGGCCGGTCGTCGACGACCGGTGGGCGGCGGGCCCCGGGCGGAGGGCGGCGTGGTCAGCGATGGCGCGGCTCCGACAGGCCGGGGCAGGGGGCGGGGTGCGGGGTGCCGGGGGGCGTTGCGTCCCAGGCGGCGAGGGCGGCGAGGGCGGCGGTGCGTTCGGGTTCCGTCGGCCGGGTGCCGTCCGGGGTGAGGAGGTAGTCGGCGACGGGGGTGAGGAGCAGGGTGGCGGCTCCGGCCGGGAGCAGGAGGGCCTCGTCCCACTGGTGCCGGATGACGGTGCGGCGCAGCAGGGTGCCGTGGCGGGGCCGGAGCGGGCGGGCGAGGGTCCGGCGGCGGTGGAGTTCGGGGGCGACCTCGGCCTCCAGGACGGTGCGCACGCCCCGCAGGGAGCCCAGGGGCACGTGCTCGGCGGCGAGGTCGAGGAGGGCGACGGTCTCCGGGGCGAGCCGGTAGGCGGCGACCACCGCGGCGGTCTCGACGGGTTCGAAGGGCTGCCCGGCCAGGCGAGCCACGTCGATCACGTCGTCCGCGCGGAAGGTGCGTCCGAGCCCCTCCTCGGCGAGGGCGATCAGGCATTCGACGTGGTCGTCGGCGGCCAGGTAGGGGCGGACCGGGACGGCGGCGAGGTCGCCGGTGAGCGCGGCGGTGGCGAGCCGTACCTGGTACCACGGGTCGAGCAGCGGGTCCTCGGCCGGCCAGCGCAGGGTGACGGCGGTGTGCCGGGGCCGCTCGCCGAGCAGGGTGACCTCGACCGACTCCACCGGGTGGTCGGTGACCAGCCGGTTGACGGCCTGCCAGAGCGTGGCCTCGGTGGGGCTGACGAGGGAGAGCTCGCCCAGCGGCCGGGGCAGGTCGGGCGGGTAGTAGCCGGCCAGCGGGAGGTCGCGGATCGGGCGGACCCCGGTGGCGTCGACGAGGTCGCGGGCGATCCGGGCGTAACAGTCGACCCGGTCGCGGGCGCGCTGCAGTTCGGCCCGGGCGTGCTCGCCCATCCGGACGCCGTCCCGGGCCAGCGCGGCGAGCACCAGGTACGGGAGGTGGCGGGCGCCGCGGGCACGGTGGAGCAGCTCGACCGGTCCGGCGGCCGGGTCGACGTCGAGCAGCCGGTAGAGCAGGTCGGTGTTCATCGGCGTCCGCCTCCGAGGCTGTGGGGGTCGCCCGGACGGCGGCAGGACGACCGGGGTGTGGCGGGGTCCGGCGGTTCTCGCCGGGCCGACTGCGGGCGCCACACCAGTGATTGTGGTGACGAACGATCAACACGGGATCACCACCGGCTCTACAGTCTCTCGACATCCCGCCGGGCCCGTGGGTTGATAGGAGCTCATCGATCGGGGGCGGGCACGTGCGCGGGCGGGGGCGAGCACATGAAGCGGGCAGGTGCAGGAATGGGTGAATTCCGGTTCTCCGTGCTGGGACTGATGCGGGCGCAGCGCGGCACGACGATGCTGAAGGTCGGCAGTCCCCAGCAGCAGGCGATGCTGGCGGTGCTGCTGCTTCGGCCGGGGCACGGCGCGAGCGCCACGGACCTGATCGACGCCCTGTGGGGTGAGGAGCCGCCGGGCACCGCGATGACGACGGTGCGGACGTACGCCTGGCGGTGGCGCAAGATCCTCCGCAGTGAGGAGCCGGACGCGACGAACGTGCTGACCTCGGTCGGGGACGGCTACCGGCTGGTGCTGCCCAAGCACGCCGTGGACGCGGCGCAGGCGGAGGAACTGGCGGCGCAGGCCGAGCGCACGGCGGCCGCCGGAGAGCCGCAGCAGGCCCGTGACCTGCTGAACCAGGCGCTGGAGTTGTGGCAGGGCGAGCCGCTGACCGGTATCCCCGGTCCGTTCGCGCAGCGGCAGCGGCAGCGGTTGCAGGAGCTCTGGCTGACGCTCCTGGAGGAGCGGATCGCCCTGGACCTGACGCTGGGGCGCTTCTCCCGGTGCATTCCGGAGCTGACCTCGCTGACCACCGAGCACCCGCTGCACGAACGGGCGTACGGGCTGCTGATGCGTGCGCTGTACCAGGCCGGGAGACAGGCGGACGCGCTGGCGGTCTACCGGAGCGCGCGGCAGTTGTTCCTGGCCGAACTGGGGGTGGCGCCCGGGCCGGAGTTGGACCTGCTGCACCAGCGGATCCTGGAGGGCGACCCGTCGCTCGCCGCCCCGACGCCGTCCGCGGTGCTCCTCTCCGGGCCGGTGGAGCCGGCCGCGCCGCGGATCGAGCCGCAGGACCCGCCCACCGGCCCTGCGGTGACGGTGGCGGATGCGCCCGCCGGGGCCGCCGCACCCGCCGGGGCCTCCGCACCGTCCCCCAGGCCGGCCCAGTTGCCGCCCGACGCGGCGGACTTCACCGGTCGTACCGTCCTGGTCGAGCGGCTGGGCCGGGCCCTGGACGCCCCGGGCCAGCAGGCGCTGGTGATCGCGACCGTGGTCGGCATGGGCGGGGTCGGCAAGACGGCGCTGGCCCTGCACGTCGCCCACCGGGTCCGCGACGCCTACCCGGACGGGCAGCTCTACGCCGACCTGCGGGGCGCCGACGCCACCCCGGCCGACCCGGAGGCGGTACTCAGCGGCTTCCTGGTGGCGCTCGGCGTGCCGGCCGACGCGGTGCCGGAGGGGCTGGACGCCCGCTCGGCGCTGTTCCGCTCGGTGGTCGACGGCCGGCGGCTGCTGCTGGTGCTCGACAACGTCCATGACAGCGCGCAGATCAGACCCCTGCTGCCGGGCGCGGTCGGCTGCGCCGTGCTCACCACCAGCCGCACCCGCCTGTCCGGCGTGCCCGCGACCGTCCAGGCCGACCTCGGCGTGTTCGAACCCGAGGAGGCGCTCGAACTGCTGGGCCGCACCATCGGCGCCGAGCGGCTGGCCGCCGAGTCGGAGGCCGCCCGGGAGCTGCTGCTGGTCTGCGGCCACCTCCCGCTCGCGGTACGGATCGTGGCGGCCAGGCTGGCCGCCCGGCCGAGCTGGACGGTGCAGACGCTGGGCCGCCGGCTGGCGGTCGAGCGCCGGCGGATCGACGAGCTGCGCATCGGCGACCTGGAGGTGGAGGCCGCCTTCGAACTGAGCTACCGCCAGTTGTCGCCCGCCCAGGCCCGGGCGTTCCGGCTGGTCGCCTCGGTGGACGGGCCGGACATCGGGCTGCACGCCGCGGCCGCCCTGCTGGACCTGGACGAGTACGACGCCGAGGACCTGCTGGAGGCCCTGGTGGACGTGGCGATGATGGAGTCGCCCTTCCCCGGCCGCTACCGCTTCCACGACCTGCTGCGCGCGTTCGCCCGGCGCCGTCCGGACGCTCCCGGCGCGGTCGTGGCGGCCCGCGACCGGATGCTGGACCACCTGCTGGCCACCGCGTGCACGGCTTTCCAGCACGCCGTCCCCGGGGATCCGGCGGCCGGCACGCTCGGGCCCGCCCGCGGCGCGGGCGTCGGCCTGGACGGCCCGGACGGTGCGCGGGCGTGGGCCGAGGCGGAGGGCTCCGGGGCGATCGCGCTGGCCGCGCAGGTGGCGGGCTGGACCGTCGCGGACGACACCGCGTCCGCGCCGCCGGCCCCGGCCGACGGTGCGGCACCGGACCCGCTGCGCGCCGCGATCGACCTGCTGATCGCGCTCACGCCGTTCGTCCTCGCCCCGCCCAGCCGCCAGCTGGCCACCACCGCGGAGGCGCTGGCCGCCGCCGCGGTCCATCGCGCCGACCACCGGGCAGCTGGTCGGGCGCACTTCCTCCGCGGCAACGTCGCCCTGGCCGCCACCCGGCTGGAGGAGGCGGAGGTGTCCTCCCGGCTGGCGGTGGCCGCCTCCCGCTCGGCCGGCGACACGGTGATCCTGCGCCAGGCGCTGAACGACCTCGGCCTGGTCTGCCAGTTCCTCAGCCGCTACGACGAGGCCGTCGAGCACTACGACGAGGCGCTGCTGCTGGCCCGCGAACTCGGCCACCGCTCCGGTGCGCTGGTGACGACGGTGAACGCCGCACTGGCCCGGGTGCGCAGCGGGCGGGCCGCCGAGGCCGTGCCGATCTGTCACGAGGTGCTGGCCGAGTTGCGGACCCGGCACGACGATCCGGGCCGGGCGTACACGCTGTACGTGCTGGGGCTGGCGCTGCACGGGCTGGGGCGGCACGAGGAGGCGGTCACCTGGTTCGGCGAGTGCCTGGCGGTGGCCTCGGCGGCCGGTCTGGCGGCCCGGGCCGCGCACGCCCGCTACCGGATGGCGGACAGTCTGCGCTCGCTGGGCCGGACGGACGAGGCGCTGGAGCACGCCGGGCAGGCGCTGGTGCTGTGCGAGGAGCTGGGCGCCGAGCGGGACCAGGGACAGGCGCTGGTGGTGCTGGGCCGGACGCTCGCGGACCTCGGGCGGGAGGCCGAGGCGTGGGACCGGCTGCGGGAGGCGCACCGGATCTTCGTCCGGCTGGGGCTGCCGGAGGCGGGGGAGGTGGCGGGACTGCTGCCCTGGGAGGAGGGTTCGGCCACTTCAGTCGGTTCAGTCACTTCGGCCGTGTCCGTCCCGTCCATCCCGGATGGGCGTCGGGGCGGTGGCCGGGGGGCGGCGGGCGCTTCGGTGACGGGCTGCGGGCCGGGCCGCTGACGGGCTGCTGACGGTCTGCTGGAGAATCGATCCTGCGCCGGTTCCGGTGTGCGCTGAAGCCCAGCGCGCGCTGGAGCCCGGTGTGCTCAGGAGCCGGTGCTGTTCCAGTCGCCGGTGCTGCCGTGCCCGGTGCCGGTGGGGGTGGGCGTCGGCGTGGCGTCGCCGCTCACCACCGTCGCCGTCCCGGTGCCGGCCGGCTCCGCCACGGCAGCCGTGGCGGAGAGGCCGGCGCCCAGGGCGACGACCACCCCGAGGCCGACCGTGAACAGGCGGAGGCGGGTGGGGGCGGTGGCCGGACGCTGCGTCATCTCTGGTGCTCCCTTGGCTCTCTTCCCTGGTGGGAAGGGGTTCCGTCGTGGTGTGGCACCAGTCTGGCCGGGAGCGTTCAACGGCGGATCTACGGTCGAGCACCGGTGATCACCCCGGCCCGCTCAGGCCGCCGCGCGGATCTCCAGGGTGCAGCACTTCACGCTGCCGCCGCCCTTGAGCAGCTCGCTGAGGTCCATCCCGATCGGTCGGAAGCCGCGCTCGCGCAGCCGCGCGGCCAGGCCGACGGCCGCCTCCGGCAGCACCACGTGCAGGCCGTCGCTCACCGCGTTGAGGCCGAACACCGCCGCGTCGGCGCCGTCCACCAGCAGTGCGTCCGGGAACAGCCGGCGCAGGACGGCACGGCTGCCGGCCGAGAAGGCCTCCGGGTGGTACATGATCTCGTCGCCGTCCAGCACGGCCAGCGCGGTGTCCAGGTGGTAGAAGCGCGGGTCGACCAGCTCCAGGCCGACCACCGGGCGGCCGAGGAACTCCTGGGCCTCCGCGTGCCCCTCGGTCACGCTGCGAAAGCCCCGCCCGGCCAGCACGAATCCCGCGGTGAGCAGCAGGTCCCCCTCGCCCTCGTTGACGTGCTCCGGATCGCGCGTCTCGAAGCCCCGGGCGCGGAACCACTCCAGGTAGGCCGGGCCCTCGGCGGCCCGCTCGGCGTTGCGGAAGCGCGCGCCGAGCACCTTGCCGTCCACCACCGTGGCGCCGTTGGCCGCGTAGACCATGTCGGGCAGGCCGGGCAGCGGGTCGATCAGCTCCACCCGGTGACCGAGCTCGCCGTAGAGGGCGTACAGCCGCTCCCACTGGGCGACGGCGAGGCCGGTGTCCACCGGCTTGGCGGGGTCCATCCACGGGTTGATCGCATAGGTGACCTCGAAGTGGGTCGGACGGCACATCAGGTAGTGGCGCGGGCGGGCGGTGCGGGTCATCGGATGCTCCAGGGGTTCGGGCGTGCGGGGCGGGGCGTGCGGGGTCAGCCGGCGGGCTCGGGCCGCGCGTCGTGGGCACGGTGCGCGTCGTGCGCGGGGCGCGCCGGGAAGTCGCGCATTCCGCGCAGCGGGCTCGCCAGGAGCACGGCGCCCGCGGACAGCAGCACGCCCGCCATGATCCAGATCGTGGTGCGCGGGCCCAGCACCTCGCCGAGCCAGCCGCCGAGCAGCGCTCCGAGGGGGATCGCGCTGTAGTTGACCGTCGAGGCGCTGGCCCTGATCCGCCCGATCATCGCGGGCGGGCAGTAGGACTGGTAGAAGCTGCCGGCCAACACGTTCCCGGCCACGACGCCGCAGACGGCCACCGACCACGCGCAGGCGCTGACCGCGAGCGGCAGCTGGTCGCCGGCCATCGGCAGCAGGAAGATGAAGGGCGCGACCACCAGCTCGCACAGCAGCAGCCCGCGGGCGCTGCCCAGCCGCCGGGCCACCCGCCCGGCCACCGCCGCGCCGGCCAGCCCGCCGATGCTCACCACCGCGAACACCAGGCCCACCTCGCCGGATTCGATGCCGACGCTGCGGACCAGGAACACCGTCTGGACGGCCTGGATGCCGTTCAGCCCGAGGTTCCCGACCGCCCCGAAGCAGGCCAGCGTCCGCAGGTACGGGTCACGGGCCAGGAAGCCCACACCCTCGCCGATCTCCTTCAGGATGCCCCGCCGCTGCGACGGCGGCGGAGGCTGCTCGACCACGGTGATCCGGGCCACGCAGACCGCCGAGACCAGGTAGCTCACCGCGTCGGCGAACAGGCCGCTGGTCGCGCCGAAGACCTGTGCCAGCAGGCCGGCCGCGCCGGGACCGGCGATCTCCACCGCCGACTCCCCGGAGCGCAGCTTGACGTTCGCCTCCAGCACGTCGTCCTTGGCCACCAGCGACGGGAGCACCGCCCCGTACGCGGTGGAGAAGAACACCTTCACCGCGCCGGTCAGCAGGGCCACCAGCACCAGGTGGGCCATGGTCAGCACACCGAGCCAGCCGGCCACCGGCACGCTGACGAACAGGACGAGCAGCAGCAGGTCGCAGACCAGCATCACCCGCAGCCTGGGCCAGCGGTCCACCCAGGCACCGGCCGGCAGGCCGAGGAAGAGCCAGGGCAGCCAGGCCGAGGCGGTCAGCAGGCCGACCGCGAGCGGGCTGGCGCCCAGG
This sequence comes from Kitasatospora sp. NPDC087314, assembly GCF_044744365.1. Classification (NCBI taxonomy): domain Bacteria; kingdom Bacillati; phylum Actinomycetota; class Actinomycetes; order Kitasatosporales; family Streptomycetaceae; genus Kitasatospora; species Kitasatospora sp. NPDC087314. The sequence continues at coordinate 174,149 of NZ_JBIUYE010000018.1, forward strand.
GTGACGACGGCCACCAGGGCCAGCGCCACGTTGCCGACCGCCGTACCGAGGCCGCTGGTGGTCTCACCGATCCAGAGCCGACGGAAGTCGGCCTGTGCCCACAGCCCCCAGCGGCCGCGGGACGGCTCCGGCGGAGCCGTGACGGGGGTGGTGACGGACATCGCGGTCACTCTCCAAGCTTCTCGGCGAGCACGGAGGCGATCCGTGCGATGGGTTCCGGACGGGTCAGCTCGCCGTGCGCGCAGGCGAGGCGGTGGGGCTCGATCCGGCCGTCCAGGTACGGCCGCCAGGACTGCTCGTAGGGCCAGTCGGCGGGCTTGTCGAGGGTCGCGCCGAAGAAGACGGCGTCGCCCCGGTACCGGCCGGGCACGTGCTCGGCCATGAGCTTGCGGTGCCGCTCGAACACGCCGAGCAGCTCGGCGGCGGCCTCCCCCAGGACGGCGGTCAGCTCGGCCTGGCCGCGCCCGGCCTCCGGGTCGTAGCCCAGTGACAGCAGCAACTCGGCCAGGGTGTCGACGGGTTCGTCCTGCCCCGGCCCGTCGGCGGCCTCCGGACCGTGACCGGTGACCGGTGCGCCGTCGAGCAGGGCGAGCACACCGACCGGTGCGCCCTCGGCCTGGAGCCGGACGGCCATCTCCTGGGCGACGACCGCTCCGAAGGACCAGCCGAGCAGGTGGTACGGGCCGGCGGGCCACACCGCGCGGATCTGCCGCACGTAGTCCTCGGCGATCTCCGCGACGCTCGCCGGCGCCTCCCCGCGCAGGCCGCGGGCCTGCAGACCGTAGACCGGGCGTTCGGCACCGAGGTGCGGCAGCAGGCCGGAGTAGACCCAGCTGATGCCGGCGGCCGGGTGGACGCAGAACAGCGGGGCCAGGCCGCCACCGGTGCGCAGCGGCAGCAGTACGTCCAGGGCGTCGGCGGCCGGCCCGGCACCGAGCCGGTCGGCCAGTCCCGCGACGGTCGGCGCCTCGAACAGTGCACGCATCCCGAGGTCGGCGCCGAGGGCGGTGCGGATCCGGGCCAGCAGCTTCATCGCGAGCAGGGAGTGGCCGCCGAGCACGAAGAAGTCGTCGTCGATGCCGACCCCGGCGATCCCCAGGACCTCGGCGAACAGCTCGCAGAGGACCCGCTCCGGTTCGGTGCGCGGTGCGCGGCCCCGGGCGAGTTCGGCGAAGTCCGGCGCGGGCAGGGCCCGGTGGTCGAGCTTGCCGCTGCCGGTGAGCGGCAGGGCGTCGAGCGGAACGACCGCGGCCGGCACCATGTAGCCGGGCAGGAGCCCGCCCGCGAAGGCCCGCAGGCCGGCCGGGTCCAGCCGGCCGTCGGTCACCGCGTAGGCGACCAGACGGGTGCCCGCCGCGCGGTCCTCGACCGGGCGGACGACGGCCGCCGACACCTGGGGGTGCCGCCTCAGGACCTGTTCGATCTCGCCGAGTTCGATCCGGAAGCCGCGGATCTTGACCTGCTGGTCGGTACGGCCCAGGTACTCCAGTTCGCCGTCCCGCGAGCGGCGCACCAGGTCACCCGTGCGGTACATCCGCGCGCCGGGCGCGAACGGGCAGGCCACGAACCGCTCCGCGGTCAGGGCGGGCCGGTTCAGGTACCCCCGGGCCAGCGCGGCCCCCGCCAGGTACAACTCACCCGCCACCCCGACCGGCACCGGATTCAACCGGTCATCCAGCACGTAGGCACGCGTCCCGGCGACCGTACGGCCCAGCACCGGCCGCTCCGAGGCCACCAGCGGCTGGACGAGCGTGTCCACCGTCGCCTCCGTCGGCCCGTACAGGTTGTACGCCTCCGTCACCGGCGCCTCCCGCAACCGCGACCACAGCGCCTGCCCGACCGCCTCACCACCGAGCAGCACCAACTCCGGCACCGCCTCGACCAGCAGACCCTCCTCCAGCAGCTGTTCGGCGAAGGACGGCGTCACCTCCAGCACCCCGATACCGCGCTCCCCGACCTGGCGCACCAACGCCGTCGCGTCCCGGCGCACCTCGTCACCGACCAGGTGCAGCTCATGCCCGGCCACCAGCCACAACAGGCCGTCCCACGACGCGTCGAAGCACAACGACGCCGTCAGCGCGACCCGCGACCGCTCCCGGCCCGCCATCACACCGGCCCGGTGGGCCGCCAACAGCGCGGCCAGGCTCCCGTGCGACACCACCACACCCTTGGGACGACCCGTCGAACCCGAGGTGTGGATCACATACGCCGCGTCCTGCCCGGTGGCGCGGGGGGCCGGGTCGCTCTCGGGGCCGGGGCCGTCGTCGGTGACGTCCAGCGTCCGCAGGCCCGCCAGGACCTCGGGCAGCGGCCACCTCGGGTCGGTCAGCACCAGCGACGGACGGGAGTCCGCCAGGACACCGGCGGTGCGGTCGGCGGGGTACTCGGCGTCCAGCGGCAGGTACACCCCACCGGCCTTCAGCACCGCCAGCAGCCCCACCACCGACTCCACCGAACGCGGCAGCGCCAGCGCCACCACCGACTCCGGCCCCACCCCCGCGGCGATCAGCCGGTGCGCCAGCCGATTCGCCCGCACGTTCACCTCACCGAACGTCAGGCGCTCCGCACCGCACACCAGAGCCACCGCACCCGGCATCCGCGCCGCCTGTTCCTCGAACACCGCCGGCACCAGCGGCACCTGCGACGGAAGCGGCGTGAACCCGTCACCGAGCAGCGCGGCCCGCTCCTCCTCCGCCAACAGCTCCACCCGGCCCAGCGGCAACTCCGGGCTCTCCACCACGGCCCGCAGCAGCCGCCCGAACCGCACGGCCAGCGACTCCACCGTCTCCCGGTCGAACAGGTCCGTCGCGAAGTCGATCGCGCACTCCAGGCCGGCGGGCTCGCCGTCCGCGTCGAAGGTCTCGCCCATGCCGATGCTCAGATCGAACTTGGCCACCGATCCGGCCGTCGACTGCACGGTGGCGGGCAGGGCGCCGAGGGTGAGCGGCGCGGAGGCCGTCCGGTCGCCTTCCAGCAGCAGCATCACCTGGAACAGGGGGTGGCGGGCCAGCGAGCGCGCCGGGTTCAACTCCTCCACCAGCCGCTCGAACGGCACATCCTGGTGCCCGAACGCCCCCAGATCCGACTCCCGCACCCGGCCCAGCAGTTCGGCGAAACTCGGATCACCCGACGTGTCCGTCCGCAACACCAACGTGTTGACGAAGAACCCCACCAACTCGTCCAGCGCCTCGTCCGAGCGCCCCGCCACCACCGTACCGATCGGCAGATCCGTACCCGCACCCAACCGGGTCAACAAAGCCGCCAGCGCCGCCTGCACCGTCATGAACAACGTCACCCGGTGCTCACGCGACAACCCCACCAACCCACGGTGCAACTCCACACCCAACGGCAACACCACCCGGTCACCCCGATGCGACGCCACCACACCACGCGGACGATCCACCGGCAACACCAACTCTTCCGGAAGACCACCCAACACCCCCCGCCAGTACTCCAACTGACGCGAGATCACACTCCCCGTATCCGACTCCTCCCCCAACAACCCCCGCTGCCACACCGCGTAATCCGCGTACTGCACCGGCAACGACTCCCCCACCGACACCCCACCACCACACCGCACCCCGTACGCCACCGACAGATCCCGCAACAACGGACCCATCGACCAGCCGTCACCGGCGATGTGGTGCAGCACCAGCACCAGGAGGTCTCCGTCGGACCCGCCCGGGATCACCTGGGCGCGCATCGGCAGGTCGGCAGCCAGGTCGAACGGCCGGTCGACGCAGCTCTCGGGGTCGGTGCCCACGGGCAGGACCTCGACGGCGATCCGGGCCTCGTCCGGCGGCAGGATCCGCTGGTACGGCTCACCGTCCGCCTCGGCCACCAGCGTGCGCAGGCTCTCGTGCCGCACCACCACGTCCCCCAGCGCCGCCTCCAACGCCGCCACGTCCAGCTCACCCTCCAGCCGCAGCACGACCGGCACGTTGTAGAGCGCGCTCGGGCCCTCCATCCGGTCGATCAGCCACAACCGCTGCTGCGCGAACGACAACGGCACCCGCTCCGGACGCCCGACACCCCCCGCCAACACCGGCCGACCGACCCCGGCACCCGAACGCGCCGCCAGCCCGGCCACCGTCGGCGCCTCGAACACATCCCGCACCCCCAGCTCCACCCCCAACACCGACCGCACCCGGCTCAACAACCGCGTCGCCAGCAGGGAATGACCACCGAGCACGAAGAAGTCGTCGTCGATGCCGACCCGGGCGATCCCCAGGACCTCGGCGAACAGCCCGCAGAGGATCTCCTCCTGCGCCGTCCGCGCCGCCCGGCCGCCCACCGCGAACTCCGCGAAGTCCGGCGCCGGCAGGGCCCGATGGTCCACCTTCCCGCTGCCGGTGAGCGGCAGGGCCTCGAGCGGGACGACGGCGGCCGGCACCATGTAGCCGGGCAGTGCCCGGGCGACGAACTCCCGCAGGTCGAGGGCGATCCCGGGAATCTGCTCGGTCACCGCGCAGTAGGCCACCAGCCGGCGGTCGCCGCCGTCGCTCTCCCGCGTGGTGACGACCGCCTGGCGCACGGCGTCGTGGCGGACCAGCACCTGCTCGATCTCGCCGAGTTCGATCCGGAAGCCGCGGATCTTGACCTGCTGGTCGGTACGGCCCAGGTACTCCAGGTCCCCGTCCCGCGAGCGGCGCACCAGGTCGCCGGTGCGGTACATCCGCGCGCCGGGCGCGAACGGGCAGGCCACGAACCGCTCCGCGGTCAGGGCGGGCCGGTTCAGGTAGCCCCGGGCCAGCGCGGCCCCCGCCAGGTACAACTCACCCGCCACCCCGACCGGCACCGGATTCAACCGCTCGTCCAGCACGTAGGCACGCGTCCCGGCGACCGTACGGCCCAGCACCGGCCGCTCCGAGGCCACCAGCGGCTGGACGAGCGTGTCCACCGTCGCCTCCGTCGGCCCGTACAGGTTGTACGCCTCCGTCACCGGCGCCTCCCGCAACCGCGACCACAGCGCCTGCCCGACCGCCTCACCACCGAGCAGCACCAACTCCGGCACCGCCTCGACCAGCAGGCCCTCCTCCAGCAGCTGTTCGGCGAAGGACGGCGTCACCTCCAGCACCCCGATACCGCGCTCCCCGACCTGGCGCACCAACGCCGTCGCGTCCCGGCGCACCTCGTCACCGACCAGGTGCAGCTCATGCCCGGCCACCAGCCACAACAGGCCGTCCCACGACGCGTCGAAGCACAACGACGCCGTCAGCGCGACCCGCGACCGCTCCCGGCCCGCCATCACACCGGCCCGGTGCGCCGCCAACAGCGCGGCCAGGCTCCCGTGCGACACCACCACCCCCTTGGGACGACCCGTCGAACCCGAGGTGTGGATCACATACGCCGCGTCCCCGGCCGAGGCCCGCGCGGCGGGGTTCGACTCCGGACCGGCCGCGTCCCCGGCCGCGCCGCCGGCCTCGACCACGGTCAGGCCGGTCAGCAGCTCCGGGTGCGGCCAGCGGTCGTCGGTGAGGACGAGTACGGGCTGCGCGTCGGCGAGCGTGTGTGCGGTGCGCTCGGCCGGATATTCGGCGTCCAGCGGCAGGTACACCCCACCGGCCTTCAGCACCGCCAGCAGCCCCACCACCGACTCCACCGAACGCGGCAGCGCCAGCGCCACCACCGACTCCGGCCCCACCCCCGCGGCGATCAGCCGGTGCGCCAGCCGATTCGCCCGCACGTTCACCTCACCGAACGTCAGGCGCTCCGCACCGCACACCAGAGCCACCGCACCCGGCATCCGCGCCGCCTGTTCCTCGAACACCGCCGGCACCAGCGGCACCTGCGACGGAAGCGGCATGAACCCGTCACCGAGCAGCGCGGCCCGCTCCTCCTCCGCCAACAGCTCCACCCGGCCCAGCGGCAACTCCGGGCTCTCCACCACGGCCCGCAGCAGCCGCCCGAACCGCACGGCCAGCGACTCCACCGTCTCCCGGTCGAACAGGTCCGTCGCGAAGTCGATCGCGCAGTCGATCCCGGCGGGCTCGCCGTCCGGGCCGAAGACCTCCTCCATGATCACGTTGAGGTCGAACTTGGCGACCCCGGTCCCGGCCGGCAGTGCCTCGACACGCAGTCCGGGCAGTTCCAGTTCGGCGCCCTCGTTGCTCTGCAGGACGAGCATCACCTGGAACAGGGGGTGGCGGGCCAGCGAGCGCGCCGGGTTCAACTCCTCCACCAGCCGCTCGAACGGCACATCCTGGTGCCCGAACGCCCCCAGATCCGACTCCCGCACCCGGCCCAGCAGTTCGGCGAAACTCGGATCACCCGACGTGTCCGTCCGCAACACCAACGTGTTGACGAAGAACCCCACCAACTCGTCCAGCGCCTCGTCCGAACGCCCCGCCACCACCGTACCGATCGGCAGATCCGTACCCGCACCCAACCTGGTCAACAAAGCCGCCAGCGCCGCCTGCACCGTCATGAACAACGTCACCCGGTGCTCACGCGACAACCCCACCAACCCACGGTGCAACTCCACACCCAACGGCAACACCACCCGGTCACCCCGATGCGACGCCACCACACCACGCGGACGATCCACCGGCAACACCAACTCCTCCGGAAGACCACCCAACACCCCCCGCCAGTACTCCAACTGACGCGAGATCACACTCCCCGCATCCGACTCCTCCCCCAACAACCCCCGCTGCCACACCGCGTAATCCGCGTACTGCACCGGCAACGACTCCCCCACCGACACCCCACCACCACACCGCACCCCGTACGCCACCGACAGATCCCGCAACAACGGACCCATCGACCAGCCGTCACTGACGATGTGGTGCAGCACCAGGAGCAGCACGTGGCTCTCCTCGGCCGTCCTCAGCAGGGTCGCGCGGAAGGGCGGTTCGGCCGCCAGGTCGAAGGGACGGCGGGACTCCTCGTCCACGGCGCCGGCCAGCGCGTCGGCCGGGCAGTCCCGGCATTCGACGGCGACCCGGGCCTCGTCCGGCGGCAGGATCCGCTGGTACGGCTCACCGTCCGCCTCGGCCACCAGCGTGCGCAGGCTCTCGTGCCGCACCACCACGTCCCCCAGCGCCGCCTCCAACGCCGCCACGTCCAGCTCACCCTCCAGCCGCAGCACGACCGGCACGTTGTAGAGCGCGCTCGGGCCCTCCATCCGGTCGATCAGCCACAACCGCTGCTGCGCGAACGACAACGGCACCCGCTCCGGACGCCCGACACCCCCCGCCAACACCGGCCGACCGACCCCGGCACCCGAACGCGCCGCCAGCCCGGCCACCGTCGGCGCCTCGAACACGTCCCGCACCCCCAGCTCCACCCCCAACACCGACCGCACCCGGCTCAACAACCGCGTCGCCAGCAGGGAATGACCACCCAGCACGAAGAAGTCGTCGTCGACACCCACCCCATCGACACCGAGAACCTCCGCGAACAACCCGCAGAGGATCTCCTCCTGCGCCGTCCGCGCCGCCCGGCCGCCCACCGCGAACTCCGCGAAGTCCGGCGCCGGCAGCGCGGAGCGGTCCAGCTTGCCGTTGGCGTTGAGCGGCAGCGCCGCCAGCCCCACGAAGGCGGCCGGCACCATGTGGGCGGGCAGTTCGGCCGCGAGGGCGGCCCGCAGCCCGGCCGGGTCCGACGCGGCCGGGCCGACCAGGTAGGCGACCAGCCGCGCCCCGCCCGGGCCCTGCTCGTACGGCAGCACCGCGGCCTGGAGCACGCCCGGCTGCGAGGTCAGCGCGGTCTCGATCTCGCCGAGTTCGATCCGGAAGCCGCGGACCTTGACCTGCTGGTCGGTACGGCCCAGGTACTCCAGGTCCCCGTCCGGGCGGCGGCGCACCAGGTCACCCGTGCGGTACATCCGCCCTCCTTGCCCGCCACCGGGAAGGAGGGGCCCAACGGGCTCGAACGGGCAGGCCACGAACCGCTCCGCGGTCAGCCCCGGCCGGTTCAGGTACCCCCGGGCCAGACCCGCCCCCGCCAGGTACAGCTCACCGGGCACCCCGACCGGCACCGGGTTCAGCTGCCCGTCCAGCACGTAGGCGCGGTGGTTGCCGAGGGGGTGGCCGATCAGCGGGCGCTCGCTGTCGGCGAGGCGGTGGTACAGGGCGTCGACGGTGCACTCGGTCGGGCCGTAGATGTTGTACGCGATCAGGTCCGGAGCGTCCCGCAGGGTGGTCCACAGGGCCTGGCCGGTGGCCTCGCCGCCGAGCATCAGCAGGGCGGGCGGGCAGCGGGTGAGCAGTCCCTCCTCGATCAGCTGGTCCGCGTAGGTGGGAGTGAGGTCGAGGACGTCGATCCCGGTGCGCTCGGCGTGGCGCACCAGCGCGGCCGCGTCGCGGCGCACGTCGTCGCCGACCAGGTGCAGCTCGTGCCCGGCCGCGAGCCAGAGGAAGCCCTCCAGGGAGGTGTCGAAGGACAGCGAGGCGGTGAGCGCGACCGTCAGCCGGCGGCCCGGCCGGGCACGCTCGGTGGCAGCCACGGTCTCGGCACGGTGGAAGGCCAGCAGATTGGCGAAGTTGCCGCAGGAGACCACGACGCCCTTGGGCCTGCCGGTGGAGCCGGAGGTGTAGATGACGTAGGCGGCGTGCCCCGGACGGGCGGTGCCGGGCAGGTCGTGGGCGTCGTGGAAGGCCCACAGCCCCTCGTCGACGGGCAGCACGGTCCGTCCGTCCAGCGCCTCGGCGAGCGGCCAGCGGTCGTCGGTGAGCACGACCGCCGGGGCGGAGTCGGCCAGCATGTAGGCGATCCGCTCCGCCGGGTACTCCGGGTCCAGCGGCAGGAAGGCCGCGCCGGCCTTCAGCGTCGCCAGCGCGGCGACCACCGACTCCACCGAGCGCGGCAGCGCGAGGGCGACCACGGTGTCCGGTCCGGCGCCCTCGTCGAGGAGGGCGCGGGCCAGCCGGTTGGCCCGGGCGTTCAGCTCCGCGAAGGTCAGCGACTCGGGCCCGCAGACCAGGGCGACGGCCCCGGGGGTGCGCGCGGCCTGCTCCTCGAACACCGTCAGGTAGGGCGTGTCGGCGTCCGGCAGCGCCGTGTCGTTCCATCCGGCGAGGGTGTCCCGCTCGGCCTCGCCCCGCACCTCCAGGGCGGTGACCGGGCGCTCGGGGTCCTCGACCGCCTGGCGCAGGATCAGCTCCAGGGCGGCGGCGAGCCGCCGGACCGTCTCCTGGTCGAACAGGTCGGTCGCGTACTCCAGGCCGCCGCTCAGCCCGGCCGGGGAGCCGCCGGCGGCGAGCCGCTCGACCAGGCTGAGGGTGAGGTCGAAGGTCGCGGTGCCGAAGTCGACCGGCGCCTCGGTCACGGTGATGCCGGGCAGGTCCGGCCCGTCCTCGGGGGTGCCGGCGAAGGCCAGCATCACCTGGAACAGGGGGTGGCGGGCCAGCGACCGGGCCGGGTTCAGCTCCTCGACCAGCGACTCGAACGGCAGGTCCTGGTGCTCGTAGGCCGCGAGGTCGGTGTCCCGGACGCGGCGCAGCAGTTCGGCGAAACCCGGCCGGCCGGAGAGGTCGGTGCGCAGCACGAGGGTGTTGGCGAAGTAGCCGACCAGGTCGGTGACGGCCTCGTCGAGGCGGCCGGCCACCGGGGTGCCGATCGGCAGGTCGGTGCCGGCGCCGAAGCGGTGCAGCAGGGTGGCGTAGGCGGCCTGGAGGACCATGAACAGGGTCGTGCCGTGCTCGGTGGCGAGCGCGCCGAGGCGGGCGTGCAGCTCGGCGTCGAGCTCCACCGGGACGACGGCGCCGCGGTGGGTGGCGACCGGCGGCCGGGGCCGGTCCAGCGGCAGTGGCAGCTCGTCGGGCAGGTCGGCCAGCGCGTCGCGCCAGTAGGCGAGTTGGCGGGCGGCCAGGCTCGCGGGGTCGTCCTCGTCGCCGAGCAGGTCGTGCTGCCAGAGCGCGTGGTCGGCGTACTGGACGGGCAGCGGCTCCCAGTCGGGGGCGCGGCCGGCGAGGCGGGCCCGGTAGGCGGTGGCGAGGTCGCGGTAGAGCGGGCCCAGCGAGGCGCCGTCCCCGGCGATGTGGTGCAGGACCAGGACCAGGACGTGCTCGTCCGGGCCCTCGGGCCGCAGGTAGGCGTGCACGGGCAGGTCGGCGGCCAGGTCGAAGGTGTGGCGGGCGAGTTCGTCCACCGGGCGGTCGGTGGTGGTGAGCAGCGGGGCCGTCGGCCCGTCGAGGACGCGCTGGTGGGGGGTGCCGTCGTGTTCGGCGAAGACGGTGCGCAGGGCCTCGTGCCGCCGGACGGTGTCGCCGAGGGCGTCCGCCAGGGCGGCGGGGTCGAGCGGGCCGCGCAGCCGCAGGGCGAGGGTCACGTTGTAGGTGGCGGCGGGGCCCTCCGCCTGGGAGAGGAACCAGAGGCGGCGCTGGGCGAAGGAGAGCGGCACCCGCTCGGGCCGGGTCGCGGGCCGCAGGGCCGGACGGGCCGGGGCGGGGGTGTCGGCGGCGCGGTCGGCGAGCCGGTCGACGAGCCCGGCGACGGTGGGGGCCTGGAAGAGGTCGCCGATGGTGAGCTCGATGCCGAGGTCGGTGCGGGCCCGGCCAGTGAGGCGGGTGGCGAGCAGCGAGTGGCCGCCGAGGGCGAAGAAGTCGTCGTCGACGGTGATGTCGTCGATGCCGAGCAGTTCGCCGAAGAGCTCGCACAGCGCCCGTTCGCGCTCGTCGCGCGGCGCGCGGCCGGTGTCGGCCGCGGCGAGGTCGGGGGCGGGCAGGGCCCGGCGGTCGACCTTGCCGTTGGCGTTGAGCGGCAGGGCGTCGAGGATGACGACGGCGGCGGGGACCATGTAGCCGGGCAGCGTGGTGCCGGCGAAGGTGCGCAACTCGGCCGGGGTGAGCGAGGGTTCGGCGGTGCAGTAGGCGACCAGCCGGGTGTCGCCGGGGCGGTCCTCGCGGGCGATCACGATGACCTGGCGGACGGCGGGGTGGCGGGAGAGCGCCGCCTCGATCTCGCCGAGTTCGATCCGGAAGCCGCGCAGCTTGACCTGCCCGTCGATCCGGCCGAGGAACTCCACGGCGCCGTCGGCGCGCAGCCGTACGAGGTCGCCGGTGCGGTACATCCGCTCCCCGGGCGCGTACGGGCAGGCGACGAACCGTTCGGCTGTCAGGCCGGGCCGGTTGAGGTAGCCGCGGGCCAGGCCGGCGCCGGCGATGTACAGCTCGCCCGGGACGCCGGGCGGGACGGGGCGCAGCCGGGCGTCGAGGACGTGGCTGCGCATGTTGTCGAGCGGGCCGCCGATCGGCACCCGGGGGCCCGTGAGGTCGGCGTGGGTGAGCGGGTGGTGGGTGGCGAAGGTGGTGGTCTCGGTGGGCCCGTAGACGTGGGCGAGCAGCAGGTCGGGGCAGGCGTCCAGGACACGCCGCAGCAGGGTGGCGGAGGCGGCCTCGCCGCCGGTGCAGACGACGCGCAGGGCGGCGAAGGTCTCCGGGGCCTGCTCGGCGACGAGGTCGAACAGGGCCTTGGTGAGGAAGACGGCGGTGACCTCGTGGCGGGTGGTGACGGCGTGCAGGGCGGTGGCGTCGAGGGCGCCGGGCGGGGCGACCACGACGGTGCCGCCGGCCAGCAGGGGCGTCCAGATCTCGTAGGTGGCGGCGTCGAAGGCGTGCGGGGAGTGCAGCAGGACCCGGCGGTGCCGGCCGTCCTGCCAGCGGCGGTCGGCGGCGAGGTCGAGGACGTCGCGGTGGCGCACGGCGACGCCCTTGGGGCGGCCGGTGGAGCCGGAGGTGTACATCGCGTAGGCGAGCTGGTCCGGGTGGACGGGCACGCCGGGGCGGTGGGTGGGAGCGCCGGCCTCGTCGCCGGGGCGGACGACCACGGCGCGGTGCGGGAAGCCCGCGTCGGTGCGGTCGGTGAGCAGCACGGGGGCGCCGGTGTCGGCGAGCACGCCGGTCATCCGCTCGGGCGGCAGGCCGGGGTGCATGGGGACGTAGCAGCCGCCGGCCTTGAGGACCGCCAGGGTGGCGACGACGACCTCGACGGAGCGCTCCATCAGCATCGCGACGGGGGTCTCGGGGCCTACGCCGAGGGCGATCAGGTGGTGGGCGAGGCGGTTGGCGCGGAGGTCGAGTTCGGCGTAGGAGAGGGTGCCGCCGTCGTGGGCGAGGGCGGTGGCGTGCGGGGTGAGGTCGGCCTGGCGCTCGAAGGCCCCGGCCAGGGTGCCGGTCCGGCGCGGGGCGTCGGTGGCGTTCCACTCGGTGAGGATGCGGGTGCGCTCCTCGGGGGCGAGGACGTCGAGGGTGCCGATGGGGGCGTGCGGGTCGGCGGCGGCGCCGGCCAGGAGCCGGCCGAGCCGCTCGGCCAGGGCGGCGACGGTGGTGCGGTCGTAGAGGTCGGCGGCGTACTCGATCGAGCCGGTGAGCCCGGCGGGGGCACCGTCGGGGCCGTGCTGTTCGGCGATGCCGATGTTGAGGTCGAACTTGGCGACCCGCAGGCCGATCGGTTCGGGGGCGGACTCCAGCCCGGGCAGGTCGAGTTCGGCGTCCTGCCCGTGGTTCTGCAGCACCAGCAGGGTCTGGAACAGCGGGTGGCGGCCGAGCGTGCGGGGCGGGTTGAGTTCCTCGACGAGCCGCTCGAAGGGGATGTCCTGGTGGGCGAAGGCGTCGAGCTGGGCCTCCCGGACCCGGCCGAGCAGTTCGGTGAAGCTCGGGTCGCCGGAGGTGTCGGCGCGCAGCACCAGCGAGTTGACGAAGAAGCCGACCAGCTCGTCCAGGGCCTCGTCGGCGCGCCCGGCGACTCCGGTGCCGAGCGGGATGTCGGTGCCGGCGCCGAGCCGGGTGAACAGGGCGGCCAGGCCGGCCTGCAGGACGGTGAACAGGGTGGTGCGGTGCGTGCGGGCGAGGTCGAGCAGGGCGGTGTGCAGGTCGGCGCCCCAGGCGAGGTCCACGGAGTCGGCGGCGCCGGTGGGGGCGGGCGGTCGGGGGCGGTCCGTCGGCAGCTCCAGTTCCTCCGGGAGTCCGGCCAGGGCGGTGCGCCAGTGGGCGAGTTGGCGGGCGAGCAGGCTCTCGGGATCGTGCTCGTCGCCGAGCAGTTCGCGCTGCCAGAGCGCGTAGTCGGCGTACTGGACGGGCAGCGGCTCCCAGTCGGGGGCGCGGCCGGTGAGCCGGGCCCGGTAGGCGGTGGCGAGGTCGCGCAGCAGCGGGCCGAGCGACCAGCCGTCGCCGGCGATGTGGTGCAGGACGACGAGCAGCACGTGCTCGGTCGGCGAGAGGGTGAACACCGTGACCCGGATGGGCAGTTCGCGGCTCAGGTCGAAGGTCTCGGCGGCGGCCGCGTCCTGGTGGCCGGGGTGGTCGGCCGGTGCGCAGTCCACGACCAGGAAGCGCGGCTGCGCCTCCTCGGCCGACAGGATCCGCTGCACCGGGACTCCCCCGGCCACCGGGAACACCGTGCGCAGGGCCTCGTGACGGGCGACCACGTCCGCCGTCGCGGCGCGCAGCGCGGCGGTGTCGAGCTCGCCGCGCAGGCGGAGGGCGAACGGCAGGTTGTACAGCGCGGTCGGCCCCTCGATCTGGTCGATCAGCCAGAGACGCTGTTGTGCGAACGAAACCGGGATCACGGTGCTTCCTCTACTCACGTCACGGCACGGGGGTGTTCGGGGCTGCGCGGTCAGGCGTCGGCCAGGGCGGGCCGGACACTGGGCCGGCAGTCCAGGACGTCGAGGGGCTGCCCCATCGAGACGGCGATCCTGCGGTCGCCGCGGTACGGGTCCCGGCCGTGTGCGCAGAGCACGTTGTCGACCAGCATCACGTCGCCGGCCTGCCAGCGCTCGCGCACGGTCGCCGCGTGGTAGGCCTCGTTGAGGGCGTCGACGTCGGCGCGCTCCAGTGGTTCGCCGTCACCGAATCCGGTGTTGAACGGGAAGCCGTCCGGGCCGAACTCGTCGGTCATCGCCTCGCGGATGTCCGGGTCGAGCGACCACTCGTTCCAGAAGGCGAGGTGGTTGAACCAGACCTCCTCGTCGGTCACCGGGTGGCGGATGGTGCCGGGGCGCAACTGGCCGGTGCGCAGGTTGCCGTCCGGCAGCCACTCCCAGGTGATGCCGTTCTCCCGGCAGTAGGCCTCGACCTCGGCCCGGTCCTCGGTGGCGAAGGCGGTGCGCCAGCCGAGGGAGACGTAGTCCGAGTAGTTGCGGGTGAGCGTCCAGCCGGAGCTCCGCATCCGCTCGACCAGGTGCGCGGGCAGGTGGCCGAGCACCTGGCGGCAGTCGGCGGTCGGGGTCGCCCCGCCCTCCTCGGGGGCGATCAGGCAGGCGAAGAGCAGCCGGCCCGGGAAGGTGAGGGTGTAGCTGTTCTCGTTGTGCATCCGGATCGGCTGGGCCGGCGGCAGGTCGGTGGAGGAGAAGACGCCGTTGCCGTAGTCGCTGCGCGGGGTGGCCTTCTCCCGGTAGGGGGTGCGCTCGGGGAGGAGGACGTCGCGCACGGCCGCGACGTCCTCGGTGCTCGCGACCGGCAGTCCGCGCAGGAAGATCGTGCCGTGCCGGTGCAGGGCTTCGGTGAGCCCGGTCTCGTTCTCGCGCAGCCACTCGCAGGCCTCGCCGAGGTCGGCGGTGCGCGGCGCGTGGGCGAGGGCCGGGCGACCGGGGTTCAGTTCCCAGGTCGGCATGGTGGCGCTCACTGCCGGGCGAGGGAGGCGGTCAGGCTGGCGGGCCTGATGTCGGTCCAGTTGGCCTCGATGTAGTCGAGGCAGCCCTGGCGGGTGTCCTCGCCGTGGACGGTGGTCCAGCCGGCCGGCACGTCGATCCAGACCGGCCACAGCGAGTGCTGGTTCTCGTCGTTGACCAGCACCAGGTAGCCGGCGTTGTCGTCCTCGAACGGGTTGCTCATGGTGTCCTCCTTGGGTTGCTTCGAAGGTAGGGGCGGGCCGGGGGACCGAAGGGCAGGAGTCGAGGCAGGAACGCGGCACTTCGGCTCGCGTGCCTCCTGCCGCCGGGCCCGGTCAGCGCGGGGTGAGGCGGACCGGGAAGTGGTCCAGGCCGAAGTTGATGATCGAGCGGTTGTGGGTGACCGGGCCGGTCGGTTCGATCACGGCGACGCGCTCCAGCACCGCCGTGAACAGGGCCCCGAGTTCGGCCTTGGCCAACGGCGCGCCGATGCAGTAGTGGGCGCCGAGGCCGAGGGCGAGGTGCTTGTTGGGCGCGCGGTCGAGCCGGATCTCCTCGGGCCGGTCGAAGGCCTCCGGATCCCGGTTGGCGGACCACACCCAGACCGCGACCCGGTCACCGCGCCGGATGCTGCGGCCGTCGAGTTCGGTGTCCCGGCTCGCGGTGCGCAGGGTGTGCAGTCCGACCGAGGTCCAGCGCAGGAGTTCGTCCAGTGCCGAGTCCATGCCGACCTCGCCCTGCTGCAACTGCCGCCACAGTTCGGGGTGTTGGACGAGGGTGTACAGGCCCATGGCGGCGGTGTGGCGGACCGTCTGGACGCCGCCGACCACGATGTTGTCCAGGTTGAGGACGACGTCCTCGACCGGCAGCAGCTTGCCGCCGACCCGGTAGGTGGCCATCCTGCTGATGAGGTCGTCGCGCGGGTCGGTGCGGCGCAGCATCACCTGGTGCAGCAGGTAGGGGATGAGCTGCTGGTGGCCGGCCCGGCGCTCCTCGGGGGTGCGGCCGAGGAAGGCGACGTCGCAGACCCGCTCGACCATCTCGCGGTCCCTCTCGGGGACGTCCAGGAGGTCGCACATGACGGACAGCGGGAGGGCGGAGACGGCGTCGACGAGGTCCACCTCGCCCCGCTCGACGGCCTGGTCGACGATCGAGGAGGCGAGCTCGGCGATGCCGCGGGAGGCTCCGCGGACCGGGCCGGGGCCGAAGAACGGGTTGGCGGGAGCGCGGAGTTCGCGGTGCCGGGGCGGGTCGGTGAGGGCCATCATCCGGCCGGAGCCGACCGGGACCTTTCCCTCGCCGGCTCCGAGCAGCGAGCCCTGCTCGGAGCTGTAGAGGGCGGGGTCGCGCAGCACCTCCGCGCAGTGCCGGTAGGAGAGCACCGACCAGACCGGCCCGTCGTCGACGGTGTCGGTGCGGTGGACGGCGGCCTCCCGGCGCAGCTGCGCGATCAGGCCGGGGGTGTCGGGGCGGGCCCACAGGTCCGGGTCGGTGAGGTCGACCGCGGTGGTGGTCAGCATGAGTACTCCGTCGTGGGCTGGTGGGCGGCACCGGGCCGCGCGATGAGGGAGGTCAGCAGGTCGACCGGGCCGGGCCCGTCGACGGTGGCGAGCAGGTGGCCGCCGGGGACGACGTGGTGGCCGGAGCCGCCGCGGGTGTGGGCCGCCCAGCCGTCGAGCCGGGCGGAGCCGAGCATCGGGTCGTCGACGCCGACGACGGTGTGCAGGTCGGAGCCGATCGGCGGGTGCGGACGGGGCCGGTAGGTGGCCACCACGGCCAGGTCGGTCCGGATGCCGTGCAGCGCGTGTTCCTTCAGCTCGGCTTCGCCCTCGACGAGTTCGCCCATGCCGGCGAGGCGGAGCAGGTCGTCGGCGGTGTGCTGGGGGCGGTCCGGTCCGGCCCAGGCGTCGGGCGGTGAGGCGGAGGCGGCGACGATCAGCTCGGGCCGCCGCTCGGCGGGCAGCGCCCGGGCGACCTCGTAACCGAGCAGGGCGCCGAAGCTCTGCCCGTAGAAGCCGAACCGCCCGGTCAGGTGCGGGGCGAGGGCGTCCACGACGGCGTCGACCAGCAGATCGAAGCTCGCGGGCATCGGGTGGCCGAGCCGGCCGCCGCGGGCGGGCGGGCGCAGCGCCCAGACCTCGGCGGTCGGGGCGAGGGCGCGGGCGAGCGGGGTGTAGGCGGTGGCGTCGCCCCCGGCGTGCGGGAAGCAGAACAGCCGGAACGGGCGGTGCGGTTGGGGCGCGGGGACGAACAGCCAGTCCCCCTCGACGCGGGGTCGCACCCGCGTGGCGGTGGTCATGCGCCGCTCACCCGGGCGCGGGCCGTCAGGGCGGGCCGGGGGGCGGCGGTGCCGGCCTCGGCGGCCCGCTCGACGGTGGCGGTGAAGGCGGCCAGGTCGGCCGAGTCGAGCAGGTGGCGCAGCTGGAGCTCGATGCCGAGCCGGCGGCGCAGCAGGTGGACGACCCGCAGCGCGGCGAGCGAGTGGCCGCCGAGCGAGAAGAAGTCGTCGGTGGGCCCGACGCCGGTCACGCCGAGCACGGTGCCCCAGACCTCGGCGACCTGGTCCGCCAGTCCGCCGGCACCCTCGGCGGCCGCCGCCCCGGAGGACGGCGCCGCGGCCCCGGGGACGGGCAGCCCCGCCAGGTCGACCTTGCCGTTCGGGGTGAGCGGCATGGCGTCCAGCACGGTGATCACCGAGGGCACCAGGTGCGCGGGCACGGTGGCCCGCAGCCGCTCGGTCAGCTCGACGGCGGTGACGCCGCCGGTGACGTAACCGGCCAGCCTGCGGTCGCCGGGGGCGGGCTCGTACACGGTGACGGCGGCGGCCTGGACGCCCTCCAGCCCGGCCAGGGCGTGCTCGACCTCGCCGAGCTCGATCCGGTAGCCGCGCAGCTTGACCTGGCGATCCACCCGGCCGACGTACTCCAGCCGACCGCCCTCGCCCCGCCGGGCCTGGTCGCCGGTGCGGTACAGCCTCCCTCCTTGCCCGCCATCGGGCAGGAGGGGCCCATCGGCCGCGAACGGGTCGGCGACGAAGCGCCCGGCGGTCAGCCCGGGCCGGCCGAGGTAGCCGTGGGCGAGCCCGGGCCCGGCCAGGTACAGCTCGCCGACGACGCCGTCGGCGACCGGGGCGAGCTTCTCGTCCAGCAGGTGCAGGCGCACACCGGGCAGCGGTTCGCCCAGGTGCGGCCCGGGGCCGCTGATCGGCGCGGTGACGGCGTCGACGGTGCACTCGGTGGGCCCGTACAGGTTGAGGGCGTCGACGCCGGTGTCGGCCAGTTCCCGCCAGGTGCGCTCGGGGACGGGCTCGCCGCCCATGAACAGCCGCGGCACCGGGGCTCCGGTGAGCGGCTCGCGCAGCAGCTCCCAGTGCGACGGGGTCAGGTCGAGGTCGGTGACGGCGTGCTCGGCCAGCAGGGCGGCCAGCCGGGCCGGGTCGGCGCGGTGCTTCTCGCCGATCACCAGAACGGTGTCGCCGCGGCAGATCCGGGCCCACTGCTGGACGGAGGCGTCGAAGGAGACGCTGGCGTTCCAGCCGACCACTCCGGGCTCGGCGCGGTAGGCACCGGTGGCCTCCAGCGCCGCCACCAGGGCGGCGACGGCGCCGCGCGGCACCTCGACGCCCTTGGGGCGGCCGGTGGAGCCGGAGGTGTAGATGACGTAGGCCGGGTCGAGCGGGTCGGCCTCCTGCGGCAGGTCGGGCCCGTCCTCGGCGGCGTCCGGCCGCAGCACCGGCACGTCCTGGGCCGCCGGCAGACCCTCGGCGCTGATCAGGGCCGCGAGCCGGGCGTCGGTGGCCATGAAGGCCAGCCGCTCGGCGGGGTAGGCCGGGTCGAGCGGGACGTAGGCGGCGCCGGCCCGCCAGACGGCGAGCAGGGCGACCGGCAGGTCGGCGGTGCGTGCCAGGTGGACGCCGACCCGGTCGCCGCGGCCGACACCGCGGGCGCGCAGGGCACGGGCCAGGGCGGCGGTGCGGCGGTCGAGTTCGGCGAAGTCCAGGCGGTCCGCGCCGGCGAGGACGGCGGTGCGCTCGGGGTGGGCGGCGACGGCGTCGCGCAGGCGGTCCAGCAGATCGGTCATGACGGTTCCTCAGGACTCTCGGACGGCGGCGGCCATGGCGTGCAGGGCGGCCGTGTAGGTGTCGATGAACTGCTCGGCGGTGCTGTCGGTGACCAGCGAGCGCTGGTGGTCCACGGCGAGCAGCACCCGCTGCGAGACCGGGTCCTGGATCACCGAGGCGCCGAAGGCGAAGCTGTTGGGTTCGTGGCGCAGGGTCGGCTCGCTGCCGATCCGGCCGTCCACGATGCGGGCCGAGCTGAGCCGGCCCAGGGCGTGGAAGCGCAGGTAGCCGAACTGGCTGTCCAGCGCGGTGTCGGTCATCAGCCGGGCCAGGCGGGCGAAGGGCACCCGGCGGTGCGGCATCATGTCGAGCTCCTCCCGGTGGACCTCGCGGGCCAGGGCGAGCAGGTCGTCGGTGGGCTCGCAGCTCAGCGGGACGGTGTTGAGGAACAGCCCGTAGACCTCGGTGCCGCCGAGCCGTTCCAGCCGGCCGTTGACGGCCAGGCCGGTGGTGACGCGCCGTCGCCCGGTGATGGCGGCGAGGGCGTGCAGGTGGGCGGCGAGCGCGACCGACTTGACGGGCACGGCCAGCGCGTCGGCGACCAGCCGCAGCTGTTCGGGCGCCTCGGGCAGCACCCGCTCGACGGTGCGCGGCGCCTCGTGCACGTCCTCGCTGCCGGGGAACAGCTGGCCGCTGACGCCGGACAGCCTGCTCCCCCAGTACGCGAGCGACTGCTCGTCCCGGGCGGCCTGCCGTTCGACGGCCACGAAGTCGCGGAAGGCGGTGCGCGGCGGCGGGGTGGGGGCGCCGAGCGGGTCGGCGGCGAGGACGGTGTGGCGTTCCAGGATCTCGGTGAACAGCGAGGTGAAGCTCCAGCCGTCGAGGATCGCGTGGTGCTCGGAGATGGTGAGCTGGAAGGCGTCCTCGGCGAGGCGCTGCACGGTGATCCGGAACAGCGGCGGCGTGGTGAGGTCGAAGGGCGTCCACCGGTGGGTGTCGAACACCTCGCGGATCGCCGCGTCCTGGTCCGGTTCACCGCGCAGGTCGGCGAACTCGACGGGTGCGGGCAGCCGGCCGTGGACGAGTTGCAGCGGTTCGCCGTAGCCGGACAGGTCGAGGCCGGTGCGCAGCACCGCGTGGCGCTCCATGGCCTCGGCGACGGAGCGGCGGAAGGCCGGTTCGTCGAGGTCGCCGGAGATCCGGTAGGAGTTGACGTTGTGGTAGCTGTCGGTGCCGCCGGCGATCTCCATGTGGAAGACCATGGAGAGCTGCATGGACACCATCGGGTAGGCGTCGACGAGCCCGGGCGGCAGGTCGGCGCGGTCCTCCGGGGTGATCAGGGCGAAGGGCTCGTGGGCGTCCGGGCCCTGCTCGACGGGCTTCGCCAGCGGCAGCAGGGCGGCGACGGTGGGGGCGTTGAAGACGTCCCGCAGGCTCACCCCCCAGCCGCGCTCGTGCAGCGCGCCGGCGAGCTGGACGGCCCGGATGGAGTCGCCGCCGAGGTGGAAGAAGTCGTCGTGGACGCCGATGCCGTCCACTCCGAGGACCTCCGTCCAGACGGCGGCGAAGGCCTCCTCCTCCGGGGTGCGCGGCTCGACGTGGCGGCCCGCGGTGGCCGCGCTGCGCTGGCCGGGGGCGGGCAGCGCGGCGCGGTCCACCTTGCCGTTGACGGTGAGCGGCAGCGACTCCAGCACGGTGAAGCTCGCCGGGACCATGTACGGGGGCAGCGAGCGGCCGAGGAAGGCGCGGACGTCGGCGGGCTCGCGCCCGGTGACGTACGCGGCGAGGCGGTCCTCGTGCACGGTGACCACGCAGGCGTCGACGTCCGGGTGGGCGGCGAGCGCGTTCTCGATCTCGCCGAGCTCGATCCGGAAGCCGCGCAGCTTGACCTGGAAGTCGGCGCGCCCGATGTACTCCAGCCCGCCGCCGGGCAGTCGCCGGGCGACGTCGCCGGTGCGGTAGAGCCGGGCCCCGGGCGGGCCGTACGGGTCGGCGACGAAGCGGCCGGCGGTGAGGCCGGGGCGGCCCCAGTAGCCGTGGGCGAGGCTGCCGCCGCCGATGTACAGCTCGCCGGCCACGCCGGGCGGGCAGGGCCGCAGCCAGTCGTCCAGGACCTGCGCGCTCAGGTGCGGCATCGGCGCGCCGATCAGGCTGCGCTCGAAGCCGGCGCCGCCGGCCAGGTCGTGCGTGGTGACGTGGACGGTGGTCTCGGTGATGCCGTACAGGTTGCAGAGGCGGGCCGGGGGCGGCGGGTCGAGCTCGAACCAGCGCTGGACGACGGCCGGGTCCAGCGCCTCCCCGCCGAGCATGATCCACTTCAGTGCGGGCAGGGCGCGCGGGCTTCGGCGCAGGACGGGTTCCAGCTGGCGCAGCGCCGAGGGGGTGAGGCAGAGGAAGGTGACCCGCTCCTCCTCCAGCAGCTGGGCGAACTCCTCCGGCGAGCGGCTGGTCACGTACGGGACGACGACCAGGCGGGCGCCGTGCAGCAGGGCGCCCCACATCTCCCAGACCGTCCAGTCGAAGGCGTAGCTGTGGAAGAGCGTCCAGGTCTCCTGCGGGCCGAAGCCGAAGTGCTCCTCGCCGTCCGCCATGAGCCGGCTGACGTGCTCGTGGGCGACGGCGACGCCCTTGGGGCGGCCGGTGGAGCCGGAGGTGAAGATGATGTAGGCGACGTCGCCGGGGCGGCCGGCGGCCGGCGGGCGGGTGTCCGGCCGGACGGCCAGGTCGGCGGCCTCGGCGGTCAGGTCGTAGACCTGCCAGGGGCCTTCGGGCACCCGGTCCGGGCGGTCGGTGACGACGAGGGCGACGTCCGTGTCGCCGAAGACGAGCGCGGCCCGGTCGGCGGGGGCGGCCAGGTCCACGGGCACGTACGCGGCGCCGGTCTTGAGCACGCCGAGGACGGTGACCAGGACGTCGGCCGTTCGGTCCAGCAGCATGCCGATGCGGTGGCCGGGGCCGGCCCCACGGGCGCGCAGCGCGTGCGCGAGGCGGTTGGCCCGGCGGTCGAGCTCGGCGTAGCTCAGGGTGCGGTCGGGGTCGCTGACGGCGGACCGCTCGGGGTGGGCGTCGACGGCCCGCTCGAACAGGTGGTGCAGGCAGTGGCCGGGGGTGTCGGTGGCCGGGACGGCCTCGGCGGTGCGGGTGGTCAGCCGCAGCACGGTGGCGTCGGGGTCGTCCAGGGCCGCGGTGAGCAGGGCGTCGAACTCGGCGGCCAGCCGGCGGACCGTCCCGGCGTCGAACAGCTCGCTGCGGTACTCGGCCTCGCCGCGCAGCTCGCCGCCGTCGAAGACGGACCAGGTGAGGTCGAACTTGCTGGTGCCGTTGGAGCGCACCCGGCTCTCGGCGGTGGCCGGGCCGAGCGCGAGTGGGGTGCGGTCCTCGCCGTGGGCACCGAACACCACCTGGACCAGCGGCGGATGCTGCGCGCTGCGGGCGGCGCCGAGGTGGTCGACCAGCTGGTCGAAGGGCACGTCGAGGTAGCCGTAGGCCTCGAAGGCGACGTCCTGGACGTGCTCCAGCAGGTCCCGGAAGCTCAGTGCGGGCGCGAGCCGCAGGCGCAGCGGCAGCAGGTTGACGAAGTAGCCGAGCAGGTGCTCCAGTTCGGGGCGGTCGCGGGTGGTGACCGGGGTGCCGATCACCAGGTCGTCGGCCCCGGTCCAGCGGTTCAGCAGCAGGGCGAAGGCGGCCAGTTGGACGGTGAACGGGGTGACGCCCTCCGTCTCGGCCAGGGCGCGGACCCGCGCCGCCGTACCGGGGGCGAGGCCGAACTCCTCGGTCCGTCCGGCCGCGCCGCGCTCGGTGGGCCGGGGCCGGTCGGTGGGCAGCTCCAGCAGGGCGGGTGCGCCGTCCAACTGCTCCTTCCAGTAGGTCAGGTGCTCCTCGAACGAGGTGTCGAGCCCCTCCTGCGCGTAGTCGGCGTACTGCACGGTCAGCTCCGGCAGCGCGGCCTCGCGGCCCTGCACCGCCGCGCCGTACAGCTCGGCGAGTTCGCGCGCGAAGACCTCGGCGGACCAGCCGTCCCAGACGATGTGGTGGACGGTGAACAGCACCGCGGTGCGCTCGTCCGCGAGCCGGAAGGCCTCGGCGCGCAGCAGCGGGCCGGCGGCCAGGTCGAAGGGCTCGGCGCAGCGGGCGGCGAGCAGCTCCTCGAGGCGTGCGGCCCGGCCGGGGTCGTCGAGCGGGCGCAGGTCGGTCACCGCGAGCGGCACGGCGAGGGTGTGGTGCACCTGCTGGTGGGGGCCGTCGGGGTGCAGCGCGAAGGTGGTGCGCAGCGCCTCGTGCCGGGCCACCAGGGCGTCCAGCGCGCGTTGGAGCAGCGGGAGGTCGAGCGGGCCGGTGACGTCGACGGTCCAGGGGGTGCAGTAGGTGACGGCCTGCGGATCGAGGCGGTCGAGGAACCAGAGGCCGCGCTGCAGCCCCGAGACGGGCCCGGTGCGCGCCGGGTGGTCGGACGGGCTCACGGCCTCGTTCCCTTCGGATGCGGTACGGCCCGTCATCGGGCGGCCAGTCGTTCGGCGATGGCGCTCACGGTCCTGGCCCGGAACACCAGTTGCGGGGGGACGCGGGTGCCGGTCTCCCGGGACAGCCGCATCGCGACCCGGACGGCGGCCAGCGAGTTGCCGCCGATCCGGAAGAAGTTGTCCTCGCGGCCGACCTCGGCGAGTTCGAGCACCTCGCACATCGCGTCGGCGACCAGCCGTTCGGCCCCGGTCAGCGGCTCGGAGGCGGCGGCCCGGCGCCCGGCGGGGGCGGGCAGCGCCTTCCGGTCCACCTTGCCGTTGTGGTTGAGCGGCAGCGCGTCCAGGACGTCGACGGTCGCGGGCACCATGTGCTCGGGCAGCAGGCCGGCCAGGTGGTCGAGCAGCGCGTCCGGATCCGGTGCGTCGGCGCCGACGGTGACGTAGGCGGCGAGGCGGTGATCGCCCGGGGCCGGCTCGTGGACGGTGACGGCGGCCTCCTGGACGGCCGGGTGGCGGGTGAGCGCGTCCTCGATCTCCCCGGGCTCGACCCGGAAGCCGCGGATCTTGATCTGGTCGTCGATCCGGCCGGTGACCTCCAGCAGGCCCTCGGCGTTGACGTAGCCGAGGTCGCCGGTGCGGTAGAGGCGTTCGCCGGGGGCGCCGAACGGGGAGGCGACGAAGCGCCCGGCGGTCAGCCCGGGCCGGCCGAGGTAGCCGTAGGCGAGGCCGGCGCCGGAGGCGTACAGCTCGCCGGTCACACCGGGCTCGACGGGGCGCAGCCGCTCGTCCAGGACGAGGATGCCCTTGCCGTTCAGCGCGACGCCGATCGGGACGGAGCTGCCGGTGACGTCCGCGGGGCCGACCTCGTGGCAGGTGGTCAGGCCGAGGCTCTCGACCGGGCCGTAGCCGTTGGCGACCACCAGGCCCGGGTGGTTCTCCAGGGCCTTGGCCACGTGGGTGACGGAGGCCCGCTCGCCGGCGGTGATGGCCAGCTTGAGGCCGTCGAAGGTCTCCGGGAGCTCCTCCAGCAGGAA
Source organism: Kitasatospora sp. NPDC087314 (assembly GCF_044744365.1). Taxonomy (NCBI): domain Bacteria; kingdom Bacillati; phylum Actinomycetota; class Actinomycetes; order Kitasatosporales; family Streptomycetaceae; genus Kitasatospora; species Kitasatospora sp. NPDC087314. The sequence continues at coordinate 198,257 of NZ_JBIUYE010000018.1, forward strand.
GTTGAACAGGCTCGCGGAGAGCTGGAGTTCGGTGACGCCGTGGCGGCGGGTCAGCTCGGCGATGGTCTGCGGGTCCGGCCGCTGGCCGGGCTGCAGGACGCACGCGCCGCCGAAGCAGAGCGCGCCGTAGAGCTCCAGGGCGAAGGCGTCCCAGGAGACCGGCGAGCACTGCAGCCAGACCTCGTCCGGGCCGAAGCGGGCGTAGTCCTGGCCGAGGTAGGTGGTGGTGAGCGCGCGGTGCGGGACGGCCGCGCCCTTGGGGCGGCCGGTGGAACCGGAGGTGAACATCACGCAGGCGAGGTCGGCGCCGTCGACCGGCAGGCCGAGGTCGTGCGCCGCGTAGCGGGCCAGTTCGGCGGCCGAGGCGTCCAGGTCCACCTGGCTCCGGACGGCGAACGGCACGGTGGCGTGCCGGTGGGTGATCACCGTGGTGGCGCCGGTGTCGGCGACCGCACCGGCCAGCCGCTCGGCCGGGAAGTCCGGGTCGAGCAGGGTGTAGGCGGCGCCGGTCTTGAGTGCCGCCAGCAGTGCGGTGACCATCTCGGGACCGCGGTCGGCCAGCACCGCGACGGTGTCGCCGCGGCCGATGCCGAGGCCCACCAGGTGGCGCGCGAGCCGGTTCGCGGCGGCGTTCAACTCGCCGTACCTGACGGCCCGTTCGCCGGAGATCAGGGCGGTGGCCTGCGGGGCGCGGGCGGCCTGCGCCTCGAACAGGGCGTGCACCGGCACGTCGAGGGCGGCGGCCAGGGTACCCAGCCACTCCTCGCACAGGCCGGCCATGGTGGCGGGCCCGAAGAGGTCGCTGTCGTACTCGAAGCGGCCGGTGAAGCCGGTGCCGCGGTCGTCCACCGAGACGGACAGGTCGAAGCGGGAGACCGGATTGGAGTGCAGTGCGCGGGTGACCTCGTGTCCGCCGACCGTGAACGGCCGGGTGTCCAGCGGGTGCAGCTCCAGCAGCACCTGGCAGAGCGGGTTGCGGTCCTCGGGACGCTCGTCGAGCACGGCGTTCGCGATGTCGTCGAAGGGGACCTCCTGGTGCCGGTAGCCGCCGATCGCCACCTCGCGCACGTGCTGGACCAGCTCGCGGAAGGAGGCGCCCTCCGCCAGCTGCAGCCGCAGCGGCAGCAGATTGACGAAGTAGCCGATCAGACCGTCGAGTTCGGCCCGGCCGCGCACGTTCACCGGCGAGCCGAGCAGCAGGTCGCGCTGCCCGGAACGGCGGTGCAGGGTCAGCGCCAACCCGGCGAGCAGCACCATGAACGGGGTGGCGTCCTCGCTGCGGGCGAGCGCCCGGACGGCCTCGGCCACCGGGTCCGGCATCGTGAACCGGTGGAAGGCGCCGCGGAAGGCCTGCTCCTCGGGCCGGGGCCGGTCCGGCGCCAGCGCCGGGGCGGTCGGCGCGTCGCGCAACTGCTCGCGCCAGTAGTTCAGTTGGCTGTCGACGGTGTCGTCCTGGTACTGCCAGGTGGCGTAGTCGCCGTACTGGACGGCGAGTTCGGGCAGCTCGGCGGGGCGTCCCTCGGCCAGCGCGGCGTACAGCTCCTGGAGTTCGGCCTCCAGCACGGGCAGCGAGCCCTCGTCCCAGACGATGTGGTGGAAGAGCAGCAGCAGCGTGGTCGCCCCGCCGACCCGGAGGACCCGCGCCCGCACCAGGGGCCCGGACGCCAGGTCGAAGGGCTCCAGCGCGGCCTCGGCGACCAGGTCGTCCACCCGGTCGGCGGTGGTCTCGGTGAGCGTGAACGGCAGCTCCACGGCCGGGTGGACGACCTGGCGCGGACCGTCCTCGGCGAGCTCGAAGGTCGTCCGCAGGCTCTCGTGCCGCTCGACCACCCCCGTCAGCGCCCGCCGCAGCAGCTCGGGGTCGACCGGCCCGGCGAAGCGGAACACCCAGGGCACCACGTAGGTCGGCGCGTCCGGGTTCCACTGGTCGAGGAACCAGAGGCCGCGCTGGAACTTGGACAGCGGGGCCTCGGCGGCGCCCGAGCGGACCGGTGCCGGGCGCCGGCCACCGGCCGCGGAGGTCACCGCGGCGGCGAACTCGGCCAGTGTCGGCGCGTCGAAGATGGTGTACGGCGACACCATGCCGAAGACGTCGAAGACCCGGCCCACCACCCGCACGGCGGTCAGCGAATCGCCGCCCAGGTGGAAGAAGTTGTCGTCGGCTCCGACCTCGGGCACCCCGAGCACGTCCGCCCAGACCGCCGCGATCAGCTGCTCGGCGGGGGTGCGCGGCGGCCGGCCCGTCGGCCGGCCCCCGGGCGCCGCCTGCGGCTCGGGCAGCGCCCCACGGTCCACCTTGCCGCCGGCGGTCAGCGGGAAGGCCTCCAGCGCGGTGAGCGTCGCCGGGACCATGTGCTCGGGCAGCCGCTCGGCCAGCCAGGCCCGGGCCTCGGCGTACGGCGGCGCGGCGCCGGTCACGTACGCGGCCAGCCGGCCCTCGTGCGCCACCACGACGCAGCCGGTGACGCCGGGGTACCCGGCCAGCACCTGCTCGATCTCGCCGGGCTCGACCCGGAAGCCGCGGATCTTCAGCTGGTGGTCGCCGCGCCCGAGGAACTCCAGCGGTCCGTCCTCGGTCGTCCGGCGCACCACGTCGCCGGTGCGGTACATCCGCGCGCCGGGGGCCTGCGGCCGGTCGGCGCGGGGGGCCGCGGTCGGGCCCGTCTTCGGGTCCGTCGTCGGCTCCGGGAGCAGCGCCGCGAACGGGTCCGCGACGAAACGGCCGGCGGTGAGACCGGGACGGCCGAGGTAGCCGGAGGCCAGCAGCGGCCCGCCGACGTACAGTTCGCCGGCCGTGCCGGGCGCCACCGGCCGCAGGCGCTCGTCGAGCACGTAGAGCCGCCGCCCGCCGATCGCGGTGCCGATCGGCACGCCGGCCTCCGGCTGATCGTCGGCGAGCCGGTGGGTGGTGGCGGTGACCACGGTCTCGGTCGGCCCGTACGCGTTCAGCAGCGGCACCCCGGTCCCCGCCCGCCAGGCGGCCGCGGTGGCGGGCTCCAGCTTGTCGCTGCCCGAGATCATCAGCCGCAGGGTTCGCGGCACCCGGCCGCCCAGGACCGCCACCACGTCCTGGAAGTAGCCTGCGGCCAGGTTGGCGACGGTGACGCCCTCGGCGTCCAGCAGGTCCAGCAGCGCGGCCGGCGCGAGGATCCGCTGCTCCGGGAGGACCAGGCAGGCCCCGGCGGACAGCGTGCCGAGCACCTGCTCCACGGCCACGTCCACCGTCGGACGGGCGAACTGCAGCACCACGTCCCGCTCGGTCAGGCCGAAGGTCTCGACGACGGCGGCCAGGTGCCCGGTCAGGGCGGTGAGCGGAACGTGCACGCCCTTCGGCCGGCCGGTGGTGCCGGAGGTGTAGATGACGTAGCCGGCGCCCGCGCCCGTCCCGCCGCCGAGTCGGGTGAGCTCGGTGAGCTCCTCGCCGTCGAGGGCGAGGGAGGCCCCGGCATCCTCGGCGATCCAGCGGTTGCGCTCCTCCGGGGCCTCACGGTCCAGCGGCAGGTAGGTGGCACCGGCCCGCAGGACCGCCAGCAGCGCGACCACGTGGTCCAGCCGGTCGCGGCCGGTGACGGCGACCGTCCGCCCGGGGTCGAGCCGGGCGGCGAGGTCGGCGGCCAGACCGTCCAGCTCCCGGTAGCCGATGGTCCGGCCGCCGGTCCGGACGGCCGGTCGCTCCGGGAAGCGGCCGACGGCGGCGGCGAACGGCGCGAATGCGGGCGCCGTGAATTCAGTGGGGAAACCGCGTGAGGACATCATCCAACCCCAGATCGTGAGAGAAATCGGCGACAAAAGCGACGATAGGCAGAATTCGACAGGCCTATCGGCAGAATGAGCGGAAGGAAATCGGCAGTTTCCCGTTGCCGCCTTCCGGGCAGGCCACGACTACCGGGCCGCGGTGATTCCGAACCCCTCGGGGGACCAGACGTCCTCCCGATCCAGGGCCTGGGGGGCGTATTTCCCGAGCGCACTGATCAGCAGCCGGAGTTCCAGCTCCAGGCATTCCGCGAAACGGCGGAGCCCGGATTCCCGGTCCTCCGCGACGGCGAGCAGCGCCGCCCGCCCGAGGCCCACCGCACGGGCCCCCAGCGCCAGGCTCTTGACCGCCCGGGCGCCTTCCCAGATCCGCCCGGAGACCAGCAGGGACGGCGGCGGCGCGGCCGCCAGTCGGCGCAGGCACTCCGCGAGCGGCAGTCCGACGTGCGGCAGGAACACTCCGGGCGCCCAGCCGGTGCCGCCCTCCGCGCCGTCCACCACGACGGCGTCCGCTCCGGCCTCGTGCGCCACCCGGGCGGCCTCGGCCACGTCCCGGCCGGGGTAGAGCTTCACCCAGATCCGCACCCGCGGGTAGTTGTTGCGCATCAGCCGGATCTGCTGGCGCAGGATCTCCGCGGTGAAGGTGCCCGGGGTCGCGGCGCGCAGCACCCGCCCGTCACCGAACAACGGGTCCAGCCCGAAGCGGTCGCCGAGCGCTGCGGCGGCCTCGGCCTCCAGCACGGTCATCCCGCCCAGGCCCGGCTTGGCCCCCTGGCCGACCTTCAGCTCGAAGGCCAGGCGCCCGGATTCGAGCAGCGGCAGGGCGGCCGGATCGCTGTGGACGAGGTTCCAGACCTCGGCGTCGGCGTCCTCGGTGCTCTGCTGCACGGCCACGCCGCCGAGCCCGTCCGGGAGTTCCTCGGTGTAGGCGCGCAGCCGGCCCAGCAGCGTGCGGTCGGCCGCTTCGCCGAGCCGGCCGTAGCCGTTGACCGGCACCACGTTCTCGCCGATCACCATCGGGATCCCGAGCGCACCGGCCTGCCGGCTCAGGGCCAGCCCGAGGTCGCCGCCGGCGGCCCGGGTGGATCCGGTCGCGGAGACGTACACCGGCAGCGCGGAGGCGAACCCGCCGATGGCGGTGACGAGTTCGACGTCCTGGTAGGTGGGCTCGCGGCCGAGGTCGATCAGCTTGGCGAGTCGCTGCGGCAGGAACAGCGGCGGGACGATCCGCAGCGCGTCCAGTGCGTCCGGCGCCGTCGCCCGGTCCGCCGCCTCCGGTCGACCGGCGCCGAACAGCACGTGTCCGTACTCCTCGGCGGGCGGGAACGCGGCGGCCGCCCCGGCGCGGGCCCGCTGCCGGACCTCCTCCTCCGGGAATCCCGGTGCGCTGAGGTCGCTCACGGGGACACCACCCCGGCGAGCTTGGGGAAGGCGCTGGCCTGCCAGACGGCGTCCAGCCCGGCGACGTACCGGGTGAACCGCTCGACCCCGATGCCGAAGCCCGCGCTGGCCGGCACGCCCTCGCGCACCAGGTCCAGGTACCAGCGGTACTTCTGCGGGTTCTCGCCGGTCTCCCGCATCCGGGTGACGATCTCCGCGTAGTCGTTGGTGCGCTGGCTGCCGCTGCACAACTCGCCGTAGCCCTCGGGCGCGAGCAGGTCGAAGTTCCGCAGCAGGCCCGGGTCGTCCGGGTGCTCGCGGTCGTAGAAGCCGCGCGAGCCCTTCGGGTAGTCGGTGACGAAGAACGGCCGGTCGCGCCTGGCCGACAGCAACGCCTCGCCCTCCCAGTCGAGTTCGGCCTCGGCGCTCTGCGGGTGCCCGATGCCCCGCAGTTCGGCGACCGCCTCCGCGTGCCGGATGCGGCCGAAGGATCCCTTCAGGAGTTCGGCGAACGCCTGCGGTTCCCGGCCGAGTTCGGCGAACTCCTTGGGCAGCTCGCGTACCGCGCTGTCGACCATGTGCACCACCAGGTCCTCGGCCAGCTGGACCACGTCGTCCCGGCTCGCGCCGGCGACCTCCACGTCCAGCTGGTGGAACTCGGCCAGGTGCCGGCTCGTCCCGGCGGTCTCCAGCGGCTCCAGGCGGACGTTCGGGGCGATGCAGAAGATCCTGTCGAAGGCGAGCAGCGAGGCCTGCTTGTACAGGATCGCGCTGGTCATCAGTTTGTAGCGGTGGCCGTAGAAGTCGATGTCCACCTGCTTGGAGCCGCGCGCGCCGGGGTCGGTGACCGGTCCGATGATCGGCGGCAGCAGCTCGGTGAAGCCCAGGCCGCGCAGGAACTCACGGGCTGCGGTGAGCAGGTGCTGCTGTATCCGGAGCGCGCTGCGGGTGGCCGGCGCGGTCAGGTGCCGGCCGGGATCGGTCGGGGGAAGGGGCGTGGAGTCTGACATGGCGGGTCCTCTTCTCTCGCGGGGTGTCTGTTCTCGTGGAGCGTCCGTGGATCTCGGTCGTGGAGCGCCGGTCGGGTGCGTCGTCAGGAGGTGCGTCATCGGGCGGTGCATCAACGGCGGTGCGCCAACGGCGGTGCTACCGGGCGGATCACCGCACGGCGGGAAGGCCTCGGGCTGCGGGCGCGGACGAACGCACGTCCCGGCCGTCGTAGCGCCGCTGGACGTGGGAGAGGGCGGCCAGCAGCCCGGCCGAACCGAGGATCGGCGGGCGGCCGCCCTCGACGAGCCCGGCGATCGGCATCGAGCCGACGGCGGACCACAGCAGCCGCCCGTCCGGCCCCAGCGAGCTGCGCGTCCGCCCCGCGTTGTCGGGGTGCAGGCAGTACGGCACGTCCAGGTAGCCGGCCGCGAACGCCCGCACCAGGGCCCGCCCGAGGTCGGCGTCCAGGTCCAGCACCGCGCCGATCAGCGCCCTGGCCTCGGCCTCGATCCCGGTGTCCGGCGGCGCGGCGGGCCGCGGGCGGGCGCGCTCCGCCGAGGCGGCCGCGGCGGCGGTCTCCAGCGCCCGGACGTTCTCGGCGACGGTCGGGATGCGGTGCGCCTCGGCCGTGGTCTTGACGATCAGCCTGGCCGCGCCGCCGCGCACGGCCAGCCGCGCCGCGTCCTCCAGCAGCAGCAGCGCGCCACCGGGCGAACGCGGGTACACGCCCATGTACGCGTACACCACGAGGTGCCGGTCGACGTCCGCGAGCAGTTCGCCCGCGATCCGGCCGAGCGCGGCCAACGCCTCCTCGTCCTGGCGGGCGTTGGCCTGCTGGGCGTAGCTGAGCGAGATGCTGCGCAGCCCGTGCTGGCGGAAGAACAGCGCCTCCAGCACGCTGATGGCGATCAGCAGCGAGGGCGGGCAGAGCTGGCCCATCATGCAGCCGCCGAAGGTCTCCAGGTGCGGCTCGGCTCCAAACTCCCTGATGGAGGCGAGACGTTCGCAGCTGCGCCGCCAGCAGTCCACCGCTTCGTGGAGCGGGGTGCGGCCGTACGGCAGGCAGTAGGAGACCGGTCCGCCCTCGGTGGCGTCCAGGCCTGCCGCCAGCAGCGCCTCGAAGATCCGCTCCGGCGCGGCCGACCCGTGCCGGACCTGCACCGGGAAGCCCGCGTCCGCCACCCCGCGCAGCACCGCCCGGGTGACCTCGACCGGGTGGGTGGCGATCGGGTAGCCGTTGAGACCCGCCCCGACGGCCAGTGCGTCCCGCGCGGCCCTGAGGTCGCCGGTGCGGGTGTAGCTGTCCAGGGTGATGGTGCCGACGGTGACCGCGGCCGCCCCCCGGGTGGCGAGCAGGCCCGCCCGCATCCGGTCCGCCCCCGCCATCCCCATCCGGGGCTGGACCACCAGTGCGCCGGCCTCCGCGGCCTGCGCCACGAACGCGCCGAACCCCGTCACAGCAGGACCCGGGGACGCAGCCCGCCGACGAACTCACGGAACCCGGCCACCGAGGCGCCGTCCTCGAAGACGGCGTCGAAACCGGCCGCCAGCAGCGTCCGCTCGCGGTCGGGGTCGTCGGCTCCGGCGATGCCGAGCTTGCCGCCGATGACGGTCGGCGTGCGGCGCAGTTCCGGGCAGGCACGCAGGACCGGGATCACTCGCAGGCCCTCCTGGTGGCCGTGCCCGTTGACACTGCTGATCACGATCAGGTCCGGCGCGATCCGGCGGCATTCCGAGAGCAGCAGCGCGTCCGGGACGCATGCGCCCAGATTCGTCACCCGGTGCCCCAGTTCCTCCAGCAGGAACTGCAGGAACACCAGGTTCCAGGTGTGCGAATCCGAGGCCATCGTCGTCACGACGATGTCCAGCCCGCCCTGTTCGGCCTGTCTGTGATCCACAACTCAACCCTCATCGGTAGAGATCGTCGATGGAATTCCGCCGACGCCCCGGCCGGCGGCCCGGGAATTCCGGCGCGTATTCCGCGAAGACCCGGCCCCGCGGAGAACGTTAGGAACGATCGGGTCCGGCAAGCGGCAGCTCATGCGGCAAGAAGCGGCAGAATCGGCAGGATCGGCGCCCGGCCGGCGAACTGCCGCCCGGCCGGCGCACGATGGTCAGCCCGCGACGGCCAGCAGCGGGACGTCCCCACCCGGTGCTAGCCGGAGACCCCGCTCCTCCCGGACGAGGCGCCGGCACAGGTTGAGCACCGTGAAGCGCACGCCGTCGCGGGCGGGCACGCTGCGGATCAGCCCGCGCGACAGCAGTTCGTGCACCGTCGCCAGGCAGGTCTGCAGCGCCCAGCCGCTGCGGACCGCCGCGTCCTCCCCCGACCAGTCCCCGGGCTCGTCGACGAGCACGTCGAGCAGGGCTCGCTGACGCTCCGTCAGTCGCCGGATCGCCGGCTCCACCTCGTCCCGCACGTCACCACGTGCGCCGAACACCACCGGCGGTGCCGCCAGCGTGAACGGGACGGCCGTCAGCCGGGCCACCAGCTGGGCGGTGGACTGCACCAGCGCCCACCCCGCCGCGCGCTCCAACGCTCCCGGCAGGCCGTCCAGATGGCGGCAGAGCTCCGCGACGGCGGGAGCCTCGGAGCGCTCCAGGGTGTAGCCGGGGCGCAGCCTGCACAGGTGTGAGAGCAGCAGCCGGACGGCGCCGACCTGCGCCAACGCCTCTGGTTCGGCGTCGAGTTCGGGGGCCGGGACGGGCAGCGGCGCGAGCGGGATGACCTGGCCCCCGGGCAGCGGCCGGGCCTCCCGGGCGGTGATCAGCACCCGCAGCCCGGGGCAGTGGCGGAACAGCCCGTCGAGCTGCCCGGCGTCCACCCCGCCGTCGGCACCGTCCAGCACCAGCAGCGCGGTCCGGTCGCCGAGCTCCCGGACGATGTCGTCCGGCAGGCCGCGCCAGGGGTGCGGAGCGCCGCCGCAGTCCACCCACTGCACCGACCAACGGGCGCTCAGGTGCAGTCGGCGGGCCACCTCCAGGGCGAGCCGGGTCTTGCCCACCCCACCGAGTCCCACCAGCGAGACCAGCCGGTCCCCGTGCACGGCGAAGGCGTCGGCCAGCACCTCGGCCTCCATCTCCCGGCCGACGATCGCCCCGCGCGCCACCGGCGGGGCGGCCGGCTCGGCCACCGGCTCGTCCGCGAGCGGGTGCCGGCGGGCGGCCTCCTCGAAGTCCGTCCGGCCGCGACCCTCCAGCCGCAGGGCGTCCGCCAGCAGCCGGACGGTCTCGTTGCGGGGCCGGCGCACCCGGCCACTCTCCATGTCCCGGATCGCCCGCACGCTCAGGGTCGCGTGATCGGCCAGGCACTGCTGGGTCAGCCCGATCCGCTCACGCCGTAGCCGCAGCAGCTCGCCGAAGCCCGCCGCCGTCCTCACCGCCTGCATCGACTGCCCGCCGTCCATACCTCGTCTGCCCTTCGTGGTCCGGACTCCAACTGGGGTCGGGCCCGGCGGCGGCATCAGCATCGGGCACCCGCGCGGCCCGTGGTCCGGCCGTACGAGCCCCGGTGGTCAGGCTGTGGCCTCCGAACCGGTTCCCTCCGGTTCCCGATGCTCCAGGCTCGCCGTCTATGCCCGATCAACGGTCGATCACCGGCCCCACCCACGACCTTCACCCCGGCCTCACAGCCCGTCCGACCCTGGTCGGAGCCGGTTCCCGGCTTCGCGACCGCGACCTCGTAGCGGCGCCCGCGGCCGGGCCCGCCGGGCGCGACCACTCGGCGTACACGGCCCGCTGAGTTCTGAGACAGGATCGGGATACTTCCCGCACCAGACGGTGAACGACCCACGCTTACGGTGATCACACACCGGTGAACCGCACCGGCCGACGACAGCAGGAGAGCCTCATGCGCACGCGCCGCCTCGCCCTCACCGCCGCCGCCGTCGCGGCGCTCGCCGCCACCGCGACGGCCTGTGGGCCGGACAACAGCGACGCGGGCTCCACCGCCGCCAGCCCCGCGGCCACCGCCGCCGGCGCGGCGCCCACCGCCGCGGCGCCCACCGGGGCCGCGCCGACGAAGGCCGCCACCACGCCCAAGTCCCCCTCCGCGCCCTCCTCCCCCGCCGCCGACAAGAGCGGGTCCGGCCAGACCTGCGGCGCCAACGACCTGGTCCTCGGCGCGAAGGCCGAATCCCAGGCCGGCGGCTACATCCTGATCACGGCCAAGGCCAAGCCGGGCATCACCTGCACGCTCCCCGGAACCCACCCCACCATCGCGTTCGGCTCGGGCGGCATCGAGGCCGGCAGCGCCGAACACGCCACCGGCGATCCGATCACCCTGAGCGGCACCAGGACCGCGTACGCGGGCATCATGACCAAGACCACCAAGGACAACCAGGCGGTCGAGTTCACGGACGCCATCGTCGGCATCGGCAACGCCGACCCGAACCCGGCCAGCGTCCCGGTCGGCAGGACCCCGGTCGACAAGCCGATCGTCACCAACTGGCACACGCTCCCGAAGGACGCGGTCCCGGGCCTCTGACGAGCACTCACCAACCGTCGACAGTCCGCCTCCAGCCGCAGGCTCCACGGCCTGCGGCAAGAATCGACACCGTGCAGCAGCACCGGTCCGACCACCTGAGGCAGCCGGCCCGGACGGTGAGGCACGCGACCGAATCCCGAGGCCCGGTACCCCACCGTCGATGACCTCGCGTCCGCCGTCGGGGGGGGGGGGGGGCGCGGGGGCCCCCCCCCCCCCCCGGGGGGGGGGGGGGGGGGGGGGGGGGGGCCGGGGGCGGGGGGGCCGGGGGGGGGGGGGGGGGGCGGGGGGGGCGGGGGGGGGGCGGGGGGCGGGGGGGGGGGGGGGGGTGTGGGTGCGGGCGCGCTCGTCGCGGTGGCGGACCGGCCC
>NZ_JBIUYE010000019.1:0-197721 GCF_044744365.1 Kitasatospora sp. NPDC087314
CAGAGCGACGACCTCACCGTCCCCGAGGAATACCGCGGCATCGGCATCCGCATCGAAGACGACATCCTCGTCACCGACAACGGCAACGAAAACCTCTCCACCACCCTCCCCCGCACACCCGACCAGGTCGAAACCTGGATGGCGACGCTGCGATGAGCAGGCGCAGCCCGCTGGTGGAGCAGGTCTGCGGACAGCTGCGGCAGGGCGGCGCGGTGGCGGTGGTCGGGCCGACCGGGTTCGGCAAGTCCGAGGTCCTGGACGCCGTGAGCACCCAGTGGCAGGCGGCCGGGGAACCGGTGGTCCGGCTCAGCTCGGCCCCCGCCGACGCGCACATCGCCTACGCGCCCCTGGTGGACCTGTTCGCCGTCTGCCCGGCCGAGGTGTCCGGCCAACTGTCCGATCTCCAGCGCTCGGCGATGGATTGGGTGCTGCGCCGCGTCGCCGGGCCCGAGCCCGATGCCTCGACCTTCCGGGTCACGGTCCTGTCCTGCCTGCAGGCGTGGGGGCGCCGGGCCCGGCCGCTGCTGGTCGCCGACGACGTGCACTGGTGGGGGCCGGGCAGCCTGGACGTGTTCGGCTTCGCCGCACGACGCAGCCGCGGCAGCGTGTCGCTGCTCGCGGCGCTGCGCCCCGACGGCCCGTCGCCGCACGACGTCCTGGGCGGCGGCGCGGTCGAGATCGGGATCCCCCCGCTCAGCCCGCAGGAGTCGGCGGCCATCGTGCGCTCCTACGGGCTCCCGCTGCGGACCGCCGGCCGGATCCACGCCGCGACGGGCGGCAATCCGCGTCTGGTCTCGGACATCGCCTGCGGACTGGCCCGCGCCGGGACGTCCGCGACCGCGCTGGACGTCCGGCCGCTGGCCCCGCACGCGCGCAAGGCGACGCACGCCTGGCTGGCCGATCTCGCCGAACCGGTGCGCCGGGTCCTGCTGTTGGCGGCGCTCGCGGCGGATCCGTCCCTCGACGCGATCCGCCGCGCCGCCGGTGTGACCGCCGACGCGGCGCTGGCGGCCGCCGAGGCGGCCGGGCTGATCCGGGTGGCCGACGGGGCGGTGCTCTTCCCGGCGCCGGTCGTGCGGGAGGGCGTCATCGCCGAGGCCGGCGGCGAGGCCGTGGGCCGTGCCCACCGCGCCCTGGCGGAGGTCTCGGCCGGAGCCGACGACCGGACCTGGCACGAGGCCTCCGCGCTGGCCCCCGCCTCCAGCGCCCCGCGCCTGGTCCCCGGGCTGGCCGACGCCGCCGCGGCCGCGCGCGAGCGCGGCGACCGCGCCCGGGCCGCCGAGTTCGGCCTGCTGGCGGTCGACCGCGCCGACGGCACCCGGTCCGACCTGCTGGTCGAGGCCGCCCGGGACGCCGCGGCCGCCGGGCGCCTCGACCTCGCCTGGACGGCCCTGGACCGGCTGGAGCGGACCCAGGCCGGGCCCGCGGCGTCGGCCCGGGCCCGGATCGCCGTCGTCGACGCGGCCGGGCGGGGCGCCGCGCTGCTGGCGGACGTCGCCGCCCAGGCCCTGGCCGACGCCACCGCCGCCGGCGAGCCGATGCTGGTCTCGGCGGCGCATCGGCGGCTGGCCTGGAGCACGCACGTGAACCGGGGCTACCCCATCGAGGCACTCGCCCACGCCCGGCACGCCGTGACGTGGGCGGAGCGGGCCGGCGACCGGGCCGGACACGCGGCCGCCGTGACCCTGGCCGCCCGCATCCAGCAGGGCCGGGGCCTGACCGGCGACGCCGGGGCGTTGCGTCTCGTGCTGGAGTCGGGCGGGGAGATCGGGCTGGGTGGGGCCGGCGGGTCCGGCCGGGCGAACGGGTCGGGCGGCGTGTTCGCCTCGGCCGGACCGGACTGGTCGGCCGGGGGCAGTCGGATCGACGACGACCCGCGGTGGGTCCTCGTCCGCTTCGCCCTGCTGGACGACCGACTCGGCGAGGCCGGCCTGCTGCTCGACGAGCTCACCCGGACGCTCGGACGCGACGGTGGCCCCGCCGACCTGAGTCGGCTGGTGGGCATCGCCGTGCAGATCCACGCGCACAGCGGGGAGGGTCACACCGCGCGCGAGGAGGCCGGCCGGCTGCTGGACCTGGGCCGCGAGCTGGGCGCGGCCCCCGGTCCGCCCTGGTACGCCGCGGCGACCGCCGAACTCGCCGGCGGGACCCTGGAACAGGCGCTCGCGTACGCACGGCTCGGCCTGTCGGCGTCGGAGGAGGAGGCGGACATGGTCTTCGTCGCCCAGTGCCTGCAACTGACCGGCATGACGCGGCTGCTCCTGCGGGACACCGCCGGCGCCCTGGCGGACCTGCTCCGGGTCCGTGAACTGGCGCGGGACCTGGCCATCGGGGATCCGGCGGCGATCCGCTTCGACGCCGATCTCGCCGAGGCCCTGGTCTCGGCCGGGGATCTCGACGCGGCGGCGCGGACGGTCTCGGCGGCCCGGCACCGGGCCGAGGAGCTGGGACGGCGGGGCGTACTGGCCTCGCTCGACCGCGCCGAGGCGCTGTGCCGCACCGCGACCGGCGACTTCGGCTCGGCCGAGGAACTGCTGGTCCGGTCCCTCGACGCGTTCGCGGAGTTGGGATACCCCCTGGAGTGCGGCCGGGTGCTGCTGACGCATTCGGCCGTCGAACACCGACGCAGACGCCCGGCCCGCGCCCGGGAGTTGCACGCGCGGGCCGAGGAGGTGTTCCACCAGGCGGGGGCGCCGTTGTGGGGGCCGGGCCGGCCGGAGCAGGCCGGGACGCCGTCCTGGCTGGCCGGACTGACGGACGCGGAGAAGCGGATCGCCGAGCTGGTCGCCGAGGGGTACGGCAACCGGGACATCGCGGCCGCCCTGTACGTCAGCGTCAAGACCGTCGAGGCGATGCTCACCCGGATCTACCGCAAGTTCGGGGTGCGGTCGCGGGTCCAGCTGGTGGCGCTCGCCCGCAAGGACGAGCGCCACCAGGGCCGATGACCGCGGCCAGGTCAGGCGCGAGCGCGGTTCGCCGGCGCGATCTGCTCGAGGACGTGCGCGGGAGTGGCGAAGTGCCCCGACTCGCGCGGGTAGTGGACCACGATGTCGGTGAAGCCCAGCTCCGCACAGCGCCCCGCGACGTCCTCGAAGGACTGCGCCGACTGCATCGTCGGCAGCGGCGAGAACCCGGTCAGCAGCGTCCGGCGCAGCGACTTCGGGTCGCGGCCCTCCTGCTCGCACGCCGTGTCGAGTTCCGCCATCCGGCGCGCGAGGATGCGCCAGGTCGACGCCTCGGTCCGCTCGACGTCCCTCGGCCCGTCCGCGTCGTCGGTGGCCACCCACGACGCGCCGTACCGCGCCACGGTCCGCATCCCGACCGGGCCGCTCGCCGCCAGCACGAACGGCACCCTGGGCCGCTGCACGCAGCCCGGCTCCATCCGGGCGTCGATCGCGTCGTAGTACCGGCCGCGGAAGGTCGTTCGCGGCCGGCCCTCGGGACCGGCGGTCAGCAGCAGGTCCAACAACTCCACCGACTCGCGGAACCGGCCGCCGCGTTCCCGCACCGACCAGCCCTTCCCGTCCTCGCCCTGGCCGACCACGGTGGCGTCGTTGTCGATCGAGCCGGCGCCGAAGCCGAGGACGAACCGGCCCTCGCTGATGGTGTCCAGCGTGAGCACGTCCTGTGCGAGCGGCACCGGATGCCGGTAGTTCGGCGAGGACACCAACGTCCCGAGCCTGAGCCGCGAGGTCACCACGGCAGCCGCGGCCAAGGTGGGAACGGCCCCGTACCAGGCGCCGTCCGGCAGACCCGCCCAGGTGATGTGGTCATAGCTCCAGGCGGTGTCGAACCCCAACTCCTCCACCCGCCGCCACATCGACACCGCCTCCTGGAACGGACGGTCGGGCAGGATACAGACGCTGATACGCACAACGGACTCCAGACGGTGATCGGTTTCTCCTCCGTCCCTGATACCCAGGCCCACCCCGATCCACCTGCGCCTCCTGTGCCCCGCCGGATTTCCTGACCGCTGCCAGCCCACGGGGGGAAGGCGGCCTCCCCCAACGGCCCGCGCCCCGCGCCCCACGGCCCGCGCCGCAGGGCCCGACGCGCGGCCGCCCGCCGGGATCCGGCGAAGTTGGCTGAACAGGAATTGGTCGAACGCTCATGCGGCGTTCGCCGGAGCACCGTGTACGGCCCGGTCGTTGCGCCTATGTTCGAACCTTCTTGGCACCCGTACACCTGTGCACCCGAGACAGGAAAGGACATCACGTGGCCTCCATCGACCGACGCCGATTCCTCCAGCTGGGCGGCGCATCCGCCGCCGCCGCCGGCCTGGCGGCGTTCCCGCCCGTGGTCAGCAAGGCCCTGGCAATGCCCGCGATCAGCAGGACCCGGTCGATCGAGGACGTCGAGCACGTCGTCATCCTGATGCAGGAGAACCGTTCCTTCGACCACTACTTCGGCACCCTGCGTGGCGTGCGCGGGTTCGACGACCCACGCCCCACGCTGCTGCCGAACGGGAAGCCGAACTGGCGCCAGCCCGCCGCCGGGGTGAAGACCGGCCGCTACCACGACCGCGGCCTGCCCGCCTCCGAGCAGGAGGTGCTGCCCTGGTACATCGACCCCGGGAACACCACCGAGTACCAGGCCGGCACCGACCACGGGTGGAGCAGCGGCCACCTCGCCTGGAACGAGGGGCGCCACGACCAGTGGGTGAACCAGAAGCAGGACGTCATGACGATGGGCCACCTCAAGCGCCAGGACCTGCAGTACCACTTCGCCCTGGCCGACGCCTTCACCGTCTGCGACGCGTACTTCTGCTCGGTGCACGCCGACACCGCCCCCAACCGCATCTACCTGTGGACCGGTACCGGCGACCCGCGCAACGCGTACGGCCGCAAGCCGAACGGGCCGGGCCTGTGGGAGCGCAACAACACCAACGGCTACACCTGGACCACGTACCCGGAGCGCCTGGAGGCGGCCGGCGTCAGCTGGAAGCTGTACCAGGGCGGCTCCGGCGAGCCGGGCACCCCCACGGACAACTACACCGACAACTCCCTGATGTTCTTCGAGCGGTTCCAGGTCGCCGAGGGCGCGTCGGGCCCGCTGGTGGACAAGGGCGCCACCGACCACACGCTCAAGGAGTTCCGCGCCGACGTCCAGCAGGGCCGGCTGCCGCAGGTCTCCTGGATCGTCCCGCCGTACAAGTACAGCGAGCACCCGTCCGCCACGCCCACCGACGGCGCCTACTACATCAACCTCGTGCTGGACGCGCTCACCTCCAACCCCGAGGTCTGGGGAAAGACCGTCTTCCTCATCGACTACGACGAGAACGACGGCCTGTTCGACCACGTCGTCCCGCCGATGCCGCCGGTCGTCAGCGGCCCGGGCGGCCAGGGCATGGTCTCCCGCAGCCTGGAGGCGAGCCTCGGCGACGAGCTGCTCGACCTCGGCAAGTACCCGGGCGAGATGAGCCCGCTGGTCCCCGGCGCCGATCCGGGCGGCCTGCAGCCGATCGGCCTGGGCCCGCGCGTGCCGCTGCTGGTCATCTCCCCGTGGTCGCGCGGTGGTTGGGTCTGCTCGGAGACCTTCGACCACACCTCGGTCCTGCGCTTCCTGGAGGCCAGGTTCGGCATCGCGGAGCCCAACATCAGCGCCTGGCGCCGTTCGGTCTGCGGCGACCTCACCTCGGCCCTCGACTTCTCCGGCGCCGACCCGAAGCCGGTCTCGATCCCGGTGCCCGCGCCGATCGCCTCGCAGGGCAAGCCCTACCAGGTGCCGCTGCCCCAGCAGATGCCCACCCAGGAGCGGGGCACCCGGCCGGCCCGCGCCCTCCCCTACGACCTGCGGGTCAACGAGGACGAGACGGACACCCCGGGGCAGTTCCGGCTGGAGCTGGACAACTGGGGCGACGCGGGTGCGTGGCTCTACGTCTACGACCGGACCGCCCCCAAGGCGGCCCCCCGCCGCTACACCATCTCGGCCTACGACAACTTCAGCGACTTCTGGCCGCTGACGGACGCCGGCGGCTACCACCTCGCCGCCCACGGCCCGAACGGTTCGCTGCAGGAGTTCGAGGGTGAGATGCGCGCCGAGTTGGTCGCGCGGTTCACCCCGCACGGCACCAGGGTGAAGGTCCAGGTCCGCAACAACGGGGAGGCGACCCGCACGGTGACCGCCGCCGACGCCTACGCGAAGGGCCCGTCCGCGCCGGGCCACCGCATTCGCCCCGGCGACTCGGCGCAGTTCACCTTCGACGTGGACGCCCACAGCCGCTGGTACGACATCACCGTCGCCGCCGTGGACGGACCGGCGTTCCGCCGCCGCTGGGCCGGCCACCTGGAGAACGGCCGCCCCGGCACCAGCGACCCCGGCCCGCGCTGACCCGGTCTGCCCCGACCACGCCCGTGCCCCGTCGCCGAGCGGCGACGGGGCACGGGCGTCGGTGCGGGCGCGGGCCGGGGCAGAGCGCCGGCCCGGGTCAGTCCTCCGCCAGGACGCGTACGCGGCGCCGGGCGGGGAACCCGATGCGCGGGTCAGGGCGATCGGGAGTCCCGCACGATGCCGGTACAGGTACGGTCCTCCGGGCCGCGGGAGCCCGACGGCAGCCGCATGGTGAACACCGACCCCGCGCCCGGGGTGCTCGCCACGTGGACGCCGCCGCCGTGGAGTTCGGCGAGCTTGCGGACGATGGCGAGGCCGAGACCGCTGCCGCCGGTCTGGCGGTTGCGGGACTTCTCGGCCCGCCAGAAGCGCTCGAACACCA
Source organism: Kitasatospora sp. NPDC087314 (assembly GCF_044744365.1). Taxonomy (NCBI): domain Bacteria; kingdom Bacillati; phylum Actinomycetota; class Actinomycetes; order Kitasatosporales; family Streptomycetaceae; genus Kitasatospora; species Kitasatospora sp. NPDC087314. The sequence continues at coordinate 6,713 of NZ_JBIUYE010000019.1, forward strand.
GCGGCAGGTCCGCCGCGGCGATGCCGGTACCGGTGTCGGCGACCTCGATGAGCAGGGCGCCGGCCCGGGCGCGGGCCCGCAGGGTGACCGCGCCGCCCGCCGGGGTGTGCCGGACGGCGTTGGCGACCAGGTTGCCCACCGCCTGACGCAGGCGCACCGGGTCCGCGAAGACGTCCACGCCGGCTGCGGCGCCGACCGGCTCGACGGCCAGGGCCACGCCGGACGCCTGTGCCTGCGCTCCGTGCGCGGTGGCGACCTGCGCCAACAGGTCCTCGACGTCGACGGGTTCGCGGTACAGGGCCAGTTCGCCCGCGTCGGCGGCGGCGAGGTCCCGCAGGTCGTCGATGAGGTGCTGGAGCAGCAGGGCCTCTTCGAGCAGGGAGCCCGTCAGGGCCCGGTCAGCGGTGGCGACCCCGTCCTCGACGGCCTCCAGCCAGCCGCGGATGTTGCTCAGCGGGGTGCGCAGCTCGTGCGCGATGTCGCCGACCATCGCCTTGCGCAGGTCCTCCAGTTGCCCGCGCCGTTCGGCCATGGCGTTGAAGGCGGCGGCGAGTCCGGCGATCTCGTTGCGGCCGGTCACGGTCACCCGGGCCGAGAGGTCCCCGTCGGCCATCCGCCGGGCCGCGTGGGTGAGCGCGTGCAGCGGCCTGGAGAGCCGTAGTCCGACCGTCACCGTGATCGCCACGGTCACCACCAGCACCAGGGCGGCCACCTCGGTGACCCGCCCGGGGTGGGCGGAGGTCAGCACGGGGGCCGCGCCCCCGGCGCCGACCGGGGCGCCGACGAACAGCAGCACGGGCGGCGCCACGTACTGGACGAGCTGCTGCCGGCGGGCGTTGGTGAGGCAGGCGGAGGTCACCTGGTCCTGGTGCGGGTCGCCGGACGGGGTCCCGTCCGGCCCCAGGGTCAGGGTGACGGGACGGATCTGCTGGCGTGCCAGGCAGGCGTTGACGAGGCCGGTGAGGTCGGCGAGGGCGGCCGTCTCGGTACGGGTGGGAGCGTTCACCACCACGGGGGCCACACACCGCACGCCGAGGGCACGGTCGTCGGCGGTGCGCAGGTGCGGCCGCCCGGCGGGGTCGTCGGTGACGGTCACCTCGATGCCGAGCGCCGTGCGCAGACAGTCCGCCTGCTTCACCAGGCCGTCCTCCAGCGCCGCGCGCTCGGCCGGGGTCAGCCGGAACGGGCCCACCGCGCGGGCGTCGATCCGGTCGCTCGGCGCGCCGGGCAGCATGGCGAGGTCGACGGAGAGCGGGTCGACGATGGTGGTGGGCGTACGGGGCAGGGCCACCCGCTCGACGGCCTGGCCCTGGGTGGCAGCCGTGCCCGACCCGGCGGACGCAGCGGGGGCGGGGCCCGCCGCGGAGTCGATGACCGGTTCGAAGCGCGGGGTGGCCAGCACGATGCGCTGCCCGGTGGCGGCCGCGAGCCGCCGCACGGTCTCCTGCGCGCCGTTCCAGTCGGGGTGGGTCGCGGCGTAGCCGAGCAGTTCGTGGTAGATCCGGGTCTGGTCCGCGAGGACCTGGGTCTGCTCCTGCTTGATCGCGCCGGTGGTGGTGCGGGCGGCCAGCCAGGCCGTCGCGGCGATGGAGCAGAGGGAGACCAGCGCGGAGAGCGCGAGCAGTCGGACCGTCAGGCTGCGGCGCAGCGGGGTGTCACGACGCAAGGCGCGGTTCCTCCGCGAGCTTGTAGCCGATGCCGTACACCGTCAGGAGGCTGACGGGGCGGCGCGGGTGCGGTTCGATCTTGCGGCGCAGGTTCATCACGTGGGTGTCGACGGTACGGGTGGTGATGTACCGGTCGATGCCGTGCAGGTGTTCCAGCAGCTGGGCGCGGGTGAAGACCCGGCCCGGCTGGGCGGCCAGCACCTCCAGCAGCCGGAACTCGGCGGGGGTGCAGCTGACGGGCCGTCCGTGGGCGGTGACCTCGTGGCGCAGGGGGTCGACGGTGAGGGGCCCGACGCTCAGTGCGGTCGCCGGCGCGGCGGCGTCCCGGGGAGGGGCCGTCGGGGAGCCGCGGCGCACCAGGGCGCGGACCCGGGCGACGAGTTCCCTGGGGCTGTAGGGCTTGGTGAGGTAGTCGTCGGCGCCGAGGTCGAGGCCGAGCAGCAGGTCCTCCTCGGCGGAGCGGGCGGTCAGCATCAGCACCGGCAGGGCGGACTCGGCGCGCAGGACGCGGCAGACGTCGAGGCCGTCCAGGACGGGCATCATCACGTCCAGGACCAGGAGTTGTGCCGGGCCGCGGCGGGCTTCCTCCAGCGCGGCCCGGCCGTCGTGGACGACGACCACGTGGTGCCCTTCACGTTCCAGGTACAGGCGGATGAGGTCGGCCTGCTTGGGATCGTCCTCGGCGACCACGACATGTGCGCACATACGGATGATCGTAGAGCGCCCGCGAACGGCTCTCGACCTGGCCGTCGGGCCGGGCCGGCGGTCGGGGTCCGCACCAACCCGGTACGAACCATGCCACTTCACCACCACTTCCAGATCATGCTCCGACCGCTTCCCGACCGCTTCCTGACAACTTCCTGACACCGACCGGCCAGTGTGGCGGGATCCGCCGGGGGGCGAACCCCCCGGCCCCGCTCCGAAAGGTCCCCGCGTGAAGTCGTCCTCCCGCCTGCTGCCCCTCGCCGCCCGCGCCCTCGGGGCGGCCCTGGTCCTGTCCACGGTCCCCGTCGCCGCCACCACCGTCGCCGCCACCACCGTCGCCGCCACCACCGCCTCGGCCGCGTCCGTCGAGGGCGTGCGGGCCCCCGCCGCCCCGACCGTCTCGGAGCAGGACGTGATGCCGCACCTGCGCGCCCTGCAGCGGATCGCCGACCGCAACGGCGGCAACCGCGCGCACGGCACCCGGGGGTACGCGGAGTCGGTGGCGTACGTGCGGCACGCGCTGGACCGGGCCGGCTTCCACACCGAGCTGCGCCGCTTCGACCACGGCGGCGAGGCCGGCTACAACCTGATCGCCGACTGGCCGGGCGGCGACCCGAACCACGTGCTGCTCACCGGCGCCCACCTGGACAGCGTCAAGCAGGGCCCGGGGATCAACGACAACGGCTCCGGCTCGGCGGCGGTCCTGGCCACCGCCCTCCAGGTGGCCGAGGCCCGGCTCAAGCCCGCGCGGCACCTGCGGTTCGCCTGGTGGGGGGCCGAGGAGGTCGGGCTGGTCGGTTCCGCCGACTACGTCAAGGGCCTGTCCGCCGACGACCGCAAGGCGATCGACCTCTACCTCAACCTCGACCAGGCGGGCAGCAAGAACACCCAGCAGTGGTTCGTGGTGAAGGACGGACAGCAGGCCGACAGCGCGGCCGGGCAGGCCTTCGAGGGATGGTTCGCCGCACACGGCCACGCCACCTTCGACGTCGGCGTGGGCGGCTCGGACAACGAGTCGTTCGGCAAGGCCGGCATCCCCTCCTCCGGCTTCAGCACCGGCATCTCGGACTGCATCCACGAGGCCTGCGACAACCTCGCCAACGTCGACCCGGCCACGGAGGCCGTCAGCACCAACGCCCTGATCGGCGTGGTGTGGCAGCTCGCCGCCACCACCCCCGCCGCCACCCGGCCCTGACCACCCGACACCCCAGGAGGCACAGATGCGCAGCATACCGACGACCCGCCGCCGGACCGCCGCCGCGCTGGCGACCGCGACCGCCCTCGGCGTCGCCCTGACGGCCCTGCCCGCCTCGGCCGCGACCGGCATCGGGGACCCGTACTTCCCCGACGACGGCAACTCCGGCTACGACGTGGGGCATTACGACGTCCGGATCGCCTACGACCCGGCGCGCACCGACCACCTGGACGGCGACACCACCGTCACCGCCCGGGCCACCCGGGCGCTGGAGCGCTTCAGCCTGGACCTGAAGGGCTTCACGGTCGCCTCGGTCACCGTGAACGGCGCGCCGGCGAAGGCGTTCTCGCGCTCCGGCGAGCACAAGCTGGTCGTCGTCCCGGCCCAACGGGTCGCCCGGGGAGCCACGTTCGCCGTCCGGGTGACGTACGCCGGCACGCCCGACCCCGAGGGCTGGCACACCCTGACGGACGGCGGCGCGAACGCGGCGGGCGAACCGCACTCCGCGACCTCGTGGTACCCGTCCAACGACCACCCGTCCGACAAGGCCACCTTCGCCCTCACCGCGACCGTCCCCGACGGCTGGACCGCGATCGGCAACGGCCTGCCGGGGCCGACCACCACCGACAACGGCACCACGACCTTCCGCTGGCACGAGGACCGCCCGATGGCGACGTACCTCAGCACGGTCGCCATCGACCGGTTCACCGTCCGCCGGGCGCAGCTGCCCGACGGCAAGCCGGTCATCTCGGCGTACAGTCCGGGCGTTGAGATCGACGCGGCCCTGGATGCCGCGCAACCGGAGATCCTGGCCTTCCTGGCCTCGAAGTTCGGCCCGTACCCGTTCTCCTCTGCGGGCTCGATCGTGGTCGGTCCGGCCACGACGCCCAGCCGCGGCGCGGGGGCCCTGGAGACACAGAGCCGGCCGACGTACAAGGAGATGATCTCCGACGAGGGGGTGGTCCACGAGAGCACCCACCAGTGGTTCGGCAACAGCGTCTCGTTCACCGACTGGCGTGACGGCTGCATCGCCGAGTGCTTCGCCCAGTACGCCAACCAGTTGTGGGACGAGCACAAGGGCGCCGACCTGGACACCGGCTTCTACGCCCACACGGTCGCCGACAACAAGGACAACCCCTCGTACTGGTCCACGAAGCTGTACGACCCGGGGAAGGGCAGGGAACTCGACCCCGCCCTGTACTTCAAGGGCTCCCTGATGCTGCACGCCCTGCGGCGCACCGTCGGCGACGACGCGTTCTTCGCCACCCTGCGCCGCTGGACCGCCGACCACGCCTACGGAAACGCCTCGTTCCCGCAGTTCGAGGCGCTGGCGGCGCAGGTGTCGGGCAAGGACCTCAAGGGCTTCTTCGACGCCTGGGTCCACGGGACGACGGTCCCCGCGAAGGAGTACCTCTACCCGGGCGCCCTGGCCGCCCTGGCCGGCCGGTAGCCCTCCCCGGGCCGGTGCGGCTCCGGACGGAGCCGCACCGGGTTCGCCCCGGCGAACACGGGCCGGCTACGAGCCGACGGCGAGCCCGAGCGCCCGGCGGTACCAGGGCGCGGCGGCGGGCAGCCCGGCGAGGGGTCCGGGGCCGGGCGGGCAGGCGGCGCGGCGCCAGACGTCGTCGCTGCGGTACCAGTGGTCGCGGGCGATCAGGGCGAACTGGCGCTCGGAGACCCGGCCGGGAGTGGCGGCGAGCAGCCGGCGGCACTCCTCCCAGGGCGTGTCCGGACCGTCCAGGGCGGGCAGCAGGCCGAGCCCGGCCAGCGCGCCGAGCAGGTCGCCGGCCCGGACCGGCTCGGGGTGGCTCGCATGGTGGACGCCGGGCGGGACGACGTGCTCGTCCAGGGCGAGGGCGGTGATCAGCCGGGCCAGGTCGGCACGGTCCACCACGGAGAGCCGGGCGTTCCCGCCCGCCCAGGGCACCGGCACCCGGCGGACCAGATCGGCCAGCGCGGGCACCACCCAGCGGTCGCCCGTCCCGGTCACCAGGCCGGGCCGCAGCACGACGGCGCCGGCCGCCAGCGCGACGCGTTCCCCGAGCAGTCGGGTCCGGCTGGCCTCGGAGACCGGGGCGGCCGGTATCTCGTCGACCCCTATGCCCGCGTGCGGCCCCTCGCCGTAGACCGCCGTCGTCGACAGGTGGACGATCCGGCGCACCCCGGCCCGGGTCGCGGCGGCCGTCACCGCCTCGGTCCCGAGCACGTTCACCGCCTCGCACTCCTCGGCGCCGCCGGAGACCCGGGAGGCCAGGTGGAGCAGCACCTCGGCGCCCTCGCAGAGCGCGGCCAGCGCCGCCTCGTCGGCGAGGTCGCCCGGCACCCAGGTGGTGGCGCCGCGCTCCGCCGGCACCGCGCGGGCCAGCGCGCGCACCCGCGCGCCGCGGGCGGTGAGGGCGGCCAGCACGGCGGAGCCGATGAAGCCGGTCGCCCCGGTCAGGGCGACCGTGGTCCGCCCCTGGTGTTCCTGTCCCGCCGCCATGGCACCGTCCCTCCCCGTCGACCGGCCGACCAGTCTATCCAGCCGTCGCCCACCCGGCGGCCACCCGTACGGAGGGGGCGGGGCACGGCCCGAGGTAAGGCCCGCCTAGGCTGTATGCCAAGCAAAACGGGCGAACCGGACCCTCCCCAGGGGCCACGAGGACGGAAAGCAGGGCCCCCCGATGGGCGACGGAATGTCAGGCATGCACCACCACGGCGGGATGACCCAGCTAGGCCCGTTCACCCTCTCCAACGTCTGGACCTGGTCCCCCGACTGGGTGTTCCTGCTGGGCGGTCTGGTCGCCCTGGCGCTCTACGCGGCGGGCGTGGTCCGGCTCCACCGGCGCGGCGACCGCTGGCCGATCGGCCGGATGGTCGGCTGGGCGGCCGGTGTCGGCTCCATGATCCTGGTCACCTGCACCGGGCTGAACGACTACGGCATGGTGCTGTTCAGCGCGCACATGATCCAGCACATGGTGCTCTCCATGCTGACGCCGATCCTGATGCTGCTGGGCGCCCCGATCACGCTGGCGCTGCGCGCGCTGCGGCCGGCCGGCAAGGGCCGCCCGCGCGGGCCGCGCGAGCTGCTGGTGGCGCTGCTGCACAGCCGGTACGTCCGGGTGGTCTCGCACCCGGCGTTCACCATCCCGCTGTTCATCGCGAGCCTGTACGGGGTCTACTTCACCCCGCTGTTCGACTTCCTGATGCAGTACCGCGCCGGGCACATCTTCATGATGGTGCACTTCCTCCTCACCGGCCTGGCCTTCTTCTGGCCGATCATGGGCGTGGACCCGGGCCCGCACCGCCCCGGCCACGTGATGCGGATCATCGAGCTGTTCATGGGGATGCCGTTCCACGCCTTCTTCGGCGTGGCGGTGATGATGGCCGCCCACCCGCTGGTCACCACCTTCACGGTGGAGGGCGCACCACCGGGCACCGACCTCCTGGAGGACCAGAAACTGGCCGGCGGCATCACCTGGGCCTTCGGTGAGATCCCGACCGCGATCGTGCTGATCGCGCTGGTGTACCAGTGGATGCGCTCCGAACAGCGGCAGGCCCGCCGCAGCGACCGCGCCGAGGAGCGCAGCGGCGACGCCGAGCTGGAGGCGTACAACGCCTACCTGGCCTCGCTGCACAAGCGCGGTCCGCGCGCGGCGGCCCCCGCCGCCACCCCGGCCGCCCCCGTGACCCCGGCGGCCGACGCGGGCTGAGCCCGCCGCCGCCCGCTGCGGAACCCCCGTTCCGGTCCGGAACGGGGGTTCCGCTGTAGACGTTCGGATGGTATGCACGCTCTGCTGATCGTCGCCGCCCTGCTCTGCGGGTACGTCCTGCTCTGGCTGCTCGGCTTCCTCGGCTGCGCACTGCGGCAGCGACGCCGACCCGTCCCCGCCGGGGCCGACTACCTGGTCGTCCTCGGCGCCGCGCTGGACGGCTGCGAGCCCGGACCATCGCTGGCGGCCCGGCTGGACGCCGCACTGGAACGTCTCACCGCCGAGGAGGCCGCGGGCCACACCCCGCTGCTGCTGGTCACCGGCGGGAAGGGCCCGCACGAGGAGTGCACCGAGGCCGCCGCGATGGCCCGCTACCTGGCCGCCCGGGGCGTCCCGGCCGACCGGATCCGCCGCGAGGAGCGGGCCGTGAACACGGTCGAGAACCTGCGGTTCAGCGCGGCCCTGATGGCCGCCGAACGGACCGGCTACCGGTGCACGGTCGTCACCAGCGGTTTCCACACCGTACGCGCCGCCCTCGCCGCCCACCGGGCCGGCGCCCCCGCCCGGGTGGTCGGCGCGGACGGACTGCTCGCGCACGGCCCGTACGCGCTGCTCCGGGAGGCGGTCGGGACGGCGCTGGCCTACCCGCGCGCCAACGGCGCCGCCCTCCTGCTGCTGACCGGGACCGGGGCCCTCCTGGGCTAGGTCCAGGCCCCGGACACGCCGGCTCCTACTGGAGACTCCACTGCTGGTTCCAGCCGTTGTTGCAGGTCCAGACGCCCAGGGCCTTGGCGTCCTCGTCGTAGGTCAGGCAGTCCTGGTCGGTGATCCGGATCTGGTACTGGCCGTCGCCCTGGCCGACGAGCTGCCACTTCTGCTCGTCGGCGCCGGTCCACGGCTTGGCGTCGGCGACGTAGCCCTTGGTGTTCTCGGTCAGCGCGAGGCCGGACACCGCACTGGTGATCTTGTAGCGGCCGTTGCCCACCGCGGCGAACCGCCAGCCGGTGTTCTTGGGGCCGCTGCTGCCGGCGAGGATCGAGGGGCCCGACGCGGCCCCGGTGGCCACCGGGCCCCGGCCGGTCTTCACCTTCGGGTACAGCAGGCCGGTCACGGTGTCACCGCCGCCACCATCGCCACCCTGGTGCGCGGGGACGCCGGGGGTGGCGGGGGTGCCGCCCGTGCTGACGCCCGGCACCGTACCGGGCTTGGCGGGGACGCCCGGGGCGGGGGTGCCGCCCGTGCTGACGCCCGGCACCGTACCGGGGGTACCGGGGGTCACGGGGACACCCGGGGTGCCGGGGGTCCCCGCGATGTCGGCCGGGATCTCGCGGGCCGGGAAGTGGATGATCCGCTTGCTGTCGGTGCAGCGGATCAGCACGCAGGACCGGGTGGTGCTCACGGTCCGGTCGGAGTCGTTGCCGACGAAGGCCCAGTTCCCGAAGCCGCCGTCGCCCTTGTTGGTGAAGGTCGAGTCGCCCGCGAAGACCCAGATCCGGAAGTCGTCGTAGCCGGCCGGGCCACCCTCCGAGTCGTGGTGCTCCAGCTTCACGGTCTGATCGATCAGCACCCCGTGCATGTCCGCCTCGTAGACGTTGCGGAACCAGATGGTGTCGTAGAGGTCGGTGCCGTCGTACTTGAACACCATGACGTTGAACCCCGGTGCCGCAGCGCTCAGTTGGCTGGCCATCCCCTGGGTGAACGCCGCGTTGTCGGCCTGCGCGGTGCGGGCCGCGCTGCGGAAGGCCCCGATCATGGTGCCGATGGAGTTGATCAGCGCGCTGTAGCAGTTGCCGTTGCCGATGTTGGCCGGCCCGCCGACTCCCGGTTCTATGCCCGGGCAGTCGGTCGCCGCCGAGGCCTGCTGCGGCACGGCCATCAGGCCGGTCGCGGCCAGAGCCGTCAGCAGGGTGCCGGCGACGGCCCGTTGGGTGACCCTGGTCGTCCGGCGGGAGGAAACGCGCATGCTGAAGTGCCCCGATCATTCGGCGTGGTGACGTCCGCCTGCGGATCCGCAGCGGAGAAACGGTTCTTCGGATGTTAGGGCCGCTCAGAGACCCCGCCCAGGGTCCTTGACGGCTCCCTGACGGAGCACTTCGATCTTCTTCCGGCCGGGCCCGGCCGGATCCTCGGGACACGCCCCGAAAACGCGGGGAGGCCCCCGGGTCCAGTACGGACCCGGGAGCCTCCCGGTGCGTCAACTCCCCTGATATCAGGCGAGGTTGGCGAGCGCCTCGTTGAAGGTCTTCGACGGGCGCATCACGGCCGCGGCCTTGGCCGGGTCGGGCTGGTAGTAGCCACCGAGGTCGACCGGCGAGCCCTGGACGGCGATCAGCTCGTCGACGATGGCCTTCTCCTGCTCGCCGAGGGTCCTGGCCAGGCCCTCGAACGCCTGGGCCAGCGCGGCGTCGGCGGTCTGCTTGGCCAGCTCCTGGGCCCAGTACAGGGCCAGGTAGAAGTGGCTGCCGCGGTTGTCGATGCCACCGAGGCGGCGGCTCGGCGACTTGTCCTCGTTGAGGAAGGAACCGGTGGCGCGGTCCAGGGTGTCGGCCAGCACCTGGGCGCGGGCGTTGCCGGTGCTGGTGGCCAGGTGCTCGAAGCTGGCGGCCAGCGCGAAGAACTCGCCCAGGCTGTCCCAGCGCAGGTAGTTCTCCTTGACCAGCTGCTGGACGTGCTTCGGGGCGGAGCCGCCGGCGCCGGTCTCGAACAGGCCGCCGCCCGCCATCAGCGGGACGACCGACAGCATCTTGGCGCTGGTGCCCAGCTCCAGGATCGGGAACAGGTCGGTCAGGTAGTCGCGCAGCACGTTGCCGGTCACCGAGATGGTGTCCTCGCCGCGGCGGATGCGCTCCAGCGAGAACGCGGTGGCCTCGACCGGCGACTTGATCTCGATCTGCAGGCCGGTGGTGTCGTGCTCCGGCAGGTACTTCTTGACCTTCTCGATCAGGACGGCGTCGTGGGCGCGGTTCTCGTCCAGCCAGAACACGGCCGGGACGCCGGTGGCGCGGGCGCGGGTGACGGCCAGCTTGACCCAGTCCTGGATCGGCAGGTCCTTGGTCTGGCAGGCGCGGAAGATGTCGCCCGGCTGGACGGCCTGCTCCAGCACCACGTTGCCCTCGGTGTCGACCAGGCGGACGGTGCCGGCCGCGGCGATCTCGAAGGTCTTGTCGTGGCTGCCGTACTCCTCGGCCTTCTGGGCCATCAGGCCGACGTTCGGGACCGAGCCGATGGTGGCCGGGTCCAGGGCGCCGTGGGCACGGCAGTCGTCGATGACGGCCTGGTACACGCCGGAGTAGCTGCTGTCCGGCAGCACGGCGAGGGTGTCGGCCTCCTGGCCGTCCGGGCCCCACATGTGGCCGGAGGTGCGGATCATGGCCGGCATCGAGGCGTCGACGATGACGTCGCTCGGGACGTGCAGGTTGGTGATGCCCCTGTCCGAGTCGACCATCGCCAGGGCCGGGCCCTCGGCGAGCTCGGCCTCGAACGAGGCCTTGATCTCCTCGCCCAGGTGCGGCACGCCGTCCAGGCCGTTGAGGATGCCGCCGAGGCCGTTGTTCGGGTCCAGACCGGCGGCGACCAGCGCCTCGCCGTACTTGGCGAAGGTCTTCGGGAAGAAGGCGCGCACCACGTGGCCGAAGACGATCGGGTCGGAGACCTTCATCATGGTGGCCTTGAGGTGCACCGAGAACAGCACGCCCTCGGCCTTGGCACGGGCGACCTGGGCGGCCAGGAACTCGCGCAGCGCGGCGACGCGCATCACCGAGGCGTCGACGACCTCGCCGGCCAGCACCGGCACCTTCTCGCGCAGCACGGTGGTGGTGCCGTCCTCGGCGACCAGCTCGATGCGCAGCGCACCGTCGGCGGCGACCACGGCGGACTTCTCGGTGGAGCGGAAGTCGTTCTCACCCATGGTGGCGACGTTGGTCTTGGAGTCGGCCGACCAGGCGCCCATGCGGTGCGGGTGGGTCTTGGCGTAGTTCTTCACCGAGGCGGGGGCACGGCGGTCCGAGTTGCCCTCGCGCAGGACGGGGTTGACGGCGCTGCCCTTGACCTTGTCGTAGCGGGCGCGGACGTCCTTGTCCTCGTCGGTCTGCGGGTCGTCCGGGTAGTCCGGCAGCGCGTAGCCCTGCGCCTGCAGCTCGGCGATGGCCGCCTTGAGCTGCGGGATGGAGGCCGAGATGTTCGGCAGCTTGATGATGTTGGCGCCCGGGGTCTTGGCGAGCTCACCCAGCTCGGCGAGGGCGTCCTCGATGCGCTGCCCCTCGGCGAGACGCTCCGGGAAGCTCGCGATGATCCGCCCGGCCAGGGAGATGTCGCGGGTCTCCACGCGCACACCCGCCGTCGAGGCGTATGCCTGGACAACCGGCAGGAACGAGTAGGTCGCCAGGGCCGGAGCCTCGTCGGTGTGCGTATAGATGATGGTCGAGTCAGTCATCGGTACTCCGCTTCACGTCTCCAACGTCTTGACGTCAAGATATCTCGTCACGGGCCCCCAGCTCCACCTCCCCCCGCCCCGGAGCACGCACCGGGGCGGCTCGGGGGCGCACCGGCGGTCAGCTCCACCGTGGTCCCGAGGCGGGTGCGGGGCAAGCGGAGGGCGCTCAGACCTCGGCGAACCGGGCCGCCAGCTCGGCCTCGTCGGCGAGGAACCAGAGCTGCCGGCCGCGGTTGCTCTCCCGGACGAAGTCGCGCAGGGCGTCGCTCGCCGCGATGTGGTCGGCGACGTCGCCGAGGACGACCAGGCCGACCCGGTAGTTGACGAACTTCTGCACGATGCCGCCGGCGACCCGGGTGCGCAGCGCGAAGAAGTCCGGGTGCAGCCGGGCGGCGGGGACGACCACCCAGGAGGCGCCACGGCCGAAGGCGTCGCCGATCACGTCCATGGCGTCCTGCTCCTCGCGGATCAGCGCACCCTCCGCGGGCAGCCTGAGGACCGTCGTGCCGTACTGCTCGGACATTGCCGTTCTCCCTGGTCGAGTCGATGGGTGGACGAGGTCGGTGCGCGCGTGCGGCCGGTGCGTGAACGAGGTCAGTACGTGGCCGAGGTCAGCGTGTGGACGATGCCGAGCAGCGCCGCGGTGTCGGCCGGATCTCCGAGGACGACGACCCGCAGAGTCTCCCGCTCCGGGTCGTGGACGGTCTCGACGTGCAGCGGCCGACCGCCCTCGCGCGGTCCGGCGATCGCGGCCAGCACGGCGGTGGTCAGCCGGTCGGCGCCGGCCCGGTCGACGTTCTCGATCCGGACGACGGCGGACACCTCGGCGCGCGCCCGGTCGACACTCGGCGTGGCCGGAGCGGCCGGGGCACCGGCGAAGGCCTCCAGGTCCGCGCGGGCGATCCGGTACTGCTTGCCGATCCTGGTCGCGGCGAGCCGGCCGTCGCGGATGTAGCCACGGACGGTGCGCACGTGCAGACCGAGCAGTTCGGCCACCTGTTCCACCGAGTAGTACTGCGCCACCTGCAGCCATCCTCCCTGATGTCCCTATCATCACGGACCATACCATCCGATAGGGATGTTTACGGAAGGATAGGGAGTTGAGTAGTCCAATCGGGTGAGTCGACCGTCAGGACTGCGTCAACGCACCACCCCATTCGGTCAACGCCGCGTCAGGACCGGCGACGACCGGCGGAACCCGGCCTAGCGTCGAAGCAGCAGTTCCGGCAGGCACCACCACCCCACCCGGGAGCACCCGCATGGCCCGCGTCGTCTGGCACGTTCCGGTCACCGTCTCCAGCACCGGCACCACCACCGCCCTCCGCCTCTTCCGCCTGCGCCACGGCCGCCGCTGCGCCGTCGGCTTCTCCAGCCCCGAGTCCCTCGCCGCCCTCCTCGGACCCGACCAGGCCTTCACCGAGCTCGGCGAACCCGCACTGCGCGCGCTCGTCGCCCCACTCGGCGTCGACACCCTCGTCCTGGACCCGCGCATGGTCGCCCCGCCCGCCACCACCCCGACACCCGTCGTCCCCGCCCCCGCCCCGACCGCACAGCTCCAGCACCGGTGACCGCCCTCCAGCTGGTCTCCGACGATCCGGACCCCGAACCGGAACGGCCCGAGCCGGCCCGGGCGCTGCACGCGCTCGCCCGGGTCAGCTACGGGCCGATCCCACTCGACTTCGATCGGCTGGCGGCGGAGCACCCGGCCGTCCAGGGCGGGCTCGCCCTCGCCGGCGACGCCGACCTGGAGCTCCGCCTCGCCTGCACCGGCCCCGAGGAGCTACGGGCGGTCGCCGCCGCCCTGCAGCGCGCAGGCGCCGCCAAGGTCAAGGTCGACCTGGTGCTGCGCGCCCTCACCCCGACACCCGTCGTCCCCGGCCCGGTCACCCTGCGGCCGGTGCCCTCCTGAACAAGCCCCACCCACCATGTGCCGGTCGGTCTTACTCGCGGGCCAGGGCCGCGATCGCGGCGAGCAGCAGCGCCGAGCCCGCCAACAGGCCAGCGGTGAGCGGCTCTCCGAGCAAAACCGCTCCCATCACGGCCGCCGTCGCCGGTTCCAAGAGGACCAGCACGGCGGCCGTGGTGCCCGGGACGACACTCAGGCCGGTGAAGTACCACCGGTAGGCGAGCAGCGTCGGCACCGTCCCGAGGAACAGCAGCGCGCCGCCGGTCACCGCCGGGTGGCCCTCGGTCGGCAACAGGCCCTGGACGACCGCCAGCGGCAGCAGGCAGAGCAGCCCGGTGGTGAACGCGCCCGTGCTGGCGCGCGCCGAACCGCCGCCCCGGGCCCACAGGGTCAGCCCGCTCTGCCCGGTGCCCGCCAGCACGGCCAGCGCGACTCCCAGGGCCGGGCGCGGCCCCGCCGCCGGGGCGGCCACCAGCAGCGCGAGGCCGCCCAGTGCCAGCCCGACGGCGAGGACGGCCCGGCGGGTGAGGCGCTCGCCCAGCAGGACGTGCCCGCCGAGGCTGGTCAGCACCGGCCCGGCGCCGATCGTGATCAGCGTGCCCAGCCCCAGGCCCGCGTACTGCACCGAGCCGAAGTAGGCGCACTGGCTGACCGCCAGGCCGAGCCCGGTCAGGACGGCGGCGCCCCGCCGGGCGGGCTCGGCCGCCCGACCGCCGGACGGCAGCAGGGCCAGGCAGAGCGCCGCGACGGCGAAGCGCCAGAAGGAGACGGCCACCGGGCCGAGGCCGCTGGTGCGCAGCAGCAGCGCGGCCACGGCACCGCCCACGCCCCAGGCGACGGCGGCGGCCGAAATGGACAACAGGCCGTGCCGGAAGGGCACGGCGGCGTACGAGGTCATGCGTCGGTACTCCACGATGAGATGCCGGATGAGGTCCGCGGGGTACGCGGGCGGCAGCCAGCGCCCCGGTGGCCGCGAGCTGGCCGACCGGCCGGGGTGGGTGGAGTGCGCCGCCCGCTAGCGGGCCGGCGGCGGAAGGATCACATGACGCACGGGGCCAGCCTACGCCCGCGCCCGGTCGCCCGGCCGGGCGCGGGCGGCGTCCCGGTCCGGCCTGATCGTGATCTTCTCCTCCTCCGCGGGCGCGACGTACCGTCAAACCCTGACGTGACGCACCCGGCATAAGGAGCAGGCCCGATGGACCGATTGACGTACGACGAGGTCAAGGCCGCAGGGGAGCGGATCGCCGGCCGGGTGCGGCCGGTGGCCGTCGCCCCCGGGGACGACGCCGGACGGACCTGGCTGGCGCTGGAGTTCCTGCAGCACACCGGCAGTTTCAAGGCGCGCGGCGCGCAGAACTTCCTGCTCGCGCACGCCGAGGCGGGCACCCTTCCGGACGCCGGGGTCACCATCGCCTCGGGCGGCAACGCCGGCCTGGCCTGCGCCTGGGCGGCGCGTGAACTCGGCGTCCGCGCCACGGTGTTCCTGCCCGAGACGGCCTCACCGGTGAAGCTGGCGCGGCTGCGCTCGTACGGCGCCGAGGTACGGCTGGTCGGCCGGGAGTACGCGGAGGCGCTGGCCGCCTGCGAGGAGTTCGCGGCGAGCGGCGGTGCGCTGGCCTCGCACGCGTACGACCACCCCCTGATCGCCGCCGGCGCGGGCACGGTGCTGGAGGAGATCCGCGCCCGGGTGCCCGGACTGGACACGGTGGTGGTGTCGGTCGGCGGCGGCGGGCTGTTCGCCGGGGTGGCCGTCGCGGCCCGCGAGCACGGCGTGCGCGTGGTCGCGGTGGAACCGGAGGGCAGCCGGGCGCTGCACGCCGCCCTCGCCGCCGGCCGGCCCGTCGACGTCCCGGTGGCCTCGGTCGCCCAGGACGCCCTCGGCGCCCGCCGTGCCACCGCCCTCGCCGTCCACGCCGCCCGCCACGAGGGCGTCCGGTCCGTCCTGGTCGACGACGAGGCCATCGTGCGCGCCCGCCGGCAGCTCTGGGAGGACCGCCGCATCGCCGTCGAGTACGCGGCCTCCACCGCCCTCGCCGCCCTCGACCAGGTGGCGGGCGAGCGCGTCGCCGTCCTCCTCTGCGGCGCCAACACCGATCCCGCCGACCTGGCCGCCGCACCGGACGCCGGCTGAGCGGTCGCCGACCGACCGGCGGGCGGCCGCTGATGCCCTCCGTCAGCAACCGGCACTCCGCCGACCACCACGACCTGCCCGCCGGTCGGTGAACCGGCGGGCAGGTCCGCGGCCGCGCCTCCGGCTACAGGCTCAGCACCGTCCGCAGGGCCTTCGCGAGCTCCCGCTCCGGATCGTCCGCCGCGCCCGTCGAGCGCCAGGCCACGAAGCCGTCCGGCCGGACCAGCACCGCGCCGTCCGGGCCGATCCCGTGCAGTGCGGCGAAGTCCGTGCCCGGCTCGGGCGCCAGGTCGTCCTCGGCGCCGTCGCCGATCCGGTAGGCGTCCAGCGGGACGGCCAGCCGGTCGGCCGCCCGCCGTGCGCCGGACCGCCAGGCGGCGCCCTCCGGTCCGGTGAGCAGCACCATCGCCTGCTCGTACAGGTCCAGCGTGGACAGCCGCACGCCCGCCCGCAACAGCCACTGGTGCGGGGCGCGGCTGCCCGGCTCCCCCGCCGACTCGAACGCCTCGGGGACGACGGCCCCCGCCCGGTCCGTGCCGGTCACCGCGCCCACCGGGTAGCGGTAGCCGAGCGCCACCGCCAGCACCCCGGCCTGCCGCCCGATGCCCGGCACCACCGCGTACCCGGGGTGGCTGTGCTCGGCCGAGCGGGCCGAGGCGCGCTCGCCGGTCACCTGCGCGACCGGACGGCGCTCCTGCCCGTACGTCTCCAGCAGCTCCGGCCCGGCCCAGCCGCACAGCACGGCGGCGAGCTTCCAGGCCAGGTTGTGCGCGTCCTGGATGCCGGTGTTGGAGCCGAACGCGCCGGTCGGCGACATCTCGTGCGCGGAGTCCCCGGCGAGGAAGACCCGCCCGGCGCCGTACCGCTCGGCCACCCGTTCGGCGGCGTGCCAGGGCGCCCGGCCGGTCACCTCGACGTCGAGTTCGGGCAGGCCGACGGCGGTGCGGATGTGCCGCTCGCAGCGCTCGTCGGTGAACGCCTCCAGCGGCTCGCCGTGCTCGGGGTGCCAGGGCGCGTGGAAGACCCACTCCGCCTGGTTGTCCACCGGCAGCAGCGCGCCGTCCGCCTCCGGGTTGGTCAGGTAGCAGGCGATGAAGTGCCGGTCGCCGACCACGTCGGCCAGCCGCTTGGCACGGAAGGTGATGCTGACGTTGTGGAACAGCTCGCCCCGGCCCGTCTGGCCGATGCCCAGGCGCTCGCGGGCCGGGCTGCGCGGGCCGTCCGCCGCGATCAGGTACTCCGAGCGCACCCGGCGCTCCTCGCCGGTCTCCCGGCTGCGCAGCAGCGAGGTCACGCCGTCGGCGTCCTGCTCGAAGGAGACCAGCTCGGTGCTGAAGCGGATGTCGCCGCCGAGGTCGCGGGCGGCGCGCAGCAGCACCGGCTCCAGGTCGTTCTGGCTGCACAGGCACCATGAGCTGGGGCTGAACCGGGCGAGCCGGCCGCCCGGGTCGATCTCCCGGAACAGCCACTCCTGCTCGTCGCCGGTCAGCGAGGGCGCCTGCAGGATGCCGCGGTTCGGGGCGAGCACCGAGGCCGCCTCACGGATGGCCGACTCGATCCCGGCCACCCGGTAGAGCTCCATCGTGCGGACGTTGTTGCCTCGGCCACGCGGGTGATGCGAGGTGTCGGCGTGTTTCTCGACCAACAGGTGCCTGACACCGAGTCGACCGAGGAAGAGCGAGGCCGACAGTCCGACCAGCGACCCACCCACGATCAGGACCGGCACCCGGTCGTCAACCTTCGGATTCATCAATTGCTCCACCCTGTAAGGGGATTCCACGGCCCGGCGACTGGGCTCGGGGCCGCCCTCGACGGGGCCGCACGACCGGGGGCCCCGCTCTTCCATCCCCCGCCGGAGGGTGCTTGTGCCGCTTCTTCCCTCGGATGGCCCGCAAATCTCGCGGCGCCCCGTTACGCCGCTCACGATCGACCTCAGGCCTGGCGCCGAACGACCGGGCCGATCGCCGTCGCACCGCCCTCCCAGCCCGGGAGCACCCTCCGGACGCGGCCACCACGGCCCGCAGCGTGCGGCCCAGAGCAGAAAGTGGATCATGACAACTCTGTCCGAACCGCAGCGGAAGCAGCACGCCGAATCCGACACCCGGCTCCGGGTGGTGCTGATGCTGGAGATCCAGGACGGCGCCCAGCAGCGCTTCCTCGACGTCTACGAGCAGCTGCGCCACCAGGTGGCATCGGTGCGCGGCCACGTCAGCGACCAGCTGTGCCAGTCGATCAACGACCCCCGCCAGTGGCTGATCACCAGCGAGTGGGAGGACCAGGACACCTTCCTGGAGTGGGTGGACAGCTCGGCCCACCGCGAGATGGTCAAGCCGATGCACGGCTGCGTCAGCGACAACTTCCGCTCGCTGCGCTACGCCGTCCTGCGCGAGACCTCGGCGGCCGGCTCCACCGGCACCCGGGCCCCGGTCGAGGTCCCGCCCGGCCTGCCGCGCAGCGAGCCCGCCGGGCACGTCGGCCCGCCGAAGGCCGAGCCCGGCCCGGACGGCGTGGTGCGGCACGCGCTGACCTTCACGGTCAAGCCCGGCAGCGAGCGCGAGGTGGCCCGGATCCTGTCCGGCTACGCCTCCCCCAGGGCCCAGGTGGACGAGCACACCCGGCTGCACCGCACCTCGCTGTTCATGCGCGGCAACCGGGTGGTCCGGGCCGTCGAGGTGGTCGGCAGTCTCGGCGACGCGCTGCGCCACGTGGCGATGCAGCCGGAGGTTCGGGCCGTCGAGGAGGCGATCAACCCGTACCTGGAGGAGGCCCGCCAGCTGGGCGACCCGCAGGCCGCGCGCGCCTTCTTCGCCCGGGCCGCGCTGCCCGCGAAGCAGCAGGCGATCGCCAGCTCCCCCGCCTCCGCCCGGCTGCACCGGCACGCCGTGCTGTACCCGGTCCGGCCCGGCGAGGGACAGGCCGTCGCCGAGCTGCTCGGCGGGTACGACGACCTCGCCACCGCCGACCCGACCGGCCCAGTCGCGGCGAGCACGGTCTTCCAGCGGGAGGACGTGGTGGTGCGCCTGGTCGACCTGCGGGTGCCGGCCGAGGCCGACCCGGCGGCCGCCCTCGGAGTGGCGGGCGACCAGGAGGCCGCCGCGCTCGGCAAGCTGCTCGACCTCGGCGCCCAGGGCGACCTGCGCACCGCCGCCGGGCTGACCGCCGTCCTCGCCGCCCACGCCATGAACCCGATCACCGACCGTAGCTCGAACGACAACTGACGTTCCGTCATCTCTCTCGGAGGAAACACCATGACCACGCAGTATCCACGGATCGTGCACGTCGACGAGGCCCCGGAGAACCGTCGGCGCGGCGGCGATCTGCGCGCCATGCTCACCCCGTCCACCTGCGGGGCGACCAGCGGGTTCATGGGCCTGGCGATCGTCCGGCCCGGTGAGCGGATCGGCGAGCACTACCACCCGTACTCCGAGGAGTTCGTGTTCGTGGTCTGCGGCGACCTGGAGGTGGACCTGGACGGCGAGACCCGCCCGATCAAGCCCAACCAGGGCCTGATGATCCCGGTCAACATGCGCCACCGCTTCCGCAACGTCGGCGACACCGAGGCCCGGATGGTGTTCCACCTCGGCCCGCTCGCCCCGCGCCCCGACCTCGGCCACGTGGACACCGAGGAGACCGCCGCCGCCGGTCCGCCGGAACACGCCAAGGTGGCCTCGTGACCCGGCGCGTCGCCGTCACCGGGATCGGCGTCGTCGCGCCCGGCGGAATAGGGGTCCCGGCCTTCTGGGACCTCCTCACCGCCGGCCGCACCGCCACCCGGGGCATCACGCTCTTCGACCCCACCGGGTTCCGCTCCCGGATCGCCGCCGAATGCGACTTCACTCCGGTGGCCCACGGGCTGGGCCCCGAGGACGTCCAACGGGCCGACCGCTACGTGCAGTTCGCGATGGTCGCGGCGGACGAGGCGATCGCGGACGCCGGCCTGGTCCTGGCGGACGAGGACCCGTGGCGGATCGCCGTCTCCCTGGGTACGGCGGTCGGCGGAACCACCCGGCTGGAGCACGACTACGCGCTGGTCAGCTCCGGCGGCGCCCGCTGGGACGTCGACCACCACCGGGCCGAGCCGCAGCTGCACCGGGCCTTCGCGCCCAGCACGCTGGCCTCCGCGGTGGCCGAACGCACCGGCGCGCACGGCCCGGTGCAGACCGTCTCCACCGGCTGCACCTCCGGGCTGGACGCGATCGGCTACGGCTTCCAGGCCGTCGAGGAGGGCCGCGCCGACATCTGCATCGCCGGCGCGTCCGACTCCCCGATCTCGCCGATCACCGTCGCGTGCTTCGACGCCATCAAGGCCACCAGCGAGCGCAACGACGACCCGGAGCACGCCTCCCGGCCCTTCGACGCCCACCGCGACGGCTTCGTCCTCGGCGAGGGCGGCGCCGTCCTGGTGCTGGAGGAGCTGGAGCACGCCCGCCGCCGCGGCGCCCGGATCTACGGCGAGGTCGGCGGTTTCGCCACCTTCGGCAACGCCTACCACATGACCGGCCTCACCCAGGAGGGGCTGGAGATGTCCCGGGCGATCGACGACGCGCTCGCCCACGCCCGGGTCGACCGCACCGACGTCGACTACGTCAACGCGCACGGTTCGGGAACCAAGCAGAACGACCGGCACGAGACCGCCGCCGTCAAACGCTCGCTCGGCGACCACGCCTACCGGACGCCGATGAGCTCCATCAAGTCGATGGTCGGGCACTCGCTCGGCGCGATCGGCGCGATAGAAGTGGTCGCCTGCACCCTGGCGCTGGCCCACGGCGTCGTGCCGCCGACCGCCAACTACGAGACTCCGGACCCGGAGTGCGACCTCGACTACGTGCCGCGCACCGCGCGCGAGCTGCCGCTGAGCCACATCCTCTCGGTCGGCAGCGGATTCGGCGGATTCCAGTCCGCCGTCGTGCTCAACAGAACGGGGTGATTCTCATGACGTCACGTCAGCAAGGCCGCCGGGCGGTGGTCACCGGCCTCGGCGTGGTGGCGCCGAACGGCGTTGGGGCCGACGCCTTCTGGAAGGCCACCAGGCAGGGCGTGAGCGTCCTCGACCGGATCTCCCGCGAGGGCTGCGCCGGGCTCCCGCTGCGCGTCGCAGGCCAGGTGCAGGACTTCGACCCGCAGGCCGTGATCGACAGCCGGTACCTGGTACAGACCGACCGGTTCACGCACTACGCGATGGCCGCCGCCGACCTGGCGGTGGCCGACGCCGGGTTCCAGCCCGACAGCGAACAGCCCTTCGCGGTCGGCGTGGTGACCGCAGCCGGCTCCGGCGGCGGCGAGTTCGGCCAGCGCGAGCTCCAGCAACTCTGGGGCCAGGGGCCGAGGTTCGTCGGCCCCTATCAGTCCATCGCCTGGTTCTACGCGGCCAGCACCGGCCAGATCTCGATCCGCGGCGGCTACAAGGGCCCGTGCGGGGTGGTCGCCAGCGACGAGGCCGGCGGCCTGGACGCGCTCGCGCACGCCGCGCGCACGATCGAGCGCGGCACCGACGCGGTGGTGGCCGGCGCCGCCGAGGCCCCGCTGGCGCCGTACTCGATGGTCTGCCAGCTCGGCTACCCCGAGGTCAGCCTCGCCGAACAGCCCGACCGGGCCTACCTGCCGTTCACCGCGCAGGCCTGCGGCTTCGCCCCCGCCGAGGGCGGCGCGATGCTGCTGCTGGAGGACGAGCAGGCGGCCCGGCGGCGCGGCGCCGCCGTCCGGGCCCACCTGGCCGGGCACGGCGCCACCTTCACCGGGGCCTCGCGCTGGGAGGAGTCCCGTGTGGGGCTGGCCGCCGCGATCCGGATCGCGCTGGACGAGGCCAGGATCGCGCCCGAGGAGATCGACGTGGTCTTCGCGGACGCGCTCGGCGTCCCGGCCGCCGACCGGGCCGAGGCGCTCGCGCTGGCCGACGCGCTCGGACCGGCCGCCGAACGCGTCCCGGTCACCGCTCCCAAGACCGGCACCGGACGCGCCTACTGCGGCGCCCCGCTGCTGGACGTCGCGGCCGCCGTCCTGGCCATGGAGGACGGCGTGCTGCCGCCCACCCCCAACGTCACCGAGGTCTGCCACGACCTCGTCCTGGTGACCGGCCGCGCCCGCCCGGCCGAACTGCGCACCGCTCTGGTGCTCAGCCGCGGGCTGATGGGCTCCAACTCCGCGCTGGTGCTCCGGCGCGGGGAGCAGCCCTGACCCCCACCCGCACACTCTTCCGAAGGGACTCCCGTGAGCAACACCCTCAGCTATCCCGAGCTGGCCGCCCTGATCCAGTCCCGGGCCGGCGTCACCGTCGACCCGCAGCACCTGGAGCGTCCGGGCGCGCAGTTCGACGACTTCGGCGTCGACTCTCTCGGACTCCTCGGCGTTGTCGGCGAGTTGGAGAACCGGCACGGCCTCAAGGTCACCTCCGGCGCCGAATCCGCCAAGACCCCGGCCGAGTTCCTGGAACTGGTCAACACCTCCCTCGCCACCTCCCTCGCCACCGCCCTCTCCACCACCCTCGCCCCGAAAGCCGATGCCTGAGATGCCTGGACACACCGACAACGAGATCGTCATCGCCGCCCCCCTCGACCTGGTCTGGGAGGTCACCAACGACCTGGAGAACTGGCCGGACCTCTTCAGCGAGTACGCCTCGGTGGAGGTGCTGGAGCGCGACGGCGACAGCGTCCGCTTCCGACTGACCATGCACCCGGACGAGAACGGCCAGGTGTGGAGCTGGGTCTCCGAGCGCACCACCGACAAGACCTCGCTCGCGGTGCGCGCCCGCCGGGTCGAGCCCGGCCCGTTCGAGTTCATGGACATCCGCTGGGAGTACGCGGAGGTCCCGGCCGGGACGAGGATGCGCTGGATCCAGGACTTCGCGATGAAGCCCACCGCCCCGGTCGACGACGACGGCATGGTCAACCACATCAACCGCAACTCCCGGATCCAGCTGGAGCTGATCCGCGAGAAGGTCGAGAAGCGGGCGGCGGAGCGGTGACCGGGATGCACCGCGCCCTGATCGTCGCCCGGATGAAGCCGGAGGCCGCGCCGGACATCGCCGAGGTGTTCGCCGCGTCCGACCAGGGCGAACTGCCGCACCTGATCGGCGTCACCGGCCGCAGCCTGTTCCAGTTCGGCGACGTCTACCTGCACCTCATCGAGGCCGAGCGCCCGCCGGGCCCGGCCGTCGCCAAGGTCGTCGGCCACCCGGAGTTCCGGGCCGTCAGTGACCGGCTCACCGCCTTCGTCCAGGCCTACGACCCGGCCACCTGGCGCGAGCCGAAGGACGCGATGGCGCACGAGTTCTACCGCTGGGACCGCTGATCCAGCCCGCCCCGTCCCGCTCGTCCTGGGCCCGCCCCCGGCCATCCGCCGGGGGCGGGCCCACGCGTGTGCCCCCGGGCAGGGCCCGCCGTCAATCCCCCGCCCGCGCGCCTTCGGGCGGACGACGGGAGTTCGACGACGGGATTTCGACGATGGACCTTAGACGATTCACCCGGATCGCCGGGGCACCCGGGTGAAACACGCCCGGGACTCCACTCGAAGGGCTCACAGTCCGTACCGGATCGACCACCCTCCGGTGGCAGCGGGCGCCGCGGTGGTTGACGGTGGATCAGGCGCACTTCCCGCGAGTTCCCTCGTCCGGCACCGTGCCGGCGGTCGCGGGCCTGCGCATCGGAAGGATCATCCTCATGCGTTCTGCACGCACACTGCTCGCCGGAGCGGCCGTCGCCGCCGTCCTGACCGTGGGCACCCCCATGGCCTTTGCCGACGGCTCCTCCTCCTCCGACTCGGGCAAGAACCTCACCTGGCAGGAGAAGCAGGACAGGGGCGGGGAAGGCCGAGGCGGCGAAGGCCGAGGCGACGAGGGCCGGGGCGGGGAAGGCCGAGGCGGCGAAGGCCGAGGCGGCGAAGGCCGAGGCGACGAGGGCCGCGGCTCCGACGGTCGCGGTCGGGGCGACGAAGGCCGAGGCGGCGGGGAAGGCCGAGGCGACGAGGGCCGGGGCGGGGAAGGCCGAGGCGGCGAAGGCCGAGGCGGCGAAGGCCGGGGTGGCGAAGGCCGAGGCGACGAAGGCCGAGGTGGCGAAGGCCGGGGCGGCGAAGGCCGGGGCGGCGAGGGCCGCGGCGGCGAAGGCCCGCGCGGCGGCGTGCACACCGGCGGCGGCGGCCTGGCGCTGTCCGGCGGCGGTCTCACCTCCGGTGCGGTGCTGCTGCTCGGCGGGCTCGGGGCCGGCGCGTACGCGCTGCGCCGTGGCCGCCGTACCGTCGGCGCCGCGGTCTGACGCCCACCGTCGCCCCCACGCGTCTCCCCCTCCCGGGGTGAGGCGCACGGGGGCGGCGGACCGTTGCGACCCATAGGCGAGTGGAGGAGAGGAGCGATGGGCGGTCCCGTCTCTGGTACGTCCCGGCTGCTGCGCACGGGTATGGGCGCAGCTGCGGTCGGTCTACTGCTGATCTACAACTCGGTGGACACCGCGCCGAGCGCCGACTCGGTGTCCGGTTCTGCGGCTCCCCCGGCGGCGGTCGCACCGGCCGTCCCGGTCCCGGCCGTCCCCGGACCGGCCGCACCGGCTGCCACGGCTGCCGCGCCCTCGGCGGCCGCCGCGCAGCCGAGCCCGACGGCCGCGCCTGCCGCACCCGCGGCACCCGCGGCACCCGCGGCACCCGCGGCACCGGCGGCACCGGCGCTGAAGCCCGCCAAGCCGACCCGGCTGCGGATCCCGCAGATCGGTGTGAACGCGCCGTTCACCGAGCTGACGCTCAACCCGGAGGGCCAGCTCAACGCGCCGCCGCCGAACGACAAGAACCTGGTCGGCTGGTACCGGGACGGCGTCAGCCCGGGCGAGCGCGGCAGCGCGGTGGTCGCCGGACACCTGGACACCGCCAAGGGCCCGGCGGTGTTCGCGCTGCTGAGGCTGCTCCTGCCGGGCAACAAGGTGGAGGTGGCCCGCGAGGACGGCACGGTCGCGGTGTTCTCGGTGGACTCGGTGCAGACCTTCGCCAAGAACGCCTTCCCGGACCAGAAGGTGTACGGAAAGACGCCCGACGCCCAGCTACGGCTGATCACCTGCGGCGGCGCGTACGACAAGAAGCAGCGGGACTACGTGAACAACGTGGTGGTCTTCGCGCACCTGGAGTCCTCGCACAAGGCCTGACGGAGGACACGGACGACCGCCGGCCCCTGGAACTCTGGGGCCGGCGGTCGTTTCGGGTGGGGCTCGGTCGTTCGGGGTGGAGCCGGGGCTCAGCCGCGCACGGTGGCCTCGAAGGCGTGCAGGTAGGGGTTGACCAGGTGGACGCCCTCGACGTCCAGTCCGGCGTCCTCCATCAGCCGCACCATGCTCTCCTTGGAGTGCTTGGCACCGCCGACGTTGAGCAGCAGCATCAGGTCCATCGCGGTGGTGAAGCGCATCGACGGGCTGTCGTCGACCAGGTTCTCCACCACCACGACGCGGGCGCCGGGCCGGGCCGCGGCGACCACGTTGGCGAGGGTGCGACGGGTGCTCTCGTCGTCCCACTCCAGGATGTTCTTGATGATGTAGAGGTCGGCGCGGACCGGGATCTCCACCCGGCAGTCGCCGGGCACCAGCCGGGCGCGGGCGGAGAAGACGCCGCCGTCCTGCAGCCGGGGTTCGGCGCCGGCGACCACCTTGGGCAGGTCGAGCAGGGTGCCGTGCAGCGCCGGGTGCTTCTCCAGCAGGCTGGCCAGCACGTGCCCCTGGCCGCCGCCGATGTCCACCACCGAGTCGACCCCGGTGAGGTCCAGGTACTCGGCGAGGTCGTGCGCGGACTGCCGGCTGGAGGCGGTCATCGCCTTGTCGAAGACCTTCGCGGAGTCGCCCGCGTCGCTGTGCAGGTAGTCGAAGAACTCCTTGCCGAACAGGTCGGGGAACACGTTGCGGCCGGAGCGGACGGCCTCGTCCAGCTTGGGCCAGGCCTCCCAGGTCCACGGCTCGGTGCACCAGAGGGAGATGTAGCGCAGCGAGTTGGGGGAGTCCTCGCGCAGCAGGCGGGACATCTCGGTGTGCTCGAAGCGGTCGTCGGTGGTCTCGGCGAAGATGCCGTAGCAGGTGAGCGCGCGCATCAGGCGGCGCAGCGGGCGGGGCTCGGTGTCGAGGGCGGCTGCGAGGTCGGTGACGCTGGTCGGGGTGTCGCCGAGCGTGTCGGCCACACCGAGCCGGGCGGCCGCGCGGACGGCGGCGGCGCAGGCGGCGCCGAAGACGAGCTCGCGCAGGCGCATCGCGGCCTGGGGACTGGGCGGTGCGGAGGTCATGAAAGGTCTTCCTTCTCGACGGGGGTGCGGGAGAGGGGTGCGGACGAGCGGTACGGGCGGGCGGGTACCGCGGGTTGGGGCCGGGGTTCGCGCCGGCGACTCAGCAGTGGCCGGACGGCTCGGACCGCGCGCAGGTGTTGCGGGAGAACGCGTTGTCGCTGCCGGTGTCGCGGTCGGCGATGTCGGCCGGGCTGTTGCCGCTCAGCCTGTTGCCGGTGACGGTGTTGCGGGCGTTGGCGGCGCCGACGACGCTCTTGAAGAGGACGATGCCGCCGGAGAAGTCGGAGGTGCCGACGTTGTCGCGGACCTCGTTGTCGGTGACCCGGGCGTCCTCGACTCCGGTGAGCACGATGCCCGCGCCCTGGATCGCGCCCAGGCGCGGGTTGGCCGGGCAGAACAGGTTGTTGGCGACGACCCGGTTGTGCCGTACGTCGAGGTCCCCGGCCCGGGGCACGCCCTCGTCGCCGACCACGAAGACGCCGCCGCAGTTGCCGCGGATCTCGTTGCCCTGGACGGCCAGCCCGCGCAACCGGCGGACGGTGACGCCGATCCGGTTCCCGGTCAGTTCGTTGCCCTCCACGAGGGTGCCCCCGGTGTCGGGCGCGCCGCCCTCGCGGTAGGCGTAGTTGGCGAGGAACACCCCGGACTGGCCGTTGCCGGTCGACCGGTTGCCGACGATCACGGCCCGGGTGGAGATCTCCTGGCTGATGCCCTGCTGGGCGTTGTCGTGGACGTAGGTGGCGCGCACGGTCAGCCCGGTGGTGCCGCTGGCGTCGATGCCGTTCCTGCGGAAGCCGGTGACGGCGAGGGCCTCGACCGTGACGTCCGGCAGCGGGGCCGCCTCGGTGCCGTCCACGCAGATGCCGTGCCCGGCGGTGGCGCAGGCGTTCTCGGTGCCGGTCCCTGGGGTGATCACGGTGTCCCGGCCGGCGCCGCGCAGGGTCAGGCCGGGGGTGGTGATGCGGACGCTGCCGGGGTAGGTGCCGGCGAGCAGTCGGACGGTGTCGCCCGGGTGGGCGGCGTCGACGGCCCGCTGAATCGATTCGCCCGGCCGGACGACGTGCAGGAAGCCGACGGCATGGGCCGCGGGCGCGGCGGCCAGGGTGGCGAGGAGGGTGGTCAGGGCGGTGGCGGCCGCGGTGGCCGCGGCGAGGTGGTGGACCCGTCGCGTGGGCATGAGTGGTGACCTGTCTTTCCGGCGCGCTCGCGGGTGTGCGGCCGGGGCCTGCCGGGCGGCGCGCTAGGTACGCGGTGTGTTCTGGAACGGCGGTTCTCACGCGGTGTGCGTGCTTGGTGACGGCCGGTGGGTGTGGCCGAGTCGACGCTATGGGCCGCCGGGTGGGCCCGCCACCAGGGCTGGGCTGCGGGACTGACGGGGCGTCGGCCGGTGGTGCGACGGCCCGGCGTGGCGCGGGCCGCCCGGAGCCGACGACACGCCCGACCGCGCCGGGCGGACGGGGCCGGGCCGCCCGCCGACGCCGCCTCGCGGCGTGGCATGCTCGGGGCCATGACCACCGCACCCGCAGCGCCCCTCGGCACCCTCCGCAACCCGGTCGGCGCCCACGTCCCGGTGGCCGCCCGGGGGCTGGCCGGAACGGGTCTGGCCTACGCGCGGCGGGTCGGCGCCGAGACGGTGCAGGTGTTCGTGGCCAACCCGCGCGGCTGGGCCACTCCCCCGGGCAACCCGGCGCAGGACGAGGAGTTCCGGACGGCCTGCGCCGAGCAGGGCCTCCCCGCCTGGGTGCACGCGCCGTACCTGATCAACTTCGGCTCGGACAACCCGGCCACCCGCGAGCGCTCGGCCGACTCGCTGCGGCACTCGCTGCGCCGCGGCCACGCGATCGGCGCGCTGGGCGTCGTCCTGCACACCGGTTCGGCGGTCGGCGCGGCGCCCGGCGGCGGCTCCCGGCGGGCCGAGGCGATGGCGCAGGTGCGGGCGGACGTACGGCCGCTGCTGGACGAGCTGGACGCCCTCGGCGACGACGCGCCCTGGCTGCTGCTGGAGCCGACCGCCGGCCAGGGCAGCTCGCTCTGCTCCCGGATGGAGGAGCTCGCCGAGTACGTCGAGGCGCTGGACGGGCACCCCCGGGTCGGCGTCTGCCTGGACACCTGCCACGCCTTCGCCGCCGGGCACGACCTGGCCGCGCCGGGCGGGGTGACGGCCGCGCTCGACGCGCTGGCGTCGGCGGCCGGCCCGGGCCGGCTGCGGCTGATCCACGCCAACGACTCCGAGGACGTCGTCGGCGCGCGCAAGGACCGGCACGCCAACATCGGCGCCGGAATGATCGGCGCGGAACCGTTCCGCGAGCTGTTCGAACACCCGGAGACGGTCGGTGTCCCCCTGCTGGTGGAGACCCCGGACCGCAAGCACGGCGGGGACGGCACCGGGCACGCGATGGACATCGCCGTGCTGAAGGAGCTGCGCGAGCGCGCCGCCGTCCGCGCCTGACCGCTCGGACCGGCACACCCCCCGCCCGGTAACAGCAGTGAGCCCGGGGGCCCACAGCGGCCCCCGGGCTCGAAGCTCGGACGATCAGCCCTCGCTGTGCTCGTGGTAGTTGAACCAGTTGGCGTGCGGGCCGAACAGGCCGACACCCGCCGAACCCGACTCCAGGCCCTGCCCGGAGGACGGCACCGGCGCGTGGCCGAACGCCATGGCCGAGGTCGGCACCGCCACCACGGCGGCACCCGTCACGGCCACGATCACCGCGAGCTTGCGGATCTTCCCACGAAGCGACATCTACTGTCCCCTAGTTCGTCTGTGGTCCTCAACCAGCGCCCCCGACCGGCCACTTCGACCGCCCGGCGGACGCAACGACGCCCCCACCGGGGAGGCGCCGGGCCAAGGTTCGCACGCGAACACGCACCTTCCGCGGCGCGGCGCAACCGGGCTGAGGCGTCCGGGTGACGACGTCCCTCGTCCGGGGGAACGCCTTCGGACGCCCGGCCGCACTCCGCACGGTCGGGTCGAACCGCCGCAGGACGAGTGCCCGTCCCGCCACCGTGGAACCGCAAGTCTTGCGGTGACCTGCCAGGTCGGCTGAACAAATCCCATCGATTTGGTGCAAGGTACCGCCTGGTTTGAGCATGAACAGTCGCTCCACCGAGCGCGAGCAGGACCACGAAAGGCGCACCACCCTCATGCAGACCAGCCCGGCCGCACCCCGGCAGGCGACCCGACCCAACCCGCCGGACACCCCGGAAGCAGTCACCCCGGAAACGGTCACCCCGGACGCGGCCACCCCGACACCCCGCCGGGGCGGACGCTTCGGCCTGCCGACCGCCACCGCCCTGGTGATGGGCAACATCATCGGCGGCGGCATCTTCATGATCCCCGCCGCGGTGGCCCCCTACGGGACGGTCAGCCTGGTCTCCTTCGCCGTCCTGACCGTGGGCGCGATCGCGCTCGCGCTCGTCTTCGGGCAGCTCGCGCGCCGCAACCCGCGCACCGGCGGGCCCTACGTCTACGCCCGGGAGGCCTTCGGGGACTTCGCCGGGTTCCTGTCGGCCTGGTCGTACTGGATCACCACCTGGGTCAGCAACGCCGCGCTCGCGGTCGCCGCCGTCGGCTACCTCGACGTGCTGCTGCCCGTCGGCCACTCCATCGGGCTCAGCATCGCCGCCGCGCTCACCTTCCAGTGGCTGCCCGCGCTGGCGAACCTGGCCGGCACCCGCTACGTCGGCGTCGTCCAACTCGTCTCCACCGTCCTCAAGTTCATCCCGCTGCTGCTGGTCGCGGTGGGCGGTCTCGGCTTCTTCGACGCGAAGAACCTCGGCCCCTTCGACGCCACCGGCCACGGCTGGGCCGGCGGGATGACGGCGGCCGCGGCGATCCTGCTGTTCAGCTACCTGGGCGTGGAGTCGGCCGCGGTGAGCGCCGGCCAGGTGCGCGACCCGGAGCGCAACGTCGGGCGGGCCAGCGTGCTCGGCACGGCCGGCGCCGCGGTGGTCTACCTGCTGGGCACGCTCGCGGTCTTCGGCACCGTCGCCCACGAGCGGCTGATCCACTCCACCGCGCCGTTCTCGGACGCCGTGGACGCCATGTTCGGCGGCTCGTGGGGCGGCACGGCCATCGCCGTCGCCGCGCTCGTCTCGATGACCGGCGCGCTCAACGGCTGGACGCTGCTGGCCGCCCAGGCACCGTACGCGGCCGCGAAGGACGGACTGTTCCCGGCCGCCTTCGCCAAGGAGCGGCGCGGGGTCCCGGTCTTCGGCGTCGTGGCCAGTGTCGCGCTGGCCTCGGTGCTGACCGTCCTCAACTTCGCCACCGGCGCCAAGGGCGCCTTCGACATCCTGGTGCTGGTCACCACCTTCACCGCGACCGTCCCGTACCTGCTCTCCACCGCCGCCCAGCTGTACTGGCTGGTCCGCGGCGAGTCCGGCAAGGTCGCCGGCGGCCGGCTCGCCCGGGACGCGGCACTGGGCCTCGGCGCCTTCGGCTTCTCCCTCTGGCTGGTCGCCGGCGCCGGCTACGCGGCCGTCTACCAGGGCGTGCTGTTCCTGTTCGCCGGAATCCTGGTCTACGTCTGGATGGCCGCCCGCCGCCCGGCCTGACGCCCGCAGCCCGCCGCCCGCCGCCCGCCGCCCGCCGCCCGGCAGTGGCGCACGCCGACGGGCCCGACACCGCCCCGCTCCGCCACCCCGCCGGGGGAAGCCGAGTAGATAGGCAGGCAACCTGCTAATATTTGACAGGTGGCCTGCCTATCTCCGCCGGGATCTCCCCAGCAGGCCCGCCTCCCGCAGAGGTCCCGGAGGAAGGAGCCGCACCGTGTCGACAGCCGGAGACACCAGCACCTCGCGGCAGGCATCCGCGATCGGCGCGCCCACCGGTGACGCCTTCGGCCCCCGCTTCACCGCTCCGCTGTACCTGGGGGTCGCGCTCAACCCGGTCAACAGCTCGCTCATCGCGACGGCGCTGGTCCCGCTCGCCGCCTCCCTGCACATCGCCGTCGGCGACACCGCGATCCTGATATCCAGCCTCTACCTCACCAGCGCACTGGCCCAGCCCGCCGCCGGGCGGCTCGCCGAGGTGTTCGGGCCCCGCCGGGTCTTCCTCACCGGCATCGCGCTGGTCTTCGCGGCCGGCCTGGTGGGCTCGCTCGCCCACTCCCTGCCGGCGCTGATCGTCGCCCGGGTGCTGATCGGCGCGGGCACCTCGGCGGGCTACCCCGCGGCGATGCTGCTGATCCGCCGCCGCGCCCAGGACGCCGGGTACCGGACCCCGCCACGCCGGGTGCTCGGCGGCTTGGCCGTCACCGGATCGGCGACCGTGGCCGTCGGCCCGGCCATCGGCGGCCTGCTGGTCGGGTGGCTCGGCTGGCAGACCGCCTTCTGGATCAACATCCCGGTCGCGGCGGTGGCCCTCGCGCTCGCCCTGATCGGGATCGCCCCCGACCCCGACCCGGTCGGCCCCCTCGCACCGCGCGCCCTGGCCGGCCGCCTCGACCTGCCCGGCATGCTGGGGTTCGGCGCCATGCTCACCGCCGTGGTGGTCCTCCTCTCCTCGCTGCCGCACCCGAACTGGCCC
This sequence comes from Kitasatospora sp. NPDC087314, assembly GCF_044744365.1. Taxonomy (NCBI): domain Bacteria; kingdom Bacillati; phylum Actinomycetota; class Actinomycetes; order Kitasatosporales; family Streptomycetaceae; genus Kitasatospora; species Kitasatospora sp. NPDC087314. The sequence goes on from NZ_JBIUYE010000019.1 coordinate 38,205, forward strand.
GCGCTCACCGCCGCCCTGGTGCTCGCCGTGGCCCTGGTCGGCTGGGAACTGCGCGCCGCCCACCCCTTCCTGGACGTCCGGCTGCTCGCCACCAACGGCGCCCTCACCCGCACCTACATTCGCAACGGCCTGACGCTGCTGGGCACGTACGTGATCCTGTACGGGCTCACCCAGTGGCTCGAAGCGGCCCGCGGACTGTCCGCCTACCAGGCAGGACTGGCGCTGCTGCCGATGGGCGTGCTGTCCGCGCTGACCGCCCGGGTGGTGTCGCGGCGGGCCGGCGTGCGGATGCCGCTGGTCGCCTGCGCGGTGCTGCTGCTGGTCGGCGCGGTGGCCGTGCTCCTCGTCGGCAGCAGCACCCCGATCGCCGCGGTCGTCGCCGCGAGCGCCGTGTTCGGCCTGACCTCCGGCGCCGGGTCGGTCGCCAACCAGACCGTCCTCTACCAGGAGGCCCCGGCCGCCACGGTCGGCACCGCGTCCGGGCTGCTGCGCACCTTCGGCTACCTCGGGTCGATCGCCTCCGCGGCGATCACCGGCGCCGCCTTCCACCAGCACGTGGACGACAGCGGCCTGCACCAGATCGCCTGGGTGCTGGTCCCGATCGCCGTCGTCGTCCTCGTCCTGACCGTCTGCGACCGCCGGTTGGCCACCGCCGACCGGCGGGACACGGACTGAACCGCCCTCATCAACCGCCGCCCGGACCGGGACCGGCACCGATCCAGAGAGAGTTGCCCACCGACATGACCACCGACATGACCACCGACCAGACCGCTGGCCGCACCGCCGCACCGGGTTTCACCGCCGCTGCCGCTGCCGCCGCCATCGACCCGGCCCGCACCGCACTGCTGCTGATGGACTTCCAGCCCGCCGTACTGGCCGTCGTCCCCGACCCGGAGGGCCTGCTGGCCCGCGCGGGCGAGGCACTGGCCTGGGCCCGCGCCCACGGCGCACAGGTCGTCTTCGTCCGGGTCGCGCTCACCGAGGCGGACGCCGCCGCGGTGCCCGCCCACAACAAGACCTTCGCCCAGGTCGCCGCGGCCGGGTACCTCGCCGACGGCAGCCCGGCCACGGTGCCGCACGCCTCGCTGGAGATCCGGAAGGAGGACCTGTCCGTACGCAAGTTCCGGTTCAGCGCCTTCGCCAGCGACACCGATCTGCGGGCCGAGCTGCGCGCCCGGGGCGTGGACACCCTGGTCCTGGCCGGGCTCTCCACCAGCGGCGTGGTCCTGAGCACCCTCCGGGAGGCGGCCGACGCGGACTACCGGCTGTTCCTGCTGGCCGACGCCGTCGCCGACCCCGACCCGGAGGTGCACCGGGTACTCGTCGAGAAGGTCTTCCCGCGCCAGGCCGAGATCGTCACGACCGCGGACCTCGACACGCTGACCGCTGCGGTCAGCACCGATTAACGGTCGGAGTCCGCCAGCCGGTTCATGATCTCCGCGGCGCGGTGGAGCGTCCTGCGCTCCTCGGCCCGGAGCGTGGAGCGCATGGCCTCCGACAGCCAGGCCTCGCGCGCCGCCGGGATGCGCTCGCACAGGACCCGGCCGGCCTGGGTCGCGCTGACCAGGGTCTTGCGGCCGTCGTCGGGGTCCTTGGCGGTGGTGACCAGCCCGCCCTCGCGCAGCGCGGCCAACGTCTCCGCCATCGACTGGCGCCGCACGTGCTCGGCCTGGGCGAGCTCGCTCGCGGTCGTCGGACCGTCCTGGACGATCCGGTGCAGGGTGGTCAGGTGCGACCAGTTCCAGGGCAGGTCGTCGATCGGGGCCTCGGTGCGCAGCCGCGCCCGCAGCCGTGTCATGGCCCGCATCAGCTCGACGGCGGTGGCCTCGGGCGAAACCGGTTCACTACTCACCGGGCCAGCATAGGACAGGGCCCACGCGCCCTGACCAGGGATGGAGCCGGGGCGGTGGCCTGCCGGGGGGTGGGGCGGCTACTCCGTCCGGGGCAGCCGGTCGCGGAAGAAGTCGGCCAGCCGCTCGACGGCGGGGGTGACGTACCGGTCCTCGTCGTAGAGGTCGATGTGCACGGCGCCGTCGATCCAATGCAGTTCCTTCGGGCCGGTGGCCTTCTGGAACGCCTCCACGCTCATCCAGGAGGTCACCGCCTCCCGGCCGACGACCATCAGCAGCGGGCGCGGGGCGATCAGGTCGAGGCCGCGGAAGGCGTCGAAGAGCGCGATGCGGTCGACGCTGGACCAGGTCAGGGCCTTGGCCGACCGGGGGTGCCCGGCGCGGGGGGGTGCAGTAGTACTCCCAGCCCTCGTGGACGTGCGGGCCGCCCCGCCGGGCCTCCTGTTCGGTGTCCGGGAAGAGCCCGAAGGTCCGGACGCCCTCGCCGCGCGCCTCGGCGGTACGGGCCGCTGCGGCCGCGGCCAGCATGCCCTGGAGGACGGCCGGGTCCTGGGTGCCGTCGGCGCCGAGGCGGAACTGGCGGGAGATGTCCACCGCGCTGACGGTGGCGACGGCCTTGATGCGGTGGTCGGTGACGGTGGCGGCGAGGGCGTAGCCGCCGGAGGCGCAGATGCCCAGGGCCGCGATGCGGTCAGGGTCGGCCTCCGCGCGGCCGGTGAGGAAGGTGACGGCGGCCTTGATGTCCTCGACCCGGCGGGCCGGGTCCTCCAGGCCGCGCGGCTCGCCCTCGCTCTCGCCCTGGTGGGCGGCGTCGAAGGCGAGGGTGACGAAGCCGCGCTCGGCCAGGCCCCGGGCGTACCGGCCGGTCCTGGACGCGCTCGCCGACGCGCTGCAGTTGGCCCCGGACGAGCGCGCCTACCTGTTCACCGTCGCCGACACCACCCCGGCCGCTCCCGCCGCCCGGCCGGGGCGCCCGCCGGTCGACCCGCAGCTGCGGCAACTCCTGGCGACCATGCGGGACATCCCCGCCATGGTCCTCAACCGGCGCATGGAGGTCGGCCGACACCCGGACGACCGCGCACTGGCCGCGCTGGTCGGCGAGTTGAGCGTGCGCGACCCGGACTTCCGGCTCTGGTGGGCCGGCCACCGGGTGCGCGGGCCGCGTCAGCTCAGCAAGACCTACCTCCACCCCGTCGCGGGCGGCATCACCCTGGACGTCCAACAGTTCTCCGTCGACACGCAGCCCGACCAGCAGCTCGTCGCCTACACCGCCCCGCCCGGCTCCCCCTCCCAGCAGGCCCTGCACGGTCTCCTCCAACGGGCCCGGGAGGGCGACTCGTAGCACCCGCCACGCGCCGCACGGTGATCCGACTGTTCGTCACACTCCTTGTGGTGGTGGATGCTTGCGGACGCCCTTGGGCTTTAGCCGGGGGAGGATGTCAAACGCCGCCTCCCCGCGCCGCACCGCGACCGCCGCCCCCTGCTGCTGCGCCCCGTCGCCTTCACCCCGACGGCGCGCGGACCGCGCGCACGGTGGAAGGCCTGCCCGACGGCCGGGACCGATCCGGCCAACCGGGGATGACAGCACGACAGAGGGGCGGCGGTGCCATCGGCATGAGCAGTGGTCAGCGGCCGGTTTCTTAAGGACCTCTTAGGAGTGCTCCGTATCACTGTGTCATGCCCACCAGTACTCATACGTCATCCCTTGCGAGCCCGGCCCGCCGGTACGTTCCGCGCGCCGCTCTCGTCCTCGCCGTGGCCACCGCGCTGGTGTCCGGAACCGTGGCGAGCGCCACCGGCAGCCCCGCCTCGCAGGTGCGGATCCACGGCGGGCGCGTCGACGTGCCCGTACGCGGCGGCACCGCCAGCATCGACGCCGCCACGCTGCGGACCGAGGCCCGGACCGAGGACGGGCAGGTGATCCTGCTCTCCGCGCCGGCCGCCCAGGGGCTGGGCACGGCGAGCGCCCCGGTCCGGACGGCGGACGGCGCCGGCTGGTCGTATCCGGAGAAGGGCCTGCGGGCCGAAGTGCGCGCCGATCACGGCCGGTTGCTGGTCACCCTCACCGACACCGGCGGCGACACCTCGGTGCGGTGGCCGGTGACCGCCACCGATCCGGCCGCCGCCGCGATCCAGTTCCCGCGCGGCGAGGGGCTGTCCGTTCCCGTCGACGACCCGTTCTGGAACTCCTCCGACGGAGCGCTGGTCGGCGAGGAGCAGGAGCTGAGCTCGCAGCTGTCCATGCCGATGTGGGGCTACACGCTGCGCCCCGGCCGGGCCGGCGTCAGCTTCATCGTCCCCACGGACATCGGCACGTCGCTGACGTTCGCCTCCCAGGACGGGCGGCTGCGGGCCACGGCCGAGCACGGGTTCGCCGCCGGGAACGGCACCGGCGCGTACACCGTGGCCTTCTCCCTCACCGACGGCTCCCCGGTGGCCCCGGCCGTGGACTACCGCAACTGGCTCGCGGAGCACGGGCAGCTCGGCAGTCTGAGCGAGAAGATCAAGCAGAACCCGCAGACCGCGAAGCTGCTCGGCGCCTTCCACGCCTACGCCTGGGGCGGCGCCCGCCGGCCCGCCTACCTCGACCGGCTCAAGGATCTGGGCGTCTCCCGGCTCTGGCTCGGCTACGACTCGGACGACTCCCCGATGACGAGCGGGGACGTCAAGGCCGCCGAGGCCGCCGGCTATCTGGTCGGGCCGTACGACTCCTTCGCCAACGGCCAGCAGAAGACGGACGATTCGTCCCCCAACACCGTCTGGCCGGACGAGGTCTACCCCCGGTTCTGCGTACTCGGGGCCGACGGAACGCCGCAACCCGGCTTCCACAAGAAGGGCTGCTACCTCAGCTCGCAGGCGTTCGAGCAGGCCGAGCCACAGCAGCACTACCTGGCCGACCGCACCCGCTCGCTGGTCACCAACGGGGCCGACAGCTACTTCCTCGACGTGGACGCGGCGGGCGAGCTCTTCCGGGACTTCGACCCCGGCCACCCGATGACCATGGACGAGGACCGTGCCAACCGGCTCGCCCGGATGCGGCGCCTGACGGACGGCTCGTACGACGCGTCGACGCACCGGCCCGCCCCGCTGGTCCTGGGCTCGGAGTCCGCCGGCTCCTGGGCCAACGAGGTGCTGGCCTTCGACCACGGCTCGGGAACCCCGGTGGACGGGCGGCTGTGGGCCATGGAGAGCGGACACTTCGACAGCGGGCCGCAGGACCCCAAGGACGACGGCGCCTGGGGCGGCTACACCCCGGAACAGGCCGCCGCCACCTTCTTCAAGCCGGTGCGGACCACGGACTTCAAGCCCGAGCACCAGGCCCAGGTGGCCGCCGCCCTGAAGGCGATGTACGACCCGCGGTACCGGGTGCCGCTGTACGAGACGGCGCTGCACGGTTCACTGGTCAACGTCGAACGCTGGGAACTGCCCTTCGGCAAACTGCCGGAGCAGAAGACCACGCGTGCGCTGCTGGCGATGCTCTACAACACCCCGCTCAACTTCGTGCTCAGCGACAAGGACCCGCGCGACGGGCAGAACCTGCGGGAACTGGCCTCCCTGCAGCAGTACTTCGCCCCGCTGCACCAGGCGGCCGGCACCCGGCCGCTGACCTCCTTCCGCTGGCTGACCGACGACCACCTGGTGCAGCGGACCGTCTTCGGCGACGGCACGCTGACCGTCACCGCCAACTTCGGCACCACGGTCCACGACGGCCTGCCGGGCGGCTGCGTGGACGCCACCCTGCGCGGGCGGCCGGGCACCCAGCGGCTCTGCCCGGGTGACGTGGTCTCGTGAACGTGTCCGACGAGCCGCCGGGCCGGTGGGTGGTGTGGGCGGCGCAGCGCCCCCCGCCGGGGTGGGGGTGGCCCCGGGGGAGTACCGCCGCGCCGTCCACGGCCGGGGCGGCTGAAGCCCGGCGGCCGGGGCCGCCGGGCGTGGCTCGGCCGGACGCCGCCGTTCAGCAGCAGCCCCACTGCGGGGTGGGCGCGGTGGCCGGGCTTGCGAAGGCCCGGCCGGCGGGTGCGGGCGGGTGGACGGTCGTCCCCGCCTTGATCGTCTCGACGACCTCGATGTCACGGATCGCCTCCGGGTCGACGGTCAGCGGATCGGCGCTGAGGATCACCAGGTCCGCGAGCTTGCCGACCTCGATGCTGCCCTTGCGGTCCTGCTCGCCGTACTGGTGCGCGGCGTTGAGGGTGATCGCGCGGACCGCCTCCAAGGCCGACACCCGCTGCTCCGGCCCGAGGACGACCTCGTCGGTGCGGGTGCGCCGGGTCACCTGGCTGGACAGCACGGCGATCGAGTTCGGCAACGCCACCGGCGCGTCGTGGTGCGAGGTGTAGCGCAGGCCCCGGTCGAGCGCCCAGCGGGCGGGGGAGATGACGGCGGCCCGCTGCTCGCCGAGGACGGTCCTGCGGTACCAGTCGCCCCAGTAGTAGGTGTGCATGGAGAAGAAGGACGGCACGATCCCCAGCCGGGCGAACGCCTCGACCTGGTCCTCGCGGGCGGTCTGCGCGTGGATGGCCACGGTCGGCCGCCGGCTTGGCCCGGCCGCCTCGACCGCCCCGAGGAACTGGTCGATCGCCGCGTCGCCGTTGACGTGCGCCAGCACCTGCCAGCCCCGCTCGACCGCCGTGCTGACCTGCTTGGCCACCACCGCGTCGTCCGGCTCCGCCGGGTACCCGCAGTAGTCCTCGGGCTTCCCGGTCGGCGGCGTCAGGTACGGCTCGGTGAGCCACGCCGTGCGTCCCTGCGGCGAGCCGTCCAGGACCAGTTTCACCCCGGCCGCGCGGACGCCGTCCACGTACTCGTCGCTCACCCCGATCGGGTCGTCCAGTGCGGAGGAGATCGCCTCGCCGGCCTTCACGTACGCGACCACGTCGATCCCGAACGGCACGGCGGCGGCCGTGTCCCGCAGCGCCTTGAGGTTGGCGAGGGTGGTGCCGCCCTCCTGGACGGTGGTGAAGCCGAAGCTCGCCGCCGCGGCCGCGCCGGTGACGAACAGCGTCAGCAGCTCCCGCTCCGGCAGCCCCGCGAGCGCCAGGTCCGAGGCCGGGGTGAACGCCTTCTCCTCCAGCACCCCGTCGGGCTCGCCGTACGCGGGTGGGACGGCGAGTTCGCGTCGTCGGATCACCCCGCCCTCGGGGTCGGGTGTGGCGGCCGAGTAGCCGAGCCGCTTCAGGCCGAGGCTGTTCACCGCGCCGAGGTGGAAGGACTGGTGGATGGCGAGCACCGGGCGGTCCGTGGACACCTCGTCGAGGTCCTCGCGGGTGGGGTGGCGGCCCTCGACGAGCATCGCGTCGTCGTACCCGAACCCGACGATCCACTCGGAGTCCGCGCCCACCGGGCTCGCGGCCCAGGCCCGCAGCTTGTCCTTCAGCGAGTCGAGGCCGGTGACGTCGCCGTCCGGCGCGGCCAGCAGGTTGGCGACGGTGGCCTGGAGGCCGATGCCGCCGAGGTGCCCGTGCGCGTCGACGAACCCGGGCAAGAGGGCGCGGCCCTCGAGGTCCCGCACGACGGTGTGCGGGCCGCTCCACCGGTCCAGCGCCTCCTGTCGGGGGCCGACGAAGACGATCGTGCCGTCCTTGACGGCCACGGCCTCGGGCCGGGCGTCGTCGCCGGTGCTCTCGGCGACGGTGACGATCTCGCCGCCGTGGAGGATGAGGTCGGCCTGCTGGGCCATGTGGGTCTCCCGTGGGTAGGGGGTCGGCGCCCCGCTCCTACCCATTGTGATCGCGGTATCACCTCTTGTGGTCGACCCGTCGGCGCGGCGCTCCCGCATGCGCCGGCTGTGGCGCCGCGCCAGGCGGCGGTGCGGCCGGCCGTCGCCGGCCTGGACGCCGACCTGGTCGACCGCGTCCACGCCGCCGCCACCGCCACCGCCACCGCCTGATGGGACCGGCTACGGCCCATCGCCGGCGACAGCGACCAGGCCCAGGCCGTCGAGGTCATCGCCCGCGCCCACCAGACCGGTCGGCTGGTACCAGCTGCCCGGAGGCGTCGAACACGTCATCCCGCAGCACAGCACCCTGGCGGGGACGGTCGGCCGGATCCTCGCGGACACCGCCCTCACCCCACCCGGCTGGACACCCCGGCCCTGACACCGAGGTCCCGGTCGCCCTGCTGACCGGGACCTCGATCGGAGGCCTTCTCGGCACGGGTACCACCACCGCTGGGCATCCGGCAGCGGGAACATCAGGATCCGTCGCCCTTGAAGCTCTGAAGTCGGGTACCCGACCGAGGATCCGAGCCGGGTCGCCGGATCAGGAGACGCGCTTCAGCTGCCAGGCGTTGTTGTTGAGGCTCGGGTTCGACCAGGCGACGCAGCTGCTGCTGTAGTACGAGCCGGTCTGGACCCAGCCCGCAGGCGGGTAGGTCGAGGAGCAGGCCTGGACCACGGTGCCGACGGGCAGTCCGGTGAGCTGCTTTATCTGCTTGATGTTCGGGCTGAAGCTCTGCGTGCCGCAGCTGCTGCTGTAACCCCAACTCACGTCGACATAGCCGGTCGGGGTGAGAACGCTTCCGCACGAGGTCGTGACGTCACCCGGGGCGGCCTGGGCGGGCGCGGCGGTCAGGGCGAACATCGCTGCGGCACCGACGATGGCCATACAGGTGGTACGAAGGCGAATCATGGATGGTGGCTCCTTCTGATCGCGGGTGGCCGGTCAGGCCGTGAAGCCATTCCTACGGCTTGATCACCGGTTTCGGATAGCGGCTTTCAGGCCTAAAGATCAAGGCCATGAAGTTAGGGCTGCATGGTCGTCGGCAAGGGTCCTTGATCTGGGGATTTGCCGGACGCGGGAAGCGGAGCCCCGGTAGAACGGCTTGTCGTGCTCCTGGACCGCGGCTTCTCCTCCAACACCTTCCTCGAAGCCGCGGCCGGCACCGGGGCAGCGTTCCTGGCCCGCCTGTCGGCCCTGCGCAAACCGCCTGTCCTGCGACGCTTCGACGACGGCTCATTCCTTTCCAGAATCGGCCAGTTGGAGGTCCGTGTCATCGAATGCGAGATCGCCACCGCCACCGCCACCGGACGCTCCAGCGGCGTCTACCGCCTGGCCACCACCCTCCTCGACCACCGCCGTCACCCCGCGTTCGAGCTGGTCAGGCCCCGCGAACCGTTCCTCCCGATCGGGGGTGATCGCCGAGTCGTCACGCGGACCCTCGAAGAGGCAGCGCGCCTTGAGCGTGGCGAGGGGGCCGGCCGGCCTCATCGGGCCGGTCGGCCACGGCGGTCGGCCACGGCGGTCGGGCTTCGAATGGAGGTGTCCCGGTTGTTGGCGGTGCTGCGCTGGCCCAGGCTGGGGCGTGGCGGGGCATCGACGCAACTGCGGAGGCGCGAGTGTTCGACAGGAGCTTCGCGTTCCCGGCCGGTCTGCTGGAGCCGGCGGTCGGCGCTTCGGGTCGGGTCGCGGTGATCGGGGCGGGCGTGGCGGGCCTGGTCTGCGCGTACGAGCTTCAGCGCCGCGGCTGCGACGTCGTCCTGTTCGAGCGGTCGAACCGGCCGGGTGGGCGCGTGCGTACGCATCACTTCTGGGACGGCACGCACGCGGACCTGGGAGCCATGCGCATCCCCTCCAACCACCACTGCGTCCTGCACTACGTGTCCGAGTTCGCCCTGGCGACCCGCCCCTTCGTCAACGTCAACCCGCTCGCCTACTACCACCTGCGCGGGCGCCGGGCCCGGGTCCGTGACGTGCGCGAACTGTTCACGGCGTTCTCCCTGCGCGCCGCCGAGCAGGAGGCCCCGGCCCGCCTTCTCCACCGCCTCCTGGTGAGCGTCTGGCAGACGCTCACGGCGGGCCAGCAGCGGCGCCTGCTCGACGGCTGCTGGGACGATCCCGCATTCGAGCGGCTCGTCTCGATGTCGCTGTGGCAGTTCGTCCGCGAGCACCTGTCGCAGGACGCCTGGGACCTGGTGGGCCATGCGAGCGGATTGGTCCACTACGAGCAGTCCTCCCTGATCGAGGTCCTGGTCGACTACTTCGGCCTGTTCCACGCCGGCCAGCTGGAGCTGGTCGACGGCATGGACGCCCTGGTGCGCGCCTTCGTCCGCGAGCTGCTGCCGGGCACCCTGCGGCTGTCCACCTGCATCGACGAACTCGCGCTGACCGGCGACGGCGTGCTGGTCAAGGGGAAACGGCTGGACCACGTGCTGACCGAGCACGTCGACGTCGTCGTCTGCTGCGTCCCGGCGCCCGCGCTCGACCACGTCGCCTTCGTCCCGGGCCTGCCGCACGCCCAGCGCCACGCCATCCGCGGCATCAACTACGCCAGCAGCACCAAGACGCTCCTGCACCTCACCCGGCGCAGGTGGGAGCTGGACGACGGGATCTACGGCGGGGGCAGCTTCACGGACCTGCCGATCCAGCAGTGCTGGTACCCCTCCGACAACGCCCGTCTCCTTGCGGAGGCCCCGAACGGGGACGGCGCCGGCCGAGAGCGGTGGGTCGCCCGGGACCCCGGCAGGTCCCGGGAGCCCACGGTTCTCCTGGGGGCCTACCCGTGGGGAGCCAACGCGCGCAGGCTGGCCGCGCTGCCGGACGCCGACCGGGACCGGCTGGTGCTGGACTGCCTGGAACGGCTGCACCCCGGTATCCACGGCGACGTGGACGACATCGTGCACTGGAACTGGGACCAGCAGCTCGGCATGGGCGGCGGCGCCTTCGCCCACCTCACGCCCGGCGAGCACACCCGCTACCTCACGGCGCTCGGCTCGCCCCACCCGGCCGGCGATCCCCGGATCTTCTTCGCCGGTGAACACCTGTCCGGTGCGCACGCGTGGTGCCAGGGCGCCATGCAGTCGGCCCTGAACGCGGTGGGCCACGTACTCGAACGCGGGCGGCAGGCGCGGATCCCGGCCCGGGTGAAGTCCGAATGACCGGCACCGCCCGGGCCGGCGAACACCGGCCCGGGCCGTCCACGGCGACCGCCGGAGGGCTTGACCGCCAAGCCCTCCGGTCGCTGCTCGCCCCGCCCGCCGGCGCGTGCGAGCGGGTCGGACTGGAGATCGAGAGCGGCCTGGTGGACCCGCGAACGGGCCTGGCCGCCCCCTACTCGGGCGAGCGAGGAGTGCAGGCGGTGCTGAAGGCGGTGCTCTCCCGGTGGGGCGGACAGCCACTGGACGACTCCGGCAACCTGACCGGCGTCCTCCTCGACGACGGTAGCCAGATCACGCTCGAACACGGTGGGCAGGTGGAGTACTCCTCCGCCCCGACCATCGGCCTGGGAACAGCCGTCGACGAGATGCGAACCGCCATGGAGCGCCTCGCGGAACTCGCCGCCGGCTTCGGCTGGGCCCTGCTGCCCGGAGCCTGCCTGCCCTTCGACGCCCCGGGCAGCATCGCCTGGGTGCCCATGCGCCGCGGCGCCCTCATGCGCGACTACTTCGCCCGCATCGGCGAGGCGGGCAGCCGGGCGCCGGAGATCATGTCGATGTCCCTGTCCACGCAGGTGCACCTGGACTACGTCTCGGTCGACGACTTCGCCCAGAAGCTGCGGATGCAGACGGTCGCGTCGCCGGTCATCGCCGCTCTGCTCGTCAACTCGCCGCTCCAAGGCGGCCGGCCGAACCGGCTGCTGTCCCACCGCTCCCATGCCTGGCTGCGGATGGATCCGCGTCGCTGCGGTGTCCTGCCGCCCGCCCTGCGGCCGGACGTGGCCGCCGACGACGTCATCGACTGGGCCCTCGAGATCCCGATGATCTACTACCGCAGCGAGGACGGCCGGTTCCGTCCGGCCCCCGACCGGCCGTTCGGCCTGCTCCTGGAGCGGGGCTTCGACGACGGCTCGGTCCCCTCGCTCGACCACTGGGCCTCGCACCTGTCGCAGATCTGGACGAACGTGCGGGTCCGCCGGACCCTGGAACTGCGCGAAGCGGACGGCCCGCCCTACCAGCACATCCCGGCCGTCCCCGCGCTGTGGGTGGGCCTCACCTACCACGAGCCCTCGCGAACGGCGGCCTGGGACCTGCTCAGGCGCTACACGCTGCGGGACCACCGCGCCGCGATGGCCGAACTCCCGAGCTCCGGGCTGCACACCACGCTCGGTGGCGACCCCGTGCGCGAACTCGCCCACGAGCTGGTCCGGCTGGCCCGCGCAGGGCTGAGCGCACGGGTATCCGCGGGGCTGGAGCCCGCGAAGGTACTGGACTACCTCGACCCCCTCGACGAACTGCTCGATGGGGGAAAGACGTTCGCCGAGCAGTGCCTGGACCGTTGGGACAAGGACCTGGCCCGCGACCCCGCCCGCTACGTCGCGGCCTTCCGGGTCTGAACCGCGTACCAGGCCGGAACCCGGCGACGCCCGGCCCGGCGGCGCGGTGTCTACCCGGCAGAGGTCCGCATTCGCCGGCGAAGGCCGCAACGAGCTTGCCCGCCCCGAGCGCAAGGGGCGCGCCGCTACGAGTCCGGCCACCGCGGCGGCTCCGACATGCTGAAGTCGGTTCAGACACCCGGTGTGTGGCGAGTTCGCCTGAGGTGGGTCATTGCTCACAGCAGCGCCCGGGTGGAGGCGCTTGTCTCCGTGCCGCTGATAACGGACTGGTGGAGAGCCGTTCAATCGGCACGGAGGGCGCGTTCCGTGATGTTGCGGGCCATGCCCCCGAACACCGCCGTGTGAAAGGGCGCGACGGCCCACCAGTAGGCGTGTCCAGCGAGGCCGTGCGGGTGGAACAGAGCCCGCTGCCGGTAGCACGCCCCGCGCTCGCCGTCCGGTGTGACGGAGAGTTCGAGCCAGGCGAGCCCGGGTAGGCGCATCTCGGCGCGCAGACGGAGCAGCCGGCCGGGTTCGATCTCCTCGACCCGCCAGAAGTCGAGCGAGTCCCCGACCCGCAGGCGGGCGGGGTCGCGGCGTCCCCGGCGAAGGCCGACGCCGCCGACCGCGCGGTCGAGCCAGCCGCGCAGGGCCCAGGCGAGGGGGAAGGAGTACCAGCCGTTGTCACCACCGATGCCTTCGATCACCCGCCAGACGGCGGCGGGTGATGCGGCCACGGTGCGTTCCTGGATGTCCTGGTAGAGGCTGCCGCCGGCCCAGTCGGGGTCGGTGGGCAGGGGGTCGCTCGGGGCGCCCGGCAGGGTGGCAGAGGACCAGCGGGTGGCAACGTCGGCGTCCTTGATACGGCGCAGGGCGAGTGTGACGGCCTGGTCGAAGCCGGTGAGGCCCTGTGGCGGGTCGGGCACCCACCGGGCGATGTCGTGCTCGGCGCAGACGACTTCGTGGCGCAGGGACTCGACCAGTGGGCGGGCGATGGAGCTCGGCACCGGGGTCACCAGGCCGACCCAGTGGCTGGAGAGACGGGGAGTGAGGACGGGCACAGGGACGATGAGGCGACGGCGTAGTCCAGCCATACGGGCGTAGCGCTGCATCATCTGCTGATAGGTCAGGATGTCGGGGCCGCCGATGTCGAAGGTGCGGTTCACCTCGGGCGGCAGATCGGCGGCGTCGGCGAGATAGCGCAGGACGTCGCGGACGGCGATCGGCTGGATACGGGTCGACACCCAGCGAGGGGTGACCATCGCGGGGAGGCGTTCGGTGAGGTAGCGCAGCATTTCGAAGGAGGCGCTGCCCGAGCCGACGATCACGGCGGCGCGCAGCTCGGCGGTCGGAACACCGCTGGAGCGCAGGATGCGACCGACCTCGGCGCGGGACCGCAGGTGGGGTGAGAGGTCCGCTTCGGGCACCGCGGCGGGGACGAGACCGCCGAGGTAGATCATCCGGGTGACGCCGGCGGCTGCTGCGGCGGCACCGAACACTCGCGCAGCGTCCCGGTCGGTGGTTTCGAAGGCGGGGCCGGTGCCAAGGGAGTGGACGAGGTAGTAGACGACGTCGACGCCGTCGAAAGCCCCGGCCAGGGTTTCGGGCCGGCTCACGTCGCCTGCTGCGATGTCGACGTCCGCTCGCCATGGCTGATCCCGCAGCCGACCGGGGTTGCGCACCAAGCAACGCACGGAGTACCCGCGGGCGAGGAGTTCGGGCACCAGACGGCCGCCGATGTAGCCGCTCGCGCCGGTCACCAGGCAGCGCTTCGAGTCGGGTCGCAACGTTCTCATCTCGGCTCCTCGTCGCAAAGCCAGGCCGCCGTGTCCTGTCGATGGCTGGATCGACGGGACCAGGATCGCGCACGCTGTTCGGAGTCCGCGACCGGGCGGATTGGCAGGCGCGTCGGCCAATCCGAGCGTTCGATCGCTCCGAAGGCCGGATGTGAGTTCCGAACCGTCCACCCGGCCGCGGCCGAGCTGCAGTCCTGCCGCGACTATAGGGAGGCCCTCGATGTGTGCCGTCCGCCGACCGGGCTCATCGCCCGCCCGCTGCAGACGAGCGAGCGGATGAGCGCCGTCGTCCACCTTGCCGGTCCCGGACGGCCGGGCCCGAATCTGAAGGAACTCCTGGCGCGGGTCACGCGCGGCGACCAGGACGCGTTCTGCAAGCTCTACGACGCGGTGGCCGGCCCGGTGCTGGGACTGGTGCGGCGGGTGCTGCGCGATCCTGCGCGGTCCGAGGAGGTCGTCCAGGAGGTACTCCTGGAGGTGTGGCGCACCTCGGCCCGCTACCGGGCCGAGCGCGGCGAGGTGATGCCGTGGGTGTTGACCATCGCCCACCGCCGCGCCGTGGACCGCGTCCGCTCCGCACAGGCTGCCGCCGACCGCGACGAGCGCGTCGCGGCGTTCGACGAGGTGGCCGAACAGGTCGAGGGCCTGCTGGAACGCGAGCAGGTCCGGCGTTGCATGAGAACGCTCACCGAACTGCAGCGGGAGGCGTTGACGCTCGCGTACTACCGCGGTTACACCTACCCGCAGGTCGCCGAGGTCCTCGGCGCACCGCTGGGCACGATCAAGACCCGCATGCGCGACGGACTGATCCGCCTGCGTGACTGTTTGGGGGGAGCATGAGCGTCGCCGACCTGCACACCCTGACCGGCGCCTACGCCGCCCATGCCCTCGACCCCGCGGAAAGTACGGAGTTCGAACGCCACCTGGCCGTCTGCCCGGCCTGTGCCCAGGAGGTGGCCGAGTTCGCCGCGACCCTGGCCAGGCTCGGGGCCGCGCAGACCGTCGTGCCGCCCGCGGCCCTCGAGGAGCGGGTGATGGCCGCGCTGCCCAGCGTCCGGCAGGAAGCCCCCCGGACCGCGCCTACGCCTGGCGGAGGATCCCGGTCCTACGCGCAGGCGGGCGGTTGGACGAAGTTCGCTCTGGCCGCCTGTCTCGCGATCGCGGCCGGTGCCGGTGGCCTCGCCGTCCAGCAGCACCAGCAGGCCACCCAGGCGCGCGCCCGGGCGGTCGTGGTTCAGCAGCAGGCGGAGCGTCTGACGAGCCTGCTGACGGCACCCGACGCGCGCACGGCCACCGGAACCGCGGCGGGGGGAATCGGAGCGGGGACGGTGGTGTCGTCGCACGACCGCGGCCAGGCCGCCTTCCTCGCCTCCGGCATGCCCACGCCGGTCGCGGGCACCACGTACCAACTGTGGTTCAACGACTCCGGGACGATGCGATCGGCCGGACTGCTACCGAGCGGGGAGGGCGGGGTGGTGCTGTCCGGGCCGACCGGTCCTCGCAGCTACGGAGCAGCACTCCTCGTCACAGGAGTCCTCGTCCGGGAAGCCCCTCTCCCGGGAGGACGCTCCGGAGGAGACGCCGGTGTGGTGGCGGTGATCGTAGGCTCGGGCAGCTGGGTGGGTGAGGCCGAGGGCGAGCAACTCGGCGACGGCGCCGCGGCGGGAGAGGAGACGTCAGGGGTCGGGGTCGGCTGTACCGGCACCGGCGTCGCCGGGTGCGAGCCGCCTCCGCCCCCGTTCGTCGAGGGGCCGCGGAGATTGCCCGCCACCTCGACCACGCCGCCGCAGGCGAGCAGCACCGCGGCCAGCACGGACAGCCCGGCGGAGGCCCGCAGCGCCCGGGGCGCCGTGGTACGCGGGTCGGTGTCCACGCTCAGTCCACGTATTCCTGGGCGACCTGGACGTACTCGAAGCCCTTGACGTCGGTGGCGATGTGCATCTGACCGGTTTGCGAGGAGGCGATCAGGGTGTTGAGCAGGCCGGTGATCGCCCCGCTCAGCGCCGACTCGGTGTCCGAACCGTCGGCGATGAACAGCGCCTTGGTCGCCACCTCCTTCAGCACGTCGCGCCTGGCGGCGCCGAAGCCGTAGGCGATCACGTGCGGGTGGCGCGGCCAGTTCCGGTCCACCAGCGTGCGGAAGGAGTCCCGCCACCTCGCGTCGGTCGGAGCGCCGTCGGTCAGGAAGAAGATCGCCGGCCGCAGCACGCTGTACTGCTGCGCCCGCAGGCTGCTGACGTCCTGTTCGATGCTCTGCCGCAACTGGTCGAAGGCCTTGCCGTACTCGGTGCCCCCGCCGCAGATCACTTCGGGCATGCTCGGGACCTGCTCCATGTCCGACATCGGGATCACCACGTGCACGTCGGTGGAGAAGGCGACCACGCTGACCCTGGCGAACTCCGAGACGCGCGGATTCGTCGCCAGGTTGTAGTGCAGACGCGAGAGGGTCGCGTTGAGCACTGCCTCGTGCGGCTTCATCGACGAGGAGGCGTCGATCACCACGTAGGTGGGCAGGCAGAGTGACATTGTGTGCACCTCTGAGCTAGTGGTTGGAGGCGATGATGATGACCAGGATCACGACGAGGGCGAGCACCCAGATCCACTTGGTGGACCGGCCGGTCTCGGGCTTCTGCTTCTCCTCGACCGTGCTGCTGCGGGTGACGGTGGGGGACTCCGAGGTCGCGTGCGGCGCGGGCTGCGGAGGCATCACCGTCGGCTGCTTCGGGGGCAGTTCGGGCAGCGGCGTACGGGTCGGACGCGGCACGGCCCTGAGGTAGGGCCCGTTGTTCAGCGCCTGGTTCAACTGGGCGGCCGCGGGCCGTCGCTCCCGGTCGGTCGCGAGCAGCATGTCCAGCAGGACCTCGGAGACGGCGGGCTGGTTCAGCCAGTGGGCCGCGGCGACGCCGTGGAAGGTGCTCGCGTCGCGCCGGCCGGTCAGGCACTTGGCGACGAGCAGGGCGAGCCGGTAGCGGTCGGTGTACTGGTCCGCGTCGGAGCCCGGCGGCGTGAGCGGGTCGGCCCAGTTCGGCTGGTGGATGTCGGGCATCTTCTTCGGCTGGCAGCCGTCGACGTCGATCAGGTAGACGGAACGCCCCTCCGGGCTCCAGAAGGCGTTGGAGAACGACCAGTCCGAGTAGACCAGGCCCAGGCCCTCCAGGATCGCGGCGAGCTCCGTCAGTTGGCGGCAGGCAGCCAGTCGGCCCTCGAAGCCGGGGCACGGCAGGCCGACGCCCCGGATCGACTCGTCGGACTTCGCCAGCCAGTCGATCTCCAGGAACCGGCGCTCGCTGAACTTGCCGCGCCGCAGCTCGGAACGGTACTGCTCGGGCGCCATCGGGATCACGCACCCGACGGCCGGGTTGCCGGGCTCGTGGATCCGGGCCGCGGGCCAGCACGTCCCGGCGTACAGGGTCGCCCGCGCCGCCTCCGGCAGCGTGTCCGGAGCCGAGATCAGCAGGTCGATCCGGTGTCCGTCCTCCTGGTGCAGGCCGGGCCGGTAGAGCTTGGCCAGCCAGCCCGGATGGCCCGTCAGCGGCCGCACGGCGACGGCCTGGCCGTTGTGCTCGGAGATCGGCTCGGCGAGCGGTCCGAGATCGCCGAGGCCCACGGTCCTCGGCAACGCCCAGCCCCGCGGGTCCACCGCCGGGGCGCCGTCGCCGGCGACGGGATCGGAGTCGGTCATGTCCCGCTGCCGTTCCACACCACGACGGCGGTGCGGTCGTCGAGGCACTGCGGTGCGTCGAAGCCGACGTCAGCGGTGAACCGGGTGGCCGGGACCGGCGAGCGCCAGGCGTTCGCGAAGTACTCGTTGACGTTGCCCGCCTGGTCCGCCCACGCGTCGCCGATCCCGTCCGTGACCAGGGCGAGGGCGGCACCGGCCGCCAGGGTGACGTAACCGTCCACGGCCAGGTGCGGCGTGTCCGGCAGTCGGCCGGCGACCTCGTTCGAGACCACCGCGGCCGCGCGGTCCTTGGCTTCGCCGGCGGAGAACTGCCACCGCGGGACGCGCGGGTCGAGTGTCCAGGCCGAACTGTCACCGAGCCACCCGACCCATGCCCGCGCCACGCCGTTCGCGTCCGGCTCGGCGATCACCGCGGTGATCAGCACGGTGGCCAGGTGCGAGGTGCCGACGCCGCGTCCGGCCGCGTGCGCGGCGATCGATTCCGCGGTCCGCCCGTACAGCGCCTTGACGTCGAGCCGGTCGAAGCCGACCGTCTCGATCTGCTCGCGCAGCAGGGTGACGGCCTGGCTGGAGGCCGCGGTGGCCCCGACGTCGGACCAGGCCGCGCTGGACAGGCCGTCGGCCACGGCCACGATCGCGTACCGGCTATCCGGGCTCCGCCCGATCCGGTAGGAGTCCTGTCGCGGCTCGGCGGGCTGGCCGCAGCGGTGGCCGGGCCCGACGACGGAGGCGGCGCGGATGGTGAGGGCACCGACCGTGGCCTCGTCGGCGGCGATGCCGTTCTGCACCGTGCGCTCCGGCAGCAGCCAGGGGTAGCCCTGTGCCCGCGCGCCTTCGCCGAAGCGGGGCACGCTCAGGTCGGTCGGCCTCTCGCGCAGGAACGGCCGGGGCCTGCCGGGCTGGGCCGTCGACACCGCCGGTACCGCGACAAAGCGGCAGACCGGCGCCGTCGCGTCGGGTCGGGGCTCCCGTTCGGGCCGGTCCCGCTGCCGGGCGGGTGTCGCGGCGGCCTCGGACCCCAGTGCGGCCGCCGCGCCGACGACACCCACCGCCGCGAGGGCGAACGCGTCCACCAGCCAGCCGTAGTGCCGGTGCGGCGTGCCGACCTCGGCGAAGGCCCCGATGACGACGGCTGCGAGCAGCCCCGCCCGCACCCAGCCGTCCGTCAGGCCGTCGCCCCCACTCACGGCCGTTCCTCACGATCGCGGGACCTCGGCCCGGAGGCGAAGTGCTGGTCACCGTGCTGCACCGCGAACACCTCACCGGAGCCGGTGGCGGAGTTGACCTGGACCACGACGTCCGGCCGTTGCGCGGTCCGCAGCGTCGCCAGAGCTATGACGTCCTGGGTGAGAGCCGGGTTCCGGTCGAGCAACTGGAACAGGGCCTCGGTCCAGAAGTCCACGGCCGCGGCGTCGACCGCTCCCCTCGTGGCGGTCGACCCCCGCTCCAGCGCGACGGACAGTTCCCTGCGGCGGCTGCCGTGGGCCCGGGCGATGACGCCGCTCATCAGTCGCTTCGCCTCGTTCCACAGATCGGTGCCCATCGCGGACACCAGAGCGGTGGCTCCGCTCGCGGCCAGCTCGGCGAGTTCCTGGTTCATCGGCGCTTCAGCCCCGTTCGTTGTAGCGGATGTGCTGGCGACCTCGGCCGACGGCGAAGACCGTGCCGTTCCCCGTGGCTTGGACGAGTTGCTCCACGGTCCGCGGCTCGGCTTCCGCAGGCCGCTCGCGGGAGCCGGATTCCGGGCCGGGACCGCCGTGCGGCCCGACCGGGCTGCCCGGGTACCAGAGCCAGGCCCGTGCGGCGAACTCCTTGACCCGGACCTCGGCCGCGGTGAAGGCGCCGGCTTCGAGCCCCTCGTAGCCGTGCCCGACCGTCTCCTCGCAGTAGTGCTGCGAAAGCATCGCGGCCACCGGGGTGCCGTCCGGACCGGCCAGGGCCGCATGCCGCAGCGGGGGCGAGTCGAGCAGCCGGGCGAGCGTCTCGAACGGGGTGCCGGAGACCGTGCCGTCCGGATCGAGCCGGACCTCCCCCGCGTGCGCGGCGGCCCGTACCCGCAGCCGGGTGTCCGGGCCGGCGTGCCGGTTGTGCTCGCGGATCCGCGAGCCCAGCTCCGGCAGCAGCGGGACCAGCAGTCCGGCCTTGGGCAACCCGGCCGGGGCGACGAGCCGGCAGCCGTCGCCGGTGTCCACGTACGCGAAGTCCCGCCGGTCCAGCTCCGCGACGCCGAGGGCGCCGAACAGCGCGGACCGCAGCACACCGCGGATCTCCTGCAGCCGCTGCTGACCGCGGCCCGCGGAACCCGCGATGTCGCACGCCAGCAGAGCTCGGTACTCGTACCTCGGATTCACATTCCCTCCGCGATCACGACGGGGGCCGGCAGTTCGGAGATCGATCTGCCGTCGGCACCGAATTCCCGGTGCCGACACGATGGTTAACGAGATCGTAGGGGAGGGGTCCCCGGGTAAACCGGCTACTAATACGGCTTGTCCGGCTTCGGCCGGACGAGGAAGAGGAGTGACCGATGAGCAACACACGGATGCGCGGGGCCGGGGCCTACTGGCCGCCGACCGGGCTGCTCGGCCGGGTCGGCGAGGCCGATCGCCGAGTCCTGCTGGGGCTCGGCCACGGCGTGGTCTACCCGGCCGGTCAGATCACCATCCGCGAGGCCGACACCTCGGATTTCGCGCTGCTCCTGATCGGCGGCACGGTGAAGGTCACCGCGCACGCACAGGACGGTCGGGAGGCGCTGCTGGCCGTGCGGATGGCCGGGGACCTCGTCGGGGAGCTCGCCGGGATCGACGGCCAGCCGCGCATCGGCACCGTGACCGCCTGCGGCCGGGTGCTGGCCCGCTACATCCTGCCCTCCGAACTGCTGGCGTGCACGAAGCAGCACCCCGCCATCGGGCTCGCACTCAACGCGAGCGTGGTGGCCAAGCTGCGCACGGCGACCGGCCGGATCGTCGACTTCACCGGTTGCGACGTGCTCGGGCGGCTGGCCAGGATCCTGCACCACCTTGCCGTCACCTACGGGCGCCCCGGCCGCACCGAAGCCCATCTCCCGCTGTCGCAGCCGGAGATGGCCACGCTGGTCGGCGCCGCGGAGTCGTCGATCCACAAGGCCCTGCGGGCCTTGCGGGAGTCGGGCGCGGTCGTCACGGGCTACCGCAGGATCACGATCCTCGACCTGGACCACCTCGCCCGGATCGCCGCCGCGGCCGAACCGGCCGGTTCACGGGCGATCTCACCAAACAGGTAAAAGCGCCGGGTTCGGACGACGGGTCGGCGCCAGCATGACCGAGTGCCGGGACCCGAGCGTTGGAGAGGACCGGAGAAACAGATGCCAGAGAACAACGGTGCTCCGGACGGTTCCGCGCGAATCCGGGCGGGCGACGTGTCCGGAACGATGATCGTCGGCAACCGGAACACCGTGACCAACCTGAACATCACCACCGGACACGGTTCGGCCATCACCGTGAACGCGGGGCCTCCGCCGAACCCGGTCAAGCGTCAGCCGATCTCCCACCTGCCGCGTTCCGCCGCCGATCCGCTGATCGGCCGGGAGCGGGAGCTCCGGGAACTGCAACAGGCCGTCGGGGCACGCCAGTTGGTGCAGATCTGGGGCACCTCCGGGGTCGGCAAGAGTGCGCTGCTGCGCCACCTCGCCCGTACCTTGCCGCGCGGGCCCGAGGGCGCGGCCTACATCGAGGCCGGCGGACGGACGGCCGACGACCTCGCGCAGGCGATCTTCGACATCAGCTTCGACGCGCCGAACTACAAGCCGTCGCTGGAGGTGCTGAAGGAGCACCTGAAGACCCTGCGGCTGCGGATCTACCTGGACGACGCGGGACTCGACGAGAAGGACCTGCACCGGCTCTTCGACCTGGCCGAGCACTCCACGTTCGTCTTCACCTCGCAGCGCCGGTCGTCGGTCGCCGGCGTCCACACGATCCGACTCGACGGACTGACGGCCCCGGCAGGGGTGGTCCTGGTGCAGACGGTCCTGGCCCGCGCGCTGCAGCCCGACGAAGCGCGGACCGTGACGGCGCTGTGCGACGCCCTGCACGGCAATCCGCTCCGACTGCGGCGCATCGCCCTGTCGGCCGCGACCGGCAAGGGCCTGCCGGGCATCTCCGATCTCCCCGCGCTGCTTCCCGCGCTGCTCAACAGGCTCCGGCCGGAGGAGCGCGACCTGCTGTACCTGCTCGGCTCGCTGTCGGGCGCCGAGTTGGCTGGACGGCAGCTCAACACCCTGCTCGGCCGCACGGACTCCGATGCGCTCGCCGACGGCCTGGTGCGGCACGGCCTGCTGGTCGCCTCGGAAACCGGCTACGGGTGTCCGCCGGACGTCGCCGAGTGCGTGCTCAAGAGCCGGATGACGCAGTTCCCCGCCGCGCCGCTCTGCCGGGCGCTCACCGCGTGGGTCGAGTCGCGGGAGACCACCCCGGACGAGGTCGCGGCCCACTTCCAGGCCCTCGACGTCGCGGTGCTGGGAGCGGAGCGGAGCGGACAGGCGCAGCTCGGCGTGGAGTTGGCCCGTGCCGCCTCGCCGAAACTGGCGCTCTCCCGGCAGTTCGACGCGTGGGGCAGCCTCCTCGGAGCCGGCTGGGCCGCCGCGAAGAGCGCGGGAGACCGCGCGGGCGAGGAGTTCTTCCTGGGGGAGGCGCGCACCCGCCGCAAGGCGATCGGCCGGGCGGCGCTGACGACGGCCCTGGTGCTGGAGGCGGGAGTGCTCTGGCAGGAACTCGCCGCTCTGCAAGCGCACTCGGTGGCCCACCAGGCCGCCACGACGGCGATCACCGCCGTACCGCCGATCGATCCGGCCACCACGGCACATGCCATCGGCCAGTCCCCGCTGATCACGCACCCGGCGGTCAGCCCGCCGACGGTCACCCACCCGGTCGTCCAGCCACCGGCCGTGACCCACCCGGTCGTCCAGCCACCGGCCGTGACCCACCCGGTCGTCCAGCCACCGGCCGTGACCCACCCGGTCGTCCAACCACCGGCCGTCACCCACCCCGTCCCCGCCTCCGGCGCTCCGGCGCCCGTGCACCCGCCGGGTACACCGCAGGTGATCGACCTGTCCCAGTCCGCCCAACAGCCCCCGGCCGGAGTCCATGTGGCCGGCGCACACTCCCCCTCGCAGGCGGCGCCGCAGCGAATCGACCTCTCGGGAGCGCACCACTCCGCCGCCCAGCCGACGCACGCCGTGAGCGCCACCACCACGTCCAGCACGGGCCACGCGGCGGTCACCACCGCCGGCGCAGCGGCCGCCAAGGGCGGAGCAGCCCTCGCCGTCGCCTGCGCGGTCGGTGCCGCAGCCGTACTCGGCGTGGGCGCCATGGTCTACACCCAGAACCAATCGGACCGGGCTACGCCGGCCCCGCCTCCGAAGGTCTACACCCCCGCCCCGCCGGTCTACACTCCCGCCCCGCCCGCCCCGTCTCCGAAGGTCTACACCCCCGCCCCGCCGGTCTACACTCCCGCCCCGGCGGCCCCGTCTCCGGTCGTCACGCCGGACCCCGTCGATCCCGTGTGCGCAACGGTGGTACCGGAATTGGGAAAAGAGACCCAGCAGTACAACGCCGACCTGGCCGCCGTTCACAGCGCCTTCGGCTCGTACAACAACGCCGTAGCCGCGTACAACTCACGACGGACCTCCACCGTGCCCGACGACAGCACGATGAAATCCCGTATCGACATCATCCTCAAAGACCTGCGCGCCAGCGAGTCCACGTTGCGGGGAGCCATCTCGCAAGCGCGGGACGGATCCGTGGTCTCCAACCTCAAGGGCATTCTGACCGCTCTCCAGCAGGACGAGAGCCAGTTCCGCTCGCTTCGGAACAATCCCAGTACCGGCTACAACACGGCCAGCCAGGCTTCGGCATACAACTCGGCCTGGCAGAGTCTGGTGATCCACTGCACCGCCTGGTAATCCGCCACAAGACTGACCAGGAAAGGCCGACCATGCCTACGGAATCCACCCCCGGCACCATCCACGCCGGAGACGTCTCCGGCACCTTCATCGTGGGCGACAGCAACCACGTGACGAACACGACCACGCATCACCCCGAGCAGCCGCAGCCCCAACGGCGCCAGCAGAACTCGGCCGAGGACCAGGCAGCCGTCTTCGCCGTGGAACACGGCACCATGCACGTCACCTACAACCACAACGCCGAAGCCGCGCCCGAGGCGGAGGACTGAGAAACGCGTCAGCCCCGATCGGCCAGCAACTCCAGGTCCTGGGCGTTCAGCGTCGCCGTCTTCAGCAGTTCCCTGATCAGGTTGACGCTGAGCGTCGAGCCGACCGGCTCGCCGACCTCGTCGCGCGTCAGTCCGCGCACACCCCGCCGGCGCAGCCGTTCGCGCACGTCCTCGACCGTGTTGGCGACCGACTTGTGGGTCCAGAACTTGGTCACGTGGGGCGAGGCGTTGACCAGCCGCGCGGTCTCCTCCCAGGCCGACGGGAGCGGGAAGGCGTCCTGGCCCTCCAGGTAGCGCCGGGCGAGCGCGGTGAGCACCAGCCGCTCCTGCAGGGAAAGCACGTAGACCGTCTCGGGAGCCGCGGTCTCGGCGCTGCTCGTGGAACGAGGGTGCAGGTCATCCCCGTCCACGACGCGGACCTCCACCAGGTGGGACCGCCGCTTGGACGAGTTGATCACCAGCGGGGTGTACCCGGGCCCCATGATCCGCTTGTGGCCGGTGAGCATCAGCACGCCGTCGGGCAACTCGATCGGCAGATTGCCGGTGTTGACCAGCCACCAGTCGCCGTCCGTGCCGGCGCAGGTGAAGACGCCGTGCCGACGGCTGACGGTCGGGTCGTCGACACCGACCGGTACGTGCACGTCCTCGCGGTCGCGCCCGAACAGCAAGGTGTACCGGCGCGGCGGCACGGCGTACCCACCCTCCGGGCCGAGCACGAAGATCGTCCCGGGTGGCGCCGAGGGCACCCTGTCGGAAGGACTGCCCGGCGGCAGCATCTGGGGTGGGAAGTTTCCGTACGCCATCTCACATACCTCCGCCTCGGCTCGCGCCAGTGTACGAGCGCACCGAGAGGACCAGTCCTCCTGCGGGCATGCGGTGTGCCGAGCTTGCGGAACCGCCAACTCTGTTTGCCCTGAGTGGGCTTGCTCGATAGCCTGCCCGCCGTGAGCACGATCAGCCGGCGAGCTGCTGCGATCGACAGCATGGTCGCCGAACCACTCGGTCCGGGCGATCCGCAGGAGATCGGCAGCTTCAGCATCGTCGGCCTGCTCGGCACCGGCGGCATGGGCGAGGTCTACCTCGGGGTCTCGGACAGGGGCTACGCCGCTGTCAAGCTCGTCCGGCCGCGGCTGGTCTCCAGTGAGCGCTTCGAACGAGAGGTCGGCATCCTCTACCGTGTGCCGTTCGGAGTCGGACCGCGGGTGCTGGCGAGCGACGCCACTCCGGAACGCCCATGGTTCGCCACCGAGTACGTCCCCGGGCTCACGGTGGACGACGCGGTCCGGCTGCACGGCCCGCTGCCCGCCGAGGCGCTGTGGCTGCTGCTGGCCGAGACAGCCGCTCATCTGCGGGCCGTACACGCGTCCGAGATCGCGCACCGCGACATCAAGCCCGCCAACGTCATGCTGGTGCGCGACGGCGTGAAGCTGATCGACTTCGGCATCGCGCGCGCCGCGGACCAGGCGAGGCTCACCAGGAGCGGTGACGGCTACGGAACGCAGGGCTTCTCGGCACCGGAACAGCAGGCCGGGGACGAGGACGTGGCAGCGCCCGCGGACGTCTACTCGCTCGCGGCGCTCCTGCTCTACGCCGCCTCGGGTCGCACGCCCGGCGCCGTCCCCGACGTGGAGCCGCTGCGCGCCGTGGACGCCGACCTCGCCGCCCTCCTCGAGCCCTGTCTCGCCACCGACCCCGGAGCACGCCCCACCGCCCACGAGATCGTCCTGGCGACCCACACGCACCGGCTCGCCCCTCCCCCGTCCTGGCCGCCCGAGGTCATGTCACGCATCGACTCGCGACGTGCCTTCGCCGAAACGCCGGTCGGCAAGCTGGAGACCGTCCCGCCACCGGAATCGAGCACGGACCCGAAGCCCGAGGTCGGGACCGCACCCCTCGCATCACCTCACCGCCCGCGCAAGCACCTGTTGCTGTTACCGATCGCCGCGGCGACCGCCCTCGGCGCGGTCGCGGTGTTCGTCCTCAGCCCGACCACCTCCCCGCAGAACCACAACGCGCGAGGGTCCAGCGGCGCGCCGGTCACCGTCGAACCCGTGGCCGGGACGACGCACGGGCCCTCCGCGAGCCCGAGCGCCTCGATCTCCGCCACCGCCGAACCCTCTCCCCCGCCTTCAACCGCCCCGGCCGGCACCACGCGGACACCCTCCCCGAGCCTGCGGCCCTCGTCCTTCTCCACCGCCAAACCCGCTACCCTGCCCCCGACCACCCCACCGGCCACCCCACCGGCTACCCCACCGAGCACTGCCCCCGCCGCACCCTCAGCGGCCGCCCCCAGCCCTACCTCGTCATCGATCAGCGGCATCAACGGCAGCGACGACCCGACACAGGTCAAGGGCTCCGAGGCGGACACCAGTTGGTTCGGCAACGACGCCGCCTGCTCGGCCTGGCTGGACGACAACGGCTCCGGCTCGCTCGCGGGCGTGCTCAACACCTCCCTGAACCAAAGCTGCGTCGCCGAGCTCGCCCGCAGCGACGGCATCACCTACACCTTCCGCGCCTCCTGGGGCGCCGCGAAGACGAGCTTCGTCCCGGACATCGGCTACACGATGTGGATCTGCGTCTGGAACGCCAACAACCGATCCGGCGAGCAGTGCTCCGCTCGCTTCGGCATGAACGGCACCACCCCGGTCCGCCGGTGAAACGAGGCTGCCGCAAGGGGAACTCCCGGGCCACCACGCCCAGCCGCCCGCACACCAGCCCTCGTCGGCCATTCGGGCGAAATCCAGGCGCCGGATCCGTCCAGCGAGACGGCATCGAGGATGTCCGAGACTGTCGCGGGGCTGCCGGAACGACTGCGGCCCAGGTCGGGATCACGCTCCCTCATGGCGGCCAAGCAGCACTCGACTCCGCGACTCGAATGGTCGCCACCCGACTGGGTCAACTAGCGGGCGATCCAAAGGATTTGACCTTACGGTGCGGTGCGAGGGGGCCATCGAGCGAAAGGCTGTTACTGGCATGGCTGGCAAGTTCGAGCTGTACAAGGACGAGAGCGGGATGCACCGGTTCCGGCTCAAGGCGAGCAACGGGACGATCGTGGTGACCGGCGACCCGCAGGAGAGCAGGGACGACTGCCTCAAGAGCATCGAGTCGCTCCGCAAGCTCGCGCCGTACGCGGAGCTCAAGGAGGCGGCCGGCTCGCACTGAGGCGGCGCGACGCGAACGCGGGTCGGTGGTGCAAATCGCCGACCCGCGTTCGCTTGTACGACAGATCCCTTTGGCCGGGTGCACGCCGGGCGCGGACAGAACACTGGCATGCGCGTCGTCATCGTCACCGAATCCTTTCCGCCCGAGGTCAACGGAGTCGCCCACAGCGTGCTGCGGACGGCCGAGCATCTGGTCCGCCGGGGCCACCAGCCCCTCGTCGTCACCCCCGCGCCGGCGCGGGGCGCCGAGTGCCCGCCGCACACCTTCGGCGCCGAGGCGGTGGAGCTGCCGGTGGTGCGAATCCCGTCGGTGCCGCTGCCGGGCTACCCGCAGGTGCGGATCGCGTTGCCGAGCCGGCAGCTGGCCGCCGTCGTCGCCGGGCACCGGCCCGACCTCGTGCACCTGGCCAGCCCGTTCGTACTCGGAGCGCGCGGGATGCAGGTCGCGGCGCGACTCGGTGTGCCCGCCGTGGCCGTCTACCAGACCGACCTCGCCGGGTACGCCCACGCCTACCGGGCCGGGCGGGGCCTCGGGGAGGCGGCCGCCTGGCGGCGGATCCGGGCCGTGCACCGGGCGGCCGCCCGGACGCTGGCGCCGTCCACCCCGGCCGCGCAGGACCTCACCGCGCACGGGGTGCCCCGGGTGCAGCTGTGGCCGCGCGGGGTGGACTCGGTGCGGTTCCACCCCCGGCACCGCGACGAGGCGCTGCATCGGGCGCTCGCCCCGGGCGGGGAGGTGCTGCTCGGATACGTCGGGCGGCTGGCCCCCGAGAAGCGGGTCGACCTGCTGGCCGCCGCGTCGGCGCTGCCCGGGGTACGGGTGGTGGTGATCGGGGACGGCCCGTCCGGGCCCGGGCTGAGGGCTTCGATGCCCGGCGCGGTCTTCCTCGGCCGCCGGACCGGCGAGGAGCTGGCCCGCTGCTTCGCGACCCTCGACGTGTTCGTGCACACCGGCCCGCTGGAGACCTTCTGCCAGACCATCCAGGAGGCGATGGCGAGCGGCGTGCCGGTGATCGGCCCGGCCGCCGGCGGGCCGCTGGACCTGGTCGCACACCACCGGACCGGCCTGCTGGTGCCGCCCCGGGACGGCGCCGCGGTGGCCCGGGCGGTGGCGGAACTGGCCGCCGACCCCACGCGGCGGGCCGCGTACGGGCGCGCCGGACGGGCGGAGGTGACGGCGCGCACCTGGGAGGCGGTCGGCGACCTGCTGCTGCGGCACTACGCGGAGGTGCTGGCCGAGCACCAGGGGGTGCCGGTGCCCGCCGCTCCCCCGGCCACTCCCCCAGCTGCTTCCCCGGCCGCTCCCCCGGCTGCTTCCCCGGCCGCTCCCCCGGCGACGGTCGAGCCGGTCGTCGCCGAGCCGGTCGTCGCCGGGCCCGCCGCCATCGGGGAGGAGCTGCCGGCATGACCGACACGGCCGACCGCGAGCCGCTGACCATCGTGCGGCTCGCGAACTTCGTCACCCCGGTCTCCGGCGGCCTGCGCACCGCGCTGCGGCACCTCGGCGCCGGCTACCTGGCCGCCGGGCACCGGCCGGTGCTGATCGTGCCCGGGGAGCGGCGCCGCGCGGAGGAGGGCGAGCAGGGCCTGGTGATCACCCTGCCCGGGCCGCTGCTGCCCGCCAGCGGCGGCTACCGGATGCTCACCGACCGGCGGGCGGTGGCCGCCGAACTCACCCGGCTGAAGCCCGACCGGCTGGAGGTGTCCGACCGCACCACGCTGCGCTGGACCGGCGGCTGGGCCCGGCGGCACGGGGTCCGCTCGGTGATGGTGTCGCACGAGAGCGCCGCCGGGATCCTGCGCACCCGGGGCCTGCCCCGTCCGGTCGCCGACGCGGCCGCCGACCGGCTCAACGCGGCCACGGCGCGCGCGTACGACTCGGTGCTGTGCACCACCGACTGGGCGGCGACGGAGTTCCGGCGGATCGGCGTGCCCAACCTGGCCCGGGCCCCGCTCGGCGTGGACCTGGACGCGATGCGCCCGTTGCCCCCGGCGACGCAGGAGCGGGAGCGCGCGCGGTACGCCGCACCGGGGGAACCGCTGCTGGTGCTCTGCTCCCGGCTCTCGGCCGAGAAGCGGCCCGAGCGGGCGATCGAGGCACTGGCCGCGCTGCGGGCCCGGCGGCTGCCGGCCGTCCTGGTGGTGGCCGGCACCGGGCCGCTGCGGGACCGGCTGGCGGCCCGGGCGGAGCGGCTGCGGCTGCCGGTGCGCTTCCTCGGGCACCTGGGCCGACGGGAGTCGCTGGCCCGGCTGCTGGGCTGCGCGGACGTGGTGCTCGCGCCCGGGCCGGTGGAGACCTTCGGGCTCGCCGCGATGGAGGCGCTGGCCTGCGGGACGCCGGTGGCCGTCAGCCGCTCCTCCGCCCTCCCCGGGCTGATCGGACTGGCCGGGGTGGCCGCCGCCGACACCGGGGACGGATTCGCGGCGGCGGTCCGGGAGTTGCTGGCGCGCCCGGAGCAGGCCCGGCGGGCCGGTGCCCGGGCGCAGGCCGAGCGGTTCGGCTGGCCGGCCGCGGTGGCGGCGTTCCTGGCGGCTCACGGCGTACGGAACTCCGGTGCGGTGGAGGAGGATTGGGATGAGCATGCTCGGCACCGGGCGTGACCGGTCGGCGGACGGCCGGTCGGCCACCGGCGGACCGGTGCGGTTCGTCGCGCTCGGGGACTCGTTGACGGAAGGGGTCGGGGACCCGGTCGGCGAGGGGTGGCGCGGCTGGGCCGCCGTCCTGGCCCGGTCGCTGACCCCTGCGGGCGGCGCCGTCGAGTTCACCAACCTGGCCTGCAGCGGCGCCCTGACGGTTGACTTGGCGGAACGTCAACTCCCGGCCGCGTTGACACTCGGACCGCAGTTCGCGGCCGTGGTGGTCGGCGGCAACGACACCCTGCGGGCGGGCTTCGACATCCGGCGCACCACCCTGGAGTTGGACGCCACCATGGGTGAACTCTCCGGCCACGGCGCCGTCCTGCTGACCGCCTGCCTGCCCGATCCGGGCACCCTGCTCCGCCTGCCCGCCCCACTGGCCCGCCCGCTGGCGCGGCGGATGCAGGCCGTCAACACCGTGGTGCACGCCCTCACCTCCCGCCACCGGGCGGTGCACCTGCACATCGCCGACCTCCCCTGGTGCGCACAGCGGCGCCTGCTCAGCGTGGACCGGCTGCACCCCAGCGCCGAGGGCCACCACCTGATCGCCCGCGGCTTCCACGAGCTGCTCGCCTCCGCCGGGCACCCGCTCGGCCCGCCGCCCACCATCGCCCCGGCCGAGCCGCCGCCCGGCCGGGCCGCCGACCTGTGGTGGATGGCCACCCGGGGCACCCGCTGGGTGGCCGCCCGCAGCACCGACCTGCTGCCCGGGCTGCTCGCGCTGGCGGCGGCGGAGGGCCTCGCCCGGCTGCGCGGGTCGGCCGGGCGGCACGACGAGCAGATGGCACGCGCCGCGGCGCAGGCGCTCGCGGCGCTGGGGTGAGGGGTCTTAGGCGCGCGGCTTGATCGGATGAGGTGTGCGGTGGGAACCATGAGGGCGGCGGGGGATGTCGTCGGGAGGGCACGGCCTTCAGGTCGGGCCTGACGGAGGGAGCAGCAATGGGGGCGTCACGCGAGGCCGGGCGGGAGTTGCTGGCGGCGGCGGGGGTGCTGTTCCCGGACGAGCGGGGGCGGGTCCTGGTGGTGCGGCTGCCGTACGACCGGAAGCATCCGGTGGCGATCCCGGGCGGCGGGTGGGAGCCGCAGGACCGCTCGCCGCGGGAGACCGCGGTGCGCGAGGTGGAGGAGGAGCTGGGGTTCACGCCCCGGCTGGGCCCGCTGGCCTGCGTCGACTGGACGCTCGATGACTTCCGGCCGCCGATCGCCGCCTACCTGTACTGGGCGCAGCCGCTCACCTCCGAGCAGGCGGCGGCGTTCCGGCCGGACGCGGCGGAGGTCGGCGGCTGGGCCTGGCTGACCCCGGAGCAGGCGGGCCACGCGCTGCCGCCCCGGCTGTCCCGGCGGGTCACGGCCTGTCTGCGGGCGCCGCGGTCGGCCGGCCCGCTGGAACTGGAGGACAGCCGGCCGGTGGGCCATACCCTCGACCATCTCCCGGCGGTGGAACCGCCGCCCGCGTACACCGGGCCGGCTGGGGTGCCCTCGTTGGGCGGCGGGCCCGGTGGACAGGGGCCCGGGCAGTCCCCGGGCCCGGCTTCGGAGCCGCCGATGGACCGGGACACCTACATCGCCACCCGCCCGCGGATCCGGGCCAAGGCGCGGGCGCTGTTCACCGACGGCTCCGGGCGGGTGCTGCTGGTCCGGCTGCGGCCGTGGGACGGGCCGCGCGGCCGGGTGCCGTACTGGACCCTGCCGGGCGGCGGGATCGAGGCGGACCGGGAGCTGCCCCGGGCGGCCGTCCGGCGCGAGATCCGCGAGGAACTGGGCTGGGAGGCCGAGCCGGGGCGGCTGCTGGCGCTGGACTGGCAGCCCGGGGCGGCGGCCGATCCGGAGGCCGACCCGGCGACCGGGCGGGACACCGCCGTGCTGGTGTCCGTGTTCGACGGGGGCACGGTGACGGAACGGATGCTCGGCTCGATCGCGCTCCCGGAGGAGGAGCTGGTGGAGTGGCGGCTCTGCGACCCGGCCGAGGCCCGGGCGCTGCTGACCGGCCCGTCCTGGGCCCGGACGGCCGCCGCGCTGGCCGCCCGGGAGCGGGCGGGCGGGCCGGTCGAGCTGGTACGCGGGCTCGCCGTCGGGTAGGGCGCGTCGGCGCGGAGGTCGGTACGGGGTTCGGTGCAGGGGTTGGTACGGGGGCTGGTACGGGGGTGGGCCCGGCGGGGCGGACAGGCTCCGGTCGGGTGGGCCACACTGGGGGCATGCAGAACGGGATCACGGAGGTGCTGACCGGCCGCCGGGTGGCGTCGGTCAGCGGCGGCGGCCGACTGGACCTCACCTTCGACGGGTCGGTGAGCGTCCGGGTGGCGCACGAGTTCCGCCTCGCGGCGCCGTCCTTCGCCGCCCCGGCGGAGGTGGCGCACTTCTTTCCGGCGCTGACCTTCCGGCCGACCGGCACCCTGCTCGCGCTGGTCGGCCGGACCGTCGACCTGGCCGAGATCACGCCGGCCGGCGGTCTGGAGCTGGGTTTCGCGGAGGGCGGCGCGCTGTCCGTCCCGCCGCACGCGCAGCTCGCGCCGTGGAGCGTGGTGACCGCCGAGGGGGCGGTCTGCGCGGGGCTACCGGGCGGCGAGGTCAGGTGGACGGTGCCCGGCGGGGTCTGAGCCGCCGGGCACCGTCCCGTCGTTCGGTCAGACCTCCAGGTCGGCCTCGATCCTGGTGAGCTGGTGGCGGGCCATCGCGAGGTTGGCCCGCGCCTTGTCCAGCGCCAGGTAGAGGAAGAGGCCCTTGCCGGTGCGGCCGGTGAGCGGCCGTATCAGGTGGTACTGGCTGCTCAGGGTGATGAGGATGTCCTCGATCCCGTCCTGGAGGCCGAGCATGTCCATGGTGCGCATCTTGGCGCGGACCACGTCGGTGTTCCCGGCGGCGGCCACGTTGAGGTCCAGCCCGCCGGGGCCGTCGAGGGTGGCGAGCGCCATGCCGCTGTTGTAGTCCACGAGTGCCGCGCCGATGGCGCCCTCGATGACGGTCATGGCCTGCTTGAGCGCGCCGGCTGCGTCGGTCATCTGGGTAACTCCCGTTCGGTGGTTGGGTGGTGGGTGTTGTCGCGAGAGGTCTGGTCGGTCGGTCAGGCGGGGTCGCGCGGGTCCTTGGGCAGGAGGCTGTCGTTGAGCAGTCCGGCGATGCGCTGGGCCGAGCGGCGGGCCTCCAGGTGCAGCCGGCCGACGTTGACGTCCGGGTGGGCCAGCAGGGTCAGCACGCAGCTGCCGCCGGCCGCGTAGGTGGCGACGTAGCCGTGCTCGCCGCGCACCAGCGACTCACGGAAGTCGCCCTGGCCGGTGGTGTCGGCGAGCCGCTGGGCCAGCGACAGCGAGGCGGCGGTCATCGCGGCCAGGCCGGAGGGCTCCGCCCCGTGGGTGTCGTGTGCGACCAGCAGGCCGTCCACGCTGGCCACCAGGCCGCCCGCGAGGTGTGGGACGCGGTGCTTGACGGCGCGGAGTTCGGCGAGCAGCTCGGTCTCCAAGGCGATCAGTTGTCTCCTTCCGACACGCTGCTTGAGCGCCCGCCTCATGGCCGGGGCGACGGGGTCGCGGGCGGAGAGTGGTTCAAAGTCGGGCCTCCAGAAGGGTTCGGACCCGGGTCAGCAGCGCGATGTCCGGGTCGGGGACGGCCAGCGGGTGGGCCGCTGCGGCGGGCGGGCGATCGGAGCGGGCGGGGGCCGCGGGGCCGGGTGCTGTGCTCCCGGGCGCCGCAGGGCCGGTGCGGGTGGCGCCGGGGAGGGTGGCGCCGGGGACGCGGCGGTGCAGACCGCCGGCCGGGCGGACGGGTGCCGGCGCCTCGGGTGCCGCGGCGGGCGGCACGGCCGGTGACGCGGCGGACGGCACCTCCGGTGGCTCGGCGGGCGGCGCGGCGGACGGCACCTCCGCGGCACGCCGCTCCGCGGTCCCCGGTGCGGCGTGCCGCGGAGCGTCGAGCAGTCCGGCGGCGGCCAGGCGGCGAATGTCCGCCGTCACGCCGAAGCCGGACCGGCCGAGCAGCCGGGCCAGGTCCGCCGGGGTTCTTCGGCCGTCGGCGTGGTCCAGGAGTTCGCGCCGGCGGCGGCCCGCCGTACGGTGCGACGGCGGCGCGCTCGGCGCGGCCGGGCGGACCGGCGCGGTGTCGAGCTGCGGCCAGGGCCAGATCCGTTCCAGCAGTCGGCCTCGGCGCCCGACCTCGCGGCGCAGCCGCTCGGCGTCGACCGCGCGCACCGGCCCCAGCCAGTGCCGGGCCTCGGGTTCGAACCGCCAGAGCCCGCCGGCCCGGTCGGCGAGGACGAAGAACGCGGCGTCGAAGAGCGTGCCCAGGTGGCCGAGTTCGAGTTCGCCCCGGGTGAGCAACCGCCGTTCGACCAGCGCCTCGGCGACCCTGGCGCGCGGGCCGTGGACGCGGAGCAGCTCCGCCCAGTCCTCGGGGGTGATCCGGCCGCAGCCGGTGAGCAGGTCGGCCAGGCCGGGCGCGCGCGGGGAGTCGGCGTGGGCCACCCGGCCGTCGACGAGGTACAGGCTGCCGAGCGGGCCGCGCAGGGCGCCGGTGGCGCGGCGGGCGGCGAGCAGGCCGAGTGCCTCGCCGGGAGTCTGCGGCGGAACGGAAGGAAGGACGGCGGCGGGCGCGGCGGTCACGCGGACCACCGCCCGGTGGTGCGCGGGCGGCGGGGGCGGTCCGTCCGGTGCGCTGGCCGAAACCCGACGGCGGGCGCGGGCGTCCCGCTCACCCGAGCACCAGTTCCTCGGCGAGCGCCTGGAGTCGGTAGCGGGCGGCGGCGAGGTTGCCCTGTGCGCGGTCGAGCCAGAGGTGGAGGATCAGGCGGCTGTCGAAGACGGTGTCGATGAAGAAGATGAGGTGGTAGCTGCGGCCGGCGGTGACGATGACGTCCTGCAGCGGCGAGCGCCGGTCCTCCGCCCCGGTGAAGGTCTGGCTCTCAACGGCCGCCCGTACCAAGTCGGTTGTCTCGGCGGCCGCGGTCTCGTGGTCGCCGGTCGGGCACTCGCCGAGGCTGCCGAGCGCGAGTCCGCTGCCCCAGTCGACCAGGCTCGCGGAGCGCGCCCCGGCGATCGACATCGCTCCGGCGAGGCATTCGTCGATACCCGGCACACCGGCTCCTTCGCAGGGGTCTGGGCAGCCGGGCACAGCACGGCACGGCCGGACCGCCACCAGCAGTGGCGGGTTCGACACGGAAGGCTACTGCCGGATTCCGTATGACGAACATTCCAATGGCATATTCACATCGGTGGCGACTGCTTCCAGCCAAGGTGTGACGGCACGCCAGCCCCCGGCAACGGGCGAACCCGCTGGCCCGACGACGCCACGGACCGGCGCCCATCGACCACCTGGCACGGGACCTTGGCCGATAACCGGCCGCACGGCAGGGTTTCGACCAAGGAAATGCGATAGGAGGACCGAAGACGCGAACCGACGCCCTGTGCCCGGACACGACGAAGGGGCCCGTTCCGTTGGACGGAACGAGCCCCTTCGAGTAGAGCGCCAGGCCCGGATCGCACGGACTCTTCCTACTGAAAGTAGGACGTGCTCTGGTAGCACCGCTGACGCCTGTTCGAGAGATCATTTCCTCTCGACAAGAAGAACATTAGCAGGTCATCACACCTGCTCAGAAATCGACTGGGGGACGGGAACGGACGACGGCTCGGCCCCGGCGGGCGGTCAGGGCAGCAGGGCCCGATAGCCAGCGATCAGGGCGGTGAGGCCCAGTTCGAAGGCCTGGTCGGCGCGTTCGCGGCCGGCGGGGACGGCGTCGAGGGCGCCTGCCAGGCGCGGGGTGGCATCGCGGTCGACGGCGTCGACCATGACGTCCGGGGCGACCAGGTCGAGGGCGGAGCCGAGGATGAAGCTCTCCAGGGCGGTGATCACGCCCATCACGTCCCGGGCGGCGAAGCCCGCGCCCTCCAGGGTGGCGACGGCGCGCTCGTACAGCTGGTGCATGAACGGTTCGGCGAGCGGGGCGGTGGCGAGCAGGCGGACGATGCCGGGGTGTTCGGCGAAGGCGTCCCGGTAGGCGTGCGCCCAGGTGCGCAGCGCCGCGTCCCAGGGCTGGTCCCACATCGACTGCTCGCCGATCGTGCGGACCAGTTCGGCACGCATCAGGGCGACGATCTCGGCCCGGCCGGCGACGTGGTGGTAGAGCGCGGAGGGGCTGACCTTGAGGGCGCCGGCGAGGCCGGGGATGGTGAGGTCGCCCGCCTCGTCAACCAGTCGCAGCGCGGTGTCGACGATGCGCTGCCGGTCCAGCAGGGGTGTGCGCGGCCTGGCCATGCCCGTTCCTCGTCTTCCGGGAGGGGGTGTCGAGGGAGCCGGGGAGCGTTCGGCGGAGCGCCCTCGGGAGCCCTCAAGATCATCGTTATCCAAGCGTTACTGAATGGCTTTCAATAAAACTCTTCCGCACTCGCCGGTGCCGCGCCTACGGTAACCGAACCCCATTCGGTTTAGGCGGACAGGCCACGTCATCTGCCACGACCCGGAGAGGACGCACCCCCATGCGCGCCGACACGATCTTCACCGGCGGCCGGATCCACACCGGAGACCCCGCCCACCCCCGCAGCCACGCCCTCGCCGTCACCGCCGGGCGGATCACCGCCCTCGGCGACGCCGCACTCGCCCTGCGCGACGGCCGCACCGAGACCGTCGACCTCGCCGGCGGCGCCCTGCTGCCCTCCTTCGGCGACGGCCACCTCCACCCACTGCTCGGCGCCATCGGCCTGCGCGGCGTACCGGTGCGCGACTGCACCAGCCTGGAGCAGGTCGTCGAGGCCGTCCGCCGCTGGGCCGACCGGCACCCCGAGGCCGAGTGGATCACCGGCGACGCGGTCAACCCGTGGCTCGCCGAGGGCGGCCTGTTCGACGCCCGGCTGCTCGACGCCGCCGTCCCCGACCGGCCCGTCCTGCTGCGCACCATGGACCACCACACCGGCTGGGCCAACAGCGAGGCGCTGCGCCGCGCCGGGTACGGGGCCGACACACCCGACCCGGTGGGCGGCGAGATCGTCCGGCGGCCGGACGGCAGCCCGCTCGGCACCCTGCGCGAGTTCGGCGCCCTCAACCCCGTCCTCGCACTCGTCCCGCCGCCCCCGCCGGCCGAACAGGTCGCCGCCCTGCGCGAGACCACCGCCGTGCTCGCCGCCGCCGGGCTCACCTGGCTCCAGGACGCCTGGGTCGAGCCCGCCCAGGTCGACACCTGGCTCGCCGCCGTCGCCGAGGGCGACCTCCCGGTCCGGGCCGGGCTCGCGCTGCTGCTCGAACCGGAGGGCTGGCGGGAGCGGCTCCCCGCCCTGGCCGCCGACCGGGACCGGGTCGAGACCCACGGGCGCGGCCGGCTCACCGCACGGGCGGTCAAGTTCTTCGCCGACGGCGTCGTCGAGTCCGGGACGGCCGCCCTGCTGGAGCCCTACAGCGATTGCCCGCACTCCCACGGCGTCGCCAACTGGACCGGCGCAGAGCTGGCGGACGCCGTCACCGCCGTCGACGCGCTCGGCTTCCAGCCGCACATCCACGCCATCGGCGACCACGGCGTGCGGATCGCCCTGGACGCGGTCGAGGCCGCCGCCCGCCGCAACGGTCCGCGCGCCCGCCGCCCGGTGATCGCCCACGTCCAGCTCGTCGACCCGGCCGACCTGCCGCGCTTCGCCGAACTCGGCGTGATCGCCAACCTCGAACCGCTGTGGGCCCAGACCGACCCGCTGATGACCGAACTCACCCTCCCCCGGCTGGGCCCCGAACGCGGCGCCCGGCAGTACCAGATCGCCGCCCTGCTGCGGAACGGCACCCGGATCTCCTTCGGCAGCGACTGGCCGGTCACCCGGCACGAGCCGCTGGCCGGCCTCGCCACCGCCGTCACCCGGCAGACCCCGGACGGCCTGCCGGACGGCGGCTGGCTGCCCGAGGAGCGGATCGGGCTCACCGCAGCGCTCGCCGCGTACTCGGCGGGCGTCGCGCACCAGGCCTTCGAGGAGGCGGAGTGGGGCGTGCTCCGGCCCGGCATGCGGGCCGACCTGGTGCACCTGGCGGCCGACCCCTACGCGGTGCCAGCCGGTGAGCTGGCCTCGGTCGCGGTGGCCGGCACCTGGCTCGGCGGCCGTCGCACGCACTGACCCCTGCGCGACCGCCCGTCCAGGATCGGGCCGTCCCCCACGGCGGCCGCTCCTCGTCGACGATCGGCGCCCGATCGGCGGCCGACCGCCCTACCCTCGTCCGTACGACCCCAGGAGAGCTCCCCCATGACCCTGCCCTCCGACGCGGCCTCCCCCACCGCACCCCGCTCCACCGGCACCGGCCCCGGCCGGGCTGTCGGCCGCACCGAACCCGGCACGTCCGCCGCGCCTGCCGCGCCTGCCACGTCCGCCGGCCTGGACCGCGGTGTGCTCGGCACCGGCGACATCGTCTTCTTCGTCGTGGCCGCCGCCGCGCCGCTGACCGTGATGGCCGGCGTGGCGCCGTTCGCGATCGCCTTCGGCGGCATCGGCACGCCCGTCGCCTACCTGGCCACCGGCGTCATCCTGGCGCTGTTCGCGGTCGGCTTCACCGCCATGACCGCGCACATCCGCAACGCCGGCGCGTTCTACGCCTACGTCACCCGCGGCCTCGGCCGGGCGGCCGGGCTCGGCGCGGCGCTGCTCGCGGTGCTCTCGTACAACGCCATCCAGATCGGCATGTACGGCGCCTTCGGGTTCTTCGCCCACACCACCGCCACCGACCTGCTCGGCCTGGACGTGCCCTGGCCGGTGTGGGCGCTGCTCGGCGTCGCGGCGGTCTGGTTCCTCGGCTACCGCTCGATCAACCTCGGCGCCAAGGTGCTCGGCGCGCTGCTGATCGCCGAGACCGGCATCCTGCTCGTGCTCGCCGTGGCGGTGCTGGTGCGTGGCGGCGCACACGGGCTGAGCCTGTCCTCGTTCGCGCCGCACAACGTGTTCTCCGGGGGCATGGGCGGGGTGCTCGGGCTCTCCTTCGCCGCGTTCATCGGCTTCGAGGCCACCGCCATCTACCGCGAGGAGGCCCGCGAGCCGCACCGGACCGTACCGCGCGCCACCTACGCGGCGATCGCCTTCCTCGGCCTCTTCTACACCTTCATCACCTGGATGATCGTGCAGGCCTTCGGCGCCACCGAGGCCGTCGCGACCGCCACCGCCGACCCGGCCGGGATGTTCTTCACCGCGATGACCGACTACGTCGGCGCCTGGGCCACCGACGTCCAGCGGGTGCTGATCGTGACCAGCCTGCTCGCGGCGCTGCTCGCCTTCCACAACACCATCACCCGCTACGGCTACGCCCTCGCCACCGAGCAGGCTGCCCCGGCCGCGCTCGGGCGGATCCACCCGCGGCACGGCTCGCCGTGGATCGGCGGCATCGCGCAGTCGGTGCTGGCGGCGGTGGCCGTCGTGGTGGCGGCGCTGATCGGGGCCGACCCGTACAACCAGTTCTTCCTCTGGGTGAACTCCCCCGGTGTGGTCGGCATCCTCGTGCTGCAGGCGCTGGCCGGGCTGGCCGTGTTCGCGTTCTTCCGCCGCAACCGGGCGGCGGCCGAGAGCGCCGGGGTGTTCCGGACGGTCGTCGCGCCCGTCGCCGCCACCGTTCTGCTGTGCGGCGCGACGGCGCTGGTGGTGTGGCGGCTCGACCTGTTCACCGCAGCCGGGCCGGAGGTCAACTGGCCGCTGGTGGCGATCGTGCCGGTGGTGTTCCTGGCGGGCGTCGGCATCGCGCTGCGGCTTCGGGCGCGGCGGCCGGAGGTGTACGCGCGGCTCGGGACGACGGAGGTCGACGCGGGCTGAGCCAGAGGCGTGCCGGGCCCGGGTGCGCCGGGCCCGGGTGTCCTCGTCCTCAGTGTCCTGATCCTGGGTGTGCGGCCGTTCGGCCGGGTACGCGGCCGGGCCCGCTCAGGCCTGGCCGACCGCCTCGGCGAGCAGCCGGTAGGAGTCGAGCAGCGCGGCGCGGTCGTATGTGCTGGTGGTGATCAGGAACTCGTCCGCGCCGCTGCGCGCCACCAAGGCGGCGAGTTCGGCGACGGCCTCCTCCGGGGTGCCCGCGATGTGGCCCTTCAGCGACTGCTCGTACGCGGCGAGCTCGCGCGGGCTCATCGACCGGGCCCGGATCTCGGCGGCGGGGGCCAGCGGCGGGAACTCGCCGTGGGTGCGGGAGTACGCGCCGGACCAGGCCTCCGGGACGAGCAGGTCCCGCGCCCGGTCGGCGCTCTCCGCCACCGCGACCGTGCCCGAGACGACCACGTACGGCTCGGCGGCCTGCGCCGAGGGGCGGAACCGGGCGCGGTAGCGGTCGATCGCCGCGAGCATCCGCTCCTCGCCCCGGGCCGCGGCGATGACCAGCGGCAGTCCGGCGTCGGCGGCCAGGTCGGCGCCCGTGCCGGTGGCCAGCACGAAGGCCGGCACCCGCAGGCCCTCGGACGGCCGGGCGTGGACGCCGCGATGGGCCTGTTGCGAGCCGTCGAAGTAACCGAGCAGCTCCGCCAGCTGGGCGCCGAAGTCGTCCGCGGCGTCCTTCTCCCGGCCCAGCGCCCGCCGGACGCCGTCGGTGAAGCCGACCGAGCGGCCGATCCCCATGTCGATCCGGCCGGGGAAGAGCGAGGCGAGCACCCCGAACTGCTCGGCCACCACGAGGGGCTGGTGGTTGGGCAGCATCACCCCGCCCGTGCCGACCCGGATCCGTGTGGTGGCCGCCGCCACCGCCGCGGCGAGCACGGTCGGCGCCGATCCCGCCACCCCGGGCACGCCGTGGTGCTCCGAGACCCAGAAGCGGTGGTACCCGAGCCGCTCGGCCTCGCGGGCGAAGGCCACCGTGTCCCGCAGCGCCTGTGCCGGCTCCTCACCCCGTCTGGTCCGGGAGCGGTCGAGGACGGAGAGCCTGGTCGTGGGCGTCGCGCTGGTCACGTCGGTGGACAACACCCGCCGCCGAGGCGGGCATTCCCCCAGCCCGGGCCGGTCAGGGGGCCGCCCCGGGTATTCGGCGGCGCCGAGCACCCTCCGGCCGCCGGCCCCAGGGCTTGAACACGGACAGGACGACGTTGAACAGGTAGAGCGCCAGCGCGACGGACGGGACGATCACCGTGTTGTAGCGGACGAACCCGAGGTCCGCCGCCGTGATCGGCCCGGTCGGGTGCGCGGCCACCACCCGCACGGCGTCGTGCAGCCGGTCGGTGAGGGCGACGACCGAGGCCGCCATCGCCGCGAGGGTCAGCCAGAACTTGGTGCTCACCCAGTAGTACCGGAACAGGCCCCAGGACGTGCCGAGCCCCAGCGCCACCCCGCTCAGGAAGGTGAGCAGGCTGAGCGGCAGGATCAGCGTGTCGCCGAGCATGCCCATCGCCCGGTAGGCCGTTCTCAGCCGGTCGGCGTCGTCGGTGGTCAGCGCCGTCACCGCCAGGGTGAGCAGGCAGAGCATCAACGCCAACCAGCTCACCGAGACGGTGATGTGCAGG
This sequence comes from Kitasatospora sp. NPDC087314, assembly GCF_044744365.1. Taxonomy (NCBI): domain Bacteria; kingdom Bacillati; phylum Actinomycetota; class Actinomycetes; order Kitasatosporales; family Streptomycetaceae; genus Kitasatospora; species Kitasatospora sp. NPDC087314. The sequence goes on from NZ_JBIUYE010000019.1 coordinate 79,190, forward strand.
ACGACCAGGCGCTTGCGCGCCGACGGCGACAACCGGCGGCCGGCCGCGCTCCGTCGGGCGGCGGGGCTCGGCGCCGTCGCCGCGCGGGTGGACGAGCGCACGGGTACCTCCTTCGAGTCGGGGCCACGAGGACGCGCCCAGACTGCCCCGGCCGACCGTCATCGGGCGTCTGCCGACGGAAGTAACCTCGACTACTCCGAGGCGAGTACGCACCTTCGCGCCCGGGGCACCGCAGGCCTCCCCCGGACGTACCCGCCGCCGCGGTGAATCCTGCCCCCGGAGGCCCGGAACCCCCGCCCCCGGCCGGCCCGTCACCACCGACCGGTCGGCCAGTCACCACCGACCAGTCCGTCACCACCGGCCGGCCCATCGCACCCGGCCGGTCCGTCACGACCGGTCAGTCCGTGACCGCGAAGTCCCGCGCCGCGCCCAGGCGCTGCAGCGAGTCCCGCCCCGGGATGCCGTCCGCGGCGGCGCCGGCGTACCCGCAGCGGCGCTGCCAGCCCGCGTAGGCGGTGACCGTCAGGCTGCCGAACGAGCCGTCCACCCACCGCTGTTCGAGCAGCCCCTCGTCCGCCAGCGCCTGCTCGACGATCGCCACCTCGGCACCGTACGTCCGGTGCCCCTGCTCGGCCCCGGGGTCGCTCCCGGCGGCCGCCACGACGTGCGCCAGTGACACCGACCGGGGCCCGGGCAGGTAGCCGAGCAGCCGCCGCAGCGAGCCCTCGCCCGGCACGCCGTCCGCCGCCTGGCCGGAGTAGCCCAGACTCCGCTGGTAGTCCGCGTAGTTCTCGGTGTCCGCGTCGGTCCAGGTCGGCCCGGGGCCGGACCGGTAGTGGGCGCCGAAGCCCTGCGCGACGAGCGCCCGGCCGACCGTGGTGACCTGGTAGCCCTGGGCTCCGTAGCCGTACGGGAGGCCGTTGATGCTCGTCTGGTACCGGGCCGGGGTCGACTCCTGCGAGGGCGGGGGGGTCGGGGCGCCCGGCCCGGCCGTGAAGTCGGGCCAGGAGCCGGGATCGGTGTGGTCGTTGAACGGCACGTGGGCGTGCGCGAACCAGCCGCCGGAGGCCTCCCAGACCTGCTCGTCGCGGTGGGAGGAGAAGTCGACGGGCCGGCCCATCGGCCACACGTCCGGCACGCCCCAGGAGGCGATCCAGGCGTGGATCCGGTCCCAGCCGGCGCAGGGGGTGTCGACCAACCGCGGGTAGACGGTGCCCTGGTAGCGGCAGTACGGGAAGAACACCGCCTCGATCTGGATGACCACCCGGCCGGCCCGGTTGGTGCGGGTCGGGCTCGCCGTCGGGCTGAGCAGGCTCTTCGAGCGGGAGTCGGCCGGGAACAGCTGCGCCGCACGGCCGCTGAACGGGTCCCAGACCAGGTGCGGCGCGTCGCCGGCGCCGCTGCCGGTGAAGTAGCCGACCAGGTCCTCGAACGAGCACCAGTCCTGCGGCGCGGCGGCGGTGGCGTTGCGGTCCCAGGTGATGTGGGCGATGGCCTTCGGCGGGTACTGCTGATCGGTCGGCGCGTGGTCGCCGAGGTCGTGGATCTCGGCACCGGGCAGCCACAGGTCGGGCATGCGCTCTCCTCCGGACAGGCGTACGGACGTCATTGCGGGTATCGGCAGGTCCGTCCTCCGGCATGACCCGAACGGCGCAATACACGGCAATGAACCACCCACACCCGTACGGCCGTTCGGACCAGTGATGGGTATTCGTCCTCGCGTACGAAACGGGCGCCCGCTCCGCGCGCCGCCGGACCCGTGCTCCGCCGTGCCCTGAAGGAAGCCCGAGAGGCTCCGGAAAGCCGTCGGGCGGGGCGCATTCCATCCCGCCGAAGCCGCCCTGTCAATCGTTGACTTCGGAACTGGTCTAGTCCACGGTGGTGCGCTCACAGCACTCATACCGTCATCACCACAGTGATTCTGACGCCCCGACGGAGATTCCACCGCCATGCAAAGAGTCTGCCTCGCCCTGCCCACCATGCGACCCTGCCCCGACACCATCGCGGAACTCGCCGAGGAGGCGGCCTACGCCGTCGCGAACTTCGACGTCGAGGTGCACCTCCTCATCCTCGACACCACCGACGCCGTCGGGTTCGCGGAGAACGCGGGCGCCGTGGCCGCGCTGGAGCCCACCCCCGGCGTGGCCGTCCACCACCTCGGCAACGCGCAGCAGCGGGAGTTCCTGCGCCGGGTGGCCGAGCGCTCCGGCGCCGCCGACCCCGAACTGCTGCTCGACATGATGCTCCCGCCGGCCGTCGCGTACGGTTCCTGCGTCAACCGGCTCTTCCTGGGCGCGGCCGCCCTGGGCTGCACCTCGGCGCACCTGCGCAACGACGACGCCGACTTCCAGGTCGTCGACGGCCGGAAGGTCTTCCCGATCCACCACGAGCTGCTCTCGATCGGCCGACCGGCCGGCGAGGCGGTGGCCGGCGTGTCCCGCTCCGAGCTCGACCCGGCCGACGCGGACAAGCCGGTGATGCTGGTCAGCGGCTCCTTCATCGGCGAACTCAACGTGGACATCGGCGAGATCCACGAGCTGGACCCGGCCGTCTACCGCGACCTGGTCCGCCTGTGGACCCCGCCGGTCTGGTCGGAGGAGGATCGGGACGCGATGGTGGACGTCTCCTTCAAGGGCACCGGCACCGAGCCGTTCAGCACCGACGAATCCGTCCTCGGCGTGCCCGACATCTGGGACGTCTACATGTGCAACATCGCCCTGGACCACCGGGCCTACGAGGTGCTGCCGCTGCTGCCCTCGATCGAGACCATCGGCTGCGACTACGCCCTGCTGCACGCCATGGTCCACTCCCGGCTGCCCGGCGTCGTCCACAACCGCCACATCGTCAACTACTACACGCCCGAGCGCCGCACCGGCGCCGGCTTCATCTCCTACCAGCTGCGGTTCGTCAAGTTCCTGCTCTCGATGCTGTACCTGTACCCGGTCTACGGCGGGATGATCGACCTCGGCCGCGGACTGCTGGACGAGCGGCACGGGCTGAAGGTCGAGCCGATCCTCGACCTGGTGCGGGGCAGCGTCGACTGGGACCGGGCCGGGAACGAGCACTGCCTGGACGTCGTGGACCGCTCCTACCGCAAGCTGGGCGGCAAGTACGCCGAGCTCGCGGACGTGGTGGCCGGGAAGCGGCAGCAGCTCCTGGACGAGGCGCAGGAGGACGCCGAGCGCTGGGCGGTGCTGATGGAGGCCTGGGCGGCGCTGGTGGCCGCCTCCCGCGCGGAGGGGCTCGGCGCCGCCTCGGAGGTTCCGGCCGGGTGAGCGAGGACCTCCGGATCCGGCTCCTGGCCGACGGCGACTGGGACGCCGTGGTCGCGCTGGAGCACGACGCCTACGCGGCCGACGGCCTGTCGGAGGGCCGGGAGGCGCTGCAGTCCCGCGCCCTCGCCTCGCCGCGGACCTGCTTCGTGCTGGAGCAGGGCGGCACGGTCCGCGGCTACCTGCTGAGCCTGCCGTACCCGCCGCTGCGCTGCCCGGACCTCGACCGGCCGGAGGAGGCGGTGTTCGCGTCGGACAACCTGCACGTGCACGACCTGGTGATCGCCGAGGACCTGCGCGGCCGGGAGGTCGCGCTGGGGTTCATCCGGCACTTCCGGGAGCGGGCGGAGGAGCTGGGCTACGAGCGGATCTCGATGGTCGCGGTGCGCGGGGCGGACATCCTGCTGCGGCTGCTCGGCTACCGGGCGCACCGGGACGTGGCGGTCCCCTCGTGCTACGGGCGGCGCGCGGTCTACATGTCGATGCCGGTGCGCTGACCTGCGGGGACACCTGGACGAATGATCACTCTTTCGGCCTAGTCCGGACGGCGAAGATCACCCCACCGGGTGAACCCGGTGGTGGCTGCGCCCCGCGCGCAGCCACCACCGGCAGCTGTCCGTACGCGGACGCCTGCGGGCGCCGCGACCAGTGCGTCTCCGGCTGGGCGGCGTGCGTCAGGCCAGGGCGGCCGCCAGCAGCGCCGCGGTGTCGGCGACCAGCTTCTCGGCGGCCGGCGCGGCGGCGTCGCGCTTGGTGGCCAGGACCGCCAGCACGATCGGTCCGCGTCCGGGCGGCCAGGTGATGCCCACGTCGTTGGTGGTGCCGTAGCCGCCGGTGCCGGTCTTGTCCGCGACGGTCCAGCCCTCGGGCAGCCCCGCGCGGAAGCGCCGGCCGCTGGTCGTGTTGCCCAGCAGCCACCCGGTCAACCGCTCCCGGTCCTGCGGTTCGAGGGCGTCCCCGAGGGCGAGCCGGGCGTACGTCCGGCCGAGGGCACGCGGGCTCGACGTGTCGGTCACCCGCCCCGGTTCCGCCGAGTTGAGGGCCGGCTCCCAGCGGTCGAGCCGGGTCACCCCGTCGCCGATGGAGCGGCAGAAGCGGGTCACCGCGCCGGGGCCGCCGAGCTCGGTCAGCAGGAGGTTCGCGGCGGTGTTGTCGCTGTACTCGATCGCGGCGGCGCACAGGTCCGCGACCGTCATGCCGCCGGCCAGGTTGCCCGGCAGGCCGGTGATCGGCGCGTAGCCGGACTTCTCGACGTCCTGCTCCGTGTACCGGATCCGCCGGGCGAGGAACTCGCCGTCGCGGTCCAGGTCCCGCAACACCGCCGAGACGGCGATCGTCTTGAAGGTCGAGCACATCGGGAACAGTTCGTCCGCCCGGTACAGCACGGTCCGGCCGGTACCGGTGTCCCGCGCGAAGACCCCCAGTCGCGCGGAGTGCTCCTGTTCGAGCGCACGCAGCCGGCCGGCGATCTGCTCGCCGGACGCGCCCTGGGCGGAGGCCGTTCCGCCGGTGGGCAGGACGGCGGCGAGGGCCGTCGCGGCGACCCCGGAGAGAACCCCGCGCCGACTCGGACGTACGTTCATGACCATCATCCTCCACTCGTGCCGGAACTCGACCATGACGGAGGTTCAGGGCACCCGGAACCGTTCGTCCCCTGTCTGGACGCGGCCGCGCCCGATTCCGTTCCCCATCATCGGCCACACCGGCCCCACGCCCGTCCGGGCCCGGTTGCAGTTCCGTCTCCGTTCCGTCCGACGGGGGTGCGAACCGCCGTCCGGTCCGCGATCGTGGGGGCGACGGCTCGTGGGGCGGGGGGAGTTTCCATGGGGGACGGCCAGGAGTTGGTACCAGGCGTGGCCGGCGTGCTGATCCGGGCGGCCGAGGGCGTGGCCGGTGGCCCGGGGCGGGGGCTGGCGGACCTGGTGCGGGCGCGGCTGCGGGCGACGGCGGACGGCGCCCGCGCCGTGGACGCGATCGAGGCCGACCCCGGGGACGCCCGGGCCCGGGCCGGGCTGACCGCCGCCGTCGGCGAACTGCTCGCCGCGGACCCGGCGTTCGCCCGGTACCTGGCCACCACCGAGCTCGGCCGACCCGCCGACCCGCCGACCGTCCACCTGCGGGTGGATCCGGCGGTCGCCGGCGCCCGGGCCCGGGCCGCCCGGCGTGGGGTGGCCCCCCTCGTCGTCACGCTGGCGCTGGTCGTCGCCGCCGCCCTGGTCGCCGTCGGGATCAACCTCGGGTCGCGCCCGCTCCTGCGGCCGGGCGGGCCCGACCTGGCGCACGCCGCACGGACGCTGCGCGACCCCGCCCAGGCGCAGGACGTGCTGCCCGATCCGCGGGCCATGCCGGGCGGGTGGCAGGTGGAGAGCGGCCCGCGGTCGGGGTCGGGCCCCGACACCGACGCGCCGTGCCTGCTCCCGGACGCCTGCGACCAGCAACTCGCCTACGCCACGGAGACGATCCACGACCCGACCGGCCACAGCGCGCAGTTCACCGTGATCGCCTTCGCCTCCCCCGAGGCCGCCGGCCGGGCCTTCGACGCGCTGCTCGCCCGTACCGGTGGCGACGACCCGGCCGCAACGGTCCCGCTCCCCCCGATCGGCGACCAGAGCGCCGCCCGGACGCACGGCACGGACTCGGCGGAGGCGCTGGTACGGGTCGGCACGACGCTGCTCCACATCCGCGCCGCCGGTCCGGGCACCACCACCGCCATGCCGGCACTGGCCCTGTTCACCCGCCTGCTGGCCGAACGCGCCCAGCAGGCCCAGGACGGCCGGGAGCCCGACACCGCCGCCCGGAGCGCCGACTGACCCCGGTCGGCGTGGTCTTCGTGGAAACCGCAGGACCACCAGGCGCCGTCGGCATCAGGACGGCTGCGGTCGCTGCAGCCCCTGGAGGAGCAGGTCGATCAAGCGGCGGGGGTCGTAGCGGGGGTCGCCGTCACGTCCGATGCAGAGGTTGCCGATGCCGCGCATCAGTTCGTAGGCCTGCGTGCCGGGCCTGACCTCGCCGGCGTCGACCGCGGCATCGAGCAACTGCGTGCAGACGGGCACCAGGCGGTCGAGGAAGTAGGTGTGCAGCGCCTCGAAGCCGCTGTCCGCTTGCAGCGCGTTGGCGAGTCCGTGTTTGGTCACCAGGAAGTCGACGAAGAGGTCGACCCACTGACGGAGTGCCGCCAGCGGGGAGGCGGAGGCGGCCAGCAGAGCCGGTCCGGCCTCGGCGCAGGCCTCGACCTGGTGGCGGTAGACGGCGACGACGAGGTCCGCCCGGGTCGGGAAGTTGCGGTAGATGGTGCCCACTCCGACACCCGCCCTGGCCGCGATCTGACGGATCGGCGCGTCGACGCCGGCGGTGACGAACACCTCGGCGGCGGCGGCAAGCAGCGTCTGCTGGTTCCGTAGCGCGTCGGCCCGCTTGCTTCGGGCCGGCGCGTCCCCAGGCCGGCCTGCAGTGGACACCATGCTCTCCCTCCGGACGATGTTGACTAAGCGGAACGGCGTTCCGTATCGTTAACGGAACAAGGTTCCGCTTCGATCCTAACCTCGGCGGGCCCCTCCCGTCCGCCTCGCCGCCGCATGAGACCGGCGGCCAGGCCCTGACAAGGGAACACCATGAGTGAATCGACTTCCGCAGCCGACACCGTCGGCGCGCCCGCTCCCGTCCTCTCGGTCAGCCCGGTGGTGCTGCCGGCTCCCGGCCGAGCCGTGGACCTGCACGTGCGGGTCTCCGCCCCCGTGACCGGGAGCGACCTACCGGTCATCCTCCTCTCACACGGCCACGGCCCCTCCAACAACCTCTCCTCGCTGAACGGCTACGCCCCCCTCGCCAACTACTGGGCGGCGCACGGTTTCGTCGTCATCCAACCCACCCATCTGAGCTCGAGCACGCTGAGCCTGGATCCCGACCACCCCGAGGCGCCGCTGTACTGGCGCTCGCGGGCCGAGGACATGAAGCGCATCCTCGACCGGCTCGACGCGATCGAGGCCGCCGTCCCGCAGCTTTCCGGGCGCCTGGACCACCACAGGATCGCCGTGGCCGGGCACTCCATGGGCGGACACACCGCGAGCCTGCTCCTGGGCGCACGGCTGACCGACCCCCGCACCGGCACCCAGGTGAACCTGTCCGAACCCCGGATCACCGCGGGCGTCCTGCTCGCCGCACCCGGCAGCGGCGGCGACGCACTGGCCGCGTCCGTCGCCGAGAACCACCCCTTCCTCCTGACCACGGACTTCTCCCGGATGGCGACACCCGCGCTGGTGGTCGCCGGCGACCAGGACTCCTCGGCCCACCTGACGGTTCAGGGCCCGGACTGGCACACCGACCCGTACGTCCTCTCGCCGGGCCCCAAGTCCCTGCTCACCCTGTACGGCGCGGAGCACGGGCTCGGCGGGATCTCCGGCTACGACGCCGCCGAAACCACGGACGAGAACCCCCGGCGGGTCGCCGCGGTCCAGCGGCTCACCTGGGCCTACCTCCGTACCGAGCTCCACCCCGGGGACCCTGCCTGGCAGGCGGCACGCCAGACGCTGACGTCCGAGCTCAACCCGATGGGAAGGATCGAATCCAAGTAGGCCCACCAGGCGGTGCGGATGCATGCGGGGGGAGGGGCGAGTGACCCGTCCGGAGCGCCCCTGGGTTCCGACCTCGCTCCGCACCGCCAGGGCGGGCCCGACACCCGAGCGGTGAAGTGCCATCGCGCTCCACCCGTCGTTCGCCCGCACGACGACCGCTCCCCCGAATGCATGTATCGCTCTCTTGACTGGCGTCACCGGGGCGCCATACTGGCCTCACTCCCCGCTCGCACGATGAGGTGCCCGCCCATGGAGCTATCCCCCTCCGCGCACGTGGACACGTTCTGCCGAGACCATCTCCCGCCCTTCGACCAGTGGCCCGAACTCCTCTTCGACATACCGGAGTTGTCCTATCCGGACCGGCTGAACTGCGCCCAGGCGCTGCTCGACGCGACGATCGCCCGGCTCGGGCCCGACCGCCGCTGCCTGCTCACCCCGACCGGCCGGTGGACCTACGGCGAACTACGCGACCGCGCCGACCGGGTGGCCCGGCTGCTGACCGAGGACCTCGGCCTGGCCGCCGGCAACCGGGTGCTGCTGCGCGGCCCGAACACCCCCTGGCTGGTGGCCTGCTGGCTCGGCGTGCTGAAGGCGGGCGGGGTGGTCGTCAGCACCATGCCGCTGCTGCGGGCCGCCGAACTGACCGCGCTGCACCGGATCGCCCGGCCGGTCGTCGCCCTGTGTGACCACCGCTACCTGGACGACCTCGCCCGCGCCGAGACGCCCGGCCTGCGGACCCTCGCCTTCGGCGGGCCCGGCCCGCAGGACCTGACCGCCCGCTGCGCCGCCAAGAACGGCGACTTCACCGCCGTCCCGACCGCCGCCGACGACGTCGCGCTGATCGCCTTCACCTCCGGGACGACCGGCCGTCCCAAGGCCACCCTGCACTTCCACCGCGACGTGCTCGCCAACGCCGACACCTTCTCCCGCCACCTCCTGCGGCCGACCCCCGACGACCTGTTCGCCGGCACCCCGCCGCTCGCCTTCACCTTCGGGCTCGGCGGCCTGGTGGTCTTCCCGCTGCGCGCCGGCGCCGCCAGCCTGCTGCTGGAGCAGGCCACTCCCGAACAGCTCGCCGAGCAGGTCCACCGGCACCGGGTCAGCGTGCTGTTCACCGCGCCGACCGCCTACCGGGCGATCCTGGCCGCCGGGCTCGCCGACCGCCTGTCCGGCGTACGGCGCTGCGTCTCGGCCGGCGAGCACCTGCCCGCCACCCTCTGGCAGGCCTTCCGCGCGGCCACCGGACAACGGCTGATCGACGGCCTCGGCGCCACCGAGCTGCTGCACGTGTTCATCTCCGCCGCCGACGACGACATCCGCCCCGGCTCGACCGGGCGCCCCGTCCCCGGCTACCGGGCCGCCATCCTCGACCGGCACGGCCGGCCGGTGCCGGACGGCGTACCCGGGCTGCTCGCCGTCAAGGGTCCGACCGGCTGCCGCTACCTGGACGACGAGCGCCAGCACGACTACGTGCGCAACGGCTGGAACCTCACCGGCGACACCTACGTCCGCGACCAGGACGGCTACTACTGGTACCAAGCGCGCAACGACGACATGATCGTCTCGGCCGGCTACAACATCGCCGGCCCCGAGGTCGAGCAGGCCCTCGCCGCCCACCCCGACGTCGCCGACTGCGCGGTGGTCGGGGCGCCGGACGAGCGGCGCGGCACGGTGGTCAAGGCCTACGTGGTGCTGCGCGAGGGCGTACCCGCCGGACCGGAGAAGGCGGCGGACCTCCAGGAGCACGTCAAACGGACCATCGCCCCGTACAAGTACCCGCGCGCGGTCGAGTTCGTCACCGTTCTGCCGCGCACCGCCACCGGCAAGCTGCACCGCGCCGAGCTGCGCCGGCGGGCCGCGACCGCCCCGGCCAGCGTGGCGGTCGAGCGCCGGGTCGAGTGGTCCGACACCGACGCGGCCGGGCACTACCACTTCTCGGCCGTGCAGCGCTGGGCCGAGGCCGCCGAGGCGGCGCTGCTGCGACGGCTGGGCCTGGCGGAGCTGTTCGGGCGGATCCCCCGGGTGCACTTCGAGGCCGACTACCGCGAGCGGCTCTGGTTCGGGGACGTGGTCCGCACCGAGCTGCGGGTGGTCCGGGTCGGCGGGTCCTCGCTGCACTACGCCTTCGAGGTGCACGGCCCGCAGGGCCTGGCCGCGTCCGGCCGGATGTCGGTGGTGCACGCCGCGCCGCACGCCGAGGGCGCCGAGCCCTGGCCGGCTCCGGTGCGCCGGGCCCTGGCCGAGGCCGGCCCGCAGCAGGCGGAGGTGATCCGGTGACCGCCGGGGCCGGGGCTCGTGCGGCGACCGCAGCGACCGAAGGCGCCCCAGGGCCCGCCACCGCCCGCCGCATCGCGGTGATCGGCGCCGGACCGGGCGGGCTCTACTTCGCCGCACTGGCCAAGCAGTTGGCGCCGCACCGGGAGATCACCGTGTTCGAACGCGACGGCCGGGAGGACGCGTTCGGCTTCGGCGTGGTGTTCTCCGACGAGACGCTGGACGGCATCGCCCAGGCCGACCCGGAGGTCTTCGCCGCGATCAGCGCCGAGTTCGCCCGCTGGAGCGACATCGACGTGCGCTACGCGGGCCGGGTCCGCACCTGCGGCGGGCACGGCTTCGCGGCGCTCGACCGCAACCGGCTGCGCGCCATCCTGCAACAGCGGTGCGAGCGCCTCGCGGTGGACGTGCGCTACCGCACGCCCGCCCCGCCGGTCGGCCGCCTCGCCGCCGACTACGACCTGGTGGTCGCCGCCGACGGCATCCACTCGGCCACCCGGGCGGCTTACGCCGACACCTTCCGGCCCGACCTGGACGAGCGGCACTGCCGCTACATCTGGCTCGCCACCGACAAGGTCTTCGAGGCCTTCACCTTCATCGTCGAGCGGTTCGACTTCGGCGCCCTCCAGGTGCACGCCTACCCGTACAGCACGACGCGCTCGACCTTCATCGTGGAGATCGCCGAGGCCGCCTGGCGCCGGGCCGGCTTCGACGCCCTCGCGGCGACGGAGCCGGCGCGCGGCGAGAGCGACGAGGCGAGCGTGCGGCGCTGCGCGGAGCTACTCGCCGGACACCTGGACGGCCACCGGCTGATCCCCAACGCCTCCCGCTGGATCCGCTTCACCACCGTGCGCAACGCGCGCTGGCGCCACCGGAACGTGGTGCTGCTCGGCGACGCGGCGCACTCCGCACACTTCTCGATCGGCTCTGGCACCAAACTCGCCCTGGAGGACGCCCTCGCGCTCGCCGCGAGTCTGCGGGAACAACCGTCGGTGGACGAGGCGTTGGCCGCCTACGAGGCCGAGCGGCGGCCGGTGGTGGAGTCCACCCAGCGGGCCGCGCAGGCGAGCCTGGAGTGGTTCGAGACGCTGGAGCGGCGCACCGGGCAGGACGCCGACCGGTTCGCGTTCAACCTGCTCACCCGCAGCCGCCGGGTCACCTACGGCAGTCTGCGGGCCCGCGATCCCGCCTTCGTCGACGCGGTGGACACCGCCGCCGGCGGCCCGCCCGGCGTACCGCCGATGTTCCGGCCGCTGAAGCTGGGCACGCTGGAGCTGGCCAACCGCATCGTCGTGCCCCCGCTCGCCACCTTCACCTCCGCCGACACCCTGCCCAGCGGCTTCGACCGGGCCCAGCTGACCGCGCACGCGCTCGGCGGTGCCGGACTGGTCCTCGCCGGCATGACCGCCGTCAGCCCCGAAGGCCGGGCCACCGACCGCTGCCCGGGGCTGTGGAGCGACCGCCAGGAGTCCGCCTGGCGCGAACTCGTCGACACCGTACGCGCGGTGAGCCCCACCCCGCTCGGCCTCCAGCTGACCCACGCCGGCCGCCGGGGCGCCACCGCCGCACCCGGCCCGGACGGGATCGGGCGCCCGCTCGCCGACGGCTGGCCGCTGCTCGCCGCCTCCCCGCTCCCCTGGGATCCCGGCAGCCCTCCCCCGCACGCCGCCAGCGCCGCCCAACTGGCCGCCGTGGTGGACGACTTCGCCGCCGCGGCGGAACGCGCGGCGCGGGCCGGCTTCGACGCGCTGGAACTGCAGTTCGGCCACGGGCACCTGGTCTCCGGCTTCCTCTCACCGCTGACCAACCACCGCACCGACCGCTACGGCGGCCCGCTCGCCCACCGGCTGTGCCTGCCGCTGGAGGTGCTGGCGGCGGTCCGCACCGCCTGGCCGGCCGGGCGGCCGCTGCTGGTGCGGATCTCGGCCTGCGACTGGGCACCCGGTGGAACCACCGAGCCGGAGGCCGTCGCGATCTGCCGCGCGCTGGCCGACGGCGGGGCGGACGCGGTGGACGTCTCCACCGGCGAGGTGGTCGCCCACCAGCGGCCGCCGTACGGCCGCGGCTACCAGACGCCGTTCGCCGAACTGATCCGTGCGGCCACCGGCCTGCCGACCATCGCGGTCGGCGCCATCTCCGGGCACGACGACGCCAACTCCGTCCTGCTGGCCGAGCGGGCCGACCTGGTCGCGGTCGGGCGGGCCCAGCTGTACGACCCGCTCTGGACGCTGCACGCCGCCGCCGAGCAGGGCTACACCGGGCCGGGCGCGCGCTGGCCCGGCCCCTGGTCGGCGGGAAGCCGCAGGCCGCCGGGCCCGAACGCCGACCGGGTCGCCCCGCGCCTGCACCTGCGGCGCGAGCCGCCCGCGCCGGTGCACCGCCGCTGGCCGCCGCCCCCGCCCGGACCACGCTGAGCAGCCGAGGAGAACCCATGCCGGATCTGCCCCGCTTCACCGCCGCGGCCGTGCAGGCCGCCCCCGTCTACCTGGGCCCGGCCGCCACCGTGGACAAGGCCGTGGCCCTGATCCACGAGGCAGCCGGCCACGGCGCCACCCTGGTGGTCTTCCCCGAGGTCTTCGTCCCCGGCTACCCGTACTGGAACTGGACGATGACCCCGGTCCAGGGCTCCCCCTGGTACGAACGCCTCTACCGCGCCGCCGTGGACGTCCCCGGCCCGTACGTGGACACGCTGCGCGCCGCCGCCCGGCAGGCCGGCGTGGTGCTGGTGATCGGCGTCAACGAGCGTGGTCGACACAGCCTCGGGGTGCTCTACAACACCCTGCTGGTCATCGGCGATGACGGCGAACTGCTCGGCGTTCACCGCAAGTTGGTGCCGACCTGGGCCGAGAAGCTGACCTGGACGCCCGGCGACGGCAGCTCCCTGCGGGTCCACCGCACGGCCGTCGGCCCGCTCGGCGCGCTGGCCTGCGGCGAGAACACCAACACCCTGGCCCGTTTCACCCTGCTGGCCCAGGGCGAACTCGTCCACGCCGCGAGCTACATCGCCCTGCCGGTGGCCCCCGAGGACTACGACATGGCGGAGGCGATCGCGCTGCGCGCCGCCGCGCACTGCTTCGAGGGCAAGCTGTACACCGTGGTCTCCTGCTCCACGATCTCGTCCGAGATGGTGGACCTGATCGCCGGCGAGGACCAGCAGGTCCGCAAGCAACTCGCCCGCCCGCGCAGCGCGTTGTCCGGCATCTTCGGCCCCGACGGGCGCCCGGTGGGCGAACCGCTGGTGGACGAGGAGGGCATCGTCTACGCCGAGATCGACCTCGGCCGGTGCATCCAGCCCAAGCAGATGCACGACATCGTGGGCCACTACAACCGCTTCGACGTCTTCCGGCTGCACGTGGACAACCGTCCGCTGCGGCCGCTGGCACTGGAGGAGGAGGCATGAGCAGCCACCAAGGCATGAGCAGCCACGAGGGCACGGCCGGTCACGAAGGCACGGCCGACCACGACGACGACCGGATCGGCCGCGCCAGGGTCGGCGACAGCCCCGAACTCGCCGCCTACTACGAGGAACTGGCCGAGCACGAGGCCGGCGCGCTGTGGACGGTGGCGAACGAGATCGAGCCCTGGTATCCGCAGCCGAAGTCGGTACCGGTGCTCTGGCGCTACGCGGACCTGCGCCCGCTGGTCCGCAAGGCCCTGCCGCTGGTCAAGGCCGACGACGCCGGCCGCCGGGTGGTCATGCTGGTCAACCCCGGACGCCGCGACCTGAGCGCCGCCGTCGGCCTGTTGTACACCGGCCTGCAGATCATGGGCCCCGGCGAGGCGATGACCGCGCACCGCCACCAGGCCGCCGCCCTGCGCTTCGTCCACGAGGGCACCGGAGCCTGGACGATCGTGAACGGCCAGAAGCTCAAGGTCGGCCCGCGCGACTTCGCCATCACGCCCAACAACTCCTGGCACGAGCACGGCAACGAGTCCGACGACGCCCCGGTGATCTGGCAGGACGGCCTGGACATCCCGCTGGTCAACATGCTCGACGCGAACTTCTACGAGGTGCACCCGGAGCTGTACCAGCGCCCCGGCACGGTGGTGAACGCCTCGCTGCTGAGCTACGGCGGCAACCTGCTCCCGTACGGCGTCGAGACCTGGACCAGGCCCTACTCCCCGCTGCTCGGCTGGCCCTGGGAGCCGAGCTACCACGCACTGTGCCAACTCGCCCGTGCCACCGAGGGATCGCCGTACGACGGCGTGATCATGGAGTACACCAACCCGGTCACCGGCGGCCCGGTGATGCCGACCATGGCCGCCCACCTGCAGCTGCTGCGCCCCGGCCAGGCCACCCGCGCCCACCGCCACACCGGCTCGGTGGTCTACACGGCGGCCAAGGGGCGCGGTGTCTCGGTGATCGCCGGGCAGCGCTTCGAGTGGCGGCAGGGGGACGTTTTCGTCGTCCCGTCCTGGGCCTGGCACGAGCACGCGAACCTCGACCCCGGCGAGGACGCCTGCCTGTTCTCGTTCAACGACTTCCCGGTGATGCACTCGCTCGGCCTCTACCGCGAGGAGGCCCACCCGGGCCCCGACGGGCACCAGTCCGTCACCGCCCGGTAACCCACCGACCCGCCACCGCCCGGTAACCCACCGACCCGTCACCAAGGAGTCCCGACCATGCACCTGTTGACCTACTGCGCGGACGGAGACGAGACCCCGCGCCTCGGCGCCCGGCTCGGCGACCGGGTCGCCGATCTGACCGCCCTCGCCACCGCCGCCGGCGCCCGACTGCCCGACGGCCTGCTGGAGTTCATCCGGGTCGGCGAGCCGGCGACGGCCACCGCCCGCGCGCTGCTCACGGCCACGCCGACGGACCACCCGGCTCTCCGCCCGCTCACCGAGGTCTCGCTGCGCGCACCCCTGCGGCCCGGCAAGATCGTCGGCGTCGGCCTCAACTACGTGGAGCACGTCTCCGAATCGCACCGCACCCTGGACACCGACCGCGAACTGCCCGACCGCCCGGTGCTGTTCAGCAAGCCCGCCACCGCCGTCACCGGCCCGGGCCAGCCCATCCGGCACAACGCCGACCTGACCAAACAGCTCGACTGGGAGTGCGAACTCGCCGTGGTGATCGGCGAACCGGCCTTCCGGGTGGCCGAGGAGGACGCCTGGCGGCACGTGTTCGGCTACAGCATCGTCAACGACGTCAGCGCCCGCGACCAACGCCGCTCCGGGCAGTGGTTCTTCTCCAAGGGCCAGGACAGCTACGCGCCGTTCGGCCCGGTCGTGGTCACCGCCGACGAGATCCCCGACCCGCAGGGACTCGACCTCTCGCTCCGGGTCAACGGCGAGCTGCGGCAGGACTCCAACACCCGCCACATGCTGTTCGGCATCGCCCGTCTGATCGCCGACATCTCCTCCGGCGTCACGCTCGAAGCGGGCGACGTGATCGCCACCGGCTCCCCGTCCGGCGTCGGCGCCGGCATGGTGCCGCCGCAGTTCCTGCAGCCCGGCGACCTGGTCGAGGCCACCATCGAGCGGATCGGCACCCTGGCCAACCCGGTGGTCGACGCCCGCTGAACCGAGCCCCCGCACGGAGCCCCGGAAACCCGGAAAGGAGCCCCACGCCCCATGACCACCTACCGGATCGGCCAGATCGTCCCCAGCTCCAACGTCACCATGGAGACCGAGGTCCCCGCCCTGCTGCGGGCCCGCGAGGCGGTCGCGCCCGAGCGGTTCACCTTCCACTCCAGCCGGATGCGGATGACCAGGGTCACCCCCGAGCAACTGCGTGCCATGGACGCCGAGTCCGACCGCTGCGCCACCGAACTCTCCGACGCCCGGGTCGACGTGCTCGGCTACGCCTGCCTGGTCGCCGTGATGGCCACCGGCCCCGGCTACCACCGCGAGGCCGAACAGCGGCTGCACCGCCGCACCGTCGAGAACGGCGCCCCCGCGCCCGTGGTCACCAGCGCGGGCGCCCTGGTGGCCGGCCTGCGCACGCTCGGCGCCCGGAAGGTCGCCCTGGTCACCCCGTACCTGCGGCCGCTGGCCCGGACGGTGGTCGACTACCTGGCCCACGAGGGCGTCCAGGTGCTCGACTACGCGGCCCTGGAGATCCCCGACAACCTCGACGTGGCCGCCCACGACCCGGCGAGGCTCCCCGCCATCGCCCAGCGCCTCGCCCACGCCGACGCCGACGCGGTGGTGCTCTCGGCCTGCGTCCAACTGCCCTCGCTGGCCGCCGTCGAGGAGGCCGAGCAGCGGCTCGGCAAGCCGGTCGTCTCGGCGGCGATCTGCACCGCCCACCAACTGCTGCGCGCCCTCGGCCTCCCCGCCTTCGCCCCCGGCGCCGGACACCTGCTCTCCGGCGCCTACGCGGAGGCCTGAATCCGACACCGATCCGCCGACCGCCGGCCACCGCTATGATCACCACGAGCTGCCGGGGAGGAGGCCCACCATGTCGGAGAGCACGCCCCGGCCCAGCTCGCTGATCCACACCGTGTACGGCGAGTTCGTGCGCCGCCTCGGCGGCTGGATATCGATCGCCGACCTGATAGCGCTGATGGCCGAACTCGACGTCGACGGCCCGGCCGTCCGCTCGGCCATCTCCCGGCTGAAGAAGGCCGGCACCCTGCTCCAGGAACGCCGCGGCGGCACCGGATACCGGCTGGCCCCGGCGATGGGCCCGGTGTTCGAGGAGGGCGACCGCCGGATCTTCCACAGCTTGGAGCCCGCCGAACTCGCCGACGGCTGGGTGGTCGCGGTGTTCTCGGTGCCCGAGTCCGAGCGCGCCCACCGCCACCAGCTGCGCTCACGGCTGAGCTGGCTCGGCTTCGGCAACGCCGCCCCCGGCGTCTGGCTGGCACCCGCCCGGCTGCTGCCGGACGCCCGGCGCCTGCTGGAGCGCCTCGGCCTGAGCGCCTACGTGCACCTGTTCCTGTCCGCCGAGTACGCGGGCTTCGCCGAACTGCGCACCGCGGTGGCCGACTGGTGGGACTTCCCGGCGATCGAGGCGCAGTACGCGGCCTTCGACGACGCCTGGCGCCCGGTCGCCGCCGACCTGCGCGGGCAGCTGCGGATCGACCCGGTCGAGGCGTTCCGCGACTACGTGCCGATGCTCACCCAGTGGCGCCGACTGCCGTACCTGGACCCGGGCCTGCCCGAGCCGCTGCTGCCCGCCGACTGGAACGCCGTCGCCGCCCGGGCCGTCTTCACCGAGCTGCACGCGCTGCTCGCCGAGCCCGGCCTGCGGTACGTCGAGAAGGTCACCGGTCTGTCGGCCGGCGGCCCACCCCACCAGGAGCCGCGATGACCGACCCCGACCACCACGCCGTACCCGACTCCGCACCCGCACCCGCCGATCTGCTGATCCGGGCCGCCGCCGTGCACACCCTCGTCCCCGGCGAGCCGCCGCAGCGCGCGATCGCCGTCACCGGGGCGCGGATCACCGCCCTGTCCCCCGCCCCCGACGGCCTGGACGTCCTGATCGGAACGGCCACCGAGGTGCTGGACGCCCCCGCCGCGACGGTGCTGCCCGCCTTCGACGACACCCACACCCACCTGATCCTGGCCGGCCACAGCGTCCACGGCGTACCCGTCCACCAGGCCCGGGACCTCGCCGGGTTCCTCGGCCTGATCCGCGAGCGCGCCGCCCGTACCCCGGCCGGACAGTGGATCCACACCACGATCAACTGGCAGGAGGTGCACCTGGCCGAGCAGCGGATGCCCACCACCGAGGAGCTGGACCGGGCCACCGCCGACCACCCCGTGCTGGTCCGCCGCGGCGCCTACAACATGGTGCTCAACTCGGCCGCGCTGCGCCTCGCCGGCATCACCGCCGCCACCCCGGCCCCGCCCGGCGGCGTGATCGAACTCGACGAACAGGGGCGGCTGACCGGACGGCTGGTCAACAAGGCGGTCGAACTGGTCGAGCGGGTGCTGCCGCGCCCCGCGCGCACCGAACGCGTCGCCGGTCTGCGCGCCGCCTCCGCCGACTACGCCGCCACCGGGATCGGCACCGTGCGCGACTGCCTGGTCCCGGTCGAGGACCTCGACGTACTGCGCGCCGCCCGGGCGGCCGGCGCGCTCTCCGTCCGGGTCCGGGCGCTGGTCTCCGGTTTCGCCGCCCGCACCCCCGAACAGGTCGACGCGCTGCTGGACCGGATGGACGCCTGGCGCGCCGCCGGCGAGGACGACGACCTGTTCCGAGTGTGGGGCGTCAAGTTCGGCATCGACGGCGGCTTCGAGGCCGGCGCCCTGGACGAGCCCTACCAGGGGCAGCCCTGCTACCACGGCCGGCTGCTCTGGGAGCCGGCCGAGCTGGTCGCGGCCGTCGAACGGGTGGTCGGGCGCGGCTGGCGGGTCGGCGTGCACGCCTGGGGCGACCGCGGCCTGCGCACCCTGCTGGACGTCTTCGAGGAGGTGCTCAAGCACCGCCCCGGCCTGCCGCCCGGCACGCTGGTGGTCGAGCACGGCGGGCTGGCCCGGGCCGACCAGCGGGCCCGGGCGATCGCACTCGGCATCCCGGTCACCGTGCAGCACCCGCTGCTGCACGACGGCGCGCTCACCCAGCAGCGGGCCTGGGGGCGGGAGCGGACCGCCGGGATCTTCCCGCTGCGCGAGTGGCTCGACGAGGGCGCGCTGCTCGCCGCCGGCTCGGACTTCCCGGTCGGCCCGTACGGCGCGATGGTGTCGGTGTGGGGCATGACGACCCGCCGGACCACCACCGGCGTGGTCGGGCCCGAGCACGCCATCGACCGCGCCGAGGCGATCGCGCTGCACACCGTCGACGCCGCCAGGCTGGTGGGCGAGAGCGCCGAGCGCGGCAGCCTGCGACCGGGGGCCCTGGCCGATCTGACGGTGTGGCCGGTCGATCCGCTGAGCTGCCCGGTCGACGCGCTGCGCGGACTGCGGCCCGAACGCACCGTCGTCGGCGGACGGACCGTCCACGGCACCACCGGGTAGCGGTCGGCCCTCCGCCGTCCGGGCCTCCTGCACCAACCCCCGGGTGAAGTCGGCGGTGCACGGGCGCGCCCGCCCGTCGGCGCCCGGGGCGGTGAAGTCGAGCTGGAAGCGGGTGGGCGCGCTGCGCTCGCGCGGCCGGGCGGGCGGGAACGCGGCGCCCAGGTAGGCGCCGCGTGGGCTCGGCGACCGCGGGCGTTCAGCCGACGTACGCCGCCAGGTGCTCGCCGGTGAGGGTGGAGCGGGCGGCGATCAGGTCGGCCGGGGTGCCCTCGAAGACGATCCGGCCGCCGTCGTGGCCGGCGCCCGGGCCGAGGTCGATGATCCAGTCGGCGTGGGCCATCACCGCCTGGTGGTGCTCGATGACGATGACCGACTTGCCGGACTCCACCAGCCGGTCGAGCAGGCCGAGCAGCTGCTCGACGTCGGCGAGGTGCAGGCCGGTGGTCGGCTCGTCGAGGACGTAGACGCCGCCCTTCTCCGCCATGTGGGTGGCCAGCTTGAGCCGCTGCCGCTCGCCGCCGGACAGCGTGGTGAGCGGCTGGCCGAGGCTGAGGTAGCCGAGCCCGACGTCGGCCAGGTTGCTCAGGATCCGGTGGGCGGCCGGGATGCGCGCCTCGCCGGTGCCGAAGAACTCCTCCGCCTCGGTCACCGGCATCGCGAGCACCTCGCTGATGTCGCGGCCGCCGAGGAGGTACTCCAGCACCGCCGCCTGGTACCGCTTCCCCTCGCACTCCTCGCAGGTGCTGGCGACGCCGGCCATCATCGCCAGGTCGGTGAAGACCACGCCGGCGCCGTTGCAGTTCGGGCAGGCGCCCTCGGAGTTGGCGCTGAACAGGGCCGGCTTGACGCCGTTGGCCTTCGCGAACGCCTTGCGGATCGGCTCCAGCAGCCCGGTGTACGTCGCCGGGTTGCTGCGCCGCGAGCCGCGGATGGCGCCCTGGTCGACGGAGACCACGCCCGCCCCGGCGGGGATCGAGCCGTGCACGAGCGAGCTCTTCCCGGAGCCGGCGACGCCGGTGATCACGGTCAGCACCCCGAGCGGGATGTCGACGTCGACGTCGCGCAGGTTGTTGGCCGTCGCGCCGCGGATCTCCAGGGTGCCGTTCGGCTCGCGCACCGCCTGCTTGACGGCGGCCCGGTCGTCGAAGTGGCGGCCGGTGACGGTGCCGCTGACCCGCAGGCCGTCGACGGTGCCCTCGAAGCAGACGGCGCCGCCCGCCGTCCCGGCACCGGGGCCGAGGTCGACGACGTGGTCGGCGATCGCGATGGTCTCCGGCTTGTGTTCCACGACCAGCACCGTGTTGCCCTTGTCCCGCAGCCGCAGCAGGAGTTCGTTCATTCGCTGGATGTCGTGCGGGTGCAGACCGGTGGTGGGCTCGTCGAAGACGTACGTGACGTCGGTGAGCGCCGAGCCGAGGTGCCGGATCATCTTGACCCGCTGCGCCTCCCCACCGGACAGCGTGCCGGACGGGCGGTCGAGCGAGAGGTAGCCCAGCCCGATCTCCACGAACGAGTCGAGGGTGTGCCGCAGGGTGCCGAGCAGCGGCGCCACCGCCGGCTCGTCGAGGCCGCGGACCCAGTCGGCCAGGTCGCTGATCTGCATCGCGCAGGCGTCGGCGATGTTGATCCCGCCGATCCGCGAGGACCGGGCGGCCTCGCTGAGCCGGGTGCCCTCGCACTCGGGGCAGGCGGTGAAGGTGACCGCCCGGTCGACGAACGCCCGGATGTGCGGCTGCAGCGCGTCCCGGTCCTTGGCGAGCATCGACTTCTGGATCTTCGGGATCAGCCCCTCGTAGGTGAGGTTGACCCCGTTGACCTTCACCTTGGTCGGCTCGCGGTACAGGAAGTCCTGCATCTCCTTCTTGGTGTACTTGCGGATCGGCTTGTCCGGGTCGAGGAAGCCCGAGTTCGCGTAGATCCCCACCGTCCACCAGCTGTCGGTCTTCCAGCCGGGGATGGTGATCGCGCCCTCGGAGATCGACCTGGAAGCGTCGAAGAGCTGGGTGAGGTCGATGTCGGAGACGCTGCCGCGGCCCTCGCAGCGCGGGCACATGCCACCGGTGATGCTGAAGCTGCGCCGTTCCTTGACGGTCTGACCGCCGCGTTCGACCGTGACGGCGCCCGCCCCGCTGATCGAGGGGACGTTGAAGGAGAACGCCTTGGGTGAGCCGATGTGCGGCTGTCCGAGCCGGCTGAAGAGGATCCGCAGCATCGCGTTGGCGTCGGTGGCGGTGCCGACCGTGGAGCGGGGGTCGGAGCCCATCCGCTGCTGGTCGACGATGATCGCGGTGGTCAGCCCCTCCAGCACGTCGACCTCGGGCCGCGCCTGGGTCGGCATGAAGCCCTGGACGAAGGCGCTGTACGTCTCGTTGATCAGCCGCTGCGACTCCGCGGCGATCGTGTCGAACACCAGGGAGCTCTTGCCGGAGCCGGAGACACCGGTGAACACCGTCAGCCGCCGCTTCGGGATCTCGACGCTGACGTCCTTGAGGTTGTTCTCGCGCGCGCCGTGCACGCTGATCAGGTCGTGGCTGTCGGCGTGGTGGGCCACAGGCGGCCGCGCGGCCGTCCTGGTGGGCTTGCTCATCGTCTCTCCATCTGTGCGGCGGGGCCGCCGTCGCGGGTGGATGATCGCCGGTTCGCCGCTCGGGGAGGGGAGCCCGTCGGCCGGTACCGGCCCGGCATGGCCGAAAGCCTAACCGCCGGGCCACCGCGCCCGGGGCCAGTTCAGGACCTTTATTCGAGCACACGTTCGATTCTGGGCGTACGCTGGCCCCATGCGCAGCACCGTCCACCTCCAGCCCTCGCTGTTCGACGACACCGACGACGCCGACGACACCGACGGCGTCCGCCTCGGCCCGCTCGACGGGCTCCGCCGGGCCGTCCTGGGCGACGGAGCCTGGCTGGACCTGCTACCCGGGTGGCTGCACGGGGCGGACCGCCTGTTCGAACACCTCGCCGCCACCGTGCCCTGGCGGGCCGAGCGCCGCGAGATGTACGAGCGGGTGGTCGACGTACCGCGACTGCTGGCTTCCTACCCGGCCGACGCCGAGCCGCCGCACCCCGTCCTCGGGCAGGCCCGGACGGCACTGAGCCGGCACTACGCGCGGGAGCTGGGCGAGCCGTTCCGCACGCTCGGCCTCTGCTACTACCGCGACGGCCGGGACAGCGTCGCCTGGCACGGGGACCGGATCGGGCGCGGCGCCCGCGAGGACACCATGGTGGCGATCCTGTCCGTCGGCGAGCCGCGCGCCCTGCTACTGCGACCGCGCGACGGCGGCGGCCCGGTGGTGCGCCGGCCGCTCGGACACGGCGATCTGGTGGTCATGGGCGGCTCCTGCCAGCGCACCTGGGAGCACGCGATCCCGAAGACGGCCCGGCCGGTGGGCCCGCGGATCAGCATCCAGTTCCGACCGCACGGCGTCGCGTAGGAACGCCGAAGCCGAGGTGGTGGGCCGGGCCCACCACCTCGGCGATCGACGGGAGTCGCCGTCCGGCCCCGCCCCCGGCCGGCGTCAGTCCTTCACCGCGCCCGCCAGCCCGGACACCAGCTTGCGCTGGACCGCGATGAAGAAGATCAGCACCGGCACGGTCATCAGCGTGGACGCCGCCATGATGCCGCCCCAGTCGTTCTCGTCCGGCTTGAAGAAGACCAGCAGCGCGGACGGCAGGGTCTGGTTCTGGGTGGCGCTGATGATGAAGGTCTTGGCGAAGACGAAGTCGTTCCACGCCGCGATGAAGGAGAACACGCTGGTCGCGGCGAGGCCCGGCGCCACCAGCGGCAGCAGGATCCGCCACAGGATGCGGGTCCGGCTGGCGCCGTCGATCTGCGCGGCCTCCTCGATGGACACCGGGACGGCCGCGACGAAGCCGCGCATCATCCAGATGCCGAACGGCAGCGAGAACGCCAACTGCACCAGGATCAGCGAGGCGAGGGTGTTCAGCCCGATGCCGGGGGCGAACCGGCCCGCGTCGCGGAACATGAAGAACAGCGGGATGGTGAGCGCCTCGACCGGGATCATCTGGGCGATCAGGAACATCACCATGACGGTGGTGCGGAACCTGAACCGGAACCGGGTCACGGCCACCGCCGCCAGGAACACCACGACGGCCGAGAGCACCACCACCGACAGCGCGATCACCAGGCTGTTCACGAAGTACCGGCCGAAGCCGTCCACGCTGAGCACCTGGCGGAAGCTCTCCAGGGTGGGGTGGGCCGTCCACGGCTTCGGGTCCAGCGACTGCACCTCGCCCTTGGGCTTGAAGGCGGAGAGCACCATCCAGAAGATCGGGAAGGCGGTGACGACCGCCAGCACGATCGCGCCGGTGTTGGCGGCGAGCCGCCACCGGCCGCGGGTGTTCCGGGTCCGGCCCTTCGGGGCCCGGCCGGTCGGCGTCGGGCCGCCCGGGGTTCCAGCGGCCCGAACGGGGTTCACGGTGGTCACAGTTCGTTCCCCGTCCGTCGCAGGGTGCGGATGTAGAGGACCGTCGGGATCACCAGGATCAGCAGCATGATCACGCCGATCGCCGCGCCGAGCCCGTACTGGGAGGAGGCGAACGCCTTCTGGTACGCGTACACGTTGAGCACGAGGTTCTGGCCGGCGATGCCGCCGCCCTCGGTCATCACGTAGATCTGGGTGAAGACCTTGAAGTCCCAGATCACCGACTGGATCACCACGATGGTCAGGATCGGCCGCAGCATCGGCGCGGTGATCCGGCGGAAGGTCGTCCAGGTGTTGGCGCCGTCCAGGGCGGCGGCCTCCATGATCTCCTCCGGGATCGCCCGGATCCCCGCGTAGAGGGTGAC
Source organism: Kitasatospora sp. NPDC087314 (assembly GCF_044744365.1). Taxonomy (NCBI): domain Bacteria; kingdom Bacillati; phylum Actinomycetota; class Actinomycetes; order Kitasatosporales; family Streptomycetaceae; genus Kitasatospora; species Kitasatospora sp. NPDC087314. The sequence goes on from NZ_JBIUYE010000019.1 coordinate 103,027, forward strand.
CATCACGAACGGGAAGGAGTGCCACACCACGACGGCGCCGACGATCAGGAACGCCGTCCACTTGTCGTAGAACCAGTTGAACTCGTGGAAGCCCGTCAGACCGAGCTTCACCAGCGTGTGGTTGACCAGGCCGAGGTTGGTGTCGAACAGGAAGCTCCACACCGTCGAACCGGTCATCGCCGGCGCCGCCCAGGCCGCCATCGCGGCGGTGGTCAGCACCAGCCGGGGCCACCGCCCGACCTTGGTCAGCAGGACGGCGAGGGTGGCGCCGACGGCCAGCGTCGCGAGCACGCAGAACGCGGCGAAGCCGACCGTCTGCAGCAGCACCGACCAGAACTGGCCGTCGCTCAGGATCTTCGAGTAGTTGCCGAAGCCGACGAAGGAGGTCGGGGCGCCCCCGGAGGCCTGGGCCTGCCCGAAGTCCAGCACGGACAACAGGCCCAACTGGTAGATCGGGTAGGCGACCAACGGGATCAGGATGACCGCGGCCGGCAGGAGCAGCAGCAGCGGGGGCCGGCGGCGCCGGCCGCCCGAGGGTGCGGCCGGCGCCCTGCCCCCACGGCGCCCGCGCGGGGAAGGCGGCGCCGTCGGGGCGGTCGTGGTGGATGCGGACACGTGCGGGACCTGCTCTCTTCGGGGCGCGGCCGTCAGTGCGCGGCGAAGGCCGAGGTGATCTGGTTCGCGGCGTCGCCCGAGGCCTTCGCCACGTCCGCCTTGCCGGTGACGACCTGCTGGAGCATGGTCGGGATCACCGCCTGGGCGTCGATCTGCGCCCACGCCTGGTCGAGCGGGACGAACCTGGTGCCGGCCGCGATGGTGTCGGTGAACGGCTTCAGGAAGGCGTCCTTGGCGGCGACCTTGCCGCTGACGGACTTGAGCGTCGGCAGGTTGCCCATCGCGTCGTACATCTGCTCCTGGTACGCCGGGCCCGCCAGCAGCTCGGCGAACTCGACGGCGAGCGTGCGGTGCTTGGCCGCCTTCATCACGCCGAGGTTGTTGCCGCCGGCGAACGCGGGGGCGACCGAACCGGGCTTCTCCCCGGGCAGCGGCACCACACCGTACTTGCCCTTCACCGCGCCCGCATCGACCTTGCTGCGGCTGGAGTTGGGCAGGATCGCCATCGCCGACTTGCCGGCCGCGAACAGGTCGACGGTCTTGCCGCCGGTCAGGTCGGCGCACTGCTGGGCGGGGCAGCCGTCGTCGCCGAAGAGGTCGGTGTAGCGCTTGATCCCGGCCTGCGAGGCGGGCGAGTTGATGGCCGCCTGGTACGCGGAGCCGTCCTTGGTGGCGATGTCGCCGCCCGCGTCCCAGACGAACGGCAGCGCGCCGAAGGTGTACTTGCCGCCGATGGCGATGCCGAAGGTGTCGGGGTGCGCCGCGTGGATCTTCTGGTTGGCGGTGACCAGTTCGGCGTACGAGGTCGGCGGGGTGAGCCCGGCCTCGGTGAACAGGTCGGTGCGGTAGAAGAGGGCACGCACGCCGACCCACCAGGGCAGTCCGTAGGTCTTGCCGTCCACCACGGCGGTCCCGGCGATCGCCGGGTCGAGGTCGCCCTTGTCCGGCCACTTGTCGAGGTCGGCGCCGATCTCGGCGAGGCCTCCGGCCGCGACGTAGCCGGGGAGGTCGGTGTTGCCGAACTCAACCAGGTCGGGGGCGCTGTTGGGGTCGTTGAAGGCGCCCTTCATCTTGGCCGCACGGGCGGAGGCGTCGGTGTCGATGTAGCTGACCTTGACGGTGGCGCCCTGGTGGGAGGCCTGGAACTCGCTCACCGCCTTGCCGATCACGGCCTCCTTGGCCGCGTTGCCCGCCTCGTTGTACAGCCACACCTGGAGGGTGCCGGTCCGGTCGTCGGCGGCCTTGTCGCCGGTCGGCGCGGCGGTGCCCGGCGCGCAGGCGGTCGCGGCGAGGCAGCCGGCGGCGAGCACGGCGGCCGCGGCAGCCCGTCGGTTGAGTCGCATGGGTGGAGACCTCCCCTCCCGACAGTTGCCGCCGAGACGTGCGCCGCTCGGGACGGGCACGTCGAAGCAGGCCCTGACCGGGGCCGATGGTGAGTGTGGGTGGTGGACGGCCCGGACGCGCTGGGGGGCGTCCCGGGCAGGCCGGTGCGGGGGTACGGCAGGGCGGACCGTCCGGGTGCGGCGGCGTCGCCTGCTCGATGGCAGGGACGTTAGGCGGGGGCGATCGGCGCCAACAAGAGGGGGTTCGGGAAGTTTTGCACTGCACAACGTTGTGTCGAAGAAGCGGAGATCCGAGCGCGAACGGGTACCTTCTGACAACCGCCGCCGAGCGGAGGAACACCGGCAGAACGAGACGAGGGACGGACCCATGACGGAGACGGGGCCCGAGGCGGAGACCGAGCGGCCCGCGGACACGACGGCCGAACGGCCTGCCGGAGCGGCGACCGGCAGGAAGCCCGCGACCGAACGCAACCAGTCCTCCTCACTGCGCCGCGCGCTCGCCGTCCTCGGCCACGTCCGCGACCACGGCGACGGGCGCGGCGTCCCGCTCGCCCAACTCGCCGACGCGCTCGGCCTCAACAAGAGCACCGTGCTGCGGCTCGCCGGCCCGCTCCTCGACGAGCACCTCCTCGACCGCGACCGCGAGACCGGCTGGTTCCGCCTCGGCCACGGCTCGCTCCGCCTCGGCCAGGCCTACCTCTCCACCCTCGACCTGCGCAGCGTCGCCGCCGAACACCTGCGCCGGCTCCAGCGCGAGGCCGGCGAGACCGTCCACCTGACCGTCTGGCAGGCCCCGGGGATCGTCTACCTGGACAAGGTCGAGGACGAGACCAACGTCCGCATGGCCTCCCGGGTCGGCAGCCGGGCCCCCGCCTACTGCACCGCCACCGGAAAGGCCATCCTCGCCTGGCTGCCCGACGAGGCCGTCGCCGAGGTCGTCGCCGCCGGCCTGCGCCCGGTGACCGCCTGGACCATCTCGGACGAGACCCGGCTGCGCGCCGACCTCGCCCGGATCCGCGCCCGCGGCTACTCCATCGACGACCGCGAGAACGAGCCCGAGGTCCGCTGCGTCGCCGCGCCGATCTTCGACCACGCCGGCGAGGTCACCGCCGCCCTGTCGGTCTCCGGCCTGACCTCCCGGATGACCGCCGCCCGCGTCCGCGCCCTCGGCCCGGTCGTCGCCCAGGCCGGCCTGCGGATCTCCCGCGAACTCGGCTCCGACCGCCAGCCGTCCTGATCCGCGGCCCCCACCCCGGAAAAGCGGACGAGGCCCGGCGCCCCGAAGGGCACCGGACCTCGTCCGACAACTGGAGCGCCAGGCCCGGATCGCACGGACTCTTCCTACTGAAAGTAGGACGTGCTCTGGTAGCACCACTGACGCCTGACGAGAGATCATCTCCCTCGCGACAAGAGGAACACTACCAGGTCAGCGACCGTGCGCCGAACCGGAGCCGGACCCGCCACCGCCCGGCCGCACGCACCCGCCACCGCGCCCGGCCACCCGCCCGGCTCACCCCCGGAGGAACTCCAGCACCGCCAGTACCCGGCGGTGGGTCTCCTCGGCCGGCGGCAGGTCCAGCTTCATCAGGATGTTGCCGATGTGCTTGCCCACCGCCGCGTCCGACACCACCAGCTCCCGGCAGATCGCGGCGTTCGACCGGCCCTGCGCCATCAGGGCCAGCACCTCGCGCTCACGCGGCGTCAGCCGCTCCAGCGGATCGCGCCGACGGCGCAGCAGTTGGCGCACCACCTCCGGATCCACCACCGTGCCGCCTGCTGCCACCGCGCCGACCGCGTCCAGGAACTCCTCCACCTGCCCGATCCGGTCCTTGAGCAGGTAGCCGACCCCCGAGCCGTCGCCGGAGTCCAACAGCTCGGCGGCGTAGGAGCGCTGGATGTACTGGCTGAGCACGAGAACGGGCAGGCCGGGCCGCGACCCGCGCAGTTCGACGGCGGCGCGCAGGCCCTCGTCGGACCCGCCCGGAGGCATCCGGACGTCGGTGACGACGATGTCCGGCGCGTGCTCGGCGACGGCCGTCCGCAGGGCGTCGGCATCGCCGACGGCGGCCACCACCTGGTGGCCGAACCGGGCCAGCAGTCCGACGAGCCCCTCACGCAGCAGCACACCGTCCTCGGCGAGGACTACGCGGAGCCGGTCGGCGGGGTACTCAGAGGCAGGCAAGGGATCTCCACGCGCAGCAGGGTCGGGCCTCCGGGCGGGCTGCTCACCGTCAGCGTGCCCTCCACGACGGAGACCCGGTCGGCGAGCCCGGTGAGGCCGGTGCCGCCCCCGGGCGCGGCACCGCCGCGACCGTCGTCCGACACCTCGATCGTCAACAGCCCGTCAGCGTAGCGCCCCTCGACCAGGGCGTGGCCGGCGCCACTGTGCTTGGAGATGTTCGCGAGGGCCTCCGACACCACGAAGTAGCCCGCCGACTCGACCGGCGCCGGAAGACGGCCGGGCAGGTCGAAGACGACGTCGACGGGCACCGGCGAGCGGTCGGCGGCGTCCACGCAGGCGTCCGGCAGGCCACGGTCGGTCAGCACCCTCGGGTGGATGCCGTTGATCAACTCCCGCAACGAGGCCAGGGTTTCACCGGCCTCATGCTGCGCCTGGGCCAGCCGGGCGGCGAGCGGCCCACCCGGCGGGGCGTCCAGGCTGGCCAGACCGAGCGTCATCGACAGGGCCACCAGCCGCTGCTGGGCCCCGTCGTGCAGATCGCGCTCGATCCGGCGCCGCTCCGCCTCGAAGGCGTCCACCAACCGGGCCCGGGAGCTGACCAGTTCACCGATCCGCAGCTCCTGGCCACCGGGCGACAGCACCAGCCGCACCACCGTCGCCCGGCCCGCCGCCACCGCCGTGACCGGGTACGCCAGCAGTGGCAGCGCTACCAGGCCCACCACCCCCAACCCGGCCGCCACGACCGGGGAATGGACCTGCCACAGCTTCAGGAGGTTCACCTGTTCACCGTCCAGCAGCAACAGCGGCAGCGCGGCCAGCAAGTACCCCGGCACGGCCAGCGCGAAGCCCGCCACCACCAGGTCGATCGGCCACAGGACGACCGCCGCCAGCCCGGCGAACCCCAACTCCCGCCAGGTCACCCGCTCGCGGTACCGCAGCCGCAGCCAGGCCGCCAGCCCGGGCCGGCCCGGCACCCGATGCGGGTCCGGTACGGGCCTGCCGTCCAACAGCCGCACCAGCCATCGCTCCCACGCGGCGAACGGAAGCCCGACCAGCGCCAGCGCCCCCAGCAGCGGCAGCCCCACCACCAGCACGGCCAGCACCCCGGCCACGGTCACCGCCACCAGCAGCCCGGCCCCGAACAGCAGTCCGACCACCCCGCTCGCCAGCAGGTACCCGGCCGCCCGCCAGGGCAGCGAGGACCGGAGGAAGGCAGGGCGGGCCAGCTCCCGCCAGAGCGCACCGTCACCCATCCGCCCCGCGCCTCCCACGTCCGCCACGCCCCCCACCCCTCACTTCGGTCGGCCCACCCTAGGACCCATGCCCCCGGCCGACCCCTCCTCGTCCCCGGCCGACCCATCAGTACCGCCCGCCCGAACCCCCTGTCGGTAGGGCCAGCCCTACCCCGTGAAGTCGCCCCCGCCCTGCCGACCACGAACCTCCGGGCCGGTTGGCTGGCGGCATGAGAATGCTGCGGATCGCACTGAAGTCCCTGCGGGAGCGCTGGGTCTCGCTCGTGGGCGCGTTCGTCGCCCTCGCCCTCGGCGTGGCGATGATGCTGGTGATGCTGCTCGGACTGGCCGCCGCACCGGCGCTGCCCGGCGGGGAGGCGGTGGTGTCGCTGGTGGCGGCGCTCGGTACGGCGGGCGGGGTCAGCGCGTTCGTCTCGGCGTTCGTCGTCGCCTCCACCTTCTCGTACCTGGTCGCGCAGCGGCGCCGGGAACTCGGGCTGCTCCGCCTCGCGGGCGCCGGCCGGGCACAGGTGCGCCGCGTCGTCCTGGTGGAGGCCCTGGCCCTCGGCGCCGCCGCGTCCGCGGCGGGGTGCGCGCTGGGCCGGATCGGTGCGTCGTCCGCGGCGCGGTGGCTGGTGGGCGTGGGCATGGCGCCGCCGGAGTTCGCGATCGGCGGCCAGACGTGGCCCACGTACGCCGCGTTCGGCGCGGGCCTGCTGGTGGCCCTCGGCGGCGTGGCCGTGGCAGCGTGGCGCGCGGGCCGGGTCGGTCCGCTGGAGGCGTTGAGTTCCGCGGACGTCGACACCCGGGTGATGACGGCCGGCCGCTGGTGCTGGGGCCTGGGGCTCCTGTCGACGGCCGCCGCGCTGACGGGTTCGGCCCTGGCGTCCGACCCGGCCGATCTGCTGCACCGCAAGACCTACACCGTTCTGCCGATGGTGCTGATCTGCGCCTGCGGCCTGCTGGCGCCGGTGCTGGCACGGCCGCTGCTGCGGGTGCTGGCGTGGGCCCCGGCACGCTGGTCGCGGTTCACCGGCCGGCTGGTGCGCGCGGGCGCGACGGCGGCGCTGCGCCGTACGGGCGCGGTGGCGGCGCCCGTACTGGTGGCGGTGGCGCTGACGGGGTCGCTGGCGGGGGCCCTGTCCACGGTGGGCGCCGCCCGGTCGAGCGAGGCCGGGGCCCGTTCCGCCGCCGACGTCGTCGTCCTCCCCCGGGACGCCCAGAACACTCCAGCTGCCCAGGACGCCCTCACCCGTGCGCTGCGCGCCGTCCCCGGGGTGGTGGTGGCCCCCTCGGCGCCGACCGCGCTGTCGGTGGCCGAACCGGACGGCACGGTGGTCAGGGCGCGGGCCCGGACGGCGGACCCGGCCGTCCTCGCCGCCGTCACCAGGCTGCCCGTTCTCGCGGGCTCACCGAGCTTTCTGGACGACGACGGCATCGTCCTCCCCGCCGAGTGGGGCCGCACCACGGTCGGCGATCCGGTCCAGGTGGTGCGCGCGGACGGCAGCCGGGCGACCCTGCGGGTGGCCGCCGTCCTGCGGGACGGCTTCACCGAGGACGGCCTGTACGTGACCGCCAGGAACGCCCCCGGTGCACGGATCGACCGGCTCGACGTGAGGCTCACCGGTCCGACCGGCGGCGGCACCGCGACGGATCGGGACCGCACGGCCGACCGGCTCCGCTCCGCCGCGCAGCCGTTCGGGGCGGAGGTCGTCACCCGGGACGAGTGGCTGGCCGCGACCGCACCCGCCAACGGCCGGATCGCCTGGCTGCGCATCGTCCTCGTCCTGGGCCTCGCGCTCGTGTACACGGGCATCGCGCTCGCCAACACCCTCGTGATGGCGACCCGCGACCGCCGCCGCGAACTCGCCCTGCTCCGACTGGCCGGCGCCACCCGCTCCCAGGTGGTGCGGGTGGTGACCGTCGAGTCGCTCCTGGTGGTGGTGGTCGGCGCGGTACTGGGCTGCGCGGTGGCGGCCGTCCAACTGGGCACCATGCACACGGCCCTGACGATGCTGGGCGTGAACGCACCGCCGACCGTGCCGTGGCGCGAGGTCGGACTGGTGACACTGGTCTGCCTGGTGGTCGCGGCCCCGAGCGCCGCCGTGACCGCCCTCTGGGCCCTGCGCCACCGCCCGGTCACGGCTGTCGCCCGGTGAACCGGCCCGCATTCCGCATTCCGCGCCGAAATGCGAACAAGGCCCGGCACCCCGAAAGGCACCGGACCTCATCCGACAATTGGAGCGCCAGGCCCGGATCGCACGGACTCTTCCTACTGAAAGTAGGACGTGCTCTGGTAGCACCACTGACGCCTGACGGGGAATCATCTCCCTCGCGACACCCAGAACATTACCAGCCCGACACCCATATGCCGAATGCCCACCAGCCCACCCCGGAAAAGCAAACAAGGCCCGGCACCCCGAAAGGCACCGGACCCCGTCCGACAATTGGAGCGCCAGGCCCGGATCGCACGGACTCTTCCTACTGAAAGTAGGACGTGCTCTGGTAGCACCACTGACGCCTGACGAGAGATCATCTCCCTCGCGACGAGACGTACAGTACCAGCTGAATGATCTGGCACCGAACCGGAGGCGAACCCCGCATGACGAGCGCTCAACCCGAGGTCATCTCCTATGCCGACGGGCGGCTGATGGACGTCCACCGCCCGGCCGCCGGCGCCACCGGGCCCGCGCCCGTCGTGCTGCTGTGGCACGGGCGGGGCCCCGACGAGCGTGACGTGCTGCGGCCGATCGCCCGGGAGGCCGCCGGGCTCGGGCTGCTGGTGTTCGTCCCGGACTGGCGCTCCGACCGGCCGGACGGCGGCCGCGCCGAACTGCTCGCCTCCCTCGCCCACGCCCGCCGCACCGCCGCCGGGTACGGCGGGGACCCGGAGCGCTTCGTCCTGGCCGGCTGGTCACTGGGCGGCCGGGAGGCCATAGCCGTGGCCACCCACCCGGACACCCCCGCCGACCTGCGCCCCGTCGCCGCCGTCGGCATCTCCTCCAGCTACGCCCGCCCGGCGATCACCACCGGGGACGCCCCCCTCGACCTCCTGGCCGACCACCCCTCCCCCGTCCCGCTCTGGCTGGTGCACGGCACGGAGGACGACGTGCTGGGCATCGAGCACACCCAGCAGCTGAGCGCTGCTCTGACGAAGCAGATGTCACCGGTGCGCGTCCTCGAACTCGCCACCGACCACGCGGGCGTCGTGATGACCGGGTACGACGCCGAGGCCAACCGCTGCCTCCCCACCACCGCCGAAGCCGTGCTGCGCGCCGGCCGCCGCACCGCCGCCGCCCTCGCCGAGGCGGCCGGGCTCTAAGTCGTCAGCGCGGCCGAGCAGGCCCTATCGCCCCGCGACGAGGGCGCGCAGGCCGTGGCCGCGTTCCATGACCTCCAGGTCCCGTTGCAGCGGCGGCCGGGGGACGGCCAGGACCGGGCAGGCCGCGTGGCGGACGCAGTAGGCGGTGACGGACGGGCGCAGCGCGCGGGAGAGGCGGCCGCGGCTGCTGCCGGCGCCGAGGATCAGCAGGTCGTCGGCGTGGTCGGCGCAGCGGACCAGACTGTGTCCGGCGTCGCCGCGGACGGCCTGGCAGCGCAGCCGGGCCCCGGCGTAGCGGCCGGCGAACGCCTCGTCGAGGGCTTGGCGCAGTCGCGCGACGGCGGCGTCTCGGCCGGCGGTGATGGCGGCCGGGCAGGGGGTACGGCGGTAGCCGAGTTCCTCGCCGGCGGAGGTCCAGCAGAGGACGGCGAGCACCTCGACGTCGGTGCGGCGGGCTTCGGCGACGGCGTGGTGGAGGGCGGCGAGGCTGCCGAGCGAGCCGCTGACGCCGACGACGATCCGGCCCTCACGGTCGGGCCGCTCCGCCACCTCGTCCGTGCCGGCCATGCCGCTTTCCGCCATGGTTCGCCCCGCCTCTCGGTCCGTACCGCCGTGCCGTGCTGTCGCCTCCCAGCAAAGCGGGCGGGTGCCGCGCGCCCCGCGTCCGTTGACGCGGCTCTGACGCGCGGCCGGGCGTTCCGTACGCGTCCCTGATGCGGCTACGGCGCCCGGGTGGGTCGGACGGGACGGCATCGCCGTGCGCCGTTCGGATGCCGGCCGCGCCCGGTCGGCGGGGCGGACGTCCCCGGCCCACCGAGTGTGCAGGATGGCGGCCATGAAGAGCGCACTCCCCGTCCGCGCCGTCGGCGTCCTCCTCACCGCACTCTCCCTTGCGGCCTGCCCGAGCGCGGCCGGGACCGCGGTCGGCGAGGGCCGACCCGCCCGTACGACGTCCGCCTGGTTGCCCTGGTGGGGTGGGGACGGCGCGCTGGACGACGCCCTGCAGCACGCCTCGCAGCTCCACACCGTCAGTCCCTTCTGGTACGAGGCCACGTCCGACACCACCGTCGACGGCTACCAGGGCGCCGGCGATCAGCGGATCGTCGACCAGCTGCACGGCAAGGGGATCAAGGTCGTGCCCACCGTCATCGAGACCCCCGGTGCCGAGGCCATGGCGGAGCTCCTGGGCGACCCGGTACGCCGCACCGCCCACGCCGACGCCCTCATGGCGGTCGCCGCGAGCGCCGCGTACGACGGCCTCGACCTCGACTACGAACGCATGGCCGAGACCGACGACGAGCAGCTGCGCGAGCGGGTCCGCGTCGGCTACGACGCCCTCACCGACGAGCTGTGCGCCCGCCTGCACGCCGGCGACAAGCAGTGCGTCGTCACGGTCATGCCCCGCACCCGCGACTCGGGGCGGGCCTACGACTACGCGCACCTGGGCAGGGTCGCCGACCGGGTGCGCATCATGGGCTACAACCTCCACGACGCACTGGACCGGCCCGGCCCGCTGTCCTCGCTCGCCTGGTACGAGGAGTTCCTCGGCTACGCGACCGGCGTCGTCCCCCGCGAGAAGCTGGAGGTCGCGCTGCCCGCCTACGGCTGGGACTGGACCGTCGGCTCCACCGACCGCGCCAAGCACGTGACGTCCACGGAGGCCGAGGCGCTGCGCCGGGACAGGAAGGCCGAGTACGTCTTCGACGAGGCCTCCGGCACACCGCACTTCACCTACACCGACGGCGGCAGGCGGCACGAGGTCTGGTACCAGGACGCGCGCGGCAGCGCCGCCCACCTGGCGGTGATGGGGAAGTACGGCGTGCGCAACAGCGGCCTGTGGGCCCTGGGGTTCGAGGACCCAGGGCTGTGGCAGGCACTCGCGCAGCAGTAGCCCGCAGCGCGGGACGCCCGGTGCGCTGCCCTGGCCGCCAGGGCACCGTCACCGGACTCTCCGGACGTCGGTCGCCCGGAGAAACGCGAGCCGGTGGTTGAAGCGGATGGCGTAGTAGGTGTCCGAGCCGACCACCAGGATCCGGTCGTCGGGTGGCTCGCCGTCGATGGTGCGTTGGTGGAAGAAGTCGGCCGGCTGGGGCGTGTCGTCCACGGCGACGTACGCCTGGCCGGCCGCCACGGACGCCTGGAGCGCCACCACCGGAGGTGCTTCGACGGCCGGGTACGGGGTGTAGGCGGAAGCCTGCGGGTAGGCGCGGCCGTACACCGGGATCGTGTCCAGGCCCGGTCGTGGCGTGAGCACGGTCCGGCCGACCGGGCCCACCGACGGGGACGGTGACGGGCCCGCCGGCAGGGACAGGGACGGTGATCGCGGCTCGGTGCGGGTCCGGACGCCGCCGGGGTCGAGGAACCAGCACTTCCGTCCGTCGTACCAGATCGCCGTCCAGTCCCCCGCCCGGTCCGCGACCACGTAACGGGCACCGGTGACCGCCGTGTCCGTCCAGTCGTCGGGGCTGGTGGTGCCGCCGTTGACCAGCGGGGCGTCGGCGGACGGCCCGGTGCGCAGGTGGACGACGGTGCGCGGCTCGGTGTCCCGGCCCCCGGCGGGGAGGCGGCCGGCCTCCTCGGCGGCCGTGGCGATGGCCACCGTGTCGCCCGGCCGCGGCAGGTCGCCGGTGCCCGGCGGAGGCGTCGCCCCGAGCAGCTCCAGGTAGTGGTCCCAGTCCCAGAACGGGCCCGGATCCCAGTGCATGTCGGCCACGGCCTCCTGGGTCGGTGCCGGGACCTCCTCGTGGCCGATGACGTGCGCGCGGTCGAGCGGGATCCCGAACCGGCCGGCGAGGTAGCGCACCAGCTCCGCCGAGGAGCGGTAGAGCTGCTCCGAGTACCAGGTGGGCCGGTCGGTGGGCAGCGCGAAGCCCTCGTGCTCGATCCCGATGCTGTGCATGTTGACGGTCTTGTTGCCCGCATGCCAGGCGATGTCCCGCGTCGCCACCAGCTGGGTGACCTGGCCGTCGGACGCCCGCACGAGGTAGTGCGCGCTGACGCGCTCCCGGGGGTCCTGGAAGGAGTCCACCGCCGCCGTGTAGTCGCCCTCGGTGTCGTGGACGACGATCTGGCGGATCCCCAGCCCGTTCGCCGGGCGGTCGGTCGGGTTGTAGTTCCCGTACGAGGTCGGGTCCTTGGGGTCGGTCAGCGCGTACGCGGCGGGCGCGACATCGCACCCGAGCCCGGCCGGGCACTCGGCGGCGGGCTGTCCGGCCCGGCGCGGGGGCTGCTGCGGCCGACCGGTCACCGCGAGGTGCGGTTCGGCGGCGAGGCTCATCCGCGCGCCCTCGGACGTGGTCCGCTCGGCGCCCGTACGCAGGGTCTCGTACACCCGGTCCGCGAGCAGGCGACCCGCCGCCTCGTCCCCGTCGCCGGCCGCACCGCCGCGCCCGAAGAGCAGCACCGCCCGGTACCAGTGGCCCGCGTCGGCGTGGGCCGGGCCGCCGACCGCTCGCTGGTACGCCGCCAACAGCGCCGCACCACCGCGGATGTTCTGCGCGGTGTCACGTTTCAGCTCCTCGGCCGGGCGCCGGATCAGCTCCGCCGCCGTACGGAGGGTGTGGAGCGCCGGCGAGTCCCCGACCGGCGCCGCGGCGGCGCCGCCCGGACGTGTGGCGCCGCCCGTGCCGTCGCCCTCCCCTGCCGGGCTCCGCCGACCGGCCCGGCGCGCGTTGACGGCGGCGACGTCGACATCGGTCAGGCCCAGCACGCCGTGGTTCCCCGTCGTGCTCGCTCCGCCCTGGTGGGACTCCCAGCGGCTCTCCTGGTACGCCAGCGCCAGGAGCACGCCGAGCGGCACCCCGAACTCGGCTGCCGCTGAGGCGAACTGTCGCTGCATCAGGTTCTCGCGGCCCCGACCCCCGGCGTCCGCGCCGGACGCCACGACCGGCCATCCGGTGCCGACCGCGGGAGCCAGGAGCGCCGCGCACGTCCCCAGCAGCACCGACCACAACCGCACGCCCCGTCGCATGCGGTCACCCTAGCCAGCACGGGCTCCCGCACCGGCGCGGCGCGAACGACCCGCCCTCCGATCGGCCCAACCCGCCCGGGGCGCACCGTCGACCGGATCATCCGGTCCGACGGACACCGCACGGGACCAGCAGGACCAGCAGGACCACCGGGAGCAGCGGGACCGGCGGGACCGGCGGGACCGGCAGCCGCTCAGGCGTCGGGCGGTGCGGCCTCCCAGAGGTCGGCGAACATCCGGTCCAGGTGCTCTTCGCCGATCGGGGGAACGGGCAGCGGGTGGGTGGCCTGGGCACGGAAGCCGTCGAGCAGCAGAGCGAGGTAACGGCGCCAGAGGTCGGGGCGCAGTTCGGTGGTGGCGGGCAGGGCGCGGCAGAGCGGGCCGAGCATGAACAGCAGGTCCATGGTGACCACGTCGCGCCGCATGGTGCCCTGCTCCTGGGCGCGGGCGATGAGGGCGCCGACGGTGGCGGCGTTGCGGCGGCCGATCTCGATCATGCCGGGGATGGTGGGGATGGCCTGGGTGACCAGGTCGTTGATGCCCCGGTCGGCGGCGACGAGTTCGAAGATCCGCTCGTAGTAGCGTTCCAGGGCGGTCCAGGCGTCCTCGGCGGCGAGGGCTTCCTCAGCCGCCCCGGTCAGGGTGGCGGCGGCGTCGGCGAACACCTCGCCGATCAGCGCCTCGCGGGTCGGGAAGTGACGGTAGAGGGTGGCGTTGCCGACCCCGGCCTCCTTGGCGATCTGGTCCAGCGGGACGTCGAGGCCGTTCCGGGAGAACATGTCGCGGGCGGCGGCGAGCAGCAGATCGCGGTTGCGCTGCGCGTCGCGCCGGAGCCGTCCCGGGGGGTTCGCGCTGCTCGGTGCCATGCCCCGACCCTAGCAATCCCGGAGCCGGGCGGCCGGGCGGCGACCAGCTACCGTACGGAGGCGCCGGGCCCGCGAGAGCCGGCGGCAGGGCCCACGGGCCCGGGCCCGCGAGGGGCCACGAGGAGACGAGGGGGCGGCTGTGGCCGACGTGGTGGAGTTGCGGTACTACCCGGTGAAGGGGTGCGCCGGGGTCGAGGCGGCGAGCGCGGAGCTGACCTTCGCGGGACTGGCCCACGACCGGGCGTTCATGGTGGTGGACGAGGACGGCGTGTTCCGCTCCCAGCGCCGGGACCGCCTGCTGGCCGCCGTCCGCCCGACGGTCGGTGAGGACGGCCGCCGGCTGACCCTCGCCGCGCCGGGCGTCGAACCCGTGAGCGTCGCCGTGGACACCGAGGGCCCGCGCCGGGCGGTGCAGCTGTTCGGCGCCCCGTTCTTCGGGATCGATCAGGGCAAGGAGGTCGCCGACTGGCTGGCCGAGGTGCTGGGTGTGCGCAGCCGGCTGGTCCGGGTGCCGCCGGAGCACGACCGGGTGACCGACGGGCTGACTCCGGGCACCTCCGGCTACGCCGACAGCTGCGCGGTGCACGTGCTGTCCCGCGCCTCGCTGGAGCGCTTCAACGCGCTGAGCGGTGGAAGCCCGCTGTCGGTGGACCGGTTCCGCCCGAACCTGGTGGTGGACGGCTGGGACGAGCCGCACACCGAGGATCTGACCCGTCGGATCACCGTGGGCGGCGCCGAGTTGGGCTACGCCAAGCTCGCGATCCGCTGCGCGGTGACGCTGGTCGACCAGTCGACCGGCGCGAAGGCCGGTCCGGAGCCGCTGCGGACGCTGGCCCGATACCGCCGGGCGGCGGCCGGCGGGGTCGCGTTCGGCAGCAAGTTCGCCGTCCTACGGCCCGGCACGCTGCGGGTCGGGGACGAGCTGGTGGTGAACGCCTGGGGGCCGTCCGAGCTCTGAGTCCGCGCCGGGGCCGCGCCGGGGCCGTGTCTGGACCGACGGGCGCCACGGCGGCCCCGGCGGGGAAGTGCGCCGGGGCCGGGAAGGGTGGAGCGGGGGGTGTGCTTCAGCAGCCCTGGTCGATCAGCGAGAACGTGGCGTAGTGGTCGCCGGTGTAGTAGTCCTCCTGGGTCGCCTCCCCGGTGATGATCCGGCGGGTGCCACGGGTCGGGGCGCCGGGCGTGATGACGGTGTACTCGTGGTAGTAGCCGTAGGACTGGCTGGGCAGGACGTGCTCCCGGTTCTGGAACACCACACCGTCCTGCGAGTACGGGAACGGCCCGTCGCTGGCGATCAGGTTGAGGGTGTCGGTCGCCTCGGCCGGGAGGGCGGACAGACACACCGTGCCGCTCACGTCGGCGTGCGCCTCGGTGGCGACGGCGACGGGCGCGAGGGTCATCAGGGCGACGGCGGTGACGGCGGCAGCGCGGGTCTTCCACGCGCGTAGAGTGCGAGTCATGTCCCTCAGTGTGGCGAGCCACCGACAACTCCGGAAGCCCTTCGACGAACTGTTAACCGGCGGGTAACTCCTCTGTCCGACCAGCGACTTGACTCGTATTCCGGCCCCAGGTCGAGCCCCGCCGGCGCCGTTCACGAACCGCCCCGACACCCCATGGGTCGACCGCCGTCGAACCAGTGCCGCCGCCGCTGTCGGCATCCTCACACCTTCCCCACGTTCGCTTCCCGCTCCAGTCGCGCCGCATAGAGTCGGCGACGGATCATGTCGGGCCGGAACGACCGCTGACGGGGTGGGCATGGGTACGGGCAGGGGAATGAACACGGGCGCCGGAGCGGGTGCGGGCACGGGGGCGAGGTCGGCCACGGGCGCGGGCACTGCGCTGACGGCGCGGCAGCTGATCGGGCTGCTGGTCGACCCGGGCAGCTTCCAGGGCTGGGACGAGCCGCCGGCCGGCCCGCCCGCCGACCCCGGCTACCGCGCCTCCCTCCACCGGGCCCGCGAACGCACCGGCCTGGACGAGGCCGTCCTCACCGGCGCCGGACTGGTCGGCGGGCGACCGGTGGCGCTGGTCGCCTCCGAGTTCGGCTTCCTCGGCGGCTCGATCGGCGTCGCCACCGCCGAGCGCATCACCCGCGCCGTCGAGCGCGCCACCGCCGAACGGCTGCCGCTGCTCGCCCTGCCCGTCTCCGGCGGGACGCGCATGCAGGAGGGTTCGGCGGCCTTCCTGTGCATGCTGCGGATCACCGCCGCCGTCCAGGCACACCGCGCGGCCGGACTCCCCTATCTCACCTATCTACGGAACCCGACCATGGGCGGGGTCTTCGCCTCCTGGGGCACGCTCGGCCAGCTGGTGTTCGCCGAGCCCGGCGCCCGGCTCGGCTTCCTCGGCCCGCGCGTGTACGAGGAACTGCGCGGCGTGGAGCTGCCCCCGGACGTGCAGCGGGCGGAGACGCTGGCCGGGCGAGGCCTGGTGGACGCCGTCGTGCCGCCGCAGGAGCTGCGCGAACTGGTCCGCCGCACGCTCGCCATCCTGGCCACCGCCGGACCTGCCGCGCCCGCCGTGCCCACCGCGCCCGTCGCTGAGCCCACGGACACCTCCGGGACCACCGCTGAGCCAACGGACACCGCCGGGACCACCGCTGAGCCCACGGACACCACCGGGAGGCCCGAGCCTGAGCCCGCGCCCGAGGCCGCCCCCACCGAGCACCCCGACGCCTGGGACTCCGTCCACCGCACCCGACGCCCCGACCGCCCGGGCACCCGCGAGCTGCTGCGCCGCACCGCCGAGGAGCTGGTACTGCTGGACGCCCCCGGCGGGCGGGACGGCGCGCTGGTCCGCGCGCTCGCCGTCCTCGGAGGCCGGCCGGTGCTGGTCGTCGGCCAGCAGCGGCAGACCCCGGAGCACGAGCGCCCGTTCACCGCCGCCGACCTGCGGGCCGTCCGGCGCACCGCGCGGGTGGCGGAGCAGCTGGGGCTGCCGCTGGTCACGGTGGTGGACACGGCAGGGGCCGAGCTGTCCGCCCAGGCCGAGCTGGACGGGATCGCGGTCGAGATCGCGCACTGCCTGACCACCCTGCTCGCACTGCGCACGCCTGTCCTGGCAGTGCTGCTCGGCCAGGGTTCCGGCGGCGGCGCGCTGGCGCTGCTCCCGGCAGACCGGGTGATCGCCGCCGGGCACGCCTGGCTCGCACCGCTGCCGCCGGAGGGCGCCTCCGCGATCGTCCACCGCGACGGCGGGCACGCCGCCGAGCTGGCCCGCACCCAGGGCATCGGCGCCCGCCACCTGGCGGAGGTCGGGCTGGTGGACGAGGTGGTCGAGGAGCGGCCGGACGCGGCCGATGAGCCCGCCGCGTTCTGCGCCCGGCTCGGGCTGGCGGTCGGCACGGCGCTCGCCGGGCTGGCGACACGGCCGGAGCCGGACCGCCTCGCGGCGCGTGCCCTGCGTCACCGCCGGCTCGGCGACCTCCGCTGAGCGCCCGGCGGCCTCCACCGAGGACTTCGGCTCCCGCACCGCCTTCACCGATGACATAGAGGACATGACGGATATGGCGGTTGAAATGGGCGGATCGGGTGTGGCGCCGGTCTCACCGAATACAAGGTCATCCGCACGCAAAGTGCCGTCGGCAAATCGCCGAGTAACGGACAAATCGACCTGACCGGTGAGTGCGCTCACATCGAATCGCGGTCAACGACGGGCGATAGTGGCCCGGCCCGGACGGCCGCGCCTCTCACGGGGCGGGCAGGTGCCCAGCTCACCGCAGTCGGCGCGCCCTCGCGACCGAGCCTCCGAATCCAAGGCGGCCACGCCCCGTACGACGGCGCGTCGTACCAAGGGGGTCTTGGCAGCGGCCAATTCCGTCTGGCAACAATTGCTCCATCGCCAGCCGCTCCGGCCCTGTCCCGCCGGTCAGCGGCTAACTGCCGCATCACGCCCCGCGACCTTATCGGCCCCTGCCCGGCCACGGTCCAAGCGGGGCGTGGCCCGGCCCAACCCGATTGAGGTCCTGTTCTTCATGCCCACTTTCAAGCTCCGTATGCGTACTTCTGCCGCTGTTCTGGCCGGCGCCGCCGGTCTGACCGCCCTGGGTGCGGGTGTGCTGCCCGCCACGGCGAACGCCGCCACCGCCTCCCCGAAGGCCATCGCCGCCCAGATCGTCCCGGCCAACCAGCTGGCCTCGTTCAGCCAGATCATCGCCCACGAGTCCAGCTGGAACGTGACCGCGACCAACCCGAGCTCGGGCGCGTACGGCCTGGCCCAGGCGCTGCCGGGCTCCAAGATGGCCACGCACGGCTCCGACTGGAAGACCAACCCGGTCACCCAGATCAAGTGGGCGCTGGACTACATGAACACCCGCTACGGCAGCCCGAACGCCGCCTGGAACTTCTGGCAGACCCACCACTGGTACTAAGCCGACCGACTCGGCTCACCTGACTCCACCCGCATCCTGACCACTCCCCCCTCACCCCGGGGGTCGGACAGGGATCACCGGGGTGACCCCAGAGGGCCCGGGCCCGCGCGATCCGCGTGGCCCGGGCCCTCTCGTGGTTTCTCCCGGGCCCGTCCGGCCGACCCAGCCGGGGCGCACCGACCCGGTTCCCCCCGCTCAGAGCTCGCCGGTGAGCCCGAGCAGTTCCCGCATCCGCGCGTACTTGGCGGCCAGCCGCTCGGCGGTCGCGGCGTCCAGCGTGGCCAGCCGCGCCGGGTCCGAGTTGTGCGCGAGGTCGGCGCGCTTGACCAGCAGCGCGCCGGGCGTGGCGAGGATGCGCGCGGTGTACGCCTCGACCGGCTCGTCGCGGCGACGGGTGAGCGCAGCCACGATCGACTTGGCGGCTTCGGGCAGCGCGGCCTCCGCCAGCCACTCCCGGCTCAGCCGGTCGTCCTCGACGGTGTCGTGCAGCCACCCCGCCGCGATCTGGGCGTCGCTGCCGCCGCGCGCGGCCGTCCCGTGCGCGACCGCCGCGATGTGCTCGCCGTACGGGTGGCCGTTCTTGTCGACCTGCCCCTCGTGCGCACGGCGGGCGATCGCCTCCACCTCGGCCAGACTCAGGTATTCGGGCTCCATCGGTTCATCGTAGGCCCGTGGCCGGCATCGGTTCAGCCCGGAGCCTGTCCCACGATTCCCGCCGCGCGCCGACGCGACGCGAGGTGCGGGGCAAGCCCCAGGGCCGTGGTCGGCCCGTTCGCGCCCGCTGGTTTACTGCCCCGGGGCGGGCGATCCCCGCGCCACCCGGCAGACCGTCCGAGTGATCCGAGGAACCATGCCCTCCCTGCACCCCCTGCTGTCCGGATTCGCCCCGATCTGGGCGCTCACCGGTGTCGGTTACCTGGTCGGCCGGACCGGGCTGCTCGGGCCGCACGCGGAGCCGGTGCTCAACCGGTTCGTCTTCCACGTGGCGATGCCGGCCGCGCTGTTCCTGATGATCGCGCGCACCCCGCTGGAACGGTTCGCCAACCCGTCGATGCTCGCCTTCGCCGGCGGCACCGCCCTCGCGATCGGCCTCGGACTGCTCGCCGGGCGCCTGCTGTTCCGGCGCGAGTCCGGCGAGCTGGCGATCGGCGCGATGGCCTCCGGGTACGTCAACTCGGCCAACCTCGGCATCCCGGTGGCCATGCAGGTCCTCGGCGACGCCTCCTTCGTCGCGCCGGTGGTGCTGTTCCAGATCCTGGTGGTCACGCCCGCCGTCCTGGCCGTCCTCGACAGCGGCGCGGCCGGGCGCCGGGCCCTGCTCACCCTGCCGCTGCGCAACCCCATCCTGCTGGCCACCGCGCTCGGCGCCGCCGCCTCCGCCGCCGGCCTGCACCTGCCCGCCGAACTGAACCGCTCCTGCGAACTGCTCGGCGGCGCCGGCGTGCCGACCGCCCTGGTCGCCCTCGGCATGTCGCTGCACAACCGCCCGCCGGCCACCGGGCGTTCGCGCCACGCCGAGGTCGGACTGACGGTCCTGATCAAGACCCTGATACAGCCGCTGGCCGCCTTCGCCGTGGCCGGCCCGCTGCTCCACCTGCCCGCCCACCAACTGCTCACCGTGGTGCTCTTCTCCGCCCTGCCCACCGCACAGAACGTCTACGTCTACGCCCGCGAGTACGGGCAGAGCGCCGGGCTCGCCCGGGACGCGGTGCTCTGGTCGACCCTGCTGTCGATGGCGACCCTCTCGGTGATCAGCTGGTCCCTCGCGCCGTAGGACTCGTCCGGCGGTTCCGCCCGGCAGGTGACCGCCACCCGTACAGGGCACGACAGTCGTCCCCCGCAAGCCGTCCAGAACCGGGGAGGGGCATCGGGGCCCGCGGCCGGCGCCCGGTGGAATCCTGGCGCCCATGAGCCAACCGGCCCCCGTAGCCTCCGCGCGACCCCGACGTCTGCCTGCTGTGCGAGGAGCACCCAGGGCCGCACTACGGCGCGTCCCGGTTCCGACACCCCGCCGGTCACTCCCGTCTGGCGGCGGCCACCACCTCGGTCATGGCCTCCAGGAAGCGCCGGGCCGTCGCCAGCTCCACCGGGTCGAACCGCCCCATCTCCGCGACCAGATCGCCGATCAGCCCGCCGAAGAAGCCCTGGCCCAACGCCATCGCCCGCTCCTCGACCACCAGCCGGACCTTCCGCCGGTCCTGCGGGTCCCGCTCGCGGCGGATCAGCCCGAGCCGCTCCAGCCGGTCCACCAGGCCGGTGGTGCCCGCCGAGTTCAACCGCAGCGCCTCCCCGAGCCGGCCCGGGGTGACCACCCGGCCGGCCCGGGCGGCGTCCAGCAGGTGGATCAGCGCGCGCAGATCGGTCGGGTGCAGACCGTTGCGGGCCGCGAACTCGGCTCCGAACAGGTCGAGTTCGACGGTCAGGCCGCGCAGCAGGTGGACCAGTCGCATCGGATCCTCAGCCTCGGACACCCTCTCGTCCTTCCTCCGGCACGCATGTGCCAGTATTCTCTCGCTGAGCGAGATACTTGTACAGCGAGTGATTCCGTCATCCCCGCGGAGGCCCATCATGTCCGCCCGCACCGCCGCCTTCCTCACCGCCTACGACGCACTGCTGGCCCGCTGGCCCGTCCCGGTCGAGACGCACACCGTCCGAACCCCCCACGGCACCACCCGGATCAACGCCTGCGGCCCGCGCGACGGCCGCCCCCTCGTCCTCCTGCACGGCGGCGGCGCCACCTCCACGATGTGGTTCGCCAACGTCGCCGCGTGGACGGCCGCCGGGCACCGCGTCCTCGCCCTCGACCTGATCGGCGACCCGGGCCGCAGCGTCCACGACGGCGTCGCGCCCACCGACGTCCCCGGACTGCTCGGCTGGCTGGACGCCGTCCTCGACCGGCTCGACGTCCCCCGGGCCGACTTCTGCGGCCACTCCTACGGCGGCTGGATCGCCCTGGAGTACGCCCTGCACGCGCCCGAGCGGGTCGGCCGGCTCGCCCTCCTCGACCCCACCCAGTGCTTCGCCGGCTTCCGCCCCGGCTACCTGCTGCGCGCCCTGCCGCTCTTCCTCCCCCGCCGCGACGCCTCCCGGGCCCGCTCCTACCTCGACTGGGAGACCGGCGGCGGCCCCCGCCTGGACGCCGGCTGGCGGGAGGTCTACGCCCTCGGGTACGCCGACTTCCCCGCCGCTCGCGTCATCACCGGACCCCGCCCCGGCCCCGACCGCCTGCGCACCCTCACCACCCCGACCCTCGCCCTGTTCGCCGAGCACAGCCGCACCCACCGCGCCGCCCAGGTCGCCGAGGCCGCACGCCGGGCCCTGCCCGAGGCGACGGTCGCCGTCCTCCCGGGTCTCTCCCACCACAACCTCCCCATGGCGGGCGCGCCGGAGGTCAACCCCCGGCTGACCGCATTCCTCGCCGCCGCACGCACCTGACCCCCTGGCGCGGCCGACCAGTGCCGGCCGGTGCGACCGGTCGCTCCGACGACGAGGACCCGGTGGACGGCGCCCATGGCACCTGCGCCTTCCGTGCGGGGACGGTGGGGCGGGAGTGGGTGGTGGCGAGCCGCAGGTGTGTGGTGTGCAGCCGCGACGTACGGGCGCGGGACCACGGGAATCCTGAACTGGGCCCTTCCCGGGCCGGATTCATCCGGGGACGGAACCCTCCCACCCACCGGGCCTGCGGCACGACGGTGCCCCTGTCCGTCAACTCGGACAGGGGCGTCAAGTACCCAGCGTCGAGAGCGAGTTGGCTCTGCCGAACTCGGTCACCCGCCGGGCGGCGGAGGTCAGTAGATCAGGTACCCCGGGCGGTGTCCTTCGTCGTCGATCTCCCCGGTGGCCTGGGCCCGCAGCTTGCGGGACAGTTCCTCCAGGGCTCGGGAGGCCGCGACCTCCTCGCCGATCCGGGCGAGCGGGCGGTCGTCCGTGCTCTTCACGGATTCGCCGTGCGCGCTCAGGCCCGGCGCCCTGGCTCCGGTGAGTCTGGCCTCGCAGGCCGTGTGTACACCGTCTTCCTCGAAGCTCAGCTCCACGTCCCACTGGTTGTGCATGCCACACCTCCTGGCAACGGCCCCCGTCGCACCTGTCCGGACCGGCACGGGCGGTGAGCGGTGTCGGCCGCTCACACCAGCGTGCGCCTGTGGCACCCGGGGCGGCAAGCGCGGCTGCCCCGGGCGCCCCGCCCCGAACCCCCCGCCGCGACTCCCCCGACCCGCCCCGGCTTCCGGCGCCGCCAACCGGGCCGCGCCACCGCCCCGGCGGTACGCTGACGGAAACGCGCCGCGACCGCCGACCAAGCCCGGACCCGCCGGCGCGGCGCGGGCAGTGACAACCGGGTGGTCCCTCCGTGGCGGTCTTCCTCCTCGCCCTCAGCGCCGCCTGCTGCCTGGGCCTCGGCTTCGTCCTCCAGCAGCACGCCGCGCAGCGGGCGCCCCGTGCCGACCTGCTGCGCTGGCGGCTGCTCCTGGACCTGATGCGGATGCCCGAGTGGCTGCTCGGTACCGGGTTCATGGTGAGCGGACTGATCCTCTCCGCACTCGCCCTCAACCAGGGCGAGGTCTCGCTCGTCGAGCCGCTGCTCGCGACCAATCTGCTGTTCGCCATGGCGCTCTCCCGGGTGCTGACCCGTCAGACCCTCGGCCGCTCGGGCTGGATCGGCGTGCTGCTGCTCGGCCTCGGGGTGACGGCGTTCATCGTGGCTGGTCAGCCCACCGGCGGCGGAGCGCCGGCCGGGGAACTGCGGCACTGGCTGGTGGTCGGCACGGTGGTCGGGCTGACCCTGCTGCTGGTCTCACTGGCCCGGCGGCTGCCGCTGTTCGAGGAGGCCACACTGCTGGCCCTCGCCGCCGGGCTGCTCTACGGCCTTCAGGACGCGCTGACCCGCACCACCACCCAGCGCCTGGACCACAGCGGGCTGGACGCGGTCCTGCGCAGCTGGCAGCCGTACGCGGTGGTGGCGGCGGGTGTGGTCGGGCTACTGCTGGTGCAGAGCGCCTTCGAGGCCGCGCCGCTGCGGATGTCCCTGCCGGCTCTGACCGCCGCCCAGCCGCTGTCCGGGATCGCCTGTGCGGTCGGTTTCCTCGGCGACCGGCTGCGGGTGACACCGGGCGCGCTGGCCTGGGAGACGGTCGGACTGCTGGCCATCGTGATCGGGGTGGTCGTGATCGGCCGTCACCCGGCGATGCCGGGCAGTGTCGGCGACACCCTGGAGACGATCGGGGCTTCGCCGGAGGACGAACGGCCCGAGGACGGCACCGGCACCGGCGACAACACCGGCAACGGGCCGGGGACCGGCACCGGGAACGGCCCCCGAAACGGCGACTAGGTGGACGGATGTGCTGGAGCGACCAGGCGGACGCCGTGGCCGGCGGGGTGGTCGCGGGCGTCGGCGTGCTCTGCCTGGTCCGCGCCCGCCGGGCGGGTCGGCCGCGACGGCTGATACTCGCCGCGCTCCCGCTGGTGCTGGGCGTGCACCAGCTGATCGAGGCGCTGGTCTGGCTCGGCACCGACCGCGAGCTGCCCGCCGCCCTCGCCGATGCGGCCCGGACGGCCTGGGCGGTGATCGCCCTGCTCTGGCGGCTCGCCTTCGTCTCCACCTGGTGCGCCCTGGCCGCCGCCGTCAGCCGCCTGCTCCTGTACTGGTCGGGCCGACCGCCCGAACGCCGGGCCGAGCGCCGCCCCGTGGTCGTCGGCGGTCGATGAGCGGCGGACTTTCGCCGCGCAGCCTCCTTCGACCGAACAGCGGCGGTCTGCCGACGAACGGCGGCCGCCCTACGAGCGCGCCGGGGCCCGCTCCGGCCGGGGCTCGACGGCGCTGTCCGGGCGGCCGCGCAGGCGGTCCATCTCGCGCCACTCCGGCCGCAGCCCGGCCAGGCTGGTGGTGGCGAAGTACAGGACACCGCCGGCGAGCAGGGTGGGTATCAGCCCGACCAGGGCGACCGCCGCGCCGGCGAGGACGCCGCCGAGGGGGATGCCGGCCCAGGCGAGGGAGTCGCTGAGGGCGTGGACGCGCCCGAGGAGGGGGCGGGGCACCCGTTCGAAGAGCACCGCGCCGAGGATCGGGTTGAGGAAGCCGGAGCCGAGGCCGCCGACCGCGAACACCGTGAGCACCACCCACAGCGGCGCGTCGAACGCGAGCACCAGGTAGCGCGGCGCCCCGGCGAGCAGGAACCCGGCGAAGAACACCGTCCGCCGGGGCAGCCGGTGGGCGACGGCGGCCGCGGTCAGACTGCCGACGACGGCGGTGACACCGAAGGCGCTGGCGGTCAGGCCGATGGCGGCCGGGCCGTTGCCGGACTCCCGCGCCCAGACCGGGGTCAGGACGGTCATGAACCCGGCGTCGAGCAGGTTGGTGATGCCGATCATCACGATCACGGTGAGCAGCAGCGGCTCGGAGCGCAGGAAGGTGAAGCCCTCGCGGAACATCCGCCAGTAGCCGGCCGGTTCGGCCTCGGCCGAGGCCCCCTGCGCGCCGGAGGCGGTAGGCGCCGCCGAGCGCCCCATGCCGCGCGGCAGGGCGAAGGCGATGACGAGGGATCCCAGGGCGAAGGTGGCGGCGTTGACCACCAGCCCGGCCATCGGGCCGATCACCGCGACCAGCCCTCCGCCGATCGCGGGGCCGACCGTGGAGGCCAGCCGTTCGGTGACGCCGGAGAGGCCGGTGGCGCGCTCCATCGGCACCCGGGCGTGGTCGGCCGCCTCCGGGACCATCACCGACTTGGCCAGGTCTCCGGGCCCGCGCATCGCGCCGATCACCGCGACCACCGCCAGCAGCACCCCGAACGGCAGCAACCCCTGCGCGTGCAACAGCGGGACCAGCCCGGCCGCGACCGCGCTCACCGCGTCCGTCGTCCAGGACACCACGCGCGGCCCGAGCCGATCGACCAGCGGCCCGGTCAGCGCCTTGACCAGCACGTACGGCGCCATCTCGGCGAAGGCGACCAGGCCCGTCATGGTGGCGCTGCCGGTGGTGGCCAGGACGAACCAGGGCAGGGCGATGGCCGAGACCCGCGTCCCGGTCAGGGAGACGGCCGTGGCGGCGAGCACCCCGGCCAGCGGACGGAGGCTGCGCGCGGGCGCGTCGACGGCGGTGGTCACCGGGACTCCCCCTCCGCGGTGTCCGTGGTCGGGTCGGGCAGCACGTGGACCACCACGGACACCTGCTCGGCGCCCTCCGGGACCGGCCCCTGCGCGTCCAGCCGGCGGTAGCGCCGCACCACGGCGGAGAGCTCGCCGGCCAGCTGCCCGGACTCCTCGGGCGTGAGGCGGAGCACCATGTCGCTGAGATCGACCGCCTTGCGCCACTCCCGCGGCATCGTCTCGAAGGCGTCGATCGTGCGCTGGGCGGTCAGGGCGTGCGCGGTGAGGACGGACCGCAGGAAGCCGACGGCCGTCTCCGGCTCCTCGTCGGCCAGGTCGTCCCCCGTCCAGACGGTGAGTGTGTGCGCCGCACGCCACCACCGCTCGCGGGCGTTGCCGCGCTCCGGATCCTCCTCGACGAAGCCCGCGGCGGCGAGCTGACGGAGGTGGTAGCTGGTGGCCCCGGAGTTGAGCCCCAGCTGCTCGGCGAGCCTGGTCGCCGTGGAGGGGCCGTGCTTGCGCAGCAGCCCGACCAGCTGCATCCGCACGGGGTGGGCCATCGCCTTCATGCCCTTGGCCGTGAGGACGATCTGCGGGTCGTCACTGTGCATCCAGCCGCGTTCATCGGTCATGGCAGGAGCGTAGGACCGCAAAGGGTTCTTTGCAAAGGGTTTTTGCGAAGAAGTCTTTGCGGTTCGAGCGGGGGTCGTCCGACGGCCCCGCCGGAGGCCCCGAAGGGAACGGGAACGGTCAGTCGTGCGCGACCACCAGCAGCAGCACCACGGTCAGCCCGCCGCCCGGCGTCGTCTCGACCGCCAGCCGCCCGCCCGCCGCCAGCACCAGACTGTGCAGGGCGGGCCCGACCGGCCCGCCGGCGCGCACGCCCGCGAGCAGCCACTCGCGCGCCCCGGGCAGCTCGGACGGCCCCCGGTCGGACACCCGTATCTCCACCCGCCCGCGCGGCAGCGCCGCGCCGCTCGGCCCCGCCGACCGCAGCGCCGCCGCGGCCGCGCCCGACCCGCCCGTCATCCCGGCGCGGACCAGCACCCGCCCGCCGAGCGGATTGCGCCGGATCGCGTGGTCGACCAGCCCGGCGAGCGCGGCCTCCAGCCGCCGCGCGTCCCCGGCCACCACCGGCAGCCCGGGCGCCACCTGGACCGTCACCGCCGCCGCCCGGCCGCCGCCGCGCACCACCCGGCGCACCACCTCAGCCACCTGGACGTGCCGCGCCCGCGGCTCGCAGCCGGCCTGCCGGCCGGTCCACCGAACACGTTCCAGTTCCGGCCGGGACAGCGTCCGGGGCGCGGCCATCGCACCCGGGTGGAACGGCCCGGCCTCCTCGCCCACCGCCCTGCCACCGGGCCCGCCCGGCCCGCCGAGGGCGCCGAGCGCCCTGGCCCCCGACGCGACATAGCCCCAGAGCTTCCCGCGTGCCATCGCCCTACCCCTCGTGCATCGCCGGCGGCCGTCATCAGTACTGCGGCCGACCCGCGCGGACCGCTTCCCAGGCCCTTCCGCCAGCCTGAGCCCCCACCCGCCCCGGTGGCAATCCGGCTCCGGGACGCGAACCGGACACCGCCCCCCGTCGAGCGGCCGGTCCCGCACCCGCCGACCGGCGGGGCGGGCCCCGCGAGCGGGGCGGTCCGGGACGAGCAGGGACGAGCAGGGACGGACCGCCGAACCTAGACTGACCCCATGCCCCGGCTCAACGACCAGGTGCGGGAGCTGCTCCAGGAGTACGCCGACCTGATCAACATCACCGGCGGGGACGCCTTCCGGGCCCGCGCCTACGAAAAGGCCGCCCGGGCGGTGGGCGGCCACTCCGAGGACCTCGCCGGCCTGGACGTCAAGGGCCTGCAGCAGATCCCCGGCGTGGGCAAGTCCACCGCCGAGAAGGTCGCCGAGTACCTCGCCACCGGGCGGATCACCGCCCTGGAGTCCCTGCGGGCGAAGATCCCGTCCGGGGTCCGGGAGATGATGGCCGTGCCCAGCGTCGGCCCCAAGCGCGCCCTCGCCCTCTACCGCGACCTCGGCATCGCCTCCGTCGACGACCTGGCCGAGGCGGTGCGCTCCGACCAGCTGTCCGACGTGGCCGGCTTCGGCGAGCGCAGCGGCGAGAAGATCCTGCACGGCATCGAGTTGATGCGGCAGTCCGGCGGACGGACGCTGCTCGACGCGGCCACCGAACTGGCCGAGCAGTTGGTCGCCGCGCTGTCCGCCGTCCCCGGCTGCACCCGCTGCACGTACGCGGGTTCGCTGCGCCGGATGCGCGAGACGGTGGGCGACGTCGACGTGCTCGCGACCGCCGCCGACTCCGCCCCGCTGATGGCCGCGCTCACCGAACTCCCGTACGTGGCCGAGGTGATCGCGAGCGGGCCGACCAAGACCTCGGTGCGCACCACCGGGGGCGTCCAGGTGGACCTGCGGGTCGTCCCGGAGGAGGATTGGGGCGCGGCGCTCGTCTACTTCACCGGGTCGAAGGCGCACAACATCAGGCTGCGCACGATGGCCGTCCGGTCCGGGCTGAAGCTGTCGGAGTACGGGCTGTTCGAGGTCGACGGCGGCGCCAAGGTGGTGTCCGCCACCGAGGAGGAGGTGTACGCGGCGCTCGGCCTGCCGTGGATCGCGCCGCCGCTGCGCGAGGACCGGGGCGAGATCGAGGCCGCCCTGCGCGGTGAACTCCCGGACCTGGTCCAGGAGTCGGACCTCCGCGGCGACCTGCACACGCACACCGACCTGACCGACGGGCTGGCCACCCTGGAGGAGATGATCGACACCGCGGCCGCCCGCGGCTACTCCTACTACGCCGTCACCGACCACGCGCCGGACCTGGTGATGCAGCGGATGACCGACGAGAAGATGCTCGCCCAACGCGAGAAGCTGCGCCAACTCGCCGACCGGCACAAGAAGTTGCGCCTGCTGCACGGCACCGAGCTGAACATCGGCCCGGACGGCGGCGTGGACTGGCCGCCCGAGTTCCTGGCCGGCTTCGACGTCTGTGTGGCCTCCGTGCACTCACACTTCACCGCCGACCGCGCCGCCCAGACCCGCCGTCTGATCCGCGCCTGCGAGAACCCGTACGTGCACGTCATCGGCCATCTCACCACCCGGAGGATCGGCCGCCGCGGCCCGATCGACGTCGACCTGGACGCGGTGTTCGCGGCCGCCGCGCGCACCGGAACCGCGATCGAGATCAACAGCTCCCCGCAGCGGCTCGACCTGCGCGACGAGGACGTCCTGCGGGCGAAGCGGCACGGCGTCCGCTTCACGATCGACAGCGACGCCCATGCCACCGGGCACCTCGCCTACCCGCGCTTCGGCATCGGCACGGCGCAGCGCGGCTGGCTCACCGCCGAGGACGTGGTCAACACCTGGCCGTGGCAGCGCCTGAAGCGTTTCCTCCGCAAGGACGCGCTGCGCTGAGAACAGTGGGCGGCCCTCGCCGTGAGCACCCCGCGCCATGGCCGGCCCCGCCGTGGACAGCCTCGCCGCGCCCAGCACCCGCCCTGGGCGGCCCTCGTCCGGGGGCCGCCCACCCGCGTCACCGCTCCGCGAACGAGGCCCCCGGCGTGGCCAGCACCCGGGCCGCGCTGCGGTGCCCGAGGCCGGCCGCCAGGTGCAGGTCGCCGGTCTCCAGGAACCCGGCGAGGAACCCCGCGGCGAACGCGTCCCCCGCGCCGGTGAGGTCGCGCACCTCGCTGACCGGCGGCACCGGCACGGTGAACCGCGCTTCCCCGGGCACGTCGACGGTGGTCGCCTCGGCGCCCGCCTTGGTGACCACCGTGGTGGCCGCCAGCCCGGCCCGCTCCGGCCCCGGCAGCCCGCCCACCAGCAGGCCCAGGAACTCCGCCTCGGACCGGTTGGCGAACACGAAGGTCGGCGCCAACTCGGCCAGCAGCGCCAGGAACCGCTCCCGCCCGAACTGCTCCAGCATGCCCGTCGAGGAGGCGTCCACCGAGGTGGTGCCACCCGTCTGCCGGACCCGCGCCAGCGCGTCCACCGCCGAGCGGCCGACCGGCTCGCCGTCGAAGGAGTAGGCGGGCACATGCAGGTGGGTCAGGCCGGCCAGCCACTCGTCCGGCACCCGCTCCAGCAGCTTGGCCGCGCCGCGGTCGGGCAGCATGGTCCGCTCGCCGACCTGGTCGATGAGGACCACGATGCTGCCGGTCTGGCCGCGCCGGGCCACCCGTACGTCGACGCCGTGGCCGGTCAGTTCGGCGACGATGCCGTCCCCGACCGGGTCGGCGCCGACGCAGCCGATGAACCGGGCCGGGTACTGACCGGCGGCGAAGCTCGCGACGTTCGCCGCGCTGCCGCCGCGCCGCCGGAACACCTGGGCGCTGGAGTCGGTGCCGTGCCGCAGCGGGCCGTCGACCCAGACCACGATGTCCTCGACGAGGTCGCCGAGCACCCCCAGCACGGTCAGGCCTCGCTACCGGCGGCGGCCGCCGCCAGCGCGGTCGCGATCTGTCCGCCGAGCCGGACGTTGCCCCGGTAGACCTCGACGTTGACCTCCAGGCTGCGGCCGTGGGTGTCGCGCTGGATGAAGTCGAGCAGGAACGGCGTCGAGGCGTTGCCGGTGACGCCCTGGCGCTCGGCCTCCGCCCAGGCGCGGGCGAGGATGCCGTCGAGCTCCTCCGGCGGCAGCTGCTTCGCCGGGTCCACCGGGTTG
This sequence comes from Kitasatospora sp. NPDC087314, assembly GCF_044744365.1. Taxonomy (NCBI): domain Bacteria; kingdom Bacillati; phylum Actinomycetota; class Actinomycetes; order Kitasatosporales; family Streptomycetaceae; genus Kitasatospora; species Kitasatospora sp. NPDC087314. Next base: position 132,672 of record NZ_JBIUYE010000019.1, read on the forward strand.
GCGATCAGGACGGCCTGCGGCAGGTCGAGGCCGTCCCGGGCGTCGATGAGCCGCGCGGCCTCCTCGGGCGACTCGACGCTGTAGGCGATCTCGTGGCCGGAGTCGGTGACGTAGAAGCCGGGGTACCTGCGGGTGCGGTAGCCGATGACCGGGATGTTGAAGGTCTCGAAGCGCTCCAGGGTGGCCCGGATGTCGAGGATCGACTTCACGCCCGCGCTGATCACGGTGACGGGCGTGGCGGCCAGGGTGGTCATGTCGGCCGACTCGTCGAAGCTCTCCGAGGCGCCGAAGTGGACGCCGCCGAGGCCGCCGGTGGAGAAGACCCGGATGCCCGCCCGGTGGGCGAGGAAGGCGGTGGCGGCGACGGTGGTGCCGCCGTGGCGGCCGAGCGCGGCGACCACCGGCAGGTCGCGCAGGCTCACCTTGTCCAGGCCGTCCGTCGCGGACAGTTCGGTGATCTGCTCGGTGCTCAGCCCGACCGTGGGCACCCCGGCGTGCACGCCGATGGTCGCCGGGACGACGCCCGCCGCGCGCAGCTGCTCCTCGGCCTCCAGCGCGACGGCCAGGTTGCGGGGGCGCGGCAGGCCGTGGGTGAAGATGGTCGACTCGAGCGCGACGACGGGCCGGCCGCCGGCGACGGCCCGCGCGACCTCCTCGGAGACGCGGATGGCCCGCACGGAACGGGCGGACGGCGCGGAACGGGTGGCCGGCGCGGAGCCGGCGGCCTCGGGGGTGCTGGTGGGCAGTCCGGTCATGATCCGAGCTCTCTGTGAGATGCCACTGCGATGGGGCAACGTGTCGCTCAGCGTATGGACCGTTCGCATCGGAATCCAGAATGAGTCCTGGGGTTTCCGATAGTCTCCAGGCTATCGGTTCACCTAGGCTTCGGACCATGGGTTTCACCTTGCGTCAACTCGAGGTCTTCCTCACCGTCGCCGAGACACTGCACTTCGGGCGGGCCGCGGAACGGCTGCACATCTCCCAGCCGACGGTCAGTCAGGAGGTCGCCCGGCTGGAGCGGACCGTCGGCGTCGAGCTGTTCGACCGCAGCCGCCGCTCGGTCGCCCTGACCGAGGCCGGCGAGGTGATGGCCACCGAGAGCACCCGGCTGCTCGGGCAGGCCGAGACACTGCTGGCCCGGGTGCGGCTGCACGAGGAGTCCCGGCTGGGCACGGCCCGGATCGTCGCCTCCCCGAGCGTGGTGAACCGGCTGCTGCCCGCCGTGGTCATCCGCGCCGAACAGGAACTGCCCGCGCTCACCACCGCCGAGGTCGCCGTCGACACCGGGCAGGTCTCCGCCGCCCTGGCCGCCGAACTGGCCGACATCGGCCTCGGCCGCTTCCTCGACGAGGTGCCCGGCTACCGGCTGGAGCGGATCGCCGACGAGCCGGTGCGGGTCGCCCTCGGCCGGGACCACCCGCTGGCCGGCCGGGCCGCCGTCAGCCTGCGCGAACTGCGCGATCTGCCGCTCCTGCTGTGGCCGCGCGAACAGCACCCGCGCTACTACGACCACGTGCTCGGCCTGTGCGCGGACCACGGCGTCGACCCGCCGGTGCTGGTCAGCCCGCCTCGGATCGTCGGCTCCCGGCTCTACCTGCTCGCCCGCAATCGCGCGTTCTCGCTGGTGCCCGGCTCGATGACCGGCCACCTCACCGAGGACGTGGCCACCGTGCGGCTGGACGGCCGGGCCACCCTGCCCCTGGAGATGCAGTGGCGACTGGACGACCGCCGCCCCCGGCTGGCCGCCCTGCGCGACCTGATCCGGCAGGAGGCGGCGGTCCTGGAGGGTGACTGACCCGCGTCCTCCGCGCGGCACCGCCCGGTCCCGGCCCGGAGACTCCTTGACGCTGGCATGCCACCGCCGAAAGGATGCCCGGATCGTCCACCCCGGCCAGCGGCAGCGCCCGCCGGCCGCCCGACCCCGGGGACCCGCCTTGGCCGTCCGCCCGCTGTTCCGCCGCGCCGCCCGCTTACTCGGCGCCGCCGTCCTGACCCTCGCCGGCACCCTCACCGCCGCCGCCCCCGCCCACGCCGACTTCGGCACCGACTACCACGACCCCGTCACCGCCACCAAGCCGCTCACCCGCCCCGACACCCGCTCCTGCACCGTCGAGGTGATGCACGACCAGCAGTTCCGCAACGGCTACGGCAACCCGCCCGACACCCCGTACACCGCCACCCTCACCCCGCCCGCCGACTGCGCCGGGCCCTGGTCGGCGGTGATCCTGGACCTCCACGGTCAGGTCGCCGGGCGGCAGTTCGACCGCATCTTCAGCGCCCGCATCGGCGGCGTCCAGGTGCTGCTCTCCTCCACCCCCGAGCCGTCCAAGGACGGCATCGAGTGGAACCTCGAACACGACCTCACCCGCTACGCCCCGCTGTTCACCGCCGGCCCGCAGCCGTTCTCCTTCGACCTCGCCAACGTCACCGACGCCACCTACACCGGCGTCTTCACCATCAGCGCCAGCGTCACCTTCTACACCGCGGACGGTCACCGGCCCGCCGCCCGCACCGCCGACCAACTGCTCACCACCGGGCCGTTCGCCCTCACCCAGGCCGCCCCCGCCGCCACCCGCGACCTCACCTTCCCGCAGAACCTGGAACGCCTCACCGCCGAGGTCTACACCCGGGGCGGCGGCGCCTGCGAGGAGTTCGCCTACGCCTCCGCGCCCGACGCCTTCGTCGCCGCCAACCCGAGCCTCGGTGCCTGCGGCAAGGGCCCGTTCCGCGAACTGCGCCTCACCGTCGACGGACGGCCGGCCGGCGCGGTCTGGCCCTACCCCGTCATCTACACCGGCGGGTGGGACCCACTGCTCTGGCGGCCCGTCCCCGGCGTCTTCGCCTTCGACCTGCCCGCCTACCGGCTCGACCTCACCCCCTACGTCGGCCTGCTGCTCGACGGCCGCCCGCACACCGTCGGCATCGCGGTGAACGCCACCGAGGCGCAGAGCAACGACGTCTGGACCGGCCAGATCAACCTCTTCGCCGACGTCGACCACGGCTCCGCCCGCACCACCGGGCAGCTCGCCGAGTACCGGGTCGCCCCCGAGGCCGACGTCAACACCCGGCTCGCCGACCACGGCGGCGGCAGCGGCGACTGGACGGTCACCGCGGGCCGGCACGACCTCGCCCGCGGCTGGGTCCAGACCTCGCACGGCCGGATCACCACCGAGGTCCGCGACGACCTCGCCTTCCGCTCCGCCCAGCAGCTGCGCGACAGCGGCAACGACGTGACCCTGCACAACGGCACCGACCTCACCCGCACCACCGCCACCTGGGGCGGCGGCCCGCACCGCACCACGACCGTGCACGAGGACGAACCGCTGGACGTCACCTACCGGGTCACCCACGACGCGGCCGGGAACACCGATCAGCTGACCGCCATGGACCTCGGCTACCACCGCGAGGCCACCGCGGCCACCGGCGGCCACGTCACCGAGCGCTCGACCGTCGACCACACCCTCCGCCCCACCGCCCGCCGCCACGACGGCGACTCCACCGTCCGCACCGGCACCAGCACCGAGGACTACCGGAGCACCGGGCCCGACCGGCCGTACCACCGCACGCTCTCCTTCGTCGACGGGTGGCCGAAGCCGTAGCGGCGCCCGACAGCAGCGGAAAGATCATGGTTTGCGAAATCCACCCGATTTCGGCCGGTTGCCCCCTGGTGCGCACGGCGTGGGAGGCGCATGATGGGAGTGGACCTGCGAGGTAGCTGAAGGAGTTCGACCGCAGGAGGCAGTGGCGACAGATCGAGACGGATCAGGGTCTGCCGCTGGTACTACCTCGGTCGACGATCGAACTACCGGCCGGAGGACGTCATGTCCGGAGGCCACCCCCGCCTCGCAGGTTCCCGCGTCCACGGAGCACCCCCTCGGCTCCGTGGACGCACCCGTCGCTGCGGCACCGGACAGCCCATCTCCCCGGCGTGGACCGCGATCCCGACCCGGTTCGCCACCCCGAGCGTGCGCTGGATGCTCGCGACGTGCGTCCTCACCGTCCCCGGCGAGATGAACAGGTCGGCGGCGATGTCGGCGTTCGTCCGGCCCGCCGCCACCTGACCGGCGATCTCCACCTCCCGCTCGGTCAGCGCCACCAGCGCGCCCCACCGGGAGGGAAGTTCACGCCGGAGGTCCGGCGCGGTTCACCTGCGCGCGGTGAGGCCGGCGGCCATGAACGCTTCCGGTGGACGTCTCCCCGTCAGCCGGCGCGGGATCCTGGCCGGCGCCACCGGCCCCGGTCTCGGCGGTGCCGTCTCCCTCTCCGGCCTCGGCGGCCAGACCACCATCGACGTCACCTACTACTCCGTCAGCGGCCCCTACGGCGACCTCGTCCCCGTCGACCGCTCCACCCTGACCCGTCCGCGCGGCGCCCGCGGCCGAGGCCGCCGGCCCCGACCCGCACCCCCTGGGCGTGCGGCCGGTGCGGTTCCCGCCCACGCCACGCGCCCACGGTCCGTCCACGGCGTCCCGGGCCCTGGGCCCGCCACCGGGGCAGCTCTCCCGGGGGAGGCGGGATCCTCCCCCGGGTGGAGTCCGGAGGCGCCCAACTCCCCTCCACAGCGGGAGGTCCGGCGCGGCGTCCAGAGCGAGAGTGGTGGCACCGGAGATTCCACCCGCCGAGAAGGACGAGCCCGCCATGAACCGTCGCACCGCCGTCGCCGCAGCCGCCCTCTGCCTGCTGGCGACCGCCGCCGCCGCCACGCCCGCCGCCGCCACCGGCCCGGCCGCCGACCCCGCCGGCGGCGCTGCCGGGCCGGTGCGGGTGCACGGCGCCGGTGGGACGGTCCTGACCGCCGCCTTCGGCGAGTTCGCGGGCGATCCGGTCCGCTTCGAACTGGACGCCCGGGCGGGCGTCAACACCGACCCGAGGACGACCAGCGGGCACTTCCACGTCACCCACGTCCACACCGACGGCCGACCGGTGGCCGACTTCGAGGGGGACGTCACCTGCCTGGCCGTGGGCGGCCGGGAGGCGATCGCGACCGGTGTGGTCACCAGGGGCGAGGCGCCCTGGTTCCCGGGCCGGCCGCTGGTCGGGCAGCAGGTCGCGATCTCGGTGGAGGACGACGGGAGGCGCGGGGACCGGCTGGGTTGGATCTGGGGCATGTTCGGCGCGCCCGTCTCGGACTGCCAGGGCACGGTACCGTTCATCCGCACGACCAGTGGCGACTTCACCGTGCGCGGCTGACCCCGCCCGACCAGGGGCCTCCCGACGCCGTCCGGCGCCAACCACCGCCCGACCGCCCCTGGAGGCCCGCCCGATGCCCGTCGACCGCCCGACCGCGCCCCGTCCTGCGGCACCCGGGCCATCCGAACGGGGCGCGGGGTCCACCGACCGTACCGGGGAGGGCCGGTGAACCCCGCGCCCGACCGTCGCCACGCCCACGGCACCGGGCGCACGGACGGCGGCAACCACGCCGACTACGGCCGACTCGCCGCCATCGGCCCGTACTTCGCGCTCGACACCCCCGCCACGCCCGGCGAGGCCCCGCCCCCGGGCTTCCGGCCGCTGCCCGAGCTGTACGGCACCGGGCCGGACGCGCCGCTGGCCCGGCGGATCCGGGTGGTGGCGCAGCGGCTCGGCACCACCGAGCTCCGGGTGGCCGCGTCGATCCTGCACCTCGGACTGGCCGCCCGCTTCTGGTCGGTGGGCCTCGGGGCGGCGGTCCTGCTGGGGACGATTCCGACGCTGGAGCGCGCCTGGGTGCGGATCCCGGACCAGGGGCCGCTCGACCTCTGGACGCCGCCCGAGCCGGTGCCGTCTGCCCAGGGGCCGCTCCCCGCGCCGGGAACGCCCGCCCACCGGGGCTCGCTCGCCGACCGGCTGTACGAGGCCGTCCTGGTGGGACAGTTGGAGCCGCTGGCGGCGGCGGTGCGGTCCGCCGTCCCGCTCTCCGCACGGCTGCTGGCCGGGAACACCGCCTCCGCGCTGGCCGGCACCCTCCGGGTCCTGGACGCGCACGCGCCGGGGCCCGCCAGGGCGTTGGTGGCCGAGCTGCTCGCCCGTCCGCCGCTGGCCGGCACCGGGACCCTGTCGGCCGGGCCGCGCGGCGCCTTCCGGCGGACCAGCTGCTGCCTGTACTACCGGGTGGGGCCGGGTGCCGGGGTCTGCGGCGACTGCTGTTTCAGCCGGCCGCCCGCGCCGAAGCGGGGCTGACCGAAGCAGAGCCAACCGAAGAGGAGCGGACCGACCGGCTATGACCTTCGCTATCGAAGGTCATAGCCGGACCACCTGCCAGTCCGCCGCCGACGACGGCACCGCCGCCCGCTCCATCGCCGGGTCGGCGAGCAGCGCGCGGGCCAGCGAGCCCACCGGGAAGGCCGGGGTCGAGGCCGCCAGCACCCGCCCCTCGCCGGTGACCAGCACGGCCTCCCCGGGCAGCGCCCGCAGCGGCGGCACCAGCAGCCGCTCCAGCGCGGCCAGCGGGACGTCCCCCGCCACCACCCCGACGAAGCCCGGGGCCGTCACCGGCCGGGCGCAGCACAGCACGTACCGGTCCGCGCAGAGCAGGTCGACCTGCGGCCCCGCCACCGCCGCCCGCCCCTCGTCCCCGGGCGCGGCGAACCAGGGCAGCACCCGGTAGTCGTAGAACTCGGCGTCCGCCGGGTCGAGTACGAGGCGCAGCCGCCGCTCGCCGGTGCCGCGCGCGCCGCGGTACCACCACTCCACGTGCAGGTCGGCGTCGGCGAGCGTGCCCGGGGCGGCGACCGCGCCGCAACCGAGGTAGTGCGAGCCGGGCCGGTGCAGCAGGTCCCGCACCGGCCCCTGCAGGGCGGCGAGTTCGGCGGCGGCGGGCCGGCGCCCGTCGGCCGCGGCCCGGGTCCAGCAGTCTGCGGCGGCCGCCCGCAGGCCGTCCAGTTCGGCGAGCACCGACTCGACGGCGGCGGCGACGCGACGGGCGCAGGCGCCGACGGTGGCGGGCGGGGCGAGCGTGGTGGTCATGACGGCTCCGGCGGGGATGGGGGTTCCGGGGGGGCGGCGGCACGGGCGGGCCGCGGTGAGGGCTTGCCCGGCCGACACGCCCTAACCGTCGTCCGCCAACTGGAGGTGCCCCCGGACGAGGTGGTGCACGCACGCGACGGTGTGCGCCTCGGCGGCGGTCCGGGCGCCGGTCGCGTCGCCGGCCAGGACCGCGACCAGGATCTCCCGGTGCTGCTCGGCGAACCGTTCCTGGTCGGGGCCGTGCGGGGCGGGCAGCCAGAGCAGCGGGCCGAGTTCGGCCTGGAGCCGGACGGCGAGCTGGGTGAGGCGCACCGACTGGGCGGCGACGGCGAGTTCGATGTGGAAGCGGGCGTCGGCGCGGCGCTGCTCGGCGGGCCCGGCGGCGTCGCGCAGGTCGTGCACCAGCCGGGTGAGCCTGGGGGCGAGGTCGGCGGGGGCGCGTTCGGCGGCGAGCCGGGCGGCGGTGCCGGAGACGGCCAGCTCCTCGTCGCCGAGGTCGCGCAGGTCGACGGTGGCGAGGTCGCGCAGCCGGGCGAGTTGGAGGCGTTGGGAGCCCTCGGCGGGGGTGCGGACGAAGCTGCCGCCGTTGCGGCCGCGCCGGGTCTCGATCAGGTCGGCCTCGCGGAGCAGGGCGAGCGCCTCGCGGACGGTGCCGTTGGCGACGCCGAGCTGGTCGGCGAGGTCGTTCTCGCTGGGCAGTTGGTCCCCGTCGGCGACCAGGCCGAGGGCGATCGCCTCGGTGATCCGGCGGGCCACGGCGTCGGCGCGGCCGAGGTCGGTCAGCGGCGCGAGGACGGCGCTGAGCAGCGGGGTCGCGCTCCCGATGGTCGCCACGCCGGGCCCTCCTCGATCGCCTTGGGACTGGGTGTTTCCGGCAGGGTACCCCTTGGTCGGGCGCGCACCCTTGCCGCTAGAAACTCAATCTCGTATGTTTTCCCGCAACCTCGGCCCGAGCCTCACCCGAGACCCGAGCGCCACCGAGACCCACGCATCGCCCGAAACCCGAGCATCCCCGAGAATCCTCGCGCGTCACGCCACGTTCCCAGGAGCAGGTCATGACCGATGCCAGTGCACGTGCCACCTCCCCGACCGGCCCCCTCCCCCGGCAGGGCCCCGGCCCCGACGCCGACGCGGACCACCTGGCCGCCCTCGGCTACACCTCCGAGTTCAAACGCGACATGAGCCTCTGGGCGAACTTCTCCCTCGGCTTCACCTATCTCTCCCCGGTCGTGGGGGTGTACACACTCTTCGCCTCCTCCCTCGCGACCGCCGGCCCGCCGATGGTGTGGAGCTTCCTGATCGCCGGCGTCGGCCAGCTGCTGGTGGCGCTGGTGTTCAGCGAGGTGGTCGCCCAGTTCCCGGTGGCGGGCGGGGTGTACCCGTGGTCGCGCCGGCTCTGGGGCCGCACCTGGGGCTGGCTGACCGGCTGGGTGTACCTGCTCGCGCTGATGTCCACCATCGCGGCGGTCTCCTACGGCGCCGGCCCGTACGTGGCCGCGCTGCTGGGCGTCGAGCCGAGCACCGCGACGACCGTCTGGTGCGCGCTCGGCCTGCTGCTGCTCGCCACCGTGATCAACCTGGGCGGCACCAAGGTGCTGTCGGCGGCGGCCGTGTTCGGCTTCGCCGCCGAGCTGCTGGGCGCCCTCGCGGTCGGCGCCTGGCTGTTGCTGACCCACCGCTACCACGGGCTCGGCGTGGTCTTCGACCGCTTCGGCGCGGGCGAGGGCGGTTCGTACACCGATGCCTTCCTGGCCGCCGGCCTGATCGCGGTCTTCCTCTTCTTCGGCTTCGAGGCCTGCGGCGACGTCGCCGAGGAGGTGCCGAACCCAGGTCGACAGATCCCCAAATCGATGCGGCGCACCATCTACGTCGGCGGCGCGGCGGCGATCGGCGTCAGCCTGGCGCTGGTCATGTCGATCCAGGACGTCGGCGCGGTCGTGTCCGGCGACGACAAGGACCCGGTGGCCGCCGTGCTGCACGACGCGTTCGGCCCCACCGGCGCCCGGGTGGTGATCGGCGTGGTGCTGATCTCCTTCCTCTCCTGCGTGCTGAGCCTCCAGGCCGCGGCGAGCCGGCTGACGTACTCCTTCGCCCGGGACCGGATGATCGTGGGCAGCCGGCTGCTCGCCACCGTCTCGGACCGGCTACGGGTGCCGCCGTACGCCCTGCTGCTCGCGGCGGCGCTGCCCGGTGTGATCATCGTCGGCGCCTCGGCGCTCTCCGAGGGCGCCCTGACGAAGATCATCTCCTTCTCCAGCATCGGCATCTACCTCGCCTTCCAGATGGTGGTGCTGGCCGCGCTGCGGGCCCGGCTGCGCGGCTGGCGCCCGAGCGGGGACTTCCGGCTGGGCCGCTGGGGCCTGGCGGTGAACATCGGCGCACTGGTGTACGGCGTGGCCGCGATCGTCACCATCTGCTGGGGCCGCACCCCGGACGCCGCCTGGTACGACAACTACCTCGTGCTGCTCTCGGCGGTGGTGGTGCTCGCGGCCGGCGGGCTCTACCTGCTGCTGGCCCGCCCGCACCTGCGCAGCGACGCCCCGTCCGGCGACGCGGTCGCCGCCACCGGCGCGGTGGAGGACGCGTGACGGGCCTCCCCCTCGCCGGCATCCTGGTCGCCGACTTCGGCCGCGTCCTCGCCGCGCCGTACCTGACCATGCTGCTCGCCGACCTCGGCGCCGACGTGATCAAGGTCGAGCAGCCGGGCACCGGGGACGACACCCGCTCCTGGGGCCCGCCGCACGCCCAGGGCGAGGCCACCTACTTCCTCTCGGTGAACCGCAACAAGCGCTCCCTCACCCTCGACCTGCGCGACCCGGCCGACCACGCCCGCGCCGTCGAACTGGTGCGCCGCGCCGACGTCCTGGTGGAGAACTTCCGCCCCGGCACGATGGACCGCCACGGCCTCGGACACGAACGGGCCCGGATCCTCAACCCCGGGCTCGTCTACTGCTCGATCACCGGTTTCGGCGCCGGCCCGGGCGCCGCGCTGCCCGGCTACGACCTGCTGGTGCAGGCGGTCGGCGGCCTGATGTCGGTGACCGGCCCGGCCCCGGGCGAGCCGGTGAAGACGGGCGTCGCACTGGTGGACGTGCTGACCGGGCTGCACGCGGCGGTCGGCGTCCTGGCCGCGCTGCGCGAACGGGAGGCCACCGGGCAGGGCCAGCTGGTGGAGCTGAACCTGCTCTCCACCCTGCTGTCCGGCCTGGTCAACCAGTCCGCCGGGTACACCCTGGCCGGCACGGTGCCCGGCATCCTCGGCAACCGCCACCCCTCCATCGCCCCGTACGAGGTGTTCACCGCCGCCGACCGCCCGCTGGTCGTCGCGGTCGGCAACGACCGGCAGTTCTCCGCCCTCTGCCGGGGCTTGGACGCCCCCGCCCTCGCCACCGACCCCCGGTTCGCCACCAACAGCGACCGGGTCGCGCACGTCGACGCGCTCTGCGCCGAGCTCGCCGCCCGGCTCCAACGCCGCACCGCCGCCGAGTGGTTCGCCGTGCTCACCCCGCTCGGCGTGCCCTGCGGCCCGGTCAACGACCTGGCCGGCGCCTTCGCCCTCGCCGACTCCCTCGGTCTCGCTCCCCGGGCCACCCTGCCCGGCCCCGACGGCCGCCCGCTCGACCTGGTCGCCAACCCCATCGGCCTCTCCCGCACCCCGCCCCGCTACCACCTGCCCCCACCCCGGCTCGGCGAGCACACCGCCGAACTGACCGCCTGGCTCGACGCCGAGGACCCCGGCCGGCGCCCCGGCGGCCCCGCCGCACAGCCCCAGAACCCCGCCGCACGGCCCGACGGCCCCGGCGGGCAGCCCACCAGCCCCGACCGGCACCCCGAGGACCACCCATGAGCACCCGCACCACTCCCCTCGCCGACCCGCTCGATCTGATCGACCTCGCCGCCGTACTGACCGACGAGGAGCGCGACATCCAGGCCACCGTGGCCACGTTCCTGGCCGACCGGGTCCGCCCGCACCTGGCCGAGTGGTTCGAGAACGCCCACTTCGCCCGCGAACTCGCCCCCGAAATGGGCGCGTTGGGCCTGCTCGGCATGCATCTGGACGGCTACGGCTGTGCCGGCACCAACGCCGTCTCCTACGGCCTGGCCTGCCTCGAACTGGAGGCCGCCGACTCCGGCTTCCGCAGCTTCGTCTCCGTCCAGGGCTCGCTCGCGATGTACTCGATCCACCGGTGGGGCTCGGAGGAGCAGAAGCAGGAGTGGCTGCCCCGGCTCGCCGCCGGCACCGCGATCGGCTGCTTCGGCCTCACCGAGCCGGACTTCGGCAGCAATCCGGCCGGGATGCGCACCCGCGCGGTGCGCGACGGCGGCGACTGGATCCTCAACGGCTCCAAGATGTGGATCACCAACGGCGGCATCGCGGACGTCGCGACCGTCTGGGCCGACACCGATGAGGGCGTCCGCGGCTTCCTCGTCCCGCGCGGCACGCCCGGCTTCAGCACCCGCGACATCCGGCAGAAGATGTCGCTGCGCGCCTCCGTCACCTCCGAACTGCACCTGGCCGACGTCCGGTTGCCCGCCGAGGCACGACTGCCCGGGGCCGCGGGGCTGCGCGGGCCGCTGTCCTGCCTGAACGAGGCACGCTTCGGCATCCTGTTCGGCGCGGTCGGCGCCGGGCGGGACTCACTCCAGGCGGCCCTGCGGTACGCCGACTCCCGGGTCCAGTTCGACCGGCCGATCAGCGGCTTCCAGCTGACCCAGCGCAAGCTCGCCGACATGGCGGTGGCGCTCGGCAACTCCGCGCTGCTCGCCGTCCACCTCGGCCGGCTGAAGGACGGCGGGCGGCTGCGCCCCGAGCAGGTCAGCGTCGGCAAGCTCAACAACGTGCGGGAGGCGCTGACGATCGCCCGCGAGTGCCGGACGATCCTGGGCGCCAACGGCATCTCGCTGGAGTACTCGCCGATCCGGCACGCCAACAACCTGGAGTCGGTGCTGACCTACGAGGGCACCAGCGAGATCCACACCCTGGTGATCGGCCAGGCACTCACCGGGCAGGCGGCGTACCGGTAGACGCGAACGGGCCCGCGTCCGGCTTGTCCAGAGCCGGGCGCGGGCCGCCGATCCCCACCCGGCGCCGATGCCCTTGGCCCGGGTGGAGCTGCGCGTGCGGTGCGGTCAGACCGCGACCGCCTCCTCCGTCTCCTCCTCGACCTCCGCCGGGGCCTCCACCGGTCGGCGCCCGCGCCCCTCGTACAGCGCGGCGGCCACCAGCGCGGCGCCGCCCAGCAGCAACCAGACCACCAGCGTCAGGACGTGCCCGCCGAGGCCCGCGCCGCCGTCGAAGTACAGGATGCTGCGCGCGCCTTCCAGGAAGCCGGCACCGGTCCAGAAGCCGTGCAGGGTGCCGAAGAAACCATTCTGCAGCTCGGGCCGGAAGACGCCGCCGGAGCTGGTGAAGTTCAGCATCACGAACAGCACCATCAGGGCCAGCGTGGTCCACTTCTTCAGGAAGGCGTGCAGGCCGATGCCGATCAGGACCACCCCCGCCGAGTAGAGCCAGCCGAGCGCCCACACCGCGGCCAGGTCGTGGTCGACCACGTGGAAGACCGGCCCGGCGGTGACGGCCCCGATCACGCTCACCACCAGCGACACCGCCACGCCCACCAGCGCCCGGATCCGCAGGCTCAGCCCGGCGCCGGCCGCGCCGATCGCGGCGACGCTCGCGTAGGAGCCGATGCTCAGCGAGACCAGCAGGAAGAACAGGCCCTGACCGGTCGGGTCACCCTCGGCCGGCGTGGTGAGGTCGGTGACGTGCAGCGGGACGCCCTGCCGGTCGGCGACGTTGGCGAACACCGCCGTGGCGGCCACCACCGAGGTGTCCGAGTTCCCCTTGGCGACGAGCAGTTCAGGGCTCCTGGCGTCCGGGACGAACGCCCCGACCAGGTCGCGGTCGCGCAACTGCTGCTCGGCGGCCGTCCGGTCGGGCAGGGTGCGGACGTCGAGCGTGTCCCCGGCCTTGGCCCGGATCGCCTCCGCCAGGCCGTGCGCCTGCGGGGTCGTGCCGACGACGGCGACCTTCAGGTGGTGCGGCTCGGGCTGGTGGAAGGCGCCCTGGTAGGCGAGCGCCATGCCGAGGCACATCAGCAGCGGGGTGATCAGGTGGACGGCGAGGTGCTTGAGCGAGTGCCCCAGGGTGGGCGCTGCGGCGGGGGTCTGGGGTGTGCTCATGACGTTCGTACGGTCCTCCGGCGACATCGGTCAGTCGGGTGGCATATACGACCATTACAGGTGGTAAATGCAACCATCTATGGATGTAGCTTACAACCACTCGACGCCGATCGAAAGCCGGTCCCCGTGGCCGGGGGCTCGGAGCGAGCAGTCCGAACCCCCGGAACGGACCGGAGCGGGCAGCCCGAGGCCCGGCACGCGCAGCCCGGGCCTCAGGACAGCTCGAACACCCCGTACCCGAAGCCCTCCGCCCGCAGTTCCCCGTCCGCCACCCGCACGCCCTGCGCCTCCAGCGGGCGCACACCGCCACACTCCAGCCGCACCGACCCCGGCTCCCGGCGCGGGTTGACCGCCACCAGGTACCGCCCGGCCCGGGTGTACACCAGCGGGTACCCGGCGTTGCGGACCTCGACGCCGCCGGCCGCGCCCAATCCCGGGTGCGCGCGGCGCAGCGCGATCAGCCGCCGGACGGTGTGCAGCAGCGAGGTCGGATCGGCCCGCTGGGAGAGCACGTCCGGCCGCCGCGGGTCCGGGTCCACGGGCAGGTAGAGGCGCTCGGGCGGCGCGCCGGAGAAACCCGCCGTCGGTCCGGGCTCCCACTGCATCGGGGTCCGCGAGCCGGCCCGGTTGTACCGCGGGCCGAGCGCGCTGCCCTCGACGTCGGGCAGCCCGGGCAGGTAGCGCATGCCGATCTCGTCGCCGTAGTACACGGCCGGCAGGGTCGGCCAGGTGAGCTGGAACGCGAAGGCGGCGGCCAGTTGTTCGGCGGTGCGCGGGCCGGTGGCCAGCCGGGAGAAGTCGTGGTTGGCGGTCGGGAGGGCGATGTGGCCGCTGCCCTCGGTCAGTTCGGCGGCGGAGCGCCAGGCGTCCAGGAACACCTGCGGGGTACCGCGCCCCTCGGCCTCGAAGTAGCACGGGCCCTGGTGCCAGAACTCCTCGACGGTGCCGCCGCCGTTGTTCCAGAGCGAGCGCAGAGGCAGGCCGTGGTCGGCGCCGCCGAACTGCAGGAAGAAGTCCGCGTGGAAGCCCGCCGCGACGGCGGCCGCCGGATCGCCCCACTCGGCGAACAGGGCGGCCTGCGGGTGGGCGCGGTCCAGCCAGTCCCGCAGACCGGTCCACAGCTTGGCGGTCTCCACCAGGCCCGGGTCGTCCTTGACCAGCGAGGACGCCATGTCCACCCGGAAGCCGGCCATCCCGAGGCCGAGCCAGTGCGCCATGATCTCGCGCAGCGCCGCCCGGTTGGCGCGCGGGCCCTCGGCATCCACCGGCTGACGCCAGGGCTCCTCGGAACTGCCACGTGCGTAGCCGAAGTTGAGCGCCGGCTGGCAGTCGAAGAAGTTCGGCCGGTAGCAGCCGGGGCGGCTGCCGGGCGAGGCGACGAAGCCGTCCACCGGACGCTCGGACCAGATGTACCGGTGGTCGGTCGGGTCCTCGGCGGCAGCCAGGAACCAGGGGTGGCGGTCGGAGGTGTGGCCGGCGACCAGGTCGAGCAGGATCCGGATGCCCTTGCGGCGGGCGGCCTCGACCAGCGCGACCAGATCCTCGGTGGTGCCGTAGCGCGGGGCGGGGGCGAGGTAGTCGGTGACGTCGTAGCCGGCGTCGCGAAACGGCGAGGCGAAACAGGGGTTGAGCCAGACGGTGTCGACGCCGAGCCAGGCGAGATGGTCGAGGTGCTCGGCGATGCCCGCGAAGTCGCCGATGCCGTCGCCGTCGGAGTCCGCGAAGGTCTGCGGGTAGATCTGGTACAGGACGGCGTCGGCCAGCCAGTCGGGGCCGGGGCGGGTCGAGGTCATGGGGTGGGTCCTCCTGCCGGATCCGGGGCCGGGGACCATGATTCTCGCCCATCCCCGGCCATCCCGACAGCCCGCCGCCCACCGCCCACCGCCCACCGCCGCTGCCAGTATCGAGACCCCGATCCCGACCGCAGCGACCGCCTCAGGCCCGGGCGGCGGCGCACGCCTCGGTGAACGCCCGGGCCCGCCGGGTGATCTCCGCCCAGTCCCCCGCCGCGACCGCGTCCGGCACCACCACGTCCGTCCCCGCGCAGACCGCGAGCGCTCCGTGCGCCAGGAACTCCGCGGCGTTGCCCGCGTTCACGCCGCCGGACGCCACCAGCGGGACGTCCGGGTACGGGCCGCGCAGATCCTTGAAGTAGCCGGGGCCGAACGCCCGGGCCGGGAAGATCTTCACGGCGGCGGCGCCGAGGTCCACCGCCCGGGCCACCTCGGTCGGGGTGAGCGCCCCGAGCACCACCGGCACCTCGGCGGCCCGGGCGGCCTCCGCGACCTCGGGCCGGCAGCCGGGGGTGACCAGGAAGGAGGCCCCGGCGGCGATCCCGCGCTCGGCCTGCTCGGCGGTCAGCACGGTACCGACGCCAACCCGCCAACCCGCCTCGGCGGCGCGTAGCAGATGGTGCGTCACATCCGGTGTGGTGTAGGTGAATTCGGTCCAGTTGATGCCACCCTCGGCGAGCGCGGCGCACAGCGCGGCCGCGTCCGGGATCCGGGGCGCGCGGACCACGGCGATCACCGGGTCGTCGGTCAGGGCGGAAAGCGGGTTCTCGGCGGGCGGATGCACGGTGGCGGGATTCACAGGGCTCGGGTTCCTCGGTCGGTGCGGCGCAGGGCGCGCCCGGGCCGGGCGCCCGTGGTGCGGCCCTGCCGGACGACGGCGGTGCCGTTGACGTACACGTGCTCGATGCCCTCGGCGGGCAGCCGGGGGTGCTCGAAGGTGGCGGCGTCCCGGACCTGTCCGGGGTCGAGGAGCACCAGGTCGGCGTGGTGGCCGGGGGCGATCCGGCCGCGCCGGTGCAGTCCGAGCCGGGCGGCGGGCCGGCCGGTCATTCGGGCGACCGTCTCCTCCAGCGTCAGCACGCCCAAATCCCGGCTGTAGTAGCCGAGATAGCGGGGGAAGGTGCCCCAGGCGCGCGGGTGCGGCCGGGCGCCGACCAGCAGTCCGTCGCTGCCGACGGTGTGCGCCGGGTGGCGCATGATCGCCCGGACGTTCTCCTCGTGCCCGACGTGCTGGAGGATCGTGGTGGCCAGTTCGTCGCGGCGCAGCAGGTCGAGGAAGACCTCCGTCCCGCCGCGCCCCCGCTCGGCGGCGAGTTCGGCGACGGTCCGGCCGACCGTCGCCGCCAGCTCCGCCGCGCGGACGCCCGAGATCTGGATCGTCGCCCAGTCGGCGACCACGCCGTGGCAGCCGTCGCTGCCCTTCTCCTCCACGTCGTAGCGGATCCGCTCGCGGGCCGCCGGGTCGGCGAGCCGGGTGAGCGTCGCCGCCGGGCCGCCCTCGGTGGCCCAACTCGGCAGCAGGGCGGCCAGGGTGGTGGATCCGGGCAGGTAGGGGTAGCTGTCCAGGGTGAGGTCGACGCCGTCGGCGAGCGCCTCGTCGACCAGCTCCAGCAGTTCGCCGGCGCGGCCCCGGTTGACGCCGAAGTTCATCGTGGCGTGGGTCAGGTGCAGCGCGCAGCCGGTCCGCCGGGCGATCTCCACCATCTCCGCGTATCCCTCCAACGCGCCGGCGCCGTATGAGCGTTGGTGCGGTGCGTGGAAGCCGCCGTAGGCCGCGACCACGGTGCACAGCTCGACCAGCTCGGCGGTGTCCGCGTACATCCCGGGGGTGTAGCTGAGGCCGCTGGACATGCCGACCGCGCCGTCCAGCAGGCCCTGCGCCAACTGCTGGCGCATCCGGTCGAGTTCGGCCGGGGCGGGCGGCCGGTTCGCCCAGCCCATGGCGAGCATCCGCAGCGAGCCGTGCGGGACGAGGTAGCAGGCGTTGACGGCGGCGCCGGTGCGGTCGATCCGGTCCAGGTAGCCGGCGACGCCGCGCCAGTCCCAGTCGAAGCCCTCCGGATCCCCGTTCCAGCCGGCCAGTTGGCGGCGCAGCGCGGGCAGCGTGGTGTCGTCGACCGGGGCGTAGGACAGGCCGTCCTGGCCGAGGACCTCGCAGGTGACTCCCTGGGTGACCTTGGCCGGGTGCTCGGGTTCGAGCAGCAGAGCGAGGTCGGAGTGGGCGTGCATGTCGATGAAGCCGGGGGTGAGGACCAGGCCGTCCGCGTCCACCACCCGGGGCGCGTCGAGGCCCCGGCCGATCCCGGTGATCAGGCCGTCGGCGATCCGCACGTCCGCCCGGTAGCGGTCCGCACCGGTGCCGTCGACCACCGTGGCGCCCCGGAAGACCACGGCGTCCCCGGCGCCCTCAAGGCCCCCGGCGTCCCCGACGCCCACGCGCCCCGCTCTGCCGCCCGCCATCAGAAGAACGTCCTGACCAGCCCGGTGACCTTCGGCTCGGCCGCGTCGGCGGAGTCCAGCACCGGGATCGCCGTCCACTTGTCGAAGGCCGTGCACGGGTGCGAGACGCCGACCCGCACCACCGCGCCGACCGGGGCGAGGTCGCCCGCGTCGCGCAGGAAGGCGTGCTGGTCGTTGAGCGCGGTGATCCGGGCCGACGTCCCGGTCAACTCCGCGCCACCGCGCACGCGTTGCGGATCGGGCAGGCCCTCGTCGAAGGGCAGGTCGCGCTTGCCGGCGTCCAGCAGCGCCAGCTGCGGCTCGGGCCGGGACACCACCCGCGCCCAGCCGTGCAGCGCACTGCGGAACGGCGCGTCGCCGGCGCCCCGGGCCAGCGGGGAGATGCCCCGGTAGAAGCCGTCGTCGTGGGCGATGTACGCGCCCGAGCGCAGGACCACGAACGCCTCCGGCAGCCCTGTCAGTTCCTCGACGACCAGGTCGAAGTAGGCGCTGCCGCCGGCCGTCACCACCGGCTGGGCGTCGCCCGGGTAGGCGCGGGCGAGCCGGCCGTGCAGTTCGGCGAGCGTCCTCAAGTAGCCGCGGACGGTGTCCAGCCCGTCGACGGACGCGTCGTGGGCGAGCGCGCCCTCGTACCCGCCGACGCCCGCGAGGCGCAGGGTGGGGGCGCGCAGGACGGCGGCGGCGACCTCGACGGCCGCGTCCACGCCGCGGGCACCGGTCCGCCCGCCGGGGCCGCCGAGTTCGATCAGGACCTCGACCGGTCGTTCGGCCCCGGCGGCGCGCAGCGCCTCGTCCATCAGCCGGACGCTCTCGGCGGAGTCCACCCAGGAGACGAAGGCGAAGGCCGGGTCGGCGGCCAACTCGGCGGCGATCCAGGCCAGTCCGGCCGGGTCGAGCAGGGTGTTGGCGAGCAGGATCCGCTCGACCCCGAAGGCCCGGGCGACCCGCACCTGCGGCAGGTTGGCGAGGGTGATGCCGTGGCTGCCGGCGACGAGCTGCGCCTGCCACAGGGCGGGCGCCATGGTGGTCTTGCCGTGCGGCACGAGCGCGACCCCGGCCTTGGCGCACCAGTCGGCCATGGTGCGGATGTTGTGGTCCAGCGCGGCGCCGTCCAGGGTGAGCAGCGGGGTGCCCAGCCCGGCGAGGGTGGGCCCGGTGGCCAGCCAGTCCCGGACCGAGCGCCCCTGCGCGGCGCCGTCCGGGCGCCCCACCGAGGAGACGTCCGGCGGGACGGCCTTGAACCGCCAGTCGAGCGTCTCGTCGGCGAGGCCCGCCACCGCGCCGCCGTCGATGCCCGGCCCGGTGCCGATGCTTGCGAAGGTCTGCTCCACCGTCTTCCTCCATCTGCCGTGTTGCAACATGTGCAATGAGGGTTGCACATGTTGGCATCACGGTTCTAGCATCGGCGCCGGATCACGGTCAACGGAACGGCCGCCGCAGACGAGGAGCCCAGCAGATGCCGCGACAGGACACCCCGGGCCCGACCCGACCCGGTCCTTCCCCGACGGCCGTGTGCGTGGGCGAGTCCATGGCGGTGCTGCTGCCGGACCGGCCGGGCCCGCTGGAGGCGGTGGAGAACTTCCGGCTGTCGGTCGGCGGTGCGGAGTCCAACGTGGCCGTCGCACTGGCCGCACTCGGCGTGCCGACCGCCTGGATCAGCCGGGTCGGCGACGACGGCTTCGGCCGCCGGCTGCTCGACGAGGTCGCCGCCCGCGGTGTGGACGTCTCGGCGGTCGCCGTCGACCCGCACCGCCCCACCGGCCTCTACCTCAAGGAGGTCGGCGGCGCCACCGGGCACCGCCACGACCTCGGCCCCGGCCGGAGCCGGCTGCACTACCACCGGCGCGGCTCCGCGGCCGCCGCGCTCTCCCCCGCCCTGCTGGCCGACCAGGCCGCCGCCCGGCTGCTGTCCGGCGCCCGCCTCCTGCACCTGTCCGGCATCACCGCCGCGCTCACCGACGACTGCCTCGCCCTGCTGCGCGCCCTGCTCGCCGAGCGCCGCCCGGGGCGGATCGTCAGCTTCGACCTCAACTGGCGCCCCGCACTCTGGCACGACCGCGACCCGGCCGTCCTGCCGCCACTGCTGGACGCCGCCGACCTGCTGCTGCTCGGCGCCGACGAGGCCGAGGCCGCCTTCGGCACCGGGGACCCGGCCGCGCTGCGCCGCCGCTTCCCCACCCCCGCCACCGTGGTGGTCAAGGACGCCGCCCGGCTGGTCACCGCCCTGGAGCGGGACGGTACGGCGGTGGCCGAGCCCGCCCTGGCCGTCGACGTGGTCGAGGCCACCGGCGCGGGCGACGCCTTCGCCGCCGGGTACCTGGCCGGCACCGTCCACGGCCTGGACCAGCGCCGCCGGCTGCGGCTCGGCCACCTGAGCGCCGCCTGCGCGCTGACCGCCCACGGCGACCAGGCCGAGCTGCCGTCCGCCGCCGCGGTGACCGCGCTGCTCGACGCCTCGCCCGCCGACTGGGCCGCCACCCGGGTCTCGGCGGCGGGCATCACCGGCCCGGCCGTCCCCGCGGAGCGGTCCCACGACGCCCTGCGGGCCCGGGCACAATGAGCACGAACCCGAGCCCGAACGACCCCGGCGGAGCACGATGAGCCAGACCGTCACCCGCGCCCTGCGCCTCCTCGCCGAGCTCGGCGAGGGCGAGCGCTCCCTCGACCAGCTGGCCGAGGTGCTCGGCGTGCACAAGACGACCGTGCTCCGGCTGCTCCAGAGCCTGGAGGAGGAACGGTTCGTCTACCGCGACGCCGCCTACCGCTACCACCTGGGCGCCGGCCTGTTCGCCCTGTCCGGCCTCGCCCTGGAGCAGCGCGGTGTGCGCCGGATCGCCGCCCCGCACCTGGCCGAGCTGAACGCCGCCACCGGCCAGACCGTGCACCTGGCCGCGTACGAGGGCGGCGAGGTCGTCTACATCGACAAGTTCGACTCCCGGCACCCGGTCAGGATGTACTCCCGGATCGGCCTGCGCGCCGCCCTGCACAGCGCCGCCGTCTCCAAGGTGCTGCTCGCCGACCTGCCGCTGCCCGAACGCCGCCGGGTGGTGGCCGGGATCGACTTCACCCCGCACACCCCGCGCACCCTCAGTACGCCCGAGGCGCTGCTCGCCGAGTTGGAGAAGGTCGCCGTCCAGGGCTGGGCGCAGGACCACGCCGAGCACGAGGCGTTCATCAACTGCGTGGCCGCGCCGATCCGGGACGGCAGCGGCCGGGTGGTCGCCGCCGCGTCCATCTCCGTCCCGGACGTCGTCCTCCCCTACGAGCAGGTGCTGGACCTCCTCCCGCAGCTGCTCGCCACCACCCGCGGCATCTCCGCCGACTGCGGTTGCCCGGACCGCAGCTGATCCACCGTCAGAACGTAAGGAAGCTCATGAGCGACAAGACCGAGATCCGCACCGACGGCGCTCCCGCCCCCGCCTGGATGTTCTCCCAGGGCGTCCGCAAGGGCCCGATCCTGCAGGTCTCCGGCCAGGGCCCGCAGGACCCGGCGACCGGCGAGTACCTCCACCACGGCGACGTGAAGGCGCAGACCCGGCGCACGCTGGAGAACGTCAAGGCGATCGTCGAGGCCGGCGGCGCCACCATCGAGGACGTGGTGATGTTCCGCGTCTACCTCACCAAGCGGGCCGACTTCCCGCTGATGAACGAGGTGTACGCCGAGTTCATCGAGGAGAACGTCAAGCCCGGCGGCGTGAAGCCCTGCCGCACCACGATCTTCGTCGAGCTGCCGCAGGAGCCGATGCTGGTCGAGATCGACGCCCAGGCCGTCGTCGTCTGAGCCCCGCGACCGACGAACGGTCGCCCGAGCCGCACGGCCGGCAAGGCGCCTGAGCCTCATGACCGACGCGAGGACCCGGACGCCCCCCAGCCGTCCGGGCCCTTCGCCGCTTCCCGCGCTCACCGCCCCACGGGCACGCCCTGCTCGACCGCCGCGCCCGAGTGCGCCACGATCCGCCCCTCGCCCGCCGCGCCGCCGCGCCGGTCCAGCGCCGCGGAGAACACCGTCACGCCGAGGGCGACGACGGTCAGCAGCCCGCCCACCCAGTTCGGCGCGGCGTAGCCGAGCCCGGCCGAGATGACCAGCCCGCCGAGCCAGGCGGCCAGCGCGTTGCCCAGGTTGAACGCGGCGATGTTGGCGGCCGAGGCCAGCGTCGGCGCGCCGGCCGCCTGGTCCATGACCCGCTTCTGCAGCGGCGCGACGGTCGCGAAGCCGAACAGCCCGATCAGCGGGATGGTGACGATCGCGGCCACCTTGCTGTGCGCGGCGAAGGTGAAGGCGAACAGCAGCGCCGCGAGCACCGCGAGGATCACGGTGAGGCTGCGCATCAGCGCGCGGTCGGCGAACCAGCCGCCCAGCAGGTTGCCGACGAACAGTCCGACGCCGAACAGGAAGAGCAGCCAGGTGACGCTGCTCGGGGCGAAGCCGGCCAGTTCGGTCATCATCGGCGTGATGTAGGTGAACATCGCGAAGATGCCGCCCCAACCGAGCACGGTCATGGCGAGCGCCGACCAGAGCCGCAGGGTCCGGAAGGCGGCCAGCTCGGCGCCGAGCCGGGCGGCCTCGGCCCGTGGCTGGACGGGCACCAGCGCCGCGATCCCGGCGAGGCCGACCAGGCCGAGCCCGGCGACGACGTAGAAGGTGGAGCGCCAACCGAAGTGCTGGCCGAGCAGCGTGCCCATCGGGACGCCGAGCACGTTGGCGGCGGTGAGGCCGGTGAACATCAGGGCGATCGCGCCGGCCCGCTTGTGCGGGGCGACCAGGTCGGCGGCGACCACCGAGCCGATGCCGAAGAACGCGCCGTGTGCGAAGGCGCTGACGATCCGCCCGACCATCAGCAGCCCGAAGGCGGGCGCGACGGCCGCGATCAGGTTGCCCACCACGAACAGGCCCATCAACGTCAGCAGCATGCCCTTGCGGGGTGCCCGGGTGCCGAGGACGGTGAGCAGCGGTCCGCCGATCACGACGCCGAGCGCGTAGCCCGAGATGAGCAGGCCGGCGGTGGGGATGGAGACCGAGAAGTCGCCGGCGACCTCGGGCAGCAGGCCCATGATCACGAACTCGGTGGTGCCGATGCCGAAGGCGCTGATCGCCAGCGCCAGGAGCGCGAGGGGCATGAGGGACCGCTTTCCGAAGAGAGATCTTTGCGTGTGCAACTACCAGCGTCGACAATACGGCGGTCCGCAGATACTTGCAAGCGCCGCCTATCTTCAGCGACAGCAACTCGGCGACAACCCCGGCGCGCCACTTGCCACACCCCTCGACGGACATTAGGTTAGGCTCACCTAACTTGATGGAGGCCCCCCATGAGCCTGTCCGCCCGCGACGCCGAGGTGCCCGAGCCCACCACCGCCGAACGGGCCCACAGCCTGCTCAGCGCGACCTCCTCGCTCACCGTCCGCGCCTGCGGCGAGCACCACGACCTGGAGAGCCCGGTCTCCGTCCACGGCTCCCGACTGCGCCTGCGCGCCCCGCTGGGCACCCCGCTCACCACCGCCGCCGCCGGCGCCGCCGAGGGACTCGCGGTCGTCCTGGACGTCACCGACATCGCCCCCGTCGCCGTCCGCGACCGGGTCCGTGCCCGCCTCACGCTGGCCGGCCGGCTGCACCTGGCCCACCTCGCCGACGACGGCCTGAGCGTGCACCTGCGCGTGGACGTCGCCCACGCCGTCCTCGCCACCCCGTACGGCACCGGCGCGCTCACCGCCGACGACCTCGCCCTCGCCACGCCCGACCCGCCGGCCCGCTACGAGGCCGCCATGCTCACCCACCTCGCCGACGACCACGCCGACGCCCTCGCCGTCCTCACCCGCCTGCTCGACCCGGACCTGCTCGCCCAGCACCCGGACGTCCGCCCGCTCGCCCTGGACCGCCACGGCCTGGTGCTGCGCCTGGACCACCCGCACGGCCACCGCGACGTCCGCCTGGTCTTCCCCGAACCGGCCGCCGACACCGAGGACTTCGGCCACCGGATGCACCAGCTGCTGACCGCCGCCCAGCACGGCCTGCCCGCCCACCGGATCTGAACCAGCAGACCGATATTCTGACGTATCGTCAATTCCGCTCGACGGCGGCCTCCTCCAGGATCACCCGCCCCATCCGCGCGTACCGCTCGGGGCTGCGCCGACGCATGGTGAGCGCCAGCACGATCCCGCCCACGAAGGCCCCGATCACCAGGTACGGGATCAGCCGGAACAGCAGCGTCCCGGCGGCCGCCCCGGCCGCGGTGTCCTTGTTGAGCACGAGCAGCACCACCACCCCGGCCATCGCCACCCCGCCCAGCAGCGGTGCCACCAGCGTGCGGAACCAGTGCTTGGTCTCCGGGTGCCTGCCCTGCACGTGGAAGTACCCCACCACGGCGAAGGAGCAGAGCGTCTGCACGATCAGGATCGCCATCGTGCCGAGCAGCGCGAGCAGCGTGTACAGGTGCGTGTACGGATCCATCCCCGCCGCCAGGAACGCCGCCACCAGCGCGCCCGCGATCCCCGACTGCACCACCGAGGCGACGTGCGGCGAGCCGTACCTCGGGTGGGTGCGGCCGAGCGCCGGGAGCAGGAACCCCTCCCGCCCGATCGCGTACAGGTAGCGGGCCGCACACTGGTGGAAGGCCATCGCGCAGGCGAACGAGCCCGTGACGACCAGCCATTGGAACACCTTCACCGCCCAGGCCCCGAGGTACGCGCCCAGCGGGTCGAGGAACAGGCTGTTCCCGTCCTTGCCCGGCACCGCGCCGCTCGCCACGTCGATCGCGTGCCGAACCCCGTTGCCGGACACGATCATCCAGGACACGAACACGTAGAACAGCCCGACCCCGACCACCGAGACCAGGGTCGCCCGCGGCACCACCCGCTTCGGGTCCCGGGACTCCTCGCCGTACATCGCGGTCGACTCGAAGCCCACCCAGGAGCAGAACGCGAAGAACAGGCCGAGGCCGGCCGCCGCAGCGCCCGAACCCCCTACCCCCGTCAGCGCGTTCAGCGGGTTCACCGCCTCGCCGACGATGCCGTCCGGCCCGCCGCCGCCCACCAGCACGGCCAGCGAGACCGCACCCAGCACCCCGATCTCCAGCACCAGCGCAACCCCGAGCAGCCCCGCCGTCAGATGCAGGTCGAACCAGGCCATCACCCCGATCACCGCCAGCCCGAACAGCGCGTACCAGCCCCACCCCAGGTCCACACCGAGCTGCGAACGGACCAGTCCGCGCAGCGAGTAGGCGAAGAAGCCGATGACCGAGGCCTCGAACACGATGTACGCGAGCACCGCGAGCAGCCCCGAGGCCATCCCGGCGACCCGGCCGAGCCCGTGCGAGATGTACCCGTAGAACGCCCCGGCCGCGGTGATGTGCCGGGCCATCGCCACGTACCCGACCGAGAACACCGTGAGCACCACGGTCGCCAGGACGTACGCGGCGGGCGCGCCGACGCCGTTGCCCTGCCCGACGACGATCGGCAGGTTGCCGGTCATCGCGGTGATCGGGGCGGCGGTGGCGATCGCCATGAACACCACGCCCACCAGGCCGACCGAGTCCGCCTTCAACCGGTCGACCCCGCCTCCCCCGGTCTGCCCGTCGACCGTTTCCCCGCTCCGGACGGCCATCCGTCCTCCTCCGTGCGCCATGGCTCCACCGCCCGCCGAACCGCCGGGCGCCGACTGCCCGACAGCATCGGGGCGCGGCGAGAGCCCTCGCAAGAACAGATCGTCGGACCGGTCGCGGGCAGGTTGACGCCCTGTTCGGTTCCACTCACCCGCGCTCGAACGAGCCCGCCCGGAAAGGGCATTGGCCGAGAAAAGCATCGGCCGGAAAAGGCGATGGCCGGCCCGGCACACGAGGGAGGTCTCGTGCGCCGGGCCGGCCTGGGCGTGTCCCGCGCCCATGTCCGCCGCTGCGGCGATCACCCGGTCGAGCGGTCACCCGACATGACCATTCCGGGAGGTCGTTCCGCCCGTAGCAGCGGTGGCTTCTCAAGCGGTACGGGTCAGAGCGCGACGCCGTGGGCCCGCAGGTAGGTGACCGGGTTGATGTCCGAGCCGTACTCCGAGCCGTTGCGGATCTCGAAGTGCAGGTGCGGGCCGGTCACGTTGCCGGTCGCGCCGGAGAGGCCGATCTGCTGGCCGGCGGTGACGGTCTGACCGATCTTCACACCGATCGAGGAGAGGTGCGCGTACTCGGCGTAGTGGCCGTCGGAGAGCTTGATCTCGACCTCGTTGCCGTAGGCGCCGCCGTTGCCGGCCTTCACCACGACACCGTTGGCGACGGCGCGCAGCGGGGTGCCGGTGGAGGCCACGAAGTCCTGGCCGGTGTGGTGGCCGGAGGCCCACATCGAGCCGGCCACGCCGTAGGCGGTGCCCAGCTTCGGGTTGGCCAGCGGCGCGACGAAGCCGGACGTGGCGGCGGCTACCGGGGTGGCGGTGACCGCGGCGACCGGCGCGGCGGTCTGCACCTGGGTCTGGAGCTGGGCGGACGGCTTCGCGGCCTCGGTCCGGACCTCCAGCTGGGCCTTCGGCTTGGCGGCGGTGTCCGAGGCGGCCGGAGCGGCCGGCTTGGCCGGGGCGGCGTCCGAGGACGGCGCGGCAGCGGTGGCCTGGCCGGCGATCGCGAGCTGCTGGCCCGGGAAGATCAGGTTCGGGTTGCCACCGACGACCGAGCGGTTGTGCGCGTACAGCGCCTCCCAGCCACCGTCGACGTGCTTGGCGTCGGCGATCTTCGACAGGGTGTCGCCGCTGACGACGCGGTAGCTCTCCTGCGCGGGGGCCTGGGCGGCGGGAGCGGAGGCGGGAGCGGCACTGGTCGAGGTGGTGCTCTGCGCGACCGGGGCGGCCGGGACGGTGTAGGCCTGGGCGCTCATCGCGGTGACGAGCGGGAGGGCGAAGGAGGCACCGGTGACGGCGGTGGCGATGCCGATGCGGACGGCGCGGGGCAGGGCGATACGACGAGCCTGAGCAGGCATGGGATTTTCCTCTCCGACGCCTGCGAGGTGAGCTGTCGGGTTCGGGCTGGAGTTGCCCGGCCGCATGCGCGGCTTCACCCCTAGCCGGCCCTGGATCCGGTCACGCGAGAGCGTGCCGTTCCGGTCCGGCGACTTACCTGTGGGTCCCCCGCTCCTGCCGTACAGAGTTCAGTTCGAACCACCGGGCAGCGGCAGGACTCGGCGTTCCGCCCGGAGGATCCGTCCGGACTGGCCGGGCGGTCGCTGAACTAAAACCCATCCATTCGAGTGAAGCAATGTCGATCACTTGAACCGGCAACCACTGCGCGGACCATGGTGACCCTCCGAATGATCCGCCGCACTGTACGTGCACAATCCATTCACCCGGCGCCACTGATCCACGACGCTGCGCCCATCCCGCCAGCACAGCGCACCCGGCCGCTCACGCACCGCCCACCGTCAACACACCCCCCGGTGACCCTTGTCACGTACACCCCACTGGGCGCAGGATCAGGCCGTGACCACCTCTGAGTCCGGCATCCTGCGTCTGGGCACCGCGCAAGGCCGCTGGGTACTTCTGGCGACGGTGCTCGGCTCCAGCATGGCGCTGCTCGACGGCACCGTGGTGAACGTCGCGCTGCCCCGGATCGGCGCCGATCTCGGCGCCACGCTCGCCTCCCTGCAGTGGACGCTGAACGCGTACCTGCTCACCCTGGCCGGGCTGATCCTGCTCGGCGGCGCGCTCGGGGACCGGTACGGCCGGCGCCGGGTGTTCCTGATCGGCGTGGTCTGGTTCGCCGCCGCCTCCGCGGCCTGCGCCGCCGCCCCGGACATCCAGGTGCTGATCGCCGCCCGCGCCGTCCAGGGCGTCGGCGGGGCGCTGCTCACCCCCGGTTCGCTCGCCATGCTGCAGGCCGTCTTCCACCCGGACGACCGCTCGGCGGCGGTGGGTCTGTGGTCGGGCCTCGGCGGGGTGGCGGCCGCGGTCGGCCCCTTCGTCGGCGGCTGGCTGGTGGACGGCCCGGGCTGGCGGTGGATCTTCCTGCTGAACCTGCCGCTCGCGGCCGCCGTGGTCGCGGTCACCTCCCGCTTCGTCCCCGAGAGCCGGGACGAGAGCGCCGTCGGCCACTTCGACGTCCTCGGCGCGCTGCTCGCCGCGCTCGCCCTCGGGGCGATCACCTACGCGCTCACCGCCGCCGGGGAGGGACTGTCCCCCGCCGTCTGGGTCAGCGGCGCCCTCGGCCTGCTGTTCGGCGCGGCCTTCCTCGCGGTCGAGCGCCGCACCGCCGAGCCGATGCTGCCGCTCGGCCTCTTCTCCTCCCGGCTGTTCACCGCCGTGAACCTGGTCACCCTGTGCGTCTACGCGGCGTTCAGCGGGGTGTTCTTCCTGCTGGTGGTGCAGCTGCAGATCGTCGCGGGCTTCTCCCCGCTGGTCTCCGGCCTCGCGCTGGTCCCGATCACCGTGCTGATGCTGACGCTGTCGGCGCGCGCCGGGCGGCTCGGCAAGCGGATCGGCCCCCGGATCCCGCTCACCGTCGGCCCGCTGCTGTGCGCCGCCGGGGTGCTGCTGATGCTGCGCACCGGCCCCCACTCCTCCTACTGGGCGGACGTGCTGCCCGCCGTCGCGGTGATGGGCTGCGGGATGGTGCTGCTGGTCGCGCCGCTGACCGCGACGGTGCTGGCCGCCGTCGAGGTCCGGCACGCGGGCATCGCCAGCGGCGTCAACAACGCCGCCGCCCGCGCCGCCGGGCTGCTCGCGGTCGCCGCCCTGCCCGCGTTCGCCGGGCTGAGCGGCGACGCCTACCGGGTGCCGTCCGCGGTGGACTCCGCCTTCCACACCGCGATGCTGATCTGCGCCGGGCTGCTGGTCACCGGCGGGCTGACCGCCTTCGCCACCGTCCGCGGCAACGTCCTCGCGCCGGCGGACCACCCCGTCGCCGAGCCGGACTGCCAGTGGAACTGCGGCACCACCCCGCCGCTCGACCCGGGCCACGTGCCCACGGAAGAGGGCCCCGCCACCGGATCGGCGGCAGGGCCCTCGGCCGGCTGAAGCACCGGCTGGAGTACTGACTGAAATACCGTCAGAGAATGTCGCCCGGCGCGTACTTGGCAGCCTCCGGGTAGGCGGCCGCGACGGTCTCCACCTGGCGGACCACCTCGGCGACCTGGGCACCGGCCGCGCCGGTGAAGGACAGCCGGTCGGCCAGCAGCGCGTCCAGCGCGGCCCGGTCCAGCGGGATCCGCTCGTCGGCGGCCAGCCGGTCCAGCAGCTCGTTCTCCCGGGCGCCCGCACGCATCGCCAGCGCGGAGGCGACGGCGTGCTCCTTGATGACCTCGTGCCCGGTCTCCCGGCCGACGCCCGCGCGCACCGCGCCCATCAGCACCTTGGTGGTGGCGAGGAACGGCAGGTAACGGTCCAGCTCGGCCTCGACCACGGCGGGGAAGGCGCCGAACTCGTCGAGGACGGTCAGGAAGGTCTCCAGCAGGCCGTCGAAGGCGAAGAAGGCGTCCGGCAGCGCGACCCGGCGCACCACCGAGCAGGAGACGTCACCCTCGTTCCACTGGTCGCCGGCCAGCTCGCCGGTCATCGAGGCGTAACCGCGCAGGATGACGGCCAGGCCGTTGACGCGCTCGCAGGAGCGGGTGTTCATCTTGTGCGGCATCGCCGAGGAGCCGACCTGGCCCTCCTTGAAGCCCTCCGTGACCAGCTCGTGGCCGGCCATCAGGCGGATGGTCTTGGCCAGGCTGGACGGCGCGGCGGCCAGCTGGACGAGGGCGGTGAGCACCTCGAAGTCCAGCGAGCGCGGGTAGACCTGGCCGACGCTGGTCAGCACGTTCTCGAAGCCGAGGTGCCCGGCGACCCGGCGCTCCAGCTCGGCGAGCTTGTCGGTGTCGCCGCCGAGCAGGTCCAGCATGTCCTGGGCGGTGCCGACCGGGCCCTTGATCCCGCGCAGCGGGTAGCGGGCGATCAGCTCCTCCAGACGGCGGAAGGCGACCAGCAGCTCGTCGGTGATCGACGCGAAGCGCTTGCCCAGGGTGGTGGCCTGCGCGGCCACGTTGTGCGAGCGGCCGGCCATGACCAGCTCGGAGTGCTGGGCGGCCAGGCTGGCCAGTCGGACCAGCACGGCCACCGTACGGTCGCGCACGTGCTCCAGCGACTGACGGATCTGCAGCTGCTCGACGTTCTCGGTCAGATCCCGGGAGGTCATGCCCTTGTGGATCTGCTCGTGGCCGGCGAGTTCGCTGAACTCCTCGATCCGGGCCTTCACGTCGTGGCGGGTGACCCGCTCACGGGCGGCGATCGAGCCGAGGTCGACCTGGTCGATCACCCGCTCGTAGTCGGCGACGGCGTTCGCCGGCACCTCGACACCGAGGTCCTGCTGGGCCTTCAGGACGGCGAGCCACAGGTGGCGCTCGAGGACCACCTTGTGCTCGGGGGACCACAGCTGGGCCAGGGTCGCCGAGGCGTACCGGGAGGCCAGGACATTGGGGATCTGGGGCTTCGCGCTCACGCTTCGCAAGCCTAACAGCCGAGGTCAGCCGGAACGTCGGCGCATCGGGTAGGCTGGGTCAATTGAGCGTCCGTCAGGTGACGCTCGACAAACTTCTCGCCGCAAGGATACCACGCCGATGCACGGAATTCCAGCGGAACCGCCCCTCGCCGAGGCGCTGCGCGCCGAACAGGCCCACCTCACCCGGCTCTACGCCCGGTTGGACAGCACCCGCGCGCAGGCCCGCCGCGCCCGTGACGGCGCCCTCGACGGGGCCGGCGCCGGCGGCACCCACCAGGCCCGGCTGGAACGCGAGGTGCGCGCCCGCGAGGCCACCCGCCGCGCCGCCCGGCTCGACGCCGTCGAACGCGGCCTCTGCTTCGGCCGCCTCGACCAGCGCGACGGCACCGTCCACTACATCGGCCGCACCGGCCTGAGCGACGACGCGTACGAGCCGATCCTCCTCGACTGGCGCACCCCCGCCGCCCGGCCGTTCTACACCGCCACCCCCGCCCGACCCGGCCCCGTCGTGCGCCGCCGCCACCTGCACACCCGTGGCCGCACCCTCACCGGCCTGGACGACGAGGCGCTCGACCTCGACCGGATCGACGAGTCCGGCCGCCGCACCCTGGTCGGCGAGGCCGCCCTGCTCGCCGCCCTCGCCCGCGAGCGGACCGGCCGGATGGGCACCGCGGTCGCCACCATCCAGGCCGAGCAGGACCGGGTGATCCGCGCCCCGCTGCCCGGCGCCCTGGTCGTCCAGGGCGGCCCCGGCACCGGCAAGACCGTCGCCGCCCTGCACCGCGCCGCCTACCTGCTGTTCACCCACCGCGCCGCGCTGGAGCGCCGCGGCGTCCTGGTCGTCGGCCCCCACCCCGGCTTCCTGCACTACATCGACGAGGTGCTGCCCGCCCTCGGCGAGACCGAAGTGGTGCTGCGCACCGTCGGCGAGCTCTTCCCGGGCGTCACCGCGACCCGCAGCGACACCGCCGCCACCGCCGTCGCCAAGGGCGGCCGCTGGATGGCCGGGGTGCTGCGCCGGGCCGTCGCGGCCCACCAGTCGGCCCCCGCCGGCGGCCTCGACCTCGGTGAGGGCCTGCGGCTGTCCGCCCGCGCCTGCGCCGAGGCCCGGGACGCCGCCCGCGGCCTGCGCCTGCCGCACAACCGGGCCCGCGCGTACTACCTGCGCACCCTGCTCGACGCGCTCGCCGTCGCCCAGGCGCTCGCGCTCGGCCGCCCGTACGACGACGAGGAGGCGCACTACGCCCCGCGCGAGCTGTGGGCCCGCGCGGACGTCCGCGCCGCGCTCGACCCGCTCTGGCCTCGACTCACCCCGGAGCAGCTGGTGGAACGGCTGCTCACCGACCCGGGCCTGCTCGCCTCGGCGGCGCCCGACCACCACGACGCGCTGCTCCGCCCGCCCGGCGGCCCCTGGACGGTCGAGGACGTCCCGCTGCTCGACGAGGCCGCCGAACTGCTCGGCGACACCCGGCCCGCCGACCGCCCCGAGGACGACCCCGACGAAGCCGAACTCTCGTTCGCCCAGGGCGTGTTGACCATCACCGGCCAGACCGGCGATGTCCTGCTCGACCCGGCCCTGCTGGCCGGGCGCTTCCACCACGACGGCCCCCACCGCTCGACGGCCGAACGCGCCGCCGCCGACCGCACCTGGGCGTACGGCCACGTCGTCGTGGACGAGGCTCAGGAACTCTCCGCGATGGCCTGGCGCACCGTCCTGCGGCGCGTCCCGACCAGTTCGCTCACCATCGTCGGCGACCTCGCCCAGACCGGCTCGCCCGCCGGCGCCCGCAGCTGGGCCGAGATGCTCGACCCGCACCTGCCCGGCCGCTGGCGCGAGACCCGCCTGACCGTCAACTACCGTACGCCGGAGCCGATCATGGCACTCGCCGCCGCCGTCCTGCGCACCACCGCACCCGACCAGCAGCCGCCCGAGTCGGTCCGCCCGGGCGCCGAGCGCCCGTCCGCCGTCCAGGTCCCGGACGCCGGGTTCGCCGCCGCCCTCGCCGAACTGCCCGCCCCCGCCGGCACCTTGGGCGTGATCGCGCCGGACGACCTGGCGGGCGACCTCGGCGCGCTCACCGTCGCGGCGTGCAAGGGCCTGGAGTTCGACGCCGTCGTGGTGGTCGAGCCGGCCGCCATCCAGGCGCGGTCCGCGCGGGACCTCTACGTCGCGCTCACCCGCGCCACCCGCACGCTCACCCTGCTCCACCACCGCCCACTGCCACCGGCGATCGCCGAGGTGCTCTGACCCCGGCCGACCGGGCGTGGCGCCGCGCGCTAGGCGGTGCCCGCCCGGCCGGCCAGCACCGGCAGCACCTGCGCACAGATCGAGTGCAGGGCGATCCGCTGCTCGTCGGTCATCGCCTCGAAGGCCTGGTGGGTACGGGCCATCTCGCCGCGGATGCGGTTCAGGATCTCCCGGCCCTCCTCGGTGATCACCACGATCTTCACCCGGCGGTCACCGGCCGCCGCCTCCCGGTTTGCGAGGCGCAGCGACTCCAGCCGGTCCACGATCCCGGTGACGTTCGAGGCGTCGCAGCCCAGCCGTCCGGCCAGCGCCCGCATCGGCACCGGCTCCTGCACCGCGCCCAGCGCCTTGGCCTGGGAGGAGGAGAGCCCGTGCCGGGCGGCGGCCGCCGCGAAGTCCTGGAAATACGCGGCGCCGACGGCGGCCAACGCCTCCATCAACTCGGCGTTGGTCGGTACGGTCGTCGTCGCTGTCGAACCCATGGGGTCAGCGTACGGCGGAGTGCTTCAGCAACTCAAGCTTTGACCACGGCAACCGTCCGCGGCGGGGCGAAGAGGCCGGCCAGGAGGTGGGGCAGGACTAGAGCACCAGCTGGTCGAACAGCCGCCGCAGCTCCGCCTCCGGGTCGGCGGTCAGCCCGGTGTGCACCGGCCCCGGCTGGACGATCGCGCTGCGCGGCGCGGTCAGCCAGCGGAACCGCTGCCCGGGGCTGTCCCCCGCCGCCGGACCGGCCTGCGAGCCCCCCGCGCACACCGCCTCGATCCCGTACAGCGCCCGCCGCACCCCGTGCACGTCCGCCACCGGGTCCAGCGCCAGCAGCCGGGCCTGGTCCAGGTGCGTCCGGGCGGCCAGGTGCGCGTTCTGCCGGCAGTACAGCAGCACCCCGACGTTGACGCACTCACCGCGCTCGACCCGCGGCACCGCGCGGATCACGGCGTACTCGTAGTCGTGCAGCTCACCAGCCATCGACAGCTCGGGCGTCCTCGGCTCGATCATGCGGGCACCTCCGGCAGCCAGTCGCGCGGACCGGCCAGGCGCCCGGTCAGCTGGGCGCGGTACGCGGCGTGCACCGCCTCGGGCGAGTCGAAGCCGGGCTCGTCCACCAGCCAGACCTCCGGGATCTGCGCCACCGCCCCCTCGATCGCCGCCTCCGCGAGCGGCGCGAGCGCCTTGTCCGCGGCCGCCAGGTCGGGCTGGGCCCGCAGCAGCGCGTGGTCGGAGGCGTCGTACGGGCGGCGCACCCAGGCGGCGGCGCCCGCCCAGTGGTGGTGGAAGATCAGGCTCGCGCCGTGGTCGATCAGCCGCAGCCCGCCGGTCGCCACCAGCAGGTTGGGGTTGCGCCAGGAGCGGTCGACGTTGCCGATCAGCGCGTCGAACCAGAGCACCCGGCCGGCCGACTCCGGGTCCACCTCGAAGCAGAGCGGGTCGAAGTTGAGCGCACCGCTGACGAACGCCATCCCGAGATTGGTGCCGCCGCTGGCCCGCATCTGATCCTGGATCTGCTGGTCCGGCTCGCTCCGGGCGAGCACCGGATCCAGGTCGATCGTCACCAGCTCCGGCACCGGCAGACCGAGCCGCCGGCCCAGTTCCCCGGCCAGCACCTCCGCCACCAAGGCCTTGCGGCCCTGCGCCGCGCCGACCCATTTCAGCGCGTACAGCCGCCGGTCGTCGGCCTCGACCAGGCCCGGCATCGAGCCGCCTTCTCGCAGTGGCGTCACATAACGGATCGCCGTCACCTCGGGGAGCACGGCCGACAGCCTATCGGTGCCGACCCGCCACCTCCTTCCCTCCTCCGCCATCCGCCCCATCCCGGTGGCAGCCCCCGCTGCTCCGTGCGAGTGTGGCGGACAGTAATGGGGACCTTCACGCAGTCACGGGGACCTTCACGGTTACGACCTGCACGGCAAAGGGATGAGCGATGGAACGACCTCGGATCCTGATCGTGGGCGGTGGCTTCGCCGGCCTGGAGTGCGCCCGCCGCCTCGAACACAAGCTCGCGCCGTCGGAGGCCGAGATCTCGCTGGTCACACCGTTCAGCTATCAGCTCTACCTGCCCCTGCTGCCGCACGTCGCGGCCGGCGTACTGACCCCGCAGTCGGTGGCGGTCTCCCTGCGCCGCTCGCTGCGCCGCACCCACATCGTCCCGGGCGGCGCGATCGGCGTCGACCCGGCCTCCAAGGTGTGCGTGGTCCGCAAGATCACCGACGAGGTGGTGGCGCTGAAGTACGACTACCTGGTGCTCGCCCCCGGCAGCGTCACCCGCACCTTCGACATCCCCGGCCTCACCGACTACGCCCGCGGGATGAAGACGCTCGCCGAGGCGGCCTACGTCCGCGACCACGTGATCGCCCAACTCGACCTCGCCTCGGCCACCCTGGACCAGCGGGAGCGCGAGTCCCGACTGCAGTTCGTGGTGGTCGGCGGCGGCTACGCGGGCACCGAGACGGCCGCCTGCCTGCAGCGCCTGACCACCGCCGCGGCCCGCCGCTACCCGCGCCTGGACGCCCGGCAGATCAAGTGGCACCTGATCGACATCGCCCCGAAGCTGATGCCGGAGCTGGGCGACGCGCTGGGCACGGCCGCCCTGGAGGTACTGCGCCGCCGCGGCATCGAGGTGTCGCTCGGCGTCTCGGTGGCCGAAGTCGGCGCCGAGTCGGTCAAGTTCACCGACGGCCGGGTGCTGCCCTGCCGCACGCTGATCTGGACGGCCGGGGTGGCGGCGAGCCCGCTGATCGCCACGCTCGACACGGAGACGGTCCGCGGCCGGATCGCGGTGACGGCGGAGCTTCGGGTGCCGCAGTTCGAGGGCGTGTTCGCGCTGGGCGACGCGGCCGCCGTGCCGGACCTCGCGAAGGGCGACGGCGCGGTCTGCCCGCCGACCGCCCAGCACGCCGCCCGGCAGGGCCGTGTGGCGGCGAACAACGTGATCTCCGCGCTCCACAGCCAGCCCCTGGAGCCCTACTACCACAAGGACTTGGGCCTGGTGGTCGACCTCGGCGGCAAGGATGCCGTGTCCAGGCCGCTCGGCGTGGAGCTGCACGGGGTGCCGGCCCAGGTGGTGGCCCGCGGCTACCACCTGATGGCGATGCGCACCAACGCGGCCAAGTTCCGGGTGGGCGCCAACTGGCTGCTCAACGCGACCGCCGGGGACGACTTCGTCCGGACCGGCTTCCTCGCCCGCCAACCCGCCCGCCTGCGCGACTTCGAGTACACCGACGCCTATCTGACGAAGGACCAGGTCCGGGCGCACGCCCAGGCGCTGCTCGCCAAGGGCTGACCGGCGCACGGAACTTCGGCGCCCCCGCGGCCAGGACCGGCCGCGGGGGCGCCGAAGCATAAGATCAGCGCACGGTCATCGCGCGGTCAGGTACATCCCGCTCGCGTCCTGCCCGGCCGTGTTGTGGCACGAGTAGTCACCGGTCGGACGACCCCACAGCAGCGTCAGGCAGCGCCCGACCGCCTGCTGCCCGTAGTAGTTGGGGTGCATCGACTCCTGCAGCACGCCCTGCGTGGAGTTGAGCCCGCCGTCCAGGAACCGCGCCCACTCGCTGGTGGTCGCGGACGGGCCGGAGCTCGTGGTCGGCTGCTTGGTGGCCGTCGAGCAGACCTCGTGGCCCTGCAGCATGTCCGACAGGTCCAGGAACTGCGCGCCCTTGGACGCGGCGACGCCCGCCAGCGACTGGGAGATCTGCGGCACCAGGGTGTCCCGCGCCCAGTCGGCGTCACCGTCCCAGAACGGGCAGCCGCCGGTGTTGGAGCGGGTCCAGCCGCTCTCCGGGTAGCGCATCTCGGCGCTGCGCGGGATCGGCGAGGGGTAGGACTGCAGCACCAGGCGGTAGTCCGACTGCGCGTAGCCCGCGTCGGCCATCACCGCGCGGACCTCGTCGATCGCCTTGCCGACCCCGGCCATCGCCGTGGGCATCTTCGAGTCGATCGAGGACTGCGCCGAGTCGTGGCAGTAGGAGTACCAGATGAGGTAGTCCTGCACGCAGCTGGAGATGATCCCGCCGAAGCCCAGGTCGTTGCCGCCGATCGACAGCGTGATCAGCTTGACGTTGTTCTGCCGTGCCACGGTGGCGAGTTGGTCGGCCTGCGGGGCCTCGCCCTTGAGCGTCTGGCCGCCGTTGGCGGCGCGGAAGATGTTCGCGGTGACGGCACCGGAACAGGCCAGGTTGATCTCGTTCTGGGCGCCGGTCGAGGCGCTGACCACCTCGGCGACGTCCGAGCGGTCGCAGCCGCTCGCGGCGGTGGCGCCGTAGACCAGCGAGGGGTCGTACGAACTGCCGTTCCAGGCACGGTCGGTGCCGTTCCGGCTGCCGCTGGTACCGGCCGAGTTGCCCTTCCAGCGGCCGGCCTCGCCGGAGATGTAGCTGTCGCCGAGCGTGACGCTGGCGGTGGGCCCGGAGGGTACGGCGGACGGTGCGGCCGGAGCGGCCTGGGCCTGCGCGGCGGTGGCCAGGCCCACGGCGGTGAGCGGGAGGGCGAGGGCTGCGGCGAGCAGCCGTCGGCCGAGTCGGGGAGCACTGCGGTTGAGGCGCGAACAGTTTTCGGGCACGGCGGAACTCCTGCGGCTCGGTCTCCCCGTGGCATGGGGAACGGGAAGACACGTAGGTGAGGGTGGGCCGCCGGCCGGTGGCGCGATGAAGATGACATGCCCGCGCCTGTTACCGCTAGGTATCTGCGCGAGGTTTCCGCTTTTGTTACCGCCGGGTTCAGACCAGCGCGGCAACCGACGGCCGGATGCCGCCCGCGGTTCACGTCGGCCGCACCCGGGCTCCTCGCGCCACCCCCACCCCACCCGTCACACCGGTCGCACCGCCTCCCCACCGGCCGCAACGCTCACACCAGCCGCGAACCGTCACCGCCCGTCCCCAGCACGGCCGCCAGGTCCTCGGCCAGCCGCCGCGCGTCCGCCGGGTCCAGCCCGGCCGTGGTGATCCGCAGCCCCGGCGGGGACTGGATGCGGTAGCGCGCGCCGGGCGCCGCGACCCAGCCCCGCTGCACCAGCGCCGCCAGCGCGGAGGTCTCGTCCGGCACCGGTACCCAGACGTTCAGCCCGCTCGCGCCGTGCGCCTCGATGCCGCGCGCGGCGAGTTCGCCGAGCAGCGCGTCCCGGCGGGCCCGGTAGACGCCGGCCACCCGGTCGACCGGCGCCGCGTCGGTGCGCCACAGTTCGGCGACGGTGCGCTGGAGCAGGTGGCTGACCCAGCCGGCACCCAGCCGCAGCCGTCCGGTGACCCGCCCGATGGTGTCCCGGTCGCCGACCGCCACCGAGAGCCGCAGGTCCGGCCCGTACGCCTTGGCCGCCGAGCGCACCACCGCCCAGTACTGCGAGCCGGCGCCCGCCAGCGGGTGGTACGGCTGGTCGACCATGCCGTGCCCGTGGTCGTCCTCGATCAGCAGCACCCCGGGGTGCTCGGCCAGAACGGCCCGCAGCGCCTCGGCCCGGCGGGGGGTGAGCGCGGCACCGGTCGGGTTCTGCGCCCGGCTGGTGACCACCACCGCGCGGGCGCCCTCGGCCAGCGCGGCGGCGAGCGAGTCGGGCAGCGGGCCCTCGTCGTCCAGCCGGACGGGCGCGGGCCGCAGGCCCAGTGCGGGCAGCAGGTCGAGCAGGCTGCCCCAGCCCGGGTCCTCGACGGCGACCGCGTCGCCGGCACGCAGCCGGGTGGCGAGGATGCGCTCGATGGTGTCGAGCGAGCCGGAGGCTACGGCGATCGGGCCGCCGGGCAGGCCGTCGGCCTCGAAGGAGGCGCGGGCGAGCGCGAGCAGCCCGGGATCGACCGCCGGGTGCCCGTACAGGACGGGTCCGCTCCGGGCCGCCTCGGCGGCGGCCGCGAGGGCCGGCCCGAGGTCGGGCAGCAGGGCCGGGTCGGGGTTGCCGGCGGACAGGTCGCGGGCGTGCGGCGGGACGGGGACGCGGATCTGGTCGCGCGGGGTGAGCGCGGGCCTGGGGAGGATCCGGCTGCCCTTGCGGCCGGCGGTCTCGATCACCCCGCGGTCGCGGAGCAGCCGGTAGGCGGCGGCGACGGTGTTGGGGTTGACGCCGAGCTCGGCGGCGAGGTCGCGCAGCGGGGGCAGCGCGGTCCCGGGGGCGAGGCGCCCGGTGCTGACGCCCTGTTCGATGTGGGACGCGATTTCGCTGGCGCGTCGCCCCTTCAGCGGATAGTCTCCTAGCACAAAGCAAAGTATGCACTAGTACATAGAGGTTGTCATGTCGGCCCCTGCAGACGGCTCCGCCAGCTACTCCCGCACCCCCCGCACCACCCCCACCCGCTACAAGGACCGCGCCACCTGGGAGCAGGAGGCGATCCACGACATCCTCGACCGCGCGTACATCTGCCACCTCGGCTTCATCGCCGACGGCGCGCCGGTCGTCCTGCCGACCATCTACGCCCGCGTCGGCAGCCGCCTGTACGTCCACGGCTCCACCGGCAGCCGTCCGCTGCGCGGCGCCTCCGGCGACCAGGGCCTGCCGGTCTGCCTCACCGTCACCCTGGTCGACGCGCTGGTGCTGACCAAGTCCGCGTTCAACCACTCGGTCAACTTCCGCTCGGTGGTGGCGCACGGCACCGCCCACCAGGTCACCGACCCCGAGGAGCTGGACGTCGCGCTGGCCGCACTGGTCGACCACGCGATCCCCGGCCGCTCCGCCGAGGTCCGCCCGGCCAACGCCAAGGAACTCGCCGCCACCGCCGTCATCCGGCTGGACCTGGACGAGGTCTCGGCCAAGACCCGGGAGGACGGCGCCGACGACGACCCGGAGGACCTCGACCTGCCCTACTGGGCCGGTCTGATACCGGTCACCACCGTGCACGGCACCCCCCAGCCGGACGCCTCCACCACCGTCCCGCTGCCCGCGCACCTGCGCCGCTACCCCTGCTGACGGAGGACCGCCGATGCTGATCAGGTCATGGGACCGCGGCGACGAGCAGGAGTGGCGCGCCTGGCTGGCCGAGGGCCGCGACTTCGGCCTGCTCGCCGCCAACGGCGGACCGGGAGAGGGCCCGGTGCTCGTCCCGACGCACTTCCTGCTGGACGCCGAGCGCGGCGAGATCCTGCTCCACCTCGCCGCGCCCAACCCACTGCTGGCCGCCGTCCGGGCCGACCCCCGGGTCACCCTCGCGGTCACCGACGGCTACGCCTTCGCACCGGGCCACTGGCGCGGCGAGCCGGGCACGCCCACCAGCTACTACGCGTCCGTCCACTTCCACTGCACCGCCGAACTCGTCGAGTCCGCGGCGGGCAAGGCGGAGATCCTCAACCGCCAGCTGGCACACTTCCAGCCGGAGACCCCGGACATCCGGGTGGTGCCCGGCGAGGGCGAGTTCGCCCGGCTGCTCCCCGGCCTGCGCGGGCTCCGTCTGGCGGTCCACGAGGTGCGCGCCAAGTTCAAGTACGACGACAAGAAGCCGGCCGACGCGCAGTACGCGATCGCCGACCGGCTGGCCGAGCGCGCGGCCCACCGTCCGGACGCCCGGCACCCCCGGCGCGACCAGGACG
This sequence comes from Kitasatospora sp. NPDC087314, assembly GCF_044744365.1. Taxonomy (NCBI): domain Bacteria; kingdom Bacillati; phylum Actinomycetota; class Actinomycetes; order Kitasatosporales; family Streptomycetaceae; genus Kitasatospora; species Kitasatospora sp. NPDC087314. Next base: position 172,241 of record NZ_JBIUYE010000019.1, read on the forward strand.
CCGCCGCCCGCACCCAGGTGCTCCGCCGTCACCAGCGGCGCACCGACTGACCCCGAGCCGCTTCCCCGGCAGCTGACGCAGGGTCCCTGGAAGCTGACGCAGGGCCACCGACGGCCGCGCATCTGACACCCGGTCACCCGATCGGGCGCCAATTCGGGCGGGGCGGCGCCGGCACTGCTCGAATGTGAGACGAGTCCTGCCCACTCGGCCGTCAGAGCGGGCCCGTCCACGCCGGGGAGCGCGCTTGTCCACACTCAACAGCCACCGGGCCGGCGAGGCCCACCTCGGCCACGTCGTCTTCATCTCCGCCGCCGCCGCGATGGGCGGCTTCCTGTTCGGCTACGACAGCGCGGTGATCAACGGCGCGGTGACGGGCATCCAGAAGCACTTCGGGGTGGGCAACGGCGAGACGGCCTTCGTGGTGGCCATCGCGCTGCTCGGCTCGGCGGCCGGCGCGGTGGCCGCCGGGCGGCTCGCCGACCACCTCGGCCGGGTCCGCACCATGCTGCTGGCCGCCACCCTGTTCGCGATCAGCGGTCTCGGCTCGATGTTCCCGCCGAATATCCAGGTCCTCGCCACCTGGCGGGTGGTCGGCGGCATCGCGATCGGCATCGCCTCGGTGATCGCGCCCACCTACATCGCCGAGGTCGCGCCGACCGCCTACCGCGGCCGGCTCGCCTCGTTCCAGCAGATGGCGATCGTGCTCGGCATCACCGTCTCCCAGCTCGCCAACTGGGCGCTCAACCAGGCCGCGGGCGGCGAGTCCACCGGCCACCTGGGCGGCATCCAGGCCTGGCAGTGGATGCTCGGCGTGGAGGCCATCCCCGCCCTGGTGTACGGGCTGATGGCGCTCGCCATCCCGGAGTCGCCGCGCTACCTGATCGCCGACCACCGGGAGGCGCAGGCCCGCAAGGTGCTGCGCGAGGTGGAGGGCGGGGACGTCGACCTGGACGCCCGGGTCGCGGAGATCCGCGCGGTGCTGGAGTCCGCACACAAGCCCCGGATCAAGGACCTGCTGGGCGGACGGTTCGGCCTGCTGCCGATCGTCTGGGTCGGCATCGGGGCCTCGGTGTTCCAGCAGTTCGTCGGCATCAACGTGATCTTCTACTACTCGTCCTTCCTCTGGCAGTCGGTCGGCATCAACGAGTCCAACTCGCTGCTGATCAGCCTCTCCACCTCGATCATCAACGTGATCGGCACGGTGATCGCGATGGCGCTGGTGGACCGGATCGGCCGCAAGCCGCTCGCCCTCGCCGGCTCGATCGGCATGGCGCTCGCGCTGGCCACCGCCGCCTGGGCGTTCTCCTACCGGCACGGCAGCGGCGACACCGCCACCCTCGACAACACGCACGCCACCGTCGCCCTCGTCGCGGCGCACGTCTTCGTGCTCTGTTTCGCCTTCTCCTGGGGCGTGGTGGTCTGGGTCCTGCTCGGCGAGATGTTCCCCAACCGGATCCGCGCGCTCGCGCTGTCCGTCGCCGCCTCGGCCCAGTGGATCGCCAACTGGGCGATCACCGTCAGCTTCCCCGACCTCGCCGGCTGGAACCTGTCGGCGACTTACGTCATCTACGCGGCCTTCGCGTTGCTCTCCATCCCCTTCGTGGCCTTCTGCATCAAGGAGACCAAGGGCCGTGCCCTGGAGGAGATGGGCTGAGCCCGCACCCCCGTCGAGTCCCCACCCCATTCGGCCCGACCCATCGCGAGGAACCCATGCCTGACCCGGGCGGCTCCCGGCAGAACATCACCTTCCCCAGCAACGGCCGTACCGCGCACGGCTATCTGGCCCGCCCGCAGCAGGGCGTCGGGCCGGGCCTGGTGGTGGTGCAGGAGTGGTGGGGGCTCACCTCGCACATCGCGACGATGGCCGACCGCTTCGCCGCCGAGGGCTTCACCGTCCTCGCCCCCGACCTGTTCGGCGGCGCCACCACGCACGACAGCGCCGAGGCGGCCCGGCTCAGCCGCGAACTCCCGGTCGAGCGGGCCGTCGAGGACCTCTCCGGGGCCGTCGACCACCTGCTCGCCCTGGACGGCGTGGTCGGCGACGCGGTCGGCGTGGTCGGCTTCTGCATGGGCGGCGGCTTCGCCCTGCTGCTGGCCGCCCGGGCCGGCGACCGGGTCGCCGCCGTGGTGCCCTTCTACGGCCTCCCGCCCGACCCGGACTTCGACTACCGGGGCCTGACCGCCCACGTCCTGGGGCACTTCGGCGAACTCGACCGCTCGATCCCGATGGCCGCCGTCGACGAGGCCGCGATCCGGATCGGCGAGGCCACCGACGTCCGCCCCGAGATCCACTTCTACCCGGCCGGGCACGCCTTCATGAACGACGAGAACCCGCTCGGCACCTACGACCCGCTCCAGGCCGCGACGGCCTGGCGGCGCACCCTCACCTTCCTCTGGGGCCACCTCGGTTAGCCTCCTCCCCCGGCCGACCCGCAGGAGCACCTCCGACGCACCGGTGGCCGCCGCCGAGCCGGCGGCCACGCCGTGAGCGCCCCGTGCGCCCCGCGTGCGCCCGCCGGTACGCAACCACCAGTGCGCCCGGTTCGTCCGACCAGGTAAGACCGACCGGCACCTGGCGGGCGTCGCGACGCCCGCCAGGTGCCGGTCGGTCTGAGTCACACCACCGTCTTCGAGGGGCCACTGGTGCCGAAGCCGCTGCTGTTCCTGGACGTCGACGGGGTGCTGAACCCGGTCTGCCCGCACCCGGACGCCGGGTTCGACACCCACACCCTGCTCGGCTACTCGGTGCTGCTCTCCGCCCGGCACGGCGCGTGGCTGCGCGAGCTGGCCGGCACCTACGAACTCGTCTGGGCGACCACCTGGGAGGAACACGCCAATACCCACATCGCCCCGGCGATCGGTCTGCCCACGCTCCCGCTGGTCCGCTTCACCGGCTACGTCCCGCAGCCGGACGACCCGCGCGTCCCGCTGATGGAGCTGTTCTCCGCCCGCAAGTGGGCCCCGCTGCTGCGTTACGCCGCAGGCCGTCCGTTCGCCTGGGTGGACGACGTCATCCCGCCGCGGCTGGTCCGGCGCTCCTTCTGGCGCCCGGACCGCCTGCTGCTGCCGGTCGACCCCGGCCAGGGCCTGGAACGCCGGCACGTCGACCGCCTGCTCGGCCGGCCGCCCCGCACCCCGGCCGGCCGCCAACCGGTCAGGGGGTCGGCAGCCAGCTGACGTGCCCGGCGAGCAGCGCGTACCCGACGAAGGCCACCGTGTCGATCAGCGCGTGCGCCACGACCAGCGGCATCACCCGCCCCCAGCGCCGGTACAGCAGGCAGAACACCGCCCCCATCACCATGTTGCCGACCAGCCCGCCGACCCCCTGGTACAGGTGGTACGAGCCGCGCAGGAGCGAACTCGCCACCACCGCCGCCGGCCACGACCAGCCCGACTGCCCCAGCCGGCGCAGCAGGTAGCCGAGGACGACGACCTCCTCCAGGATCGCGTTCTGCCACGCGGAGAGCACCAGCACCGGGACCCGCCACCACACGTCCGGCAGCCCGGACGGCGCGACCGTCAGGTTGTAGCCGGCCGCCTGCGAGGCCAGGTACAGCACCAGCCCGGACCCGCCGATCGCGGCCGCCACGGCGGCGCCCCGACCGAGGTCGCGCAGCTTCTGCCCGAGGTCGAAGCCCAGCACCCGCAGCGCGGCGCCCTCGCGCACCAGCAGGTACCCGACCAGCACCACCGGCATCAGGCCGCGCCCGATGTAGTACAGCTGCCAGACCAGGTCCAGCCAGGGCCGCCCGGGCGCGCGCGAGCCGTTCAGCATGGCGACCTGCTGGCCGAGGTGGAGCGGTTCGGTGAGCGAGCCCGCGAAGCTGATCAGCGCGCTGACCCCGCTGGCGCCCAGGGAGAGGCCGAGGACGATCAGCAGTTCCACGCCGAGCAGCCGGCGCGTGGGCTTCGCGGTCTCCGGTGCGGTCGGGACGGTGGTCACGGGGGCTCCAGCGGGGCGGGCGTCGCTCCGGCCGTCGGCCGACCGCCGGAGCGATCATCCTGACACAGCCGCCCGGCTACCCGACCGGCCAGGTGTGCACCGGCTCGCCGGTGCGCATGTGCTCGATGTAACGCCTGGTCATCGCGGCGAGCGCGGCCGGGCGCTCCATCCCGTACTGCTCGCGCAGCCGGTGGAAGGTGGCGCTCTGCCAGGCCGCGCCGTTGGTGCGGCGCAGGCAGCGCTGCTCGATGATCCCCAGGTAGCGGTCCCGGTCGGCGGGCTCCACGCCCCACTCGTCCAGACCCTGGTGGGCCATCGGCAGCAGTTCGTTCAGCACCAGGTCGACGGCGGACACCGTGGTCAGCCCGCCGCCGCGGCCGGCCCGGCCCTGGCGCGGCCACTGGAACACCGCGTCGATGCCGTACCGGGCGCCCTGCCGGAAGTTCTCGTCCGCCCGCTCGAACGGCAGGCGGGTCCAGATCGGCCGGGACTGCTCGGCGAGCACCCGCACCAGCCCGTAGTAGAAGGCGGCGTTCGCCAGCGTGTCGGCCACCGTCGGCCCGGCCGGCAGCGCCCGGTTCTCCACCCGCAGGTGCGCCACCCCGCCCGCGACGTCGTAGACCGGCCGGTTCCAGCGGTAGATCGTGCCGTTGTGCAGCCGCATCTCGGCGAGCCGGGGCGCGCCGCCGGAGGCGAGCACCTTCAGCGGGTCCTCGTCGTCGCAGATCGGCAGCAGCGCGGGGAAGTAGCGCAGGTTCTCCTCGAACAGGTCGTACGCCGAGTCCACCCAGCGCTCGCCGAACCAGGTGATCGGCCGCACGCCCTGCGCCTTGAGTTCCGCCGTACGGGTGTCACAGGCCTGCTGGAACAGCACCGGCCGGGTCTCCCGCCACAGCTCCCGTCCGAACAGGAACGGCGAGTTCGCGCCGACCGCCAGCTGCGCCCCGCAGATCGCCTGGGCCGCGTTCCACACCGAGGAGAAGCGCTCCGGGGTGACCTGCAGGTGCAGTTGCAGGGAGGTCGCGGCGGCCTCGGCCACCATGGTGATCGTCTCCAGCTGGAGGTGCTCGACCCCCTCGATGTCCAACGCGATGTCCTCGCCGCGGGCGGCCAGGATCTGGTCGCTGAGCAGGCTGTAGCGCGGGTTGTGGGAGATCGCGTCCAGGCCGGTGTGGCCGTGCTCCAGGGTCGGCAGGATGCCCACCATGACGATCCGGGCGCCGACCTCGGCCGCCCGACGGTCGGCGTAGCGCAGCCCGGTGTCGATCTCCTCGCGCAGGTCCTCGAAGACGTGCCCGCACAGCCGGTGCGGCACGATGTTCACCTCGACGTTGAACTGGCCCAGTTCGGTCTGGAAATCGCTGGAGCCGATCGCGCTCAGCACCTGCGCGTTGCGCAGGGCCGGCAGGCCGTCCTCGTCGGCCAGGTTGAGCTCGATCTCCAGCCCCATCACCGCCCGAGGCCGGTCGAAGCGGTCCTCGCGCAACATCCGCCCCAGCACGTCGAGGCAGGCCTGGAGCTTGCGCCGGTACAGCTGCCGGTCCGCCAGATCGGCTCGAGTCGCCACGACCTTCTCGCCCACGGTCCCCTCCTCCTGAGACACCGGCCGACCCGACCGTGCAAGCATCATGCCCACCTCGAAGATCGATACCCGAATGCTTGTACTGGCTTGCAATGCAAGGAAACTGACGATGATTCAGCGTATCTGCCGACTTGCCCGGCGCCACCGCCTGTGATAAACAGGTCACCCTGCGCACCTGTTCGATAGAATTCGCACTGCGCTCCGGCCGGCCCGCTCCGCCTCGAAACCCTCGTCGACGGCGGCGACCGCGCCAGCACCGCGATCATGCACAACCGGACACGGCCAGGTCCCGTCACCGATGACACACCGCGCCACGCCGGTATGCCGCACTCGCACGCCGATCTCGCACGGAGAGGCGGACCCCGCCATGACTCTGCAGACCCCCCAGCCCCCGCCGAGCGCCCTGCGCGCCGTCCTGGCCGCACTCGACTCGGAGACCGCGCTGCGCCAGCCCGCCGCCGCAGCGCTGCGCCATCCGGTCGGCCCGCTGCTCCCCGCGCACCCGCTCGCCGTCCACGTCCTGGACGGGCCGCGCCCGGAACTCCCCGCCGCCCGCCGAACGGGCTGGCGCTTCCTGATCAAGGACGGCGCCGAGGTCGCCGCTGCCGCGGAGGTGGTCCAAGGCGTCGAGGGCCACACCTTCTCCCACTTCACCGCCGGCCCCTACCTCGACTCGACCGTCCGGGCGCTGCGCCAGGCCTGGCAGATCGCCCAGGGCTCCCGGGCCCGCCAGCAGCCCCGGCTGCTGACCTTCCCCGGGCAGTACGCGACGGCACTGTGGCTGCACAGCCCCGACGCCGGCCCGGCCGCCGACCAGCTGATCCCGCTCGCCCCGGCCCCGCTCGGCGTCACCGCGCACCGCGCCTACCCGGCCGGCGAGCTGCTGCCGCTGCTGGCCCGGGCACCGCTCGCCAAGCCGCTGCTGCTCGGCTCCTCCTGAGCCGGCCCCACGCGGACGGGCCACCGGGCCACCACCCGGCGGCCCGTCCGCGTGCGCGGCGGCGCCGCACGTCGCCCTCACTCGTTCGAACCACCCGGACGGGCCACTCGACATGGCCTCCTCGGGCCATGCCGCAGCTGACCCACCGGTGCGCCGTTTCCCGCCGGACCCACCTGAACGGGTGATCTCTGCCCGGGAGTTGTGGCGCATGTCACGAAATCCCTGCGCGCGCGTCCGCAGATGCCGACACTGGGAACCAGCGTGGAAGGACCACCTGTCCTACCCACTTGAGCGCCGGTCCACACCTGGTCGGCGCGCGGACAGGATCCGGCTACCGCGGCGGCTCCCGACGGCTTCGCCGGCGGCCGCACCACGGGGGAGGATCGCAGAGCGAAGCGAGGGTACGCGTATGTGCCAGCACCGTCCTGAGTGCCCGTCGGCCGAGTCCGAGGACCGCGAAGCCGCCGCCACGGTGGCCTGCCACCCGGAGCAGGGTTGGAGCCTGCTCTGCAACGGCGTCGTGCTGTTCGAGGACACCGGAGAGCTGCTGCCCGACGGCCGGGTGATCGCGCCGCGCCGCCGCGTCGCCCGCGCGGCCTGACCGCGCCGGCGGGGGGCAGCCGCCGCACGACGACAACGGGCAGGGCCCCGGCGGAACATCCCGCCGGGGCCCTGCCGTACGTCCGGTCCGGATCAGACGCCGTACTCGTCCAGCGGCGGGCAGGAGCAGACCAGGTTGCGGTCGCCGTACGCGCCGTCGATCCGGCTGACCGGCGGCCAGTACTTGTCCGCCGGGTTCACCCCCGCCGGGAAGACCGCCTCCTGCCGCGAGTAGCCGTGCGCCCAGTCGCCGGCCAGCGCGGCGGCGGTGTGCGGGGCGTTGCGCAGCGGGTTGTCCTCGGCCGCCCACTCGCCCGAGCCGACCTTGTCGATCTCGGCCCGGATCTCGATCATCGCGTCGCAGAACCGGTCGATCTCGTACAGGTCCTCGGACTCGGTCGGCTCGATCATCAGCGTGCCGGCCACCGGGAAGGACATCGTCGGCGCGTGGAAACCGTAGTCGATCAGACGCTTGGCGATGTCGTCCACCGTCACGCCCGTCTCCTTGGTCAGCGGGCGCAGGTCGATGATGCACTCGTGCGCGACCAGCCCGCCGGGGCCGGTGTAGAGCACCGGGAAGTGCGGCGCCAGCCGCTTGGCGATGTAGTTGGCGTTCAGCACCGCGACCTGGGTCGCGTGCTTGAGGCCCTCGCCGCCCATCAGCCGGACGTACGCCCAGGAGATCGGCAGGATGGCCGCCGAGCCCCACGGCGCCGCCGAGATCGGGCCGACGCCGGTGGCCGGGCCGGCCTCCGGCTGCAGCGGGTGGTTCGGCAGGTACGGCGCCAGGTGGGCGCGCACCGCGACCGGGCCGACGCCCGGGCCGCCACCGCCGTGCGGGATGCAGAAGGTCTTGTGCAGGTTCAGGTGCGAGACGTCCGCGCCGAACTTGCCCGGCTTGGCCAGGCCGACCAGCGCGTTCAGGTTGGCACCGTCCACGTACACCTGGCCGCCGGCCTCGTGCACCAGGGCGCAGATGTCGGTGATCTGGGTCTCGTACACGCCGTGGGTGGACGGGTAGGTGACCATCAGCACGGCGAGGCTGTCGCGGTGCTGCTCGATCTTGGCCTTCAGGTCCTCGACGTCCACGTCACCGTCGACCAGGGTCTTCACCACGACCACCCGCATCCCGGCCATCACGGCGGAGGCCGCGTTGGTGCCGTGCGCGGAGGACGGGATCAGGCAGACGTCGCGCTGGGTGTCGCCGTTGGCGTGGTGGTAGGCGCGGACGGCCAGCAGGCCGGCCAGCTCGCCCTGCGAGCCCGCGTTCGGCTGGATCGAGACGGCGTCGTAGCCGGTCACCTCGACCAGCTGCTGCTCCAGCTGGCGGATCAGGGTGAGGAAGCCCTGGGCCTGCTCGATCGGCGCGAAGGGGTGCAGCTGGCCGAACTCCGGCCAGGTGACGGCCTCCATCTCGGTGGTCGCGTTGAGCTTCATGGTGCAGGAGCCCAGCGGGATCATGCCCCGGTCCAGCGCGTAGTCCCGGTCCGACAGGCGGCGCAGGTAGCGCAGCATGGCGGTCTCCGAGCGGTGGCTGTGGAAGACCGGGTGGGTCAGGTACTCGTCCTGGCGCAGCAGCGCGCCGGGCAGCGCGTCGGCGGCCTCGGCGACCTCGGCCGCGGGGACGCCGAACGCGGCCCAGACGGCGGCCAGGTGCTCGCGGGTGGTGGTCTCGTCGGTGGAGACCGAGATCCGGTCCGCGCCGTCCTGGTAGACGTTGACGCCGTTCGCCCGGGCGGCGGCCGCGATCCCGGCGGCACGGCCCGGCACGACGGCGGTGACGGTGTCGAAGAACTCGCCGTGCAGCAGCTCGACGCCGCCGGCCCGCAGGCCCTCGGCGAGGGCGGCGGCGTAGCGGTGGGTGCGGCGGGCGATGTCGGCCAGGCCGTCCGGGCCGTGGTACACGGCGTACATCGAGGCCATGACGGCGAGCAGCACCTGGGCGGTGCAGATGTTGCTGGTGGCCTTCTCGCGGCGGATGTGCTGCTCGCGGGTCTGCAGCGCCAGGCGGTAGGCGCGGTTGCCGTCGGAGTCGACCGAGACGCCGACCAGACGGCCGGGCAGCGAGCGGGCGTACTCGGCGCGCACCGACAGGTAGCCGGCGTGCGGGCCGCCGAAGCCCATCGGCACGCCGAAGCGCTGCGAGGTGCCGCAGGCGATGTCGGCGCCGAGCGAGCCGGGCGACGCGAGCAGGGTCAGCGCCAGCAGGTCGGCGGCGACCGCGACGATCGCGCCGAGGCCGTGCGCCTGCTCGATGACCGGGGCGAGGTCGCGGACCACGCCGGTGGCACCCGGGTACTGGAACAGCACGCCGAAGACGCCGCGCTCGGCGATCTCGGCCGGGATGCCCTCGGACAGGTCGGCGACGACGACCTCGACACCGGTCGGCACCGCGCGGGTGTTGATCACCGCGATGGTCTGCGGCAGGGTCTCGGCGTCGACCAGGAAGACGCCGCCCTTGACCTTGGTGACGCGGCGGGCGAGCGCCATCGCCTCGGCCGCCGCGGTGCCCTCGTCGAGCAGCGAGGAGCCGGAGGTCGGCAGGCCGGTCAGGTCGGAGACCAGGGTCTGGAAGTTGAGCAGCGCCTCCAGGCGGCCCTGGGAGATCTCCGGCTGGTACGGCGTGTAGGCGGTGTACCAGGCCGGGTTCTCCATGACGTTGCGCAGGATCACCGGCGGGGTGAAGGTGCCGTAGTAGCCCAGGCCGATCATCGGCTGGAGCACCTGGTTGCGGCCGGCCAGCTCGCGCAGCTCGGCGAGGACCTGGGCCTCGCTGCGGCCGCCGGGCAGGTCCAGGGCGGTGATGGAACGGATCGCCTCGGGAACGGCGGTGGCGGCGAGCTCGTCCAGCGAGCCGTAGCCGACGGACGCCAGCATCTTCTCCTGCGCGGCGGCGTCGGGGCCGATGTGGCGGTTCTCGAAGGGACTGGCCAGCTCAAGCTCGGTGAGGGTCGAGGCGCCGGTGGGGCGTCCCGCGTTCGGCTGGGCGTTCATGGTGGTCGAGGCCTCCTGGTCACGGACCGGCGGGGGTACGCACGCCGACCGGCCTTCGCCGCTGCGGACAGCGGTTCGACCCGGGCGGGCGAACCCGACAGGCCTCCCCCTCTGTCATCGGGACCTGAGAGCTTCACCCGCGCGGTGCGCTGTGGGCGCGCCGCCGGCTTGCACCGTCGGTGAGGGTGGTGGCCGTCGGCTCCCTCGCCGACGGTCCTGCCCTGCTTTCCAGAGTGACCTACCCCACACGGTACGGATGCCTGAGAGATTCCGGGGAGGAGTTGCTCCTTCGGCGCCCCGACCAGCACGTTCCGCGGTCGGGGACTCTCCCGAGCGGGCTCGGCGGTCGGGGCCCAGGGTACCAGCGGGAGGCCGCCCGATCACGGGTGCGCCGGGTCACTCTCCCGCTTCGACCGTGACCGCCGCGTGACCCGGACGGCCCAGCCCGCGGCCCGTCCGGCCCCACCCCGGTCGCGCCCGTCCGATTCATGGCTTTTGGTGTGAAGTGGCGTACGGAACGGGCGCTCCGGCCACCGTCCTGCGGGCGTTCCGCAGGCGCAGCGCACTGGAGGAAAGAGTGCAAACCGATATCGACCCCCGGGACCTCATCGGCCACAAGGCGGTCGACCGCAACGGAGACAAGATCGGCACGGTCGACGAGGTGTACCTGGACGACGCCACCGGCCAGCCGGAGTGGGCCGCCGTCCGGACCGGCATCTTCGGCCGGGACGCCTTCGTCCCACTCACCACGAGCGAGTTCTCCGGCGACGAACTCCGGGTGCCGTACGACAAGTCGCTGGTCAAGGAGTCGCCGGACTTCGGCGTCGGCCAGCACCTGTCGCCCGCCCAGGAGCTCCAGCTCTACCGCTACTACGGCCTCGACACCCCGGTGGACGGACGGACGGACGGCGACGACGGCGACCGGCCGGCGCAGCCCGACCACGACTTCGGCACCACCTCGGCGGCCGAGCCCGTGAAGTCCCTCTCCTTCCACTCCCTCGAACCCGTCCCGCCCACCACCCCCGCCACCGCCACCGGCACCGCCACCGGCACCGCCACCGGCACCGCCACGGAGGCCAACGTGCGGACCCTCGACACCCCCGCACCCGCAGCCGCCCCGCCGGCGACCGAGACCAAGCCGCGTCCCGCCCCGGCCCCGCCGCCCCCCGTCGCCACCACCCCCGCCGCCCCCGCCACCGCCACCGGCCGCGAGCCCGCGACCGGCCCGGCCCCCGCTCCCCCCAGCGGCCCGGTGGAGATCACCTGCCGCGAGGAGCGGCTGGACATCACCACCGAGTGGCACGTCGTGGGCACCGCGAGGCTGCGCAAGTACGTGACGAGCGAGCAGGTCGAGCGCCGCGTCCCGATGGTCCGCGAGCGCGTCCGGGTGGAGCGGATGCCGGTGAGCGATGCCGAGCGCGCCTCGCTGACCGAGAAGGAGATCGCCGAGGCGGTGGAGGAGGTCACCCTGCGCGAGGAGCGCCCGGTGGTCCGCAAGTACCTCGCCCCGATCGAGCGGGTCCGCCTGGTGGTCGAGCGCTACACCACCGAGGAGGTGATCCGGGACGAACTGCGCCGCGAACACGTCGAGGTCCACGACAACTCCCCCGCCGCCGCCACCCCGGCCGGCCCCGCCTCCACCCCGGCCGCCTCCACTCCGGCCGGCCCGGCGCTCACCCCGGCCGTCGACGGCGCCCGCCCGGCCGCACTGCGCCCGCTCTCCTGACACCGCCGCGAGGACCCCGGACCGCCACGGTCCGGGGTCCTTCGCGCGCCCCTGCCATCCACCTTCACCGGAGCACCACCAAACCCCCTCACCCCCGCCCCGATCCCGCCGCAGACGCCCGGAATCCTTCGACTTTGCCAAAGCTTCGCCAATGGATATTTGACACTCTGAAGCATCTCCCGGCATGGTTACTTCAGTTCATTCACTATGTACGGGAGGAAGCAACCGTGAGTGAGGCACCACAGCCCACCACCGCGGCCGAGAAGCAGAGCAGCGCCCGGGTCCTGCCGGCCCTCATCCTGGCGATGCTGTCGTTCAGCGTGGTGCAGACCGCGGTCGTTCCGATCCTGCCCTCGCTGGCCAAGGAACTGAACGTCTCCGCGTCCAGCGTCACCTGGCTGATGACCGCCAACCTGCTCTCCGCAGCCGTGCTGACTCCCCTGCTGGGCCGCTTCGGCGACCTCCGGGGTCGTAAGCCGATGCTGCTGATCTCGCTGGCGGGCCTGGTCGCCGGTTCGGCGCTGGCGGTCAGCACCCACTCCTTCACCTGGCTGGTCGTCGCCCGCGTCCTGCAGGGCGCCGGCGGTGGCGTGCTCCCGCTGGCGATCAGCATCGTCCGCGACGAGCTGCCCAAGCAGAAGGTGACCGGCGGCGTCGCCGCCATCAGCGCCTCGATGGGCGTCGGCTCCGGCCTCGGCCTGGTGGCGACCGGTCTCCTGCTGGAGCACTGGAGCTACAAGTCGATCTTCTGGATGGGCCTGGTCTTCGGCCTGATCGCGGTCGCCCTGGTCGCGTTCCGCGTCCCGTCCGACCCGGTCACCGACAAGGAGGGCGGCGCCGACCCGCTCGGCGCCCTCACCCTGGCCGGCTGGCTCTCCGCCCTGCTGGTCGCGGTCAGTCAGGGCAACCACTGGGGCTGGACCTCGACCAAGACCCTCGGCCTGTTCGCCGTGGCCGCCGTCGTCGCCCTGATCTGGGGGGTCATCGAGACCAAGGTCGCGCACCCGCTGGTGGACATGAAGATGATGTCCCGTCCGGCCGTCGCCTTCACCAACCTGGCCGGCCTGCTGATCGGCTTCGGCATGTACGGCTCGTTCATGGTGATCAGCAACTTCGCCCAGACCCCGGAAAAGCTCGCCCACTACGGCTTCACCGCGACCGTCCTGCACGCCGGTGTGATGCTGCTGCCGTCCGCGATCGGCTCGATGGTGGCGGCCCCGCTCGGCGCGGTCCTGATCGCCCGCCGCGGCCCGCGCCTGCCGCTGGTCCTCGGTGGCGTCCTGGGTGCCGTCGCGATGGCCTACCTGGCCTTGCGGCACAGCCACGAGGCCGACATCTACACCGCCTCGGCGATCTTCGGTCTGGGCATCGGCCTGGCGTTCTCCGCCATGCCGGCCTACATCAACGGCGCCGTCCCGGTGGAGCAGAGCGGCATCGCCAACGGCATGAACGCCGTGCTCCGCACCGTCGGCGGCGCGATCGGCACCGCCGTGATGGCCGCCATCCTGACCGGCGACACCATGAAGCTGCCGCCCCAGATCCCGGTGCTGCTGCCCACCCTGGACGCCTACAAGCACGCGTTCTGGACCGCGGCCGTCGTCTGCGTCATCGCCGGCGCCGTCCCGTTCCTGATCCGCGGCATCAAGCCGGCCGCCACCACCGCCTCCGGCGGCGCGGCCGACCACAACTCCAGCCCCGAGCTGGTGAAGCCCGACGCCTGACCAGGCGTCCGGCCGCCGCGCTCAGGGACAGGGCGCGGCGCCCCGGTCTTCGGACGGTCGCGAGGGCATCACGACCGAATGAAGTCCGGTCCGGTATGCGGCCCCAACCGGTACTCCCCCCACCGGTTGGGGCCGCTTCGCGTGTCACGCCCCCGCCTCCTCCGGACCTCTCATGCCCCCGCCTCCTCCGGCCCCTCGTCCCCGCGCAGCGGCAACGGCCGGGCCGGTTCCAGCGCCGGATCGTCCACCGCGAAGGTCCGGATCCGCCCCGGCCCGCTCCACGGCGTCTCGAACCGTACGGTGACCCGCCCGACGCCGCTGCCCTGCACCCACCCCGGCCCGAGCTCGGCGTGGTGGACGTCCTGCCCGGGCATCCAGCGCCGCGGCCCGGCCTCCTCCGGCTCCTCCTCGGCCTCCTCGTCCTCCGCCTCCGCGTGCTCGGCCGCCTCCTCCCGCAGGGCCTGCGCGAACAGGTCCTCCTGGGTGTAGTCGGCCAGCTGGGCGACACCGACCCCGAGCAACCGGACCCCACCGGTGATGTCCACCTGGGCCGCCAGCCGGCGCGCCGTCTCGATGATCACCGCCTCGTCGTCCGTGGGCCCCCGCAACGTCTCCGAGCGGGTCAGCGTCGAGAAGTCGAACCGCCGGACCTTGAGCACCACCGTCCGCCCCGACCGCCCGGCCGCGCGCAGCCGCCGCACGCACCGGGCGGCCAGCACCTCCACCTCGCGCAGCACCCGGTCCCGGTCGGCGAGGTCCACCTCGAAGGTGTCCTCCACCGAGACCGACTTGGCGTCCTGGTCGGCCACCACGGGCCGGTCGTCCAGCCCTATCGACATCTGGTGCACGCCGGCGCCGTGCGCCCGCCCGAGCAACTGGACCAGTTCGCTCTCCCCGGCCTGCGCGAGGTCGGCCACCGTGTTCAGCCCGGCCCGCCGCAGCACCTGCTCGGTGGCCGGCCCGATCCCGGGCAGTGCCCGGACCGGCATCGGGCCGAGGACGACCCGCTCCTGCCCGGGCTCGATCATCACCAGCCCGTCCGGCTTGGCCTGTTCGGAGGCGATCTTCGCCATCAGCTTGGACCCGGCCGCCCCGACCGACCCGGTCAGCCCGGTGCGCCGCTGGATGTCCGACCGCAGGTCCTCCGCCAGCGCGAGCACCAGCCGCTCCCCGGTCTCGTGGTCGGCCTCGGCCAGCGCCGGGCCGTACGGGCCGGCCTCCAGGTCGACGAAGGCCTCGTCCAGGCTGAGCGGCTGCACCAGCGGCGACAGCTCGCGCAGCAGGCCCATCACGGTGTCGCTGACCTGCCGGTAGGCCTCGAAGCGGCCGGACAGGAAGGCCGCGTTGGGGCAGAGTCGGCGCGCCTGCGCCATCGGCATCGCCGAGTGCACCCCGAACTTCCGCGCCTCGTACGAGGCCGTGGAGACCACTCCGCGCCCGCCGAGCCCGCCGACGATCACCGGTTTGCCGCGCAGGCTCGGCTTGGCCGCCTGCTCCACCGCCGCGAAGAAGGCGTCCATGTCGAGGTGGATGATGCTCGGCAGTGATCGCACCCGCCGATCATCCCGTACGGGTCCGACAGTGCGTACGAACCCGGCCGACGCCCCGGGGCCGCCGCCGCCCGGCTACCGCTTCGCGGCGTCCGCCAGGGCCTTCGGGATGCCCTCCTCGGTGGGCCCGAGGAACACCGGGTCCGGCCGCAGCCAGGCGTTGACCGCCGCCTTGCCCGCCCCGGGGATCTCCCGCAGCCCGCCGTACAGCCAGGTGCTGTCGTGCAGCTCCGGCACCCCGACCGCGTACGCGTCGATGCCCGCCGCCTGGCAGAGCGCCAGCGCCCGGCGCACGTGGAAGTCCTGGCTGACCAGCAACGCCCGCTCCACCCCGAAGACCCGGCGCGCCCGGGTGCAGGAGTCCCAGGTGTCGAAGCCCGCGTAGTCGCCCACCACCCGGACCTCCGGCACCCCGTGCTCGATCAGGTAGCGCCGCATCGCGTCCGGCTCGTCGTAGTCGTCCCGCCCGTTGTCGCCGGTGACGAGGATCGCCTGCACCTTCCCCTCCCGGTACAGATCCAGCGCCGCGACCAGCCGGTGCTCCAGGTACGGCGACGGCTTGCCCTGGTCCAGCCCGGCGCCGAAGACCACCGCGACCGGCGCGGACGGCACGCTGGCCACCGTGCCGACCCGGTCCCCCGCCGAGACCCACAGCCAGGCGCTCGGCGCCAGCGCCAGCGAGCAGAGCACCGTCCCCACTTGGAAGATCCGGCGCTGCGTGGCCCGCCGCCGCAGCCGCACCTTCAGCAGCCCGCCCCGACGCCGCAGCAGGTCCGTTATCCCGGTGCCGAGCCTCACGTGCCCTCCCTCGACCGCTCCACCCGGCGCAAGACGAGGCCGCGGGCCCGGACGGTTCCCCGTCCGGGCCCGCGGCCTCGTCAGTTCCGCGCTCAGACCGCCCGGATGCGCCGCTGGGCCAGTTCGTCCGCCGGGTCGTGGCCGACCAGCGTCTCGCCGGTGTCGGTCCGCTCGGCGTGCAGCCGTCCGACCACCAGCTCCAGCTCCTGCCAGACCGCTCCCACCGCGATGCCGAACACCCCCTGACCACCCTTCAGCAGGTCCACCACCTGCTGCGGCGTGGTGCACTCGTACACCGTCGCGCCGTCGCACATCAGCGTCATCCCGGCCAGGTCGCCCTGCTCGGCGGCCTGCAGATGGGCGACCGCCACCCGGATGTTCTGCAGCGAGACACCCGCGTCGAGCAGCCGCTTCACGATCTTGAGCAGCAGGATGTCGCGGAAGCTGTAGAGCCGCTGGCTGGTGGCCGGGTACGCCGAACGGACACTGGGCTCCAGCAGTCCGGTCCGGGCCCAGTAGTCCAGCTGGCGGTACGTGATGCCGGCCGCCGCGCAGGCCGTCGGCCCGCGGTAGCCGATCAGTTCGGACGTCGGGGCCAGCCGCTCGATGGCGGGCTGACCCGGCTGCACGGCCGGGAACCTGCCCACCCGGGGCAGGTCCGTCACGGTGCGAGCGGTGCGCGGCAGGTGAACGGCGCACAGGCCTCCCACGGCCGCGTCATCGCCGGTGCTGCTCATGCCTACCTCCGTCCACTTGTGCTGCGGGCAACCCGAACTGCGGGCATCGGCCACCCGGACAGCCACTCCTGACGGTAGGCAGTCCCCTATGACCCGTCAACGATCGCCACGCCGGGCCAGACAAACCACATCACTCAGGAGAGTGGTTTTTCGTGCCCCTAGTGTGGGTAGGTCGACGGTTTTTGGCAAAACGGCAAGCCAAACAGCGCCCGAACCGGTACGCCGTCCCGTCCGCGCTACTGCGGACCGCTGCCCCCGAAGTCCTCGGGCGACACCTGGTCGAGGAACTCGCGGAACTTCTCGACCTCGTCCTCCTGCTCGTCCGGGATCGCGATGCCCGCCTCGGCGAGCACCTCCTCGCTCCCGTAGATCGGCGTGCCGGTGCGCAGGGCCAGCGCTATCGCGTCGGACGGCCGGGCGCTCACCTCGACCCCGCCGGCGAAGACCAGCTCGGCGTAGAAGACGCCCTCCCGCAGGTCGGTGATCCGGACCTCGGTGAGCTGCTGTCCGAGCGCCTCCAGGACGTCCTTGAACAGGTCGTGCGTCAGCGGGCGCACCGGCGTCATGCCCTGCTGGGCGAAGGCGATCGCGGTCGCCTCGCCGGGACCGATCCAGATCGGCAGGTACCGATCGCCCCCGACCTCCCGAAGCAGCACGATCGGCTGGTTGGAAGGCATCTCCACTCGGACACCCACGACGTCGAGCTCATTCACACAGGCAACCCTATGGCTCCGACCCCGGATATGAAAGCGCAGAGCCGACGCCGCTGGTCAGCGCGGTGCTCTCCGGCCGACCGGGCCTGGACAAACGCCCGCACCGGCGCTACCCGCGGGCCCGCAGGCCGGCCTGGACCATCGCCGCGTGCAGCCGCACGGACAGCGTCGCGAGCTCCCTGGCGGTGGCCTCGGCGTGGGCCCTGGTCTGCGGGTTCCGGTGCCGGCGCAGTGGCGCCACCACCTGCTCCACCAACCCGATCTCGCGGTCGGCCGCCGCCTTCATGGCCCGCAGGTGCCGCGGCTCCAGCCCGTACCGGCCGAGTTCCGCGACCAAGCGGGCCACCTGCAGGGCCTCGCCGTCGTATCCGCCGTCCGGGCCGGACGCGACCAGCCCGTAGGCCTCCCACTCGGCCAGCTCCTGCTCCCCGGCCTCGGCGGCGGCCAGCAGTTCGGCGCGCCCCAGCCGGACTCCGGACGGAACGTCGGCGGAGGCGCCCAGCTCCCGGTCCGCCTCCTCCAGCGGCCCGGGCCTGGCGTCGGCGGGCGGCAGCGCGGGCGGGGCCTCACCGCGCTCGATCGCGTCCAGGTGCTCGCGGATCACCCGCAGCGGCAGGTAGTGGTCCCGCTGCATCCGCAGGACGTAGGCCAACCGCTCGACGTCGGCCGGGCTGAACTTGCGGTACCCCGAGGGCGTGCGCTGCGGCTCGACCAGCCCCTCCGCCTCCAGGAACCTGATCTTGGAGATGGTGACCTCGGGGAAGTCGTCGCGCAGAAAGGCCAGCACCGCACCGATGCTCAGCAGCTCGTCGCCACCGCGTCGCCGCCCGACCGGCCGATCCGGGCGGAGCGGCTGCCTGGGGCCCGCGACCACCCCGCGGCCGACACGGTCCGCCTGCGGACCGGACGATGCGGGGATGGCCGCCCCGAGAGAAGATGAAGGGGTATTCGTACTCACTCGGGCTCCTACCGACGTTGGGTTCAGTACCCCCGGTTGTGGCCGGCGAAGAACACCAGCCGGTACTTCCCGATCTGCACCTCGTCACCGTTGTTCAGCGAGACCTCGTCGATCCGCTCCCGGTTGACGTACGTGCCGTTCAGGCTGCCGACGTCCGCGACGCTGAACCCGGAGGGCGTGCGGCGGAACTCCACGTGGCGGCGCGACACCGTGACGTCGTCCAGGAAGATGTCACCCTGCGGGTGACGGCCGGCCGTGGTGACGTCCGAGTCCAGCAGGAACCGGCTGCCCGAGTTCGGGCCGCGCTGGACGATCAGCAGGGCCGAGCCCGGCGGCAGCGCGTCGATCGCCGACAGCACCTCGGCCGACAGGGCCGGCGTGGCACCGGTGCCGGTCGTGGTGTTGGGGTCGTACGACTCCAGACCGGAGATGGAGATGGTCGACGTGGTCTCCGCCGCCCCCTCCGGGAGCAGACCACCGCGCAGCGCCGTGCCGCAGTTCGAGCAGAACCGGGCCGACGCCGGGTTCTGGTTACCGCACCTGGGGCACGGAGTGGGGCCAGCCATGTTCACAGCCTCCTGGCGCGGCACACCCGACGGGTTGTGCCCGGCATACGGGTCGGGGGCAAACCCTCCACCAGAGGTTGAGGGTCCTGACTGGAAACCTATGCGCGGGTCGCCGGAAGGGTCAACCGACGCGCCGTAACCCGCCGGATTCCCGACGTACTGGGCGGCTCCGCCGTCCCGGAACAGCTGCTGCTCGGCGTACGCCGCCTCGGGGGCGGAACGCATGCCCGGCACGGAGGGCTCGTCCTCGGGCCGGCGGTGCCGCGCGGTGGGCGCCTCGACCGAGGCCGCGCCACGGCCCTTGTTACGACCGAACAACTTCGAGAAGAAACTCACGGGCGAATCCCCTTGCGTGTGACAGACCCGCCCGCGGGGCAGGGTGAGAACCTCGGACAGGCTGCGGTCCCGATTGCGGACCGGGCCTGCTGGAGTGGTACTCCGACGGCTGGTACTGCGGTTGTTGCTCCGGTGCGTACTGGTACGACCCAGTCTCGCCCACGCGACGGCTGCGCCCCGCACCGGGTGTGGCCCGCAGGTGACGGGCCGTTCGTCGGGCGCCCCGTCACTTCGAAGCCGGCTTGGCGTACTGCGGCGTCTTCAGATCCACGAGGGCGTCGACGACCACCTTCTGCTGCTGGGTGATCGTCGCCCGCGCCTGGTTGCTCTCCAGGGTGCGCACGACACCCCCCGGGATGTTCAGCGCGGGCGTCAGATCCTGCGGGTTCCCCACGACGGTGAACCGATAGGGCTGCGAGACCTTCTTCCCGTCGATCTGCACCCCGCCGCCCGACACGTCGGTGAAGTAGGTGTTGACCACCACGCGCACATCGTTGATCTGAATCGCCTCCGCCCCCGCCGCTCGAAGTTCCTGCAGGGTGTCCAGCAGCATATCTGCCTTCACCTGCCCTTGGGGATCATCGACCGTGAGTACGATGCCCGGACCAGTGGCTTTGACGGTACCGGCGAGCACGCCGAGCTCCGTCGCCTTCTTCCTGGTCTGTTCCTGGGCCTCCTTGGCCTGGTTGGAACTGTTCTCCAACTTGGCCAGGGACTGCTCCAACTCCGCCTTCTCCTGCTGCAGACGCTGCTGGCGGCTGTCCAGTTCGTCGAGGATGCGCACCAGGTCCTCCTGGCGGGCCCCACGCAGCTGGCTGTGGTGGTCGTTGGTCGACCGCACCTGGATCGCCAGCGCCAGGCCGAGCGAGAACAGCAGCAACGCCACCACCAGCTGCCCGCGCGACAGTCTCGGCGGCCACAGAGCCGCCTTGAGGCGCCGCCGCCCGGCGTTGCGGTCGACGGCGGGCGGCTGCGCGGCCGCCGGCTCCACCACGGACCCGACCCCTGACGCAGCCTCGGGCTCGGGCTCCATTGCCTTCGCGAGCCGCACCACGGGCTCGGGCGCCGCCGCGGGCTCAAGCTCAGGCTTAACGTCAGACTTCACCGGCGTCGCCGCGGGCTCCTCGGCCCCGTCCTTCTTCGCGGGCTCCTCGACGTGCTCGACGGACTCGCCGTGCTCGGCCTCGCCCACCGGCTCGACCGGGCCCGTCTCGGCAGCCTTCTCCGCCGCCTTCTCCTCGCCGTCCACGTTCTCCGCCGCCGCCTCGCGGCCCGGCTCAGGCACGGAAGACATGGCGCCGAATCGCGGCCGCGTTGGAGAAGATGCGGATGCCGAGGACGACGACCACACCCGTGGACAGCTGCGAGCCGACGCCCAGCTGGTCACCGAGGAAGACGATCAGTGCCGCGACCACCACGTTCGACAGGAACGAGACGATGAACACCTTGTCGTTGAAGATCCCGTCCAGCATCGCCCGGACACCGCCGAACACGGCGTCCAGCGCCGCCACCACCGCGATCGGCAGGTACGGCACGACGGCGTCCGGCAACTCGGGCTGGACGAAGAGTCCGACGACCACCCCGATCACGAGACCCAGTACGGCAATCACGGTCTAGCTGCTCCTGTCCCTGTGGACGACGACCTGGTCGAGGCCGTCGTGGACGAGTGGGCTGTCGAGGGCTTCGCGGATCCGCTCGGCGTGCGCCGCCCGGTACCCGCGGACGGTGAGACGGACGCTCCCGGGCTCTCGGAGGTTCCGGCGGTGGGCGACGACGTCGCGGCGGGGGTGGTCGGGGCCGCCGACGGAGACGCCGAGGGCGAGGCCTCGGGCGTGACCGGCTGGGCGGTCCGCAGCGTCACTCCCACCGCCGCCGGCAGCGTCAGGCTCTTCTGCGTGGACATCGTCGACTTGATGCCGTACTTCTCCTGGAGCAGCCGCAGGTACTGCCCGGCCATGGCGTTCTCGAAGGTGCCAAGGAGCTTTGGCCCGTCCCCGATCGCCTGGATGGTGTACGGCGGCACGAGCGGCCGGTTGTCCACCAGCACCGCCTCACCCGCGGCCCGGATCGCGGAGAGCGCGGTCAGCCGCTGGCCGTTGATCGCCAGGGCCTCCGCACCGGATCCCCACAGGCCGTTCACCACCAGCTGCAGGTCCCGGTCCCGCAGTCGGCCGCTGTTGGAGAAGCCCTGCCCGGCCCGCGGATCGACGTTCCCCCCGCTGCCGGTGCCGGACGCGTCCTCCAGGACCAGCTTGACGCCCGGTCCCGCGACCTCCCCCAGGCCCACCACACCGGTCAGACCACCCTGGTCGCCGTCACCCGCCGCGAGCGCCTGCTGCTGCGTGCTCTCGACCTTCCGCCGCAGCTCCTGGACCTGCTGCTGGAGGTGGTCGGCCGAGCCGTTGCTGTCGTTGATCCGGTGGATCAGCGCGTCCCGTTCCTTGGCCAGCGTCGGCTCCGCCTTGTGCGCGTTCGCCGCGCCGACCGTCACCACGGCTGCGGCCAGAGCCAGCCCTGCGCCCAGCGTCAGCAGGCCGCGGGCCGTCCTGGGTATCCGGCTGTCGTGGTCGCCACCCCGTGCGGCCGCCGCCTCCGCGTAGCCCTCGTCCAGGCTGTGGTCCATCACGTTGGTCAGCAGGGACATCGAGGCGTCCGGGCGGTTGTACCGTCCGTTCGGGGCACTCGGCGTCGGCGTCGCTGGCATGCCGACCATCGTCCCACGTCAGCAAAGGGCCCCGTGCACACCCCCTGAGCTGCACACACGACACAAGGTGACGGATCGTTCCGAACAGTGCGAAAACGGACAGCGGGGCGCGTGGAACATGCCGCGCGCCCCGACCGTCAGGACCGTCTACCGCCAGGACCGTCGGGCGATCAGGCCGGTGCCGTCACCGTCCGGCCCCGTCGACCACCGCCGCCCACTCGTCCAGCAGTGCCTCGGTCGCCTCGTCGTCCGGACCCTCCGCCCACAGGTGGGTGGTCGCCTCGGCCGGGTCCGGCAGCACCAGCGTCCAGCGCCCGTCCGCCTCGACGACCCGGACGCCGTCCGTGGTGTCCAGCCGCCGGCTGCCGGCCGCCTCCACCACCGAGCGCATCACCATCCCCTTGGCCGCCCACGGCGTCGCGAGGTCCCGGCGACGGATGTGCGCCTGCGGGATGCGCGCGTCGATCTGGCTCAGCGTGAGCTGGGTACGGGCCACCAGGCCGACCAGCCGCACGAAGGCCGCGGCGCCGTCCAGCACCCCGCTGAACTCCGGCACCACGAACCCGCCACGCCCGTCCCCGCCGAACACCGTGCCCTCGGCGGCGGCGGCCTTCGCCAGGTCGTCCGGCGTCGTCGTGGTCCAGATGACCTGGGTGCCGTGGTAGGCGGCGACCTGCTCGGCGATCCGGGTCGTGGTCACCGGCAGCGCCACCTGCCCACTGCGCCGCTCGGCCGCGACCAGGTCCAGCAGCACCAGCAACGCCCGGTCGTCGTCGATCACCCGGCCCAGTTCGTCGACGAAGGCGACCCGCTCACCGACCGGGTCGAAGCGGACGCCGAAGGCCGCCCGGGAGGAGGCCACCAGCTCGCCGAGCCTGGCCAGCCCGGCCCGCCGCTCCTCCGCGTCCTCCGTCGGCCTCGCCTCGTCCAGCCCGCTGGAGACGGTCAGCGCCTCCACCCCGAGCCGCCCGAGGATGCTCGGCAGAACCAGGCCGGCGCTGCCGTGCGCGGTGTCCACGACCACCTTCAGCCCGGCCTCCCGGACCCCGGTGGTGTCGACGGCCCGCAGCAGGTTGCCCGCGTAGGAGTCGAAGACGCTGGACGGGAAGGTCAGGTCCCCGATCTCGCCGGGGAAGGCGCGCCGGTACTCCTGGCGCGCGTACACGCGGTCCAGCTTGCGCTGCCCGGCCTGCGAGAGGTCGGCCCCGCGCTCGTCGAAGAAGAGGATGTCCAGCGAGTCCGGCACCCCCGGCGTGGTCCGCAGGAAGATCCCGCCCGCGCTCCCCCGCGCAGTGTGCTGCCGGGCCACCGGCATCGGCACGTTCTCCAGGTCGCGGACGTCTATGGCAGACGTCTGGAGTGCCGAGATCATCGCCCGTTTGAGCGCACGCGCACCACGCGAGTGGTCACGCGCAATGGTGACGGTCGCCCCCTTCTTCAGGGTCGTGGCGTACGCGCCGGCCAGCCGCACGGCCAGCTCCGGGGTGATCTCGACGTTCAGGATCCCCGAGACCCCGCGGAGGCCGAACAGGTGCTCCTGGCCGCGCGACTCCCAGATCACCGAGGTGTTGACGACGGCGCCGGCCTCGATGGTCTTGAACGGGTAGACCCGGACGTTCGCCCCGATGATCGACTCCTCGCCGATCAGGCACTCGTCCCCGATCACCGCGCCGTCCTCGATCCGGGCGGCCCGCATCACGTCGGTGTTCTTGCCGACCACGCAGCCGCGCAGATTGCTCTGCGGCCCGATGTAGACGTTGTCGTGCACGACGGCCTTGTGGAGGAAGGCGCCGCGCTTCACCACCACGTTGCTGCCGAGCACGGTGTGCTCACGGATCTCGACGCCGGCCTCGACCTTGGCGTAGTCCCCGATGTACAGCGGCCCACGCAACACCGCCTCCGGGTCCACCTCCGCACCCTCGGCCACCCAGACTCCGGGCGAGATCTCGAAGCCGTCGATCTCGACGTCGACCTTGCCCTCCAGGACGTCCGCCTGGGCCTTGCCGTAGCTCTCGTGGGTGCCCACGTCCTCCCAGTAGCCCTCGGCGACGTAGCCGTAGACCCGCTTGCCCTCCTTCAGCAATTGCGGGAAGACGTCACTCGACCAGTCGACGGACTCACCCGCCGCGACGTAGTCGAAGACCTCGGGTTCCATCACGTAGATACCGGTGTTCACAGTGTCGGAGAAGACCTGCCCCCAGGTCGGTTTCTCCAGGAAGCGCTCGACCCGTCCGTCGTCGTCCGTGATCGTGATTCCGAACTCCAGGGGATTCGGCACCCTGGTGAGACAGACCGTGACCAGTGCGTTCTTGCTGCGGTGAAAGTCGATCAATTCCGAGAGATCGAAGTCGGTCAACGCGTCACCGGAGATCACCAGAAAGGAGTCGCCCTTCAGGGCGTCCTCGGCGTTCTTGACACTCCCCGCGGTGCCTAGTGGCGTCTCCTCGTGGGCGTACGTCAGATGCATGCCCAGGTCCTCGCCGTCACCGAAGTAGTTCTTGACCAGAGACGCCAGGAACTGGACGGTGACGACGGTGTCGGAGAGGCCGTGCCGCTTCAGCAGCCGAAGCACGTGCTCCATGATCGGCCTGTTGGCGACCGGAAGCAGCGGCTTCGGCATGCTGGAGGTCATCGGGCGGAGTCGGGTGCCTTCGCCCCCTGCCATTACAACGGCTTTCATTACGGGTGCGTCCTCCTTCGCGGTGTTGGACCTGCAGGTCCATCAAACCGTTCCAGAGGGATCCCTACCCGGAAGGTATCGTCCGACGCACCGATACGGCGTGGGACTTCTCTCAGATCACGTCTCAGACTGCGGACGCGGAGCCCGCCGAGCCCGCCCTGATGATCCGCCGGGCCTGAACCGCGTAAAGAATACCGGCCCACCAGTACAACGTGGTCCCCCACCAGATGAAGGCCCAGCTCACCACCTCGGCCGGCCGCGCGATCCAGCTGTCCACACTGCCGAGCAGCAGAAGCGGGAACGCGTACATCAGATTGAAGGTCGCGGCCTTCCCCAGAAAACTCACCTGGAGCGGCCCGTAGCCGTGCCGGTTCAGAATCGGCAGCAGCGCGGCGATAAAAAGCTCCCGGGCCAGCAGAATCGCCGTGACCCACCACGGCAGAATCTCACGCCAGGTCAGACCGACCAGCGTGGACAGCACATAGAGCCGGTCGGCCAGCGGATCGAGCAGCTGCCCCACCCGGCTGATCTGCCCCCACCGCCGCGCGAGCTTTCCGTCGAGGTAGTCGCTGACACCGCTCAGTGCCAGGATCAGCAGCGCCCAACCGTCGTTGTTGGGGCCGTCGAAAACCGGCCAGAGAATCAGCCAGAGAAAAAGCGGAACACCGACCAGCCGGCCCATGCTGAGCAGGTTGGGGATGGTGAGGACGCGATCGGTCTGGACCCGCGTCTCCTGGACCTCCACCCGGGGGCCTCCTGTCCCGTGTGATGACAATGCACGTTGACCCTACAACAGAGAAGCCCCCGCCAGGGTCACCCGGCGGGGGCTTCTCGAAGAATTGTTCGGCGGCGTCCTACTCTCCCACAGGGTCCCCCCTGCAGTACCATCGGCGCTGTAAGGCTTAGCTTCCGGGTTCGGAATGTAACCGGGCG
>NZ_JBIUYE010000020.1:0-47939 GCF_044744365.1 Kitasatospora sp. NPDC087314
CGCCGCGGTGACGTTCGCGGCTGCGGCGAGCTCTGCCGGCGGGGCGAAGCGCCGCTCCTCCTTGAGTAGGTTGGCCAGGCTCTCGTTGCTCAACGACTTTCTCCTCTTGCTTCTACCGCTCCGGACGCCGCCGGGCGGTCTGTGGTGGTTCCGGGGGCGGCCGGGAGGACTGATCCGTGCGCCGGTGGGTACGAGGTTCCCGTTGCGCTAGTCGGCTCGGTCCGGGCCGCTCACAGGTCGATGCTCAGGCATGCCGGTATACGTTTGATCAACGCGTTCGCGGCGGCCTCGCCCGGAAGGCCGTCCGGTGTGCGGAGTACGACCTCGTGACGGACGTCGGCCGACGTTTCCGCCGCGCCATGAGCGGGTGGAACCGGGCCTGCAACGGGATGCCGATCAGCCGGCGACCGGAGGTCGCGGACGTCGCCGGGCTGGTCACCCACCGCTTCGGCCTCGACGAGATGTAGGACGCCTACGACGTCTTCGCCGACGCCGGCGACACCGGCGCCCTCAAGTCGCGCTCTTCCGGACGTGACCCGCGCGCACGGGCGAACCGAGGAGGCGCACTGTGAGCAACACCCTCGACCTCGACGCCATCCGGCGTTGCGACCCTCGCGTATGGCCCGTCGGATCATCGAACGGCGCGACCAACTCTGCCTGAGCGACGATTGGTTGGCCTACCAGGCGGCCGTGTCCCCGCAGTAGCTGAGGCACCTGCCGGCCGTGCGTCCGGTCTTCGATGCCGGCGGCTTCGCCCAGATCGTCGCTGCTCTGGCGATGACTTGGTCCGAGGCCCTTAACGGCCGTGCCGACGCCCCGGCGGGGCAGGCGGATCCGCGCTCGCGCCCACTCCTGTTCACCCGGTGCCGATGCGGCGGCCGGTGACCCCTCACGGCACCGAGTGCCCCGGTCCGCGATGCCCCGGGCTGCCCTTCACCAAGCAGTGGCACCGCTACCTGCTCTTCGACCTGGCCACCTCGCTCGGCTGGGACACCGCCGCGCCGTCACCACCTTCGTCGCCGTCCTCGTCGTCGGCCCGGCGGTCCTCACCGTGTTCCGCCACGCGGCCCGACGCGCCAACTTCGAGCCGACCGTGCGCTTCGAGCCCCCGAGCGGGCCTGCCGCCCCGGCCGGGCGGGAACCGCACCCTCCTGATCGTGCCCTCCCGATGTCGAGAGGCGACCACCGGCGTGTCGCCCGCGTGGACGGGGCTGAGCGTCCTCAGGCCGCCGCGGTGGTGCGGAAGCGTGCCCGGTAGGTGGTGGGGGCGATGCCCAGGGTGTGCTGGAAGATGCGGCGCATGGTTTCCGCCGAGCCGAAGCCGCACTGCCCGGCCACCGTCTCGACGGGGTCGTCGCCCGTTTCGAGGAGCACCTGGGCGCTCTCCAGCCGGACGGATTCGAGGTACTGGCCGGGTGTCAGCCCCGTCTCGCCGCGGAAGAGCCGGCCCAGGTGGCGGGCGCTGATACCGACGTCACGGGCCAGGGACTCCATGCTGTGCGGGGCGCCCGGGTCGGCCGCGACGGCGTCCATCACCTGCCGCAGGACCGCGTGCTTGGCCGTCCGGGGGGTCGGACGGGCGCTGAACTGGGACTGTCCGCCGGGACGGGCCATGAAGACGACCAGTTCGCGGGCGACCTCCCGCGTGGTAGCGGGCGCCGAAGAGGTTGGCCGTGCTGAAGACCTCGGCCGGGCCGGTGACGTCCAGCAGCTGCACGCCGTCGAAGGCCGCCGCCGCGACCACGTGGTCCGCTCGCCGCCGTGGGGTCACTCGGCCCACGGGGAGTCCAGGATGGTGCGGACGAAGTCCCCGCGCTCGAAGCCGGGCACGTAGTGGGCGAGCACATCGGCCTTGACGTTGCCGAACGTGGTCTCCGGCTTGGGCCGGACCCCCTCGGTGAACGCCTGGAGGATGCGCTGTTTGAAGTCGGGGCGCGGGTGCAGGGCGACGATCGCGGCGCGGTCGCCCTTGGTGACGTCGTGGTAGCCGATGCCCAGGACGTCGTACTCCACACCCGCCGTCACCAGCGCCACCTCGGGCTCCATGAACTCGGGGATGCCCGGGGTGGTGTGCAGGGCGATGGCCGTCCACACCCGGCGGATGCTGTCCTCCGGCACCTGGCGTGCCTGCAGGAAGCGGCGGGCCTCATCGGCGCTGTCCACCTCGAAGCGCCGTCCGCTGCGCCGGAAGGGCTCGCCCAGTCCCAGGTCGTGGAACATGGCCGCGATGTAGAGCAGCTCGGGGTCGAAGCCCAGATCCCGGTTGCGCCCCTGGAGGGCGCCGAAGAAGTACACCCGCCGCGAGTGGTCGTAGATCAGGTCGCTCACGGTGTCGCGGACGAGCTCGGTCGCCTCCCGCGACAGCTTCGAGTCCGGCACCCGCACCCCGGCTGCGGAGGAGTCGCTCGTCATGGTCATCACCTGGTCCCTCCGTCCGCCGGCCCGTCCGGCGACGACCCCAGTCTCCGACCCGCCGGATGCCGGCGCCATGGCCATGCGGCCGGGTAGCCCACGGATACGGACATCCAGAAACGAGAACCGTTTCCAAAAAACCGGCCATCGATCGGTCAAGCCCTGGCGGAACGCGACCGTACGGCCCACTGGTCCGGGCAGGGTGTGTGCCATGAGACGCAAGCAATCTCCTCCCGCGGCGCGCGCGGGCCGAAGGCCGTTCCGCGCCCTGCCGCTGATCGCGCTGGTGGTGGCGGGTGCGGTGATCTCGCTCGGCACGGTCGTCCCGGCCGCCGCCGCGACCGCCAGGGTGGACCTGAACGTCCTCGTCGTCGCCGACGGCAATCCCTGGGTCGAGGGCATCCACGAGCAACTGGTGTCCGAGGGCGTGCCGACCACCGTGGTCGACCTCACCAGCAGCGACCGTGCCACCCTCACGGCCGCCTTCCTCACCGACACCCTGGCCGACGGCACGCCGCACGGCCACTTCGAGGGCGTCGTCCTGCCCAACGATGCGCCGAGCCAACTCTCCGCCGCCGAACTCTCCGCCCTCACCGGCTACGAGCAGGCCTACCACGTCCGGCAGGTCGACTCCTACGTGTGGCCCGGCGCCAACACCGGCCTCAGCGCTCCGCTGTGGACCGGCTCGCTCGACGCGACCACCGCCACCACGTCCTCCTCCGCCCGCGCCGACGCCTTCCGCTACCTGAACGGCCCGGTGCCGTTCGAGGGCACCGCCGGCGGCGACGGCTCGTACGGCGCCCTGCCCACGCCCATGGCCGACGACCCGGCCACCGGCGCGCACTTCGAACCGTTCCTCACCGAGACGGTGCCCGGTACGTCGACGCAGGGCGTGCTCGCGGGGGTCTACACCGGCAACGGCCGCCAGCAGTTGGTCCTCACGTTCGCGTACAACTCCTACCAGCAGCAGTTCCGGCTGCTCGCGCACGGGATCGTCGACTGGCTGACCCGGGGCGTGCACCTGGGCTACTGGCGCAACTACTTCTCGGCGCACATCGACGACCTGTTCAACGCCAACGCCCGGTGGAGCCAGAGCGGCAAGTGCACCCCCGGTGAGGGCGACTGCGCCGCCGGGGTGCCGGACACCACGCCGATCCGGATGACCGCCTCCGACGTCACCGACACGGTGAACTGGCAGCAACGCAACGGCTACACCCTGGACTTCCTCTTCAACGCGGGCCCCGGTGCCGCCTACCAGGAGGAGCAGGGCGGCAACGACCCGCTGAGCACCGCGCTGCTGGCGAACAAGAACAACTTCCTGTGGGTCAACCACACCTACGACCACCCGTTCCTGGGCTGCGTGCAGGACTTCTCGGTGATCCCGTGGCGGTGCCGGACCGACTCCGCCGGCAACACCGTCTACGTCGACCAGCCCACCATCAGCTCCCAGATCACCCGGAACATCCAGTTCGCCCAGGCCGACGGCCTGCCGTTCCGGCCCGACGAACTGGTCGCGGGGGAGCACTCGGGCACCGTGATGCTGCCGCAGCAGCCGAACGACAACCCCAACTTCCTGGCGGCGCTGAGCGCGAACAACATCCGGTGGCTCGGCGTCGACGCCTCCCGCGAGACCGGGCAGCGTCAGATCGCCTCCGCGCTGGGCACTCCGCGCCACCCGATCAACGTGTTCTACAACGTCTCCACCCAGGCCGACGAGGTGAGCGAGTACAACTGGCTCTACACCTCCAAGGCGAACGGCGGCAGCGGCAACTGCGAGGCCGACCCCGCCACCACGACCTGCATCGCGCCGCTCGACCTGAACAGCGCCTGGTCGAACTACGTCCTGCCGTTGCAGGTCAGGATCACCCTCGGGTACGTGCTGTCGAACGACCCGCGGCCGTTCTTCATGCACCAGTCCAACCTGACCGACGACCAGTTGGCGCTGCAGACCCTCAGCGGCATCCTGTCCACCTACCGCACCTGGTTCACCGCGGACACCCCGGTGGTCGACCAGACCCTCACCGACTCCGGGACGGTCCTCCAGCAGCAGGCCGCCTGGCAGCAGACCCGGAACGCGGGCTCGGTCACCGGCTACGTCCAGGGCGGCGTGGTCACGCTCCAGGGGCCGTCCGGCACCACCGTGCCGGTCACCGTGCCCGCCGGCACCACCGTCACCGGCGGCGGCGGGTTCGGCGCGGGGTACGGCGGCGAGCAGTCCGGGGCCACCAGGCTCGGTGCGACGGCCACCGGACTGACGCTGCCCACGGGCGTGTTCGGCACGGTCGCCCACTCGACTCCGACCGGTCCGGCCGCGGAACCCGCCTCCTACGCGAAGGGATCGCCGCACGAGGTGCGCCGGAACGGGGACGCCATCGTGATCACCGACCCGACCGGCACCCACGTCCTCCCGAAGCTCGCCGGGAAGCCGGAGGAGCAGCTGTCCATCGGCGCCCACCACCACAACCCGTACACCGTCCTCCCGACGGGGCCCGCCGGGAAGTAGCCCGTACCCCGGCCGGGGCGGTCCGGCGGGTCCTGCCGATCCGACCACCCGCTCCGCCGTGCGCCCCGGTACCGGTACCCACCGGCACCGGGGCGCACGGCGTGTGTGTCGCCTACCGACGGTCACAGCTCCGTGGGGTGGCCGCTGCGCGGGGGTTTGGCGTTGGCGAGCTGGCGGCGGGGGGCTTTCGGGGGTCTCGACGGCGAGTCGCGCGCGGGGGAGCGCGGCGGGGAGTAGGCCAGGGTGGTGGAGGGCTCCGATTCGGTGGCCTGGCCGCGCAGGGCCTGGGTTTCGACCGCTTCGGCGAGCCGCCGCAGGGCGATGCGTACCTGTGCGCTCTGTTCGTCGCCGAGTGCCCCGAGGACCTGTTGCTCGATCGCCAGGCGCTTGGGCATGACGTCGTCGACGGCGGCCGCGCCCGCGTCGGTGATGGAGACCAGGACGGCGCGCCGGTCCGCGGGGTTGACCGTCCGGACCACGAGGTCGCGCCGTTCCAGCTTCGCGAGCGCCTTGCTCAGTGCGGCCGGCGAGCGGCCCATCGAGGTGGCGAGGCGGCGTGCGATCGTCGGCTCGGTCGAGTGGCGGAGGTGGTACAGCACGTCGAACTCGGACGAGCTGACCGCCGCCGCTTCGAACACCGGTTCAAGGAGGAACTCCAGCATCGCGTGTGCGTGCTTGAGGCCGCCGAGGATCTCCATCGACGACAAGTCGAGGTCAGGACGGCTCTGTACCCACAGTTGCCATACCGCCGGCGCTTCATCCATTCGTGCACTTGCTCCAACTTGTTAACCGGTAACCTATCAGTTACCGTATGACACGTGCCCGGCTCCGAGCTGGGCGATCAGGGCAGGCTCCGCAGGAGGCTTGTCCGCTTCTGGCTTTTGATGTACTTGATCTGTTCACGTCAAGTGAACGTGGACCGCGACATCCCGCCCGATGGCTTCTCGTCTGTGACCGGAGCTGAGGAAAAGTGTCATCATGGTCATCGCACACGCCCCCGTCGCCCCGTCGCCTGGAACTGTTCCGGGTTTGGGGCATCTCCGGCAGATAATAGTGGACCGGAAACGCTCTGTGTCTACCTGCGCGCAGGTGGCTTTCCCGAAGAGACGAAGAAGCGCTCGGCTTTGACTTCGTCGAAGTACTCGAACACCTCGAACGCGTCGAACGCCTCGAACGCCGGGAAACCGGCCTCGTCGGATTCGCCGTTCGTCGCGCCGGACCCGAAGTCGTTGCGGGGGCAGGGTCGGCGGTAAGCCCGGTGCACGGCACCGTTGGTGATGGATCGTCGGCGCGTGGCGGCTGCGGGGGAGAACCGGCCGACGCGCCGCGAATCGTGGTCCGCTCGCGCTGGGGCGCTGCGCCCCGTGCTGCCGGGCCGGTCGAGACGACCGTCGCCGGCCGTCACCTGACTCCGTATCGACTTCGGGCACCCGTGCCCCGGTGCGCCGGACCGTGGCGCGCCGATTCACCAGCGGTTCGTCACCGAATTCCGGGCGCATTGCCGCGGCGCGCCACGGCCGACCGCGAAAACCGAATGGTCAGACTCCGGGAAAAGGTTTCCGTGCACCATGACCGATCGCTTGGGATTCAGTCTCACACAATTACGGTACTTCGTCGTGTCCGCCGAGATCGGCAACATATCGGAGGCGGCGGAGCAGTTATGCGCGTCGCAGTCGACGGTCTCGTCGGCGATCATGCGGTTGGAACGTCAGCTCGGTGTTCAGCTGCTTCTCCGTCACCATGCCCGCGGGGTCTCCCTGACGCCGAGCGGTCGCCACCTCCTGCGGGAGGCGCGGGCGTTGTTGGGGCAGGCCAGGAGTCTCAAGGCCCAGGGCGACGCCCTGGCGGGCGAGACCGCCGGCCAGCTCGACGTCGGGTTCTTCTTCCCGATCGCCCCGTTCCTGCTGCCGCAGGTCTGTCGGATGGCCGAAGAACGGTACGGGGCACTGCAGTTGAACGTCCACGAGGCGTCCGCCGATCGGTTGCTGGAGTTTCTGCGGGACGGCCGGTGCGAACTGGCCGTCACCTATGACTTCCTGTCGGGCGACTCCAGGTTCCATCCGCTGGCCGACCTGACGGTTCACGCGCTGGTGGCGGACGACGACCCGATGGGGATGGCCGGCTCGCTCGGTCTGGACGAGTTGGCCACCCGGCCGCTCGTCACCCTGAACACCCCGAGCGTGCTCCGCCACGTCGAGCGGATGTTCGCCCGTGCGGGCGTCCGCATGCCGCGGGTGGTGGCGACGACGAGCCTTGAGACGATGCGCGGCCTGGTGGCCGCCGGTTCCGGGTTCGCGCTGATGTATCAACGCGCTTCGCACGCGAGGACGTTGGACGGCGGAAGCGTCCGTGCGGTCGACATCGCCGACGACCTCCCGCCCTCGTCCCTGGGGGTGGCCATGATGCCCGACCTGGTCATGACCAGCCGCGGCAGGGCCTTCGTGGACGTGCTCGCGTCGGCGGTCTCGGCCGGGGCGCGTCGGGCGCAGGTCAGTGCAGGTCAGCAGGTAGGCGCACGGTGAACAGCAGGTAGGCGCACGTGGGAGGAGTGTCGTGCTGGCGGTCATCTTTGCTGGTCAGGGAAGTCAGGAAAAGGGGATGGGAGAGGAGGTTTTCGGCCGTTATCCGGGCCTTGTGCAATTCGCCTCGGACGTGCTGGGATACGACCTGGTCTCCCTGTGCACGGAAGACCCGGACGGATTGCTGGCCCGTACCGAGTACACCCAGCCGGCGCTCTACGTCGTCAATGCACTGCGGTATTTCGAGCGGGTGCACGGCGAGGACCGGACGGCGGACTTCCTGCTGGGGCACAGCCTGGGCGAGTACAACGCCCTGCTCGCGGCGGGCGTGTTCGACTTCGAGACGGGCCTGCGGCTGGTCGCCAAGCGCGGTGAACTGATGGCGGCGGCCTCCGAGGGCGGCATGACCGCGGTGATGAACACGCCGGCGGACCAGCTGCTGAAGCTCCTGGCGGAGGACGGCGTCGACGGCGTCGACATCGCCGGCCTCAACACCGGCTCACAGATCGTCATCGCGGGCACCCCGCCCGTCCTGGCCGCGGCGCACGAGTGCCTGAAACGCCGGGAGATCCGCTTCGTACAACTCAAGGTGAGCGCGCCGTTCCACTCCCGGTACATGGAGCCGGCCCGGGTGCGGTTCGCCGAATTCCTGACGGGATTCAGTTTCGCCGAACCCGCCATCCCCGTGGTCTCCAACGTCACGGGCCGGCCCTACGAACCGGGGCAGGCGGTACGCATGCTCACCGAACAACTGGTGTCCCCGGTGCGCTGGACCGACAGCGTCCGGATGCTGCTCGACGGCGACGACGGGTTGGAATTCGCCGAAATCGGGGGCCTGTCCCTCACCAACATGGTGTTCAAAATCAGGGCTGGAGTGTGACCGATGGCAACGACGACGGAAACGATCAGGAAGTACCTGGAGGACCGGTTCCTCTTCGAGTTCGACGACGTGATCACCCCGGACACCGATCTCTTCAAGGCCGGTGTCATCGACTCGTTCGGCTACGTCAGGATGATGAAGTTCCTGGAGACCGAGTTCTCCGTCGAGATCAGCCCGGAGGACATCCTCCTGAACGTCTTCGTCTCGCTCACCGCGATCGACGAATTCGTCACCAAGAAGATCTCCGCGAGCTAGAAGGACGGATCATGTGCGGGCTGGCTGGTTTCCTCTCGACCTCGCTGCACCCCGGTGCCACCGCCGAGGTCATCACCTCGATGCTGTCGAACATCCGCCACCGCGGGCCGGACGAGGCCGGCTACTACCTGGACGACGGTCTGGCCATGGGGGCGGTGCGGCTGGCCATCGTGGACCTCGCCGGTGGCTCGCAACCCATGTCGGACCCGTCACGGCGGTACTGGATCTGCTTCAACGGTGAGATCTACAACCACATCGAGCTCCGTGCGGAACTGGAGCGCCTCGGCCGGCCGTTCCGCACCGACCACTCCGACACCGAGGTGGTGCTCCAGGCGTGGATCCAGTGGGGCTCGGCCTGTTTCACCCGGCTGAACGGCGCCTTCGCCGTCGCCATCAGGGACGCGGCGACCGGTGATTTGGTCCTGGCCCGCGACCGTTACGGCAAGCGCCCGTTGTTCTACACCGACAACGACGGTGACCTGCTGTTCGCCTCCGAGATGAAGGCGTTCCGCGCCTTCCCCGGCTTCCGCTTCGAGCTCGACCCGAGGGAGCTGGCCACCACCTACGCCGCGTGGACGCCGCTGCCCGACCGCACCCCCTACCGGGGTGTGCGCCAGCTGCCGATGGGCTCCGTGCTGACCATCAGCGCGGGCCGCCGCTCGCTGCGCCCGTACGAGGAGCTCGACTTCGATGTGCCGGGCTTCGACGGCACGGAGGCCGAGGCGATCGAGCTCGTCCGGCAGACCCTGCGCACCAGCGTGGAGCTGCGCCTGCGGTCCGACGTCGAGGTCGGCGTCTACCTCAGCGGCGGCCTGGACTCCTCGGTGGTGACGCGACTGGCCACCCAGCTCTCGCCGCACCAGGTCCGCACCTTCTCCGTGGCCTTCCAGGACAAGGAGTTCGACGAGTCGGACAGTCAGAGCCTGGTCGCCGAGCACCTGGGGACGGTGCACTCCACCGTCCCGATCACCAGCACGGACATCACCGACGCGTTCCCGGCCGCCGTGTACCACGCCGAGGTCCCGACCTTCCGCACCTCGTTCGTGCCGATGTTCCTGCTGTCCCGGCACGTCCGCGACGCCGGGATCAAGACGATCCTCAGTGGCGAGGGCGCCGACGAGGCGTTCCTCGGCTACTCGCTGTTCCGCGAGACCCTGTTGCGCGAGCGCTGGAACGAGCTGCCCGAGGCCGAGCGCCGCACCGGGCTGGCCGGGCTGCACCCGGAGCTGGCGCACTTCGGCTCCGCCCACCAGGCCCATCTGCTCGGCCTGTACCAGCAGTTCTCGGTGGAACGGCTGCCGGGCCTGTTCTCCCACGAGATGCGCTACCAGAACGGCCGGTTCGCGGCGCGCCTGCTCGCCGACCGGTTCGACCCGTTCGCCGACCTGATCGACCTCGTCGCCGGGACCCCGGGCTACGCGGAGATGTCCGCGGTGCACAAGGCCCAGTGGCTGGAGTACAAGACGCTGCTGCCCGGATTCCTGTTGTCCACCCAGGGAGAGCGCGCCGCGCTCGCGCACAGCGTGGAGAACCGCTGCCCGTTCCTCGACCCGGCGGTGGTGCGCGCGGCTGCGTCGGTGAACCTGCGCTACGACGACGGCCAGGTCGAGAAGGCCCTGCTGAAGAAGGCGTTCCGCGCCGAGCTCCCGGAGTGGACCACCAGCCGCCCGAAACAGCCCTACCGCGCGCCGGGCAGCGCCGCGTTCAAGGAGAGCCGCCCGGGCTACCTGGAACTGCTGCTGTCCGACCATGAGTTGGCGAGGATCGGCTGCGTGGACCGGAGGTTCGCCCGCCGCCTGGTCGACAAGATCATGTCCTCGCCGGTGGAGGAGATCAGCACCAAGGAGGACCAGGCCTTCCTCTACCTGCTGACGACCGCCGTGCTCCACCAGCAGTTCGTGCTGGACGGCGGGAGCCGGCCGGGCGGGTCGGTGCCCGCCGCGCTGAACCTGCGGGTGACCGTGGACAACCGCCGTGCCATGCAGCGAGTGGGGGAGAGCCGATGAGTGCCGACGACATCGCGATCATCGGTCTGGCCCTGCGGTTCCCGGGCTCCGACACGTTGGTCGAGCTGTTCGACCACCTCGCGGCGGGGCGCTCGCTGATCACCGAGGTGCCCGCGGAACGGTGGTCCAAGGAACGCTACTTCGGCGATCCGCGCAGCGGCGAGGAGAAGACGTACAGCGTCTGGGCCGGCTTCGTCGAGGGCGCCGACCGCTTCGACGCGGCTTTCTTCAACATCTCCCCGCGCGAGGCCGAGACCATGGACCCGCAGCAGCGGTTCGCGCTGGAACTGGCCTGGCAGGCCATCGAGGACGCGGGCTACCGGGCGGGCGAACTCGCGGGCAGCCGCACGGGCGTGTTCATGGGCCTGTGCCACGGCGACTACGCCGAGCTGATCGAACGCGACGACGTGCCGACCGACGCCTACTTCCCGACCGGCACGGCGTACTCGATCGTCGCCAACCGCCTGTCCTACTTCTTCGACTTCCACGGCCCCAGCATCGCCAACGACACCGCCTGCTCCAGCTCCCTGGTCTCGCTCTACGAGGCCGTCGCCGCACTGCACAACGGCGACTGCGACCTGGCGCTGGCCGGCGGCGTGAACCTGTGCTGGTCGCCGAAGCTGTTCGTGGCGTTCAGCAAGGCGAGCATGCTCTCGCCCACCGGCCGGTCGCACGCCTTCGACCAGGCCGCGGACGGGTTCGTCCGGGGCGAGGGCGGTGCGGTCCTGCTGCTCAAGCCGCTGGCCAGGGCGCTGGCGGACCACGACCCGGTGTACGCGGTGATCAAGGGCGTCGGCACCAACCACGGCGGCCGGACCAACTCGCTGACCGTCACCAACCCGGCCGCGCAAGCCGCGCTGATCGAGGACGTCTACACCCGCGCCGGCGTCGCCCCCGAGACCGTGAGCTACATCGAGGCCCACGGGCCGGGCACACCGGTCGGTGACCCGATCGAGATCGTCGGACTCAAGCGCGCCTTCCAGAGCCTGCACGACGCCAACGGGACCACACCGAGCCCCGGCAGCACCGGCATCGGCTCGGTCAAGACCAACATCGGCCACCTGGAGTCGGCCGCGGGCGTGGCGGGCGTGGTGAAGGTGATCGGCGCGATGGCCGCCGGGATCCTGCCGGCGACGGTCAACTTCCAGACCCGCAACCAGCTGATCGACCTGGACGGCAGCCCCTTCTACATCGTCGGCGACACCCGGCCGTGGCCGGGCGGCGACGGTGCGCCGCGCCGGGCGGGCGTCAGCTCGTTCGGGTTCGGCGGGACCAACGCCCACGTGCTGCTGGAGGAACACGTCCGCCCGACGGCGGCGCACGGGAGCGGGACGCCCGAGGACGGTGCGGCGGCCGCCGAGGCGCCGGGGCCGCACGTCGTGCCGCTGTCGGCGAAGAACCCGGAGCGGCTGCGGGTGCTGGCCGCCCGGCTGCGGGAGCACCTGCTGGCCCCCGAGACCGGGCTGAGCCCGCGCCAGTCGCTGGCCGACATCGCCCACACGCTCCAGGTCGGCCGCGAGCCGATGCGGGCCAGGGCCGCGTTCGTCGTCGCCGACCGGGAGCAGCTCGTCGCCGCGCTGGAGTCCGTCGCCGACGGCGAGGTGCGCAACCCCGCCGGGGCCGGGGCCGAGCTGGTCGCGGCGGCACAGGCGTGGGCACGCGGGGGGAGCGTCGACTGGCCCCCGCTGCCCGGGGCGCAGCGCGTACGGCTGCCGACCTACCCGTTCGCCAAGGACCGGCACTGGTACGTCACGCCGCCGGCCGAGACCCCGGGCGCCGCGACGCTGCACCCGCTCGTCCACCGCAACACCTCCGACCTGGCGCAGCAGCGCTACACCTCCACCTTCACCGGATCCGAGCCCTTCCTGGCCTCGCACCAGGTCCGCGGCCACCGGGTGCTGCCCGCGGTCGCGTACCTGGAGATGGCGCGGGCCGCGGTGGAGTTCGCGGCGGCCGGGGAGGGAGTGATCCGGCTGAGCGACGTCGCGTGGATGCGGCCGGTCGTCGTCGACGAACCGGTGGACGTCGAGCTCGCCCTGACGCCGCGTGGAGAAGCGATCGCCTTCGAGTTCCGCCGGGGCGAGACGACCCACAGCGCGGGCTCCGCCGAGATCGTCACGGCGCCGGAGCCGGCACCACTGGACCTGGACGCCCTGCGCGCGTCCTGCCCCACCACGCGCGACCCCGCCGAGGTCTACGCCGAGTTCGGTGCCCAGGGCCTGGAGTACGGGCCGGACATGCGCGCGCTGCGTGGGCTCCGGGTCGGGCGGGACGAGGCTCTCGCCCGCATCCCGGCAACCGGGGCCGAGGGCTACGTGCTGCCGCCGAGCGTCCTGGACGCCGCCTTCCAGACCTCCGTGGTCCTGATGGGCGAGGCCGCCGGTCCGACCCTGGCCTTCGCCCTCGACGAGCTGCGGGTGTACCGGCCCTGCCCGTCCGAGACCTGGGCGTGGGTGCGGCGGAGCGCGGACTCCGGGGCGCTCGCCAGGTTCGACATCGACCTGTGCGACCGCGACGGCGTGATCAGCGCCAGCCTGCGGGGGCTCGCCCAGCGCACCGCCGACGCGGGCGCGCGGGTCGTCACGGCGACCACGCGGTGGACCGACCGGCCGCTGAACGCGGGCGGCTCCGCCCGCACCGCGCACACCGTGACCCTGCCGGAGATCACCCCGGCGAGCCCGGCCGACGGCGTCGACGCCGTGACGGACCAGGTGTTCGCCGAGGTCCAGCGGCTGCTCGCGTCCGCTCCCAAGGCCGAGCACCGCTTCGTGGTGCTGGTCGGCGGCCGGGTCCCGGCGCACTTCCACGCGCCGCTGGCGGGCCTGTTCCGCACGGTCGCCCTGGAGAACCCGCTGGTCTCGGGCCGGGTGGTCCGGGTCGCCGGCCTGGAGTCGGCCTCCCCGGCGCAGGTCGAGCGGATCGTGCGGGAGGAGTGCGCCGACGACTCCGCCGACACCGAGGTCCGCTACGTCGCCGACGGCACCCGGCAGGTGCTGGAGCCCGTCGAGACGCGGCTCGACGCCGGTCCGGAGGTGCCGGACCTGCGCCCCTGCGGCGTGTACTGGGTGACCGGCGGCCTAGGGGGCGTCGGCCGGCACATCGCCCGCTACCTCGGCCGCGCCGAGGCGACGGTCGTCCTGAGCGGACGGTCCACCGCCGGCTCGGTCGAGTCCCTGCGTGCCGAGGGGGTCGACGCGCACTACCTGCCGGTCGACGTCACCGACGCCCGGGCCGTCCGCGCCGCGGTCGACACGATCGTGCGGGAGCACGGGTCGCTGCACGGCGTGGTGCACGCGGCCGGTCTGCTGCGGGACCAGTACCTGCTGCGCAAGGACCTGGCCGACGTCCGCCCGGTGACCGCGCCGAAGGTGCGCGGCACGTTCAACCTCGACGCCGCCACCCGGCACCTCGACCTGGACTTCTTCGCGCTGTTCTCCTCGGTCGCCGGCGTCTACGGCAACCCGGGGCAGTCCGACTACGCGGCGGCCAACGCGTTCCTGGACGCGTTCGCCCGGCACCGGCAGGCGCTGGTCGACGCGGGGGAGCGCAGCGGCAGGACCGTCGCCGTCAGCTGGCCGCTGTGGGCCGAGGGCGGCATGACGCTGGACGAGGTCACCCTCGAGTCGCTGCGCCGTGAGCGCGGCTGGGAGGCCCTGCCCACCGAGGACGGGCTGCGCGCCTTCGGCCGCTCCCTGCTCGCCGACGCCCCCGCGCACGTCGTCGTCGCGTACGGGGCCAGGGCGAGCCTCGCGGTGCCACGCCGGGCGGCTCCGCCGCCGGTGGCTTCGGCGCGCGTGGCGGCGGCCTCGGTCGCGCCGTCCGGCGGCGTCGTCGAGGGCGATCTGCTGGAGCGCACCGAGGGCCTGCTCAGGGAGGTCGTCGCCGGGGTCCTCCGGCACGCCCCGGAGCACATCGAGTCGACCACCAACCTGATCGAGTACGGGATCGACTCGCTGAGCATCCTGGGGGTGACCGCCGAGCTGGAGAAGCTGTTCGGACCGCTGTCCAAGACGATCTTCTTCGAGTACCTGAACATCGCGGACGTGGCGGCGCACTTCGTGGAGTCGCGGCGGGGGCAACTGGAGGCCGTCCTGGGGGCCGTGCCGGGGGCGACGGCGGCGGCCGGGGCGTCCGGCGCACAGCCGGAAGTGCCGGCAGCACTGCCGTCGGAGACGCCCGTCGTACCGCAGGAGGACCCGGCCGTGTCCGCCACCGCCACCGCCGAGGTCCGCGAACCCGCGCGCGCGGACCGGCACGACATCGCGATCATCGGGGTGTCCGGACGCTACCCCGGCGCCGACACGATGGACGAGCTGTGGGAGCTGCTGGAGAACGGCCGGCACACGTTCGAGGAGGTCCCCGCCGAACGCTGGGGCCACGAGGCCATCTACGACAGCGACCGGGCCGTCCGGGGCAAGAGCGTGATCAGGACCGGCACCTTCCTCCGCGACATCGACGCGTTCGATCCCCGCTACTTCCGCATCTCCAAGCGCGAGGCCGAGCAGATGTCCCCGGAGGTGCGGCTGTTCCTCCAGGCCGGTGTGCAGGCGCTGGAGGACGCCGGCTACTCGCGGCAGACCATCCAGCGCCGCTACCAGGGCGACGTCGGTGTGCTCGTGGGCACCATGAGCAACCACTACAACCTGTACGGCTTCCAGAACAGCCTCACC
Source organism: Kitasatospora sp. NPDC087314 (assembly GCF_044744365.1). Lineage (NCBI taxonomy): Bacteria > Bacillati > Actinomycetota > Actinomycetes > Kitasatosporales > Streptomycetaceae > Kitasatospora > Kitasatospora sp. NPDC087314. The sequence continues at coordinate 15,246 of NZ_JBIUYE010000020.1, forward strand.
CGCGGCGCCCCGCAGAGCGGCAGCTACACCGGGACGCTCCCCAACATGCTGTCCTACTTCTACGGCCTGACCGGGCCGTCGATCTTCGTGGACACGATGTGCTCCGCCTCGTCGACGTGCGTGCACCAGGCCGTGCAGATGCTGCGGGCCGGCGAGTGCCGGATGGTGGTCGCGGGCGGCGTCAACCTGATGCTGCACCCGTACAACCTGATCACCTCGTCGGAGGAGCACTTCACCACCGGCACCTCCGACGTGATCCGCAGCTTCGGCCACGGCGTGGACGGCACCATCCTCGGCGAGGGCGTCGGCGCGGTCGTGCTCAAGCCGCTGGTCGACGCCGAGCGCGACGGCGACCAGGTGTACGCCGTGATCAGGGGCACCGCCCTGTCCAACGCCGGCACCCGCAACGGCTTCACCGTGCCGAACCCGGGCATGCAGGCGCACGCGATCGAGAAGGCGATCGAGGACGCCGGGGTCGACCCGAGGACGATCAGCTACGTCGAGGGGCACGGCTCGGGCACCGCGCTGGGCGACCCGATCGAGGTCCGCGCGCTCACCTCGGCGTACCGGAAGTACACGGCGGACAGCCAGTTCTGCGCGCTCGGGTCCGTCAAGGCGAACATGGGGCACCTGCTCGCGGCGGCCGGCATGATCGGCCTGGCGAAGGTGCTGCTCCAGTTCCGGCACGGCAAGCTGGTGCCCTCCCTGCACAGCACGGAACTCAACCCGGACATCGACTTCTCCGACACGCCGTTCCAGGTGCAGCAGACGCTCGCCGACTGGCGGCCTGCGGTCACCGTCGTCGACGGCCGGCAGGTCACCCATCCCCGGCGGGCCGGCATCACGTCGATCGGCGCCGGCGGCATGAACTCGCACATCGTCCTGGAGGAGTATCCCGAACGTCCGGTGCGCCGGGAGCCGTTCGGCGAGCAGCTGTTCGTGTTCTCCGCGATGAACGAGGCCGCGCTCGGGCGCTACCTGGCCACCTTCCGCGACCACCTCGCCGGGGCGCGGGAGGCCGATCTGCCCGACATCGCGTTCACCCTGCGGGTGGGCAAGAACGAACTGCCCCACCGGTGGGCGTTCGTGGCGGGGGACCTGCGGTCCGCGCTGGCGGCCGTCGACGGCTACCTGGCCGGGCGGCGGGAGCTGCCCGCGCACGAGCTCGGCACGACCTGGGTCGCCGGCAAGAGCGTCGACTGGGACCGGCTGCCGACGGCGCGTCGGGTGTCACTGCCCGCGTACCCGTTCGAGAAGGTGCGGTGCTGGGTCGAGCAGACCGACGGCGCGCCGTCCGTGCTGGCCCCGCTGGCACTGCGCGAGCGGCTGCACCCGTTCCTGGGGCGCAACGAGTCCGACGTGCGCGGCCTGCGCTACGGCCTCGACGTCCACCTCCCCGACCTGCTGGACTACGGCTACCGCCGGGCCAAGGCGCCGACGATCGTGCCCACCTTCGCGGTGGACCTCGCGCTGGCCACCGCGAAGGTCAGCGGGTTCGCCGGGGAGGCCGCGGTCCACGACCTCCGGGTGCTGCGGCCGATCGACTGGTCGGCGACCAGGCGGCTCGTCACGGAGTTCGCCGACGGCCACGGCATCGTCCGGACCGAGGACGGGGCGGCGGCGGTCGAGTTCACCGTGCGGGCGGCCACCGCGCCGACCGGTCGGGTCGACCTGGCCGACCTGCGGCCGGTCCTCACGCGGGAACGGTTCCTGGCCGAGCTGGCCGAGGGCGGGCTGGAGTACAAACCGGCGTCGTGCGCGGTCGACGGCGTGTTCCGCACGCCGGACGGCCGGACGGTGCTGGGCGTCGGCCGGCCCGACTTCCGGCAGGACCACGTCCGGCGCAACGTCACCGTCGAGCCGTTCGTGCTCGCGGTGATCGCCCAGGGCGTGCAGTGGGAGGCCAAGCGGGCCGGGGAACCGGACTGGACCCGGGTGGCGCTCAACCGGGTCGGGGAGATCCGGGTACGGGCCGGGGTGCCGGTCACGCACGTGGTCTTCGGAGACGACCGGATCCTGCTGGTCGAGGGCACGGGCGAGGTCGTCGGGGAGCTGGACGGGGTGCGGCGCGGCGTCGGAGGGGCGACGCCGGCCGAGCGGCCGGTGCCGCAGGCCCGTCCGGTCCGGGTCGAGCGGGTGCAGGTCGACACGGTGCCGGCCGAAGCGGTGCAGGGCGGCACGACGCCGGCCGACGCCGTGCCGGGCGGCACGAAGCAGGCCGCACCCGCGGACTCGGCCGTGGTGGACGTCCTGCGCTCCATCGCCGCGGACCTCCTCAAGTTCGAGCCGGCGGAGCTCGATCCGCGGACCGGCCTGGACGCGTTCGGCTTCGACTCCATCTCGCTGGTGGCCTTCGCGGAGGAGATCCGTGAGCGGTTCGGGGTCGTGGTGAGTCCGGCGGTGTTCTTCGACGTCAGCACGCTGGAGGCGCTGGGCGCCCACCTGGTCGAGGAGCACGGCGCCACGGTCGAGCCCGGGGCCGAGCCGGTGCCGCAGCCGGTCGAGGCAGAGGCAGAGGTCGTGGCCGCGGTTGAGCCGCGGCCGGTTCACGCCGAGGCCGATCCGCGCCTGCCGATCGCCGTCATCGGCGCGGCCGGGCGCTTCCCGGGCGCCCGCACCCTGGACGAGTACTGGGCGAACCTGTTGGCGGGCGAGGACTCCGTCACCGCCTTCCCGTGGCACCGGTACGACGAGGACCACCGCAGGACCATCGAGGCCCAGGACTTCCCCCAGCGGATCGGGGCGCTGGACGACGTCGACGCCTTCGACGCCGCCTTCTTCCGCATCCTGCCGCGCGAGGCCGAGCTGATGGACCCGCAGCACCGCCTCGTCCTGGAGACGGTGTGGCAGGCGCTGGAGGACAGCGCGTACCGCCCCGCCGACCTGCCGACCAGCACGGGAGTGTTCATCGGCGTCACGGGCAACGACTACGCGACGCTGCTCACCACCCGCGGCGTGCAACCGGACGCGTTCACGTCGACCGGGACGACGCACTCGATCCTGGCCAACCGCATCTCGTACCTGCTCGACGTGCGCGGCCCGAGCGAACCGATCGACACGGCCTGCTCCAGCTCGCTGGTGGCGGTGCACCGCGCGATCGAGGCGATCCGCTCCGGCACCTGCGAGCTGGCGGTCGCCGGCGGGGTGAACGTGCTGCTCAGCACGGACACCTTCGTCAGCGCGCACCGCGCGGGCATGCTCAGCCCGGACGGCCTGTGCAAGACCTTCGACGCCGGCGCGAACGGCTATGTGCGCGGCGAGGGCGTCGGGGTGGTCGTGCTCAAGTCCCTGGCGGCGGCGGAGCGCGACGGCGACGCGATCCTCGGTGTGCTCCGGGGAAGCGCGTACAACCACGGCGGCCGGGCCAACTCGCTGACCGCGCCGAACGCCGACGCCCAGGCCGACCTGGTGACGGCCGCCGTCGGCGACCTCGACCCGGACACCATCGGCTACATCGAGACCCACGGCACCGGCACGGCGCTCGGCGACCCGGTGGAGGTCCGCGCGCTGCGCACGGCGTTCCGCCGGCTGGGCCGCAGTGACGACGGTGCGTGCGGCCTCGGTTCGGTCAAGACCAACATCGGCCACCTGGAGTCGGCCGCGGGCATCGCGGGGCTGCTGAAGGTGCTGCTCGCGCTCAAGCACGGTGTGCTGCCCGCGACCCGGCACGTCCGGCAGGTCAACCCGTACATCGAACTGGACGGCGGCCCGTTCCACATCGTGCGGGACAACGAGCCCTGGGCGCGCCCGCGCAGCGCTGACGGCGGCCTCGCGCCGAGGCGGGCCGGGGTGAGCAGCTTCGGGTTCGGTGGCGTCAACGCCCATGTCGTCGTCGAGGAGTACGTCGGCGCCGACCGGCGCGAGCAGGGAGAGCAGGACGGCGGGAGCGTCCTGGTGCCGTTGTCGGCCCGCACCGCGGGGCAGTTGACCGACCGGGCCCGGGACCTGCTGTCCTACCTGGAGCAGTCGGAGGACGTTTCGCTGCGGTCCGTCGCGTGGAGCCTGCAGGTCGGCCGCGAGGAGATGGCCGAACGGGTCGGCTGGGTCGTCTCCTCGCGTGCCGAACTCCTCGACAGGCTGAGGGCGTTCGTCGCCACCGGGGACCGTGGCGGCAGCGGGGAGCCGATCGGACGGTGGATCGGCGGTGGCGCCGTCGACTGGCGTTCGCTGTCCGGGGGCAGGACCCCCAGGCGCGCCCACCTGCCCGGATACCCCTTCGCCCGGGACCGGTTCTGGCTTCCCGGTACCAGGGAAGCGGCCGACACGGGAGGTACCGGCACGAGGGAGTCGGCCGGCACCGGGGTGGAGACCGGTACGGCCCTGCTGACCGCACGGTGGACGCCGACGCCCGCCGCCGCGACCGGCCGGTACGACCGGCGCGTCGTCCTGCTGTGCGGGGTCGACGGGCCGGTGCCCGGGGCGATCCTCCTCGACACGGCCAGGCAACGGCCGGAGAGCCGGTTCCGCGACCTGTCGTGGCAGGTGCTGGAGACCGTCCGCGGCCTCGACGCCCGGCACGGCACCACGCTGGTGCAGGTCGTCACCCACGACCTCGCCCTGGCCGGCCTGCTGCGCACCGCGACCAAGGAGAACCCGCGGATCGTCGGTCAGGTCATCGGTGTCGAGGGTGTCGCCGGCGACGACCTGGCCGCCGTCGTGGCGGAGAACGCCCGCGCCGCCGACGACCTCGTGAGCTACCGCGACGGCGTCCGGCACACCCGCAGCTGGGCCCCGGCCGTGATCCGGGGAGCAGCGTCCGACCGGCCCTGGCGGGACGGCGGCGTGTACCTGATCACGGGCGGCACCGGTGGGATCGGCGCCGCCACCGCCCGGCGCATCGCCGCCGACGTGCGGCGACCGACCATCGTGCTGGCCGGCCGGTCGCCGGGCGACGACCGGATCGAGGGCCTGCTCGCCGAGCTGCGGCAGGCGGGTGCGGTCGCGCGGTACGTGCGCGCCGACGTCTCCCGCTGGGAGGAGGTGCGGCACCTGGTCGCCGAGGCGGGCGGGATCACCGGCGTCGTGCACGCCGCCGGTGTGGTGCGCGACTCGCTGCTCGCGGACAAGACCGCCGAGCAGTGGGACGACGTGCTCGCGACCAAGGTGGACGGCCTCGTGCACCTCGACCGGGCCACCGAGCACTGCCCGCTGGAGTTCGTGCTGACGTTCTCCTCGGGCGCCGCGATCACCGGCAACCCCGGCCAGTCCGACTACGCGACCGCCAACGCCTTCCTCGACGAGTTCGCCGCCGTGCGCAACGCGCGGGTCGTGGCGGGGAGCCGCCGCGGGCGCACGTTGTCCATCGCGTGGCCGCTGTGGGAGGACGGCGGCATGCGGGTCAGCGAGCGGACCCGGGCGTACCTGTGGGAGGACCGGGGGCTGGCGCCGATGCCCACGCAGGACGGGCTCGCGGCGCTGATCGACGCCTGGAACGCGGGGGCGGACCAGGTGTGGGTGCACTACGGCGACCGGGAGCGGGCGCAGACCGGGACGGGGACGCAGGCCTCGGTGCCTGCGCCGGTGGCGACGACCGCCACGCGCAGCGCCGACCCGCAGGTCCTCCACCACCTGCTCACCCTGTTCTCCGAGGTCAGCGGGCTGGCGCCGGGCTCGGTCGACCCCGACCGCCCGCTCGTCGACATCGGCCTGGACTCGGTGATGGTCATCCAGCTCAACCGGGAACTGGTCAGGACCTACCCCGAGGTGTCCTCGACGATCTTCTACGAGCAGCCGACCCTGCGGGCGGTGGCCGGTCAACTCGCCGGTCAGGTCGCCGGTCACATCGCCGACCGACCCGCCGGCCGGCAGCCGGAACAGGCGCGCCGACAGCCGGCCGCCGACCGGCCCGCCGCCATCGAGCAGCCGTCCGAGAGGCCGCCGGAGCAGCCGTCCGGGAATCCGGTCGTCGCGACCGACAAACCCGACGCCGTCACCGACGAGCCGATCGCGGTCATCGGGCTGAGCGGCCGCTACCCGGGCGCCGCCGACCCCGAGGCGTTCTGGGAGAACCTCAGGGCGGGCCGCGACTGCGTCCGCGAGGTGGACCGCTGGCCGCTGGAGGGCTTCTTCGAACCGGACCGCAACACGGCGGTGGCCACCGGCCGCAGCTACAGCAAGTGGGGCGGCTTCCTCGACGACTTCGCGGCGTTCGATCCCCGGTTCTTCGGCATCGCCCCGCGCGACGCCTACGCCATGGACCCGCAGGAACGGCTGTTCGTCCAGGCCGCGTGGGAGGTGCTGGAGGACGCGGGCTACACCAGGGCACGCCTCGCCGACCGCCACGGCCACGGGGTCGGGGTGTTCGCCGGCGTCACCAAGGTCGGCCACGCCCGGCACGAGGTGGGCCGCCTGCCCTCGGGCGAACTCGTGGTGCCCGGGCTGTCGTTCGCCTCGCTGAGCGCCCGCGCCTCCTACCTGCTCGACCTGCGGGGCCCGAGCCTGACGATCGACACGATGTGCTCGGCGTCGCTGACCGCGATCCACGAGGCGTGCGAGCAACTCCGGCGCGGCGCCTGCGAGGTGGCGATCGCCGGTGGCGTGAACCTCTACGCGCACCCGCTGGACTACGTCGAACTGTGCCGCTCCGGCATGCTCTCGCCCGACCAGCACTGCCGCAGTTTCGGCACCGGCGGCCACGGGTTCGTCCCCGGCGAGGGCGTCGGCTGCGTGCTGCTGAAGCCGCTGTCCCGCGCGGTGGCCGACGGGGACCGCGTGCTCGCGGTGATCCGGGGCTCCAGCGTCAACCACGGCGGCCGCTCCACCGGCTACACGGTGCCGAGCCCGGTCGCCCAGGCCGACGTGATCCGGCGGGCGCTGGACCGGGCCGGGGTCTCCGCGCGGCAGGTCAGTTACGTCGAGGCACACGGTACCGGCACCGAACTGGGCGATCCGATCGAGATCACCGGCCTGACCAAGGCGTTCGAGCAGGACACCATGGACCGGCAGTACTGCGCGATCGGCTCGGCGAAGTCGGGCATCGGCCACCTGGAGGCCGCGGCCGGGGTGGCCGGTCTGACGAAGGTCCTGCTCCAGCTCAAGCACCGGCAGCTCGCGCCGAGCCTGCACGCCGAACAGCTCAACCCGAACATCGCCTTCGAGCGGACCCCGTTCCGGGTCCAGCGCGAGCTGAGCCCGTGGCACTCCGACGGCCCGCGGATCGCGGCGGTGTCCTCCTTCGGTGCCGGCGGCTCGAACGCGCACGTGATCGTCGAGGAGTATTCCGTGCAGCCCACAGACGGCGCGCCCAACGGCGCCGAACAGGTCGTCGTCCTCTCGGCGAGGACTCCCGAACAGCTCACCGCGTCGGTGGACCGGCTGGCCGGCTTCCTCGACCGCAATCCGGACACCGAACTCGCCGACCTGGCCTTCACGCTCCAGGTCGGGCGGGAGGCGATGGCCGAGCGGTACGCGGTCGCGGCGTCGTCGACCGCGGAGCTGCGGGCCGCGCTGCGGGCGGGCCGGGGGCACCGGGGCACCGCCGGGGATGCGGGCGGTCTGCTCGCGGAGATCACCGGTGACAGCGATCTGCAGGAACTGCTGGTACGGCAGTGGGTCGCCGCCGGCAAGCTGTCCAAGCTCGCGGCGCTGTGGGCGTCGGGCGTCGAGGTGGACTGGGAGCGCCTGCACCGGGGGGCGCCGCGCCGGGTGCTGTCGCTGCCGACGTACCCGTTCGCCAAGGAGCGGTTCTGGATCGGCGACCTGACCCGGCCGGCAGCGGCCCCGCGGCCGGCGCCACTTCCGCCGGCCGCACCGGTCGCGGCGGTGGTCACGGCACCGGTCGCGGCGGTGAGCCCCGAACCCGCCGTCGCACCACGGAGCCTGGACGAGCTCGTGCCCGCGGTGGTGCGGGAGAAGATCGCCCGGGCACTGGCGATGGAGGTCGCCGAGGTCGAGGGCGGGCTGGCGTTCGCCGACTACGGCCTGGACTCGATCCTGGCGATCCGCGTGGTGGACCAGCTCAACGACGCGTTGTCGCTGGACCTGCCGACGAGCGTGGTCTTCGACTTCAGCAGTGCCGACCGGCTGGCCGCGCACCTGCTCGCCGCGTACGGGGACACCATCGTCTACACGGAGGGCGCCCCGGCGCCGGCGGCGGCGCGCGACGACGCCCCGCAATCGGTCGCGGAGCCCGCGCCCGTGCCCGCCTCCGTGCCCGTGCCCCGGGCCGGGGCCGTGCCCGGGGAGCGCGGACCGATCGCGGTGATCGGCATGAGCGGCCGCTTCGCGGGCGCCGACTCGCTCGACGACCTGTGGACCCACCTGGTCGACGGCGACGACCTGGTCACCGAGACGACCCGGTTCGACCTCGACGGCGTGAGCACCTGCACCCGGGGCGGCTTCCTCGACCGCATCGACGAGTTCGACGCGATGTTCTTCAACATCTCCGGCACCGAGGCCGTGGTGATGGACCCGCAGCAGCGGCTGCTGCTGGAGGAGTCCTGGAAGGCGTTGGAGGACGCCGGCTACGCGGGCCGGATGGGCCGGCGGCGCTGCGGCGTCTACGTCGGGGCGTGGGCGGGGGACTACCAGGCGCTGCTCGACCGGGACGCACCGGCGCAGACCCTGTGGGGCAACATGGCCTCGGTCATCCCGAGCCGGGTGGGCTACTTCCTCGACCTCAAGGGCCCGGCGATCGCCGTCGACACGTCGTGCTCCAGCTCGCTCGTGGCGATCGACCTGGCGTGCAAGGACCTGTGGTCCGGCGAGACCTCGATGGCGCTGGCGGGCGGGGTGTTCGTGCAGTCCACGCCACGGCTGTACGGGCTCGCGGGCCGCGCCGGCATGCTCTCGCCGACCGGCCGCTGCCACACCTTCGACCACCGCGCCGACGGCTTCGTACCCGGCGAGGGCGTCGGGGTCGTCGTGCTGAAGCGGCTCGCGGACGCGCTGGCCGACGGCGACCACATCCACGGCGTGATCAAGGCCAGCGGCGTCAATCAGGACGGCGCCACCAACGGGATCACCGCGCCGAGTTCGGTGTCCCAGGAGGCCCTGCTCGGCGAGGTGTACGAGCGGTTCGACGTCGACGTGGAACGCATCGGACTCGTCGAGGCGCACGGCACCGGCACCAAGCTGGGCGACCCGATCGAGTTCCAGGCGCTGAGCCGCGCGTTCCGCGCCCGCACCGACAAGGCGGAGTACTGCGCGGTCGGTTCGCTGAAGACCAACATCGGCCACGCCCAGTTCGCGGCCGGCGTCGCGGGCGTGCTGAAGGTGCTGCTGGCGATCAAGCACCGGCGGATCCCCGCCTCGCTGCACTTCGAGAGCGCCAACGAGGCGATCCCGCTGGCCGGCAGCCCGTTCTACCTGAGCACCCGCACCCACGACTGGGAGAGCCCCACCGGGGTGCCGCGCTGCGGCGTGGTGAGCTCCTTCGGCGCCAGCGGGACCAACGCGCACCTCGTGATCGAGGAGGCCCCGTCCGTCGCGCGGGACGTCGCGCGGACCGCCGCACCGGCCGCCGCACCGCAGGCCGAGCACGTGGTGGTGCTCTCGGCGCGGACGGAGCAGCAGCTCCTCGAACAGCGGCGCCGGCTGGCGGCACACGTCCGCGCCCACGCCTCGATCGACCTCGGTGACCTCGCCTACACCCTGGCCGTCGGCCGGGAGCGCTTCGCGTACCGGTTCGCCTGCGCGGTGCGCGACCGCGAGGAGCTGATCGGGGTCCTCGACGGCACGAGCCCGGCCCGGGTGCCCGAGGACACCCGGGCCCCGGTCGAGGGCCGGCGCATCCCGCTGCCGACCTACCCCTTCGCCCGCGACCGGCACTGGCCCGCGACCGGCGGCGAAGCCGTGCCGGCCGCCCGCGCGGACGCCGTGCCGCCGACCCACGCGGACACTGCGCCGCAGACCCGCGCCGACGCGGTGACGCTGACCCGCGCCCACGGCCTGCTGCGCGACCACGTGGTGCAGGGCCGTCACCTCCTGCCCGCGGTCGCCTACCTGGAACTGGCCCGCAAGGCGCTGGGCGCCACCCGGGTGCGGATGCGCAACGTGACCTGGGTGCAGCCGCTGGAGGTCGCGGACGACCCGGTCGACGTCCGGGTCGACGTGCGCGCCGACACCAAGGGCGGGCGCCGGTTCGAGATCGCCGCCGGCGCCACCGTGTGCTGTGAAGGCCGCATCGCACCGTCCGACGCCCCGCGCCCGGCACCGGTCGACCTCGCCGCACTGCGCGCGGACTGCCCGGAGACCGTGTCCGGCGACCGGATCCACCAGGCCCTGGTGTCGATGGGCATCGACCACGGTCCGACCCTCCGGGCGATCCGGCGGGCGTACGTCGGCGCCGGGACGGTCCTGGCCGAACTGGTCCGGCCCGACTCGGCGGAGCCCGGCGCGCTGACGCCCGCGATGCTGGACTCGGCGATCCAGGCGGCGGTCGCGGCCCACCTCGACGGGATGAGTGACACCACCGTGCCGTTCGCCCTGGACCGGCTCGACCTGTTCGCCCCGTGCACGGCCACGATGTGGGCCGTCGTCCGAGGCGGTGCGTCCGGGCCGCTCGGCAAGCTGGACATCGACCTGGTCGACGCCGACGGCGAGGTCTGCGTGCGGCTGACCGGGTACACCTCGCGCCGCACGGGCCGGAGCGGGCCCGCACTGTTCGCCCCCGTCTGGGATTCGATCAGCGCGACCGACGCGCCCGTGCCCGCCCGGACCGACCGGATCCTGGCCGTCGGCGGACCCTCGGCCCTCGCCGGCGCGCTGGCCTGGCCGCTGCCGCCGTCGGCGTCCGTCGAGGAGGTGACCGCCGCACTGCGCGAGCTCGGGCCGATCGACCACCTGGTCTGGACCGCGCCCGAGCCCAAGCTCGACCCCGTCGACGCCGCCGGGTACGTGGCCGCCCAGGACGACGGCGTCGTCGCGGCCTTCCGCATGATCAAGGCGCTGATCGGCGCCGGGTACGACGCCCGGCCGCTGGGGATCACGCTGGTCACGACCCGCGCGCTGGCCACCCACGCCGACGACCCCGTCCAGCCGGCACACGCCGGACTGCACGGCCTGTTCGGCTCGCTGGGCCGGGAGTACGCGCAGTGGACCGTCCGCCGCGTCGACCTCGACGGCCCCGAGTGGCCCGCCGACCTGCCGGCCCTGCCGGCCCGGTCGCCCGAGGACGCCTGGGTCCGGCGGGCCGGCCAGTGGCTCGCCCGGCACTGGGCGCCGTGCGAGGCGCCGGCCAAGCCGGTGTACCGCGAGGGCGGCGTCTACGTGGTGATCGGCGGGGCCGGCGGCCTGGGCACGGCGTGGACCCAGCACGTGGTGCGCGAGTTCGGCGCGCACGTCACCTGGATCGGCCGCAGCGCACCCGACGCGTCCATCGAGGCCCGGATCCGCTCCGTCCGGGGTCGCGGCACCGTCCGCTACCTCAGCGCCGACGCCGCGGACCCGGCCGCGCTGCGCCGTGCCGTCGCGGCGGTCAAGGAGCGCCACCCGCGGATCGACGGGGTGGTGCAGGCCGCACTCGTGCTGCGGGACAGCACGTTCGCCAGGATGGACGAGGCCACCCTCCGTGCGGGGCTGGCGGCCAAGGTCGACGTCACGACCGCGATGGCCGAGGTCTTCGACGGCGAGCAGTTGGACTTCGCGGTGCTGCTGTCGTCGATGCAGTCCTTCACGACGGCGGCCGGCCAGGGCAACTACGCGGCCGGGTGCACCTTCAGCGACGCCTACGCGCACGCGCTCGGACAGCACTGGGACACCCCGGTCAGGGTGGTGAACTGGGGGTGGTGGGGCAACCTCGGGAGCGTCACGTCCGCGTTCTACCGGGAGCGGCTGAGCCGGGTCGGCCTGGTGTCGATCGAGCCGCGCGAGGGGCTGGCCGCCCTGGACGCGCTGCTCGGCGGAGGCCAGCGGCAGCTCGCCTTCGTCAAGACCAACCGGCACAACACCCTGGCGAACTTCGACCGCGCCACCAGGGTCACCGTGCACGGCCGGACGCCGTCCCGGGTCCCCGGTGAGCTGCTGATCGCGCCCGAGGGTGCGGACGACCTCATGGACGAGGTCGTGCGGTGGCGTCGAGCCGAACGGGACCCGTGGCTGGCGAAGGTGCTGGCGGCGCAGCTGGCGACCGTCGACCACGCGGCGATCCTGCCGCTGTACGCCGACTGGCTGGAGCACGCCCGGCGCGTCCTCGTCCCGGCCGAGCCGGTGGACGTCGTGCTCGGGCAGTGGGACCGGCAGTGCGAGCGGTGGTCGACCGACGCCGACCGCAGGGCCGAACTGCGGCTGGCCTCCGCCATGCTGCGGGCGCTGCCGGGCATCCTGACCGGCCGGACCAGGCCCACCGACGTGATGTTCCCGCGCGGTTCGGTGGAGTTGGTGGAGGGCTGCTACCGGGACAACCACGTCGCGGACCTGTTCAACCGTGCCATGGCCGGCGCCGCCGTCGGCGTGGTGGCGGAGCGGCTGCGCCGGGAGCCCGGCGCGCGGCTGCGGATCCTGGAGATCGGCGCCGGTACCGGCGGTACCAGCGCCGGGATGTTCGCCGCGCTCAAGCCCTACCAGGACAGCATCGAGACCTACGTCTACACGGACCTGTCCAAGGCCTTCCTCAACCACGCGCGCACCGCGTACGGGCCGGACGTGCCGTACCTGGACTGCCGGCTGCTCAACATCGAGCAGCCGCTGGCCGGGCAGGACATCGCCGAGGGCGGGTTCGACCTGGTGATCGCCGCCAACGTGCTGCACGCGACCAGGGACACCCGTAACACCCTGCGCAACGCCAAGGCCGCGATGCGGGCCGGCGGGTGGCTGCTGCTGAACGAGCTGTCGGCGTTCGACCTGTTCAGCCATGTGACGTTCGGGCTGCTCGCGGGCTGGTGGTTGTTCGACGACCGGTCGCTGCGGATCCCCGGCTCGCCGGCGCTGTCGCCGGAGAACTGGCGGGACGTGCTGGCGGGGGAGGGCTTCGGCACGGTCGTGTTCCCGCTGGCGCAGGCGCTGCCGCTGGGCCAGCAGGTCATCGCGGCGGAGAGCGACGGGGTGGCCCGGCAGGCGGTCGGCGCCGGGCCGGGGAGCGCCGCACGGCAGGGGACCGGCGGGTCGGAGCGGCCGGTACCGGCGTCGGCACCGCGACCGGAGCCCGCGCCGACCCCCGAGCCCGTGCCCGTCCCGGTACCGGAGCCCCCGGCCGCGCCGGCGACGCCGTCCGACCTGGCCGCGCTCATCCTCGGCAAGGCCGCCGCCGTCCTCGGCATCCCGGCCGAGCGGATCGACACCACGGCGCCGCTCACCAACTACGGCCTGGACTCGATCCTCGTGCTCCAGCTCACCAACGCCCTGCGCGAGGACTTCGGTGACGACGTCTCCGCCACCCTGCTCTTCGACGTCGAGACCATCGAGGGCCTGTGCGCCCACTTCGCCGGCACGGCGGGCGGGCGGTGGAACCTCTCGCGCGGCCAGCTGACCATGTACCGGGACCAGCTGCGCTCGCCGGAGTCGACCAACTACCACCTCCCGCTGCTCTTCGAGATCCACGGCGAGCTGGACGAGGCGGTCCTGGAACGGGCGATCCGCGCGCAGACCGGGATCCACCCGGTGCTGAGCGCGGTCCTCGGCGAGCGGGACGGCGTGCCGTACCTGGACATCGACCCGACCAGGACCCCGTCGTTCGACCGGGTCCACCTCGCCACCACCTCGCGCGCCGCGCAACTGGCCGGGCTGCGCGACCTGGTGGACGCCCCGTTCGACCTGACGGCGGGCCCGCTGGTGCGGGCGCACCTGGTCTCCCTCGCCGGCGGACGGCGGCTGCTGCTGATCACCGCGCACCACATCCTGCTGGACGGCACGTCGACGGCGGTCCTGGTCCGCACGCTCAAGGAGGCCTACCAGGGCCGGGGGAGCCTGAACCGGGCCGGCTTCGGCGACTTCGTCGCCTGGGAGGAGGCGATGCTCACCGGCCCGCAGGGACGGAAGCACCGGGACTACTGGGTGCGGGAGTTGGACGGGCCGCGGCCGGCGCTCGCGCTGCCCTACGACCGTCCGTACGACCCGAAGCGGATGCCCCGGGTGGAGGTGGCGACGATGAGGCTGTCGCCGACGCTGGCCGGCGCGCTGGCCGACACCGCGCGGGAGCACCGGGTCAGCGTCGCCATCGTGCTGTTCACCACGTACGTGCGGTTCCTGCACCGGCTGACCGGACAGGACGACCTGGTCCTGGGCATGACCGCGGCCGCCCGCTACGAGGAGCGGTTCCAGGACGTGGTCGGCCAGTTCGCGAACTGCCTGCCCATCCGCTGCGCGGCCGCCGGGGGCTTCCCCGAGCTGCTCAAGTCCCTGCAGCGCAAGGTGGTCGGCGGCATCGAGCACGGCGGCTACCCGCTGCCGGAGATCACCCGCGCGGTGGGATCGGACGACGAACCGCTGGTCCTGACGAACTTCCTGTTCCAGAACTTCGAGGGCGCCGACCTGCTCACCAACGAATCGCCGGCCGGGGCCGGCGAGTTGGACCTGCGGCTGTTCGACGACCTGCCGTACGCCGGGGAGTACGTCCTCGCCACGGAGTTCTACCGGGAGGGCGACGGGTACAAGGTGTTCCTCAAGTACGACGCGAACGTGTTCGACGAGGCCACGGCGCGGCGCATGACGGACGACTGGCACGCGGTCATCCGGGGCGAGCTGGGCCTGGACTGACCCGCGGTGAGCGGCCGGCCGTGCGCCGACCGCTCACCGGTGTCCGGGTGGCCTTCGCGCGACAGCCGGGCCGCGACGACCGTCGCGGCCCGGCTGCGGTGGTCCACCCGCCGCGGTGGCGTCAGACCAGGGTGGCCAGCACGGCCGGGTCGTACGGGACGGTCCCGGCCAGCTCGCCGCGCAGCGCCTTCGCCGCCCAGTCCGGGTTGGCCAGCAGCGTCCTGCCCACGGCGACGAGGTCGAACTCGTCGCGCTCCAGCCGGGCCACCAGTTCGCCGATCCCGGTCACGCCGGCCTGCCCGGTGTAGCCCTGGGCGAACTGGCCCTCACCGAACTGCCGGTCCAGGCCGACCGAGCCGACCGTCACGACGGCCTTGCCGCTGAGCTTGCGCGTCCAGCCGGCCAGGTTGAGCTCGCTGCCCTCGAACTCGGGCAGCCAGTAGCGCCGGGTGGAGGCGTGGAAGACGTCGACACCCGCGTCGGCCAGCGGGGTGAGCAGCTGCTCCAGCTCCTCCGGGCTCTCGGCGATGCGGGCCCCGTAGTGGTTGACCTTCCACTGGGAGAACCGGAAGAACACCGGGAAGCCCGGGCTGACGGCCGCGCGGATGGCCTGCACGATCTCGGCGCCGAAGCGGGCCCGGGAGGCCGGGTCGCCGCCGTAGCGGTCGGTGCGCCGGTTGGTGGTGCTCCACAGGAAGTCGTCGATCAGGTAGCCGTGCGCGCCGTGCAGTTCGACACCGTCGAACCCGAGCCGCTCGGCGGTGACGGCGGCCTCGGTGAAGGCCGCCACCGTGTCGTCGATGTCCCGCTGGGTCATGGCCCGCCCGGCCGGGGCGCCGTCCAGGCCGAGACCGGACGGGCCCTCGGTGGGCGGCTCGGTGCCGGCGCGCACCACCCCGGTGTGCCACAGCTGGGGAATGATCCTGCCGCCGGCCTGGTGCACCCGCTCCACCACGCGGGCCCACCCGGCGAGCGCCTGCTCGCCGTGAAAGCGCGGCACGTCGTCGTACGCGCGGGCGGCGGCCCGGCCGACGTAGGTGCCCTCGGTGATGATCAGCCCGACCTGGTGCGCCGCCCGGCGGGCGTAATACTCCGCAACCTCCTGGCCCGGCACGCCGCCGGGGGACTTCATCCTGGTCATCGGGGCCATCACGATGCGGTTGGGCACCGTCAGATCACCCACGACGAACGGCTCGTCCAGGCTGGCCATGGTTCCTCCCGAATTGTCGGCACTACTGGCACAAACATCCCGGGTGCGCCTTTTCCGACTACCCGGCACATCGCTTCCGGGTCGTGCGGAAAATGGTGTGGCCGGTCGCACCCCGGTAGCGCATGATTATCGGCCCTGCTGATCGCGGCGTCCAGCCGCGGCCCGGCCGGCGGTATTGGATTGCACAAGGCGATCCAGTGCATCGACATAATCATCTTGACCGTGTCCGCGTGACCACTGATAGTGGTCCAGGTGGTTCCGCGTCGCCTTTCGAGTCGCACCGGTGAATTTATTCCCCTGGCGACGAGTGTCGCGGACAGGATTGCCGAGGAAAGAAAGGTGGCGGAACCCAGGGTGAGTCAGAGTCCCCTTACCGCGCAGATTTCCCATGAGCTGGACGGCAAGCGGGCGGTGGTCACCGGCGGCAGCCGCGGCATCGGCGCCGCCATCGTGCAGAACCTCCTCGACGCCGGCGCCACCGTCGTCACCGGCGCCCGCCGGCCCACCGAACACACCCCGTCCGCCGCCAAGTTCGTGCCGGCGGACCTCGGCACGCCGGACGGTGTGCGCGGGTTCGCGGACGCCGCGCTGGACGCGCTCGGCGGGGTGGACATCATCGTCAACAACGCGGGCGGCTGCCGGGCCTTTCAGACCGCGCTGGAGATCGAGAACGACTGGCAATACACGGTCGACATCAATTTCCTCTCCGCCGTCCGGCTCAATTCCGCACTCGTGCCGTCCATGCGTGCGGGCGGCGGCGGGGTGATCGTCCACATGTCGTCGATCGCCACCATTTCGTCGTACCCGATGATCCTGCACTACGCCGCCGCCAAGTCCGCCCTTGAGGTGTACAGCAAAGGGCTCGCGGTCGAACTGGCGCCGCACGGTATCCGCGTCGTCGCCCTCTCTCCGGGAAACGTGATGACACCGGGAGCGGACGAAGCGCGCGACAAGATCGTCGACTATCTCGGCAGTGAATCGGAGGACTGGGCCGACGAAGTTCCGCTCGGGCGGATCGGCCAGACCCAGGACATCGCCGACGCGGTCGGCTTCCTGGTGTCCCGGCGCGCCTCGTGGATCACCGGCAGCAACCTCGTCATCGACGGCGGGAAGAGCGCCTCGCTGTGACCGCTCGCCACGGCGGGACCGCCCGCCATGACGGGACTCGCCCACCACGACTGGAAGGACTGACACGATGACCGCGACAGGGGACGGGCCGCGGGCCTATCCGTTCGGCCCGACCGACCAGCTCAACGTCGACCCCGAGCTGGCCAAGGCCTGCGCCGAACAGCCGGTGCTGCGCGTCAGCCTGCCCTACGGCGGCGACGCCTGGCTGGTCACCCGGCACGCGGACGCCAAGACGGTGCTGGCCGATCCCCGGTTCAGCCGGGCCGCCGCCGTGGGCGAGGACGTGCCCCGCACGGTCTCGGCCGGCCTGCCCCGCACCTCCATGCTGAGCATGGACCCGCCGGAGCACAGCCGGTTGCGGCGCCGGGTGGCCAATCCCTTCACGGTGCGCCGGGTCGAAGCGCTGCGCCCGCGCGCCCAGGAGATCGTGGACGGCCTGCTCGACACCATGATCGCCGAAGGGGCGCCGGCCGACCTGACCCGGATGCTGACCTGGCCGCTGCCGGTCACGATGATCTGCGAGCTGCTCGGCGTGCCCTTCGCCGACCGCGAACAGTTCAACACCTGGGTGGACGGCCTGCTGATGCTCTCCGATCCGGAGCGGTCGGCGCGGGACCGCGGGCACCTCAACGACTACCTCGCCGGTCTGATCGCGGCCCGCCGGATCACCCCCACCGATGACCTGCTCGGCGAACTGGCCGCCGTCCAGGACGAGGAGAGCCGGCTCACCGAGGAGGAACTGGTCAGCCTCGGGGTCAGCCTGCTGTCCGCCGGCCAGGAGGCCACCGCCAACCAGATCGGCAACTTCGTCTACACGCTGCTGACCAAGCCCGAGCTCTGGCGGGAACTCGTCGACGATCCCGGCCTGATACCCGACGCGGTCGAGGAACTCTCCCGGATCGTCCCGATCAGCGCCACCGCGGGCTTCACCCGGATCGCCACCGAGGACGTGGAACTGAGCGGGCAGACCGTGCGCGCCGGTGACGCGGTGGTCGCCGAATTCGCCCTGGCCAACCGGGACCCGGAGGTGTTCGACCGCCCCGACGAGATCGACTTCCGCCGGGGGAGCGTCCCGCACCTCACCTTCGGGCACGGCGTGCACCACTGCCTCGGCGCGCAGCTGGCCAGGATGGAACTGCGGGTCGTGCTGGACACCCTGGTGCGCCGGCTGCCCGGCCTGCACCTCGCCGTGCCGGCCGACCAGGTGCCCTGGCGGACCGAGCGCCTCATCCGCGGCGCGGACGCCCTGCCGGTCGGCTGGTGAGATTCGCGCCGGTGGTGGGGATCCCGCCGGCCGGGACCACCGCCCGACGGCGCAGGGTCCAGTCCGCATTCGACATCACCCGGACGCTACGGGAGGGCTCAGCATGGCCGAACCACTGGAGGCGGTCACCGCGGTCGTGCGTGATCCGGGCAAGGGACTTGCCGAGGTGATGGCGACCATCATGGAGGGCTACGGGGACCGGCCCGCGCTCGGCGAACGCGCCCGGGAGCCCTCGACCGCGCGCCTGCTCCCCGGCTTCGACACCATCAGCTACCGCGAGTTGTGGGCCCGGGTGCGCGCGGTGGCCGGCGAGTGGCACCACCACCCGCGGTACCCGCTGAGCGCGGGCGACCGGCTCTGCATCCTGGGGTTCACCAGCACCGACTACGCCACGCTCGACCTCGCGTGCATCCACGCGGGCGTCGTGGCCGTACCGCTGCAGTCCAGCGCACCGCTGGCCCAACTGGGGCCGATCATCGCCGAGACCGAACCGCTCGCCCTCGCCGCGAGCATCGAGCGCCTGGACACCGCCGTCGAGGCCGCCCTCGGGGGAACCACGATCCGGCGGGTGATCGTGTTCGACTACCGCCCCGAGGTCGCGGAGCAGCGCGACGCCTTCGAGTCCGCCCGAAGGCGCCTGGCCGAAGCCGGCCGCCCGGTGGCCGTCGAACCGCTGGCCGCCGTGATCGACGCCGGAGCCGTCCTGCCGCCCGCGCCCCTGTTCACCGCCGACCCGGGCGACGACCCGCTGGCCATGATCATCTACACCTCCGGCAGCACCGGCACCCCCAAGGGGGCCATCTACACCCAACGGCTGGTCGGCACCTCGTGGAACGGATTCACCTACGGCTCGGAGGACGTGCCCCCGATCAGCATCCACTACATGCCGCAGAGCCACCTCGCCGGCCACATGGCGCTGATGGGCTCGCTCGCCCGGGGCGGTGTCGGCTACTTCACCGCCAGGAGCGACCTGTCCACCCTGTTCGAGGACATCGGGCTGGTCCGCCCCACGGAGCTGACCATGGTCCCGCGCGTGTGCGACATGATCTTCCAGCAGTACCGGAGCGAACTGGACCGGCGGGCCGGCGAGCCGGGCGACGTCGAGACGGCGGTCAAGACCGACCTGCGGGAGAACTTCCTCGGCGGGCGCGTCGCCAAGGCCTTCTGCGGCACCGCCCCGCTGTCCGCCGAGGTGGCGGCCTTCGTCGAGTCCTGCCTCGGCTTCCACCTCTACACCGGCTACGGCTCCACCGAAGCCGGCGGGGTGCTGCTCGACACGGTGGTGCAGCGCCCGCCGGTGCTCGACTACAAGCTGGTCGACGTCCCGGAGCTGGGCTACTTCCGGACGGACGTGCCGCACCCGCGCGGCGAACTGCTGCTCAAGACGACCACCGCCATCCCCGGGTACTACAAGCGGCCCGAGCTCACCGCCGAGATCTTCGACGCGGACGGCTACTACCGGACCGGCGACATCATGGCCGAGATCGGGCCCGACCGGCTGGTCCACGTCGACCGCACCAAGGACGTCCTGAAGCTCTCCCAGGGCGAGTTCGTGGCCGTCTCCCGCCTGGAGGGCGTCTTCGTCGCCGGCCCCCTCATCCGGCAGGTCTTCGTGTACGGCAACAGCGAGCGCGCCTACCCGCTCGCCGTGATCGTCCCCGCCCCGGACGCGCTGACCAGGGCCGGCGGGGACACCGCCGCGCTCAAGCCGCTGCTCGCCGAGTCGCTCCAGCGGGCCGCCAAGGAGGCCGAGCTCAACTCCTACGAGATCCCCCGCGATTTCCTGATCGAGACCGAACCCTTCAGCACCGGCAACGGCCTGCTCGCCGACAGCCACAAGCTGCTGCGCCCCAGGCTCCGGGAGCGCTACGGCACGGCCCTGGAGCGGCTGTACACCGAACTCGCCGACGGGCAGGCCCGGCAGCTGCGCGCCCTGCGGCAGGCCGGGCCGGACCAGCCGGTGGCGGAGGTGGTCGGCCGGGCCGCCCAGGCGCTGCTCGGTTGCTCCGGCACCGAGCTGAGGGCCGACGCCCACTTCACCGAGCTGGGTGGGGACTCGTTGTCCGCGCTGTCCTTCGCCACGCTCATGAAGGAGATCTTCCGGATCGAGCTGCCGGTCGGAGTGGTGATCAGCCCGGCCAACGACCTGGCGCGGCTGGCGCGGTACATCGAGGAGGAACGCGCATCCGGGGCGGAACGGCCCACCTTCGCCTCCGTCCACGGCGAGCACGGCTCCGAGGTCCGCGCGGGTGATCTGACCCTGGATCGCTTCCTCGACGCCTCGACGATCGCCGCCGCCCCGACCCTGCCCAGCCCCGACGGCGCCGTCCGCACCGTCCTGCTGACCGGGGCCACCGGCTACCTCGGCCGGTTCCTGTGCCTGGAATGGCTGGAGCGGCTGGCGTCCTCGGGCGGCCGGCTGGTCTGCGTCGTCCGGGGCGGCGACGCCGCCGCGGCGGCGAAGCGGCTGGAGGCGGCCTTCGACAGCGGCGACGCCGAACTGCTCGGGCGCTACCGGGACTTGGCCGAGGGGAGCCTGGACGTACTCGCGGGCGACATCGGCGAGCCGCGGCTGGGCCTGGACGAGGACACCTGGCAGCGGCTGGCCGACACCGTGGACCTGATCGTCCACCCGGCCGCCCTGGTCAACCACGTGCTGCCCTACCGCGAGCTGTTCGGACCCAACGTCGTCGGCACGGCCGAACTGATCCGCTTGGCGCTCACCTCGCGGATCAAGCCCGTCACCTACGTGTCCACGGTCGCGGTGCTCGCCGGATCCGCGCCCGCAGCCCGAGACGAGGACGCCGACGTTCGCCGCAGCAGTCCGGTGCGGCGGCTCGACCAGGGCTACGCCGACGGGTACGCGACCAGCAAGTGGGCGGGCGAGGTCCTGCTCCGGGAGGCGCACGAGCTGTGCGGGCTGCCGGTCGTCACCCTCCGGTCGGACATGATCCTCGCGCACAGCCGGTACCGGGGACAGCTGAACGTGCCCGACGTCTTCACCCGGCTCCTGCTCAGCCTGCTCGCCACCGGCATCGCGCCGGGCTCGTTCTACCGCAACGGCAGGCGCGCGCACTACGGCGGCCTGCCGGTCGACTTCACCGCCGAGGCCGTCGCCACGCTGGGCGCGCAGGCCACGGGGGGCTACCGGACCTTCAACGCGCTGAACCCGCACGACGACGGCGTCTCGCTGGACACCTTCGTCGACTGGCTCGTCGAGGCCGGCCACCCGATCCGGCGGATCGACGACTACGACGACTGGCTCGCCCGCATCACGACCGCGCTCCGCGCCCTGCCGGAGAAGCAGCGCCGGGACTCGTTGCTGCCCCTGCTGCCCGCCTTCGCGCAACCCGAGGAGGGCGTCCCCGGTTCGGCGGTCCCCGCCGCGCGGTTCCACGCCGCCGTGCGGGCCGCCAAGGTCGGCCCGGACCAGGACGTCCCGCACCTGTCGGCGGCCCTGATCGGCAAGTACGTCACCGACCTGCGCCACCTCGGGCTGCTCCTTCGTTAGGGCTGGTCCGACAATTCCCGCCGCGCGCTGACGCGACGCGAATTGTCAGACAAGCCTTAGGCCCTGACCCATCCGATGCGGAAGAAACGGGAGTTCGACATGGCGCAGAGCATCGACGAGACGGTCCTGGCGGGTCTGCGGTGCCTGGAGGTGAACGACTTCGCGGGCTTCCGGGCGCTGTGCACCGCCAAGGCCACGGTGTGGCAGAACGACGGGCAGGGGGAGCAGCCGATCGGCGAGCGGCTGGAGCACTTCAAGTCCTTCGCCGCGACGCTCGATTCCTTGCGGTACGACGTCATCCGCCAGTTCCGGAAGTCGGACGAGGTGCTCCAGCAGCAGGTCATCCACCTGGTGCTGACCGACGGTTCCCGCCGTGAGGTCCAGACCGTCGTGTACTTCCGGTTCGAGGGCGAGCTGATCGACCGGATCGAGGAGTACGTCTACACCGTGCCGGAGAGCACGAGCCCGGAGGGTGCGAGCCCGGCGAGCACGGCGTCAGGCGACGGCGCCTCCGCCGCCCGGTAGCCCGAACGACCGCCGGGGCGTGGGAAGTCGGTTCCGCCGACTTCCCACGCCCCGGTGTCGTGGCGAGCTCAGCCCTCCTGGGCGAGGCCCTTGATGTCCTCGTAGCCCATGCCGAGCTGGTTGAACATCAGGATCTGCTCCTTGGGCATGCCGAGACCGGTGAGCTCCGTGATCTGCGCGTCGGTCAGCGGCGTGCCGGGGCCGGCCTGCGGCTTGGCGGAGGTCCCGAACCCGCCCTTCCCGGTGCCGGCCCCGGCGCTCGCGAGGGAGAGCACCGCGTTCTGGATGTCCTCCCCGGTGAGCTTGGTGGCGTCGGTCGGTGCCTGGACGGTCGGGGCGGACTGGCTGAACGCGAGCTTCACCGGGAACGCGGTGCCCGGGCCGGCCTTCGACGAGAGCTGCGCGAGGTCGAAGGTGGCCGAGGAGAACTTGCCGCCCTTCAGGTACACGTCGACGCCGATCTTGCGGTCGGGCACGTCGGCCGGGGCCTTGGCGGGGAGCTTCCCGAACTGCTCCGGGAACTTCGCGGACAGCGGCTTGACGGCGTTCAGCACCCCGTCGAACACGTCGCGGGCCGGGGCGCTCATCAGGACGTGGTCGGCGCCGTCCGCCGTCCCCTTGTCCTCGAAGGTGACGGTGCGGGTGAACACGTCCTTCAGCGAGTTGGTCAGCTGCTTGGCGGTGTCCGGGTCCAGCGAGGGCTTGCCGGTCGGGGTGGCCGACTTGGCCCCGTCGGACTTCTTCGCCGCGTCCGCGAGCTCCTGCAGGTCGAGCGAGACCCACTTGCCGGCCAGCACGTCCTTGACCGGGTTCAGCTCGGAGGGCAGGCCCTTGGCGATCTCGTCCACCTGCGCCGGGTCCTCGCCGACCAGCTTCACCAGGCCCTTGGCGTCGGCGCGCACGAACGCCTTGGCGTCGACCTGGCGGTACTCCAGGAGCGCGGTGCCCTTCTTGTCGGAGAGCACGTAGGAGACGCGCAGCGACTTGTCCGGCGTCACCTCCTGGGAGCCACCCTGGCTTTGCGCGTTCTTGAAGGTGTCGAGCTCCTTGAGGGGCTTGTCGGCGGCCATCGCGACGGAGATGCTCAGCCCGGACAGGGCCTCGGCGCTCTTCTGCTCGACCTTGTCCCCGGTGGCGTTGCCGAAGGCGACGATCTGCTCGGGAGTGGCGTCCACGGAGATCGTGACAGCGGCGGCGGTGCCGTCGCCGATCGCGCCGAAGGCCTTGGAGACCTTCTGAGCGGCCGAGAGCTGCTGGACGGCGCCGCAGGCGGTCAGACCCGCGGCGAGGACGGACGCGCAGACGGCGACGGGCATGGCGCCGCGTGCGGCCTTGCGAATAACGGTGTTGATGGTACGTCTCCCGTGTGTGACTGGGCCTGGTCCGCGGACCGGCCGATCCCTCCCCTGTGGCGTGTGGCGCCACAGCGCTCACACATGTGATCACATTATCAACAAGTGGGTGCGTGATTTTTTCGGCCTTCGATTTCGTCAGTAGCCGGGTTCGGTGGCCTTCGATTTCGTCAGTTGCCGACCCGCGGCCCGGCGAGCAGGACCGGAAGCGACCGGTGGCCGTTGGAGATCAGCGACGCGACCGGGGCCAACTCGGCACCCGGAGCGAGCGCGAGGTCCGGGAAGCGTTCGAAGAGCCTGCGCAGCGCCGTCTCGGCCTCCATCCGGGCCAGCGGCGCGCCCAGGCAGAAGTGGGGGCCGTGCCCGAAGGCGAGGTGGTCCTTCACCGGCCGGGTGACGTCGAAGGCGTCGCCGGTGTCGCCGTACCGGCAGGGGTGTCGCCCGGCGGCCGCGTAGGAGGCGAGGACGGCCTCTCCCCGGCGGATCGTCACCTCGTCCGACAGCCGGATGTCCTCGACGGCGTAGCGCAGGGGCAGGTGCGCCACCGGGGCGTCGTGGCGCAGCGCCTCCTCGACGACGTCGCTCCACCGCGCCCGCCCGGCCCGGACCTCGGCGAGCTGGTCGGGGTGGGTGAGCAGCAGCGCGATCCCGTTGTCGATCAGGTTCACCGTCGTCTCGTAGCCGGCCGAGACCACCAGCAACAGGGTGTCGCGGAGCTCCTGTTCGGTCAGGGCGGCGGCCTCGCCCTCGCCCTCGGTGTCCCGGGCGGCGATCAGCTGGGACGTCATGTCGTCGCCGGGGTGCCGGCGCTTCGAGGCGATCAGCCGGTCGAGCATCGCGTAGAACGCCGCCGTGTTGGCCTCGGACTCCGCGGGTGTGAGGGTGGTGGAGAAGACCCGGTCGACCGTGCGCCGGAACCCCGCCTCCAGATCGTCGGGCAGGCCCATGAGCCGGCCGATCACCTGGATCGGCAGGGGGTGGGCCAGCCGCTCGCGGAGGTCGACCGGCACGCCGGGCGGGGTCGCGGCCAGGCCGTCGAGCAGGGCGTCGGTCAGCTGCTCGATCCGCGCGGCGAGGGGGCCGATCCGGCGGGCGGTGAAGGCCGTCCCGACGAGTCGGCGCAGTCGGCGGTGGTCCGCGCCGTGGGCGGTGAACATGTTCCTGGGGGCGACCCACACGGCCAGCGGCCAGGCGGGGACCACCCTCGGGAAGTCCGGCCAGTGCTGGTGGCCGTCCTTGGAGACCCGAGGGTCCTTCAGCAGCAGCTCCAGCAGGCCGGGGTCGGCCACGGCCCAGGCCTCGACGCCGAGGATGTCGACGGGCGTCGCCGGGCCGCGCGCGCACAACTCGGCGGTCTCGGCGTCGCGGTCGCGGCCGGTGGGATCGAGGACGAGGCGCGGGCGGTCCATGGGGGCTCCTTCGCTCGGTCGAGTCGGGCGGGAGGCGCCGGAGCAGCGCTCCGGATCGAGCATGCGGCCGGAACCCGGCCCGCGTCGAGAGGGTGTCCCGTCGCCCCGGAGGAAGCCGGCCGGAAACCGGGGCGACGGGTGACCGGGGGACGGTCATGGGTGCTCCCACCGGCGTGGTGGACGTGGGGCGGGTCACGGTCACGCCCGCGAAGCGGCCGGTGACTCCCGGAGGGTGCGGCGGGCGGCGGCTGCGGCGAGCAGGGCCCAGAGCAGGCTGAGGCCGGCCACGGCGTAGACGCCGCCGGAGAGGAAGCCGAAGTCGAGGTCCCCGGAGGCGGGCGGGGCCCAGCCCTCGGGGTCGACGAGGACGGTCGTGGTGGTGCCGATGTCGGACGATCCGTCACAGCCCGAGCCCTGGTACTCGGCGTGCGGGAGCGGCTTTCCGTCCGTGCGGCGGATGCCGCAGGTCCAGTGCGTCTTGCCGCCCTTGTCCCTGCTGCCGTGAGCCCAGGTGATGACCGCCTCGGTCCGCTCCCCGCGGTGGGCGAGGACCTCCGCCCGGGTGGTGGCCGTGGGGACGGCGAGGAGCAGGACGCCCAGCAGGACGCCGGGCCAGAGCACCCAGCCGCGGGCGCGCACCGCCATCAGTGCGCCCAGCGAGACGATGAGCGCCAGTACGGCGAGGATCGTGAAGAGGGCGGTGTGGTCCGGGTCGACGGCGAGCACCATCAGCCCGACGATCGTCACCGGGGCGAGCACCGCGACCAGGGCCGCCGTCCGGCGGACGGTCCGGGGCGACAGCGGTTCGTCCTTCCGGGGCCGCTTCCGCTGGGCGGTCTTCGGCCGTTGGGCGGCGGCCGCTTCGCTCAGCGGTCTCTTCTGCTTCTTCCGGCCCTTTGCCATGGTGGCCCCCGTTCGGTGGTTCGTCGTACTGCTCGCGACAGTGTGACCGGAGGCCTGGCGGCGTGGAAGACCGGGGCCGCTGTTCCGACCGGCCCGGGGCCGGCCGGAAGAACGGTCCCGTCACGGTTCGTCATGGCTCGTCAAGGACGGCCGAGACCTTCCTGTTCGAGGTCGAGGTCGCGTTGGAGGCGGCGCAGGGTGGTGTCGCTGATGCGGTGCTCCTCGTAGAGCAGGTGCAGCCGGGCGTTCTGCACGGCGATGACCTCGTGGCGGAGTTGGCGGTAGGCGGCGTCGGCGGTGGTGCCGTCGGGGGTCTCGGGGGTGCGGTCGAGACGGGCGGCGAGGCCGCGCCGGACCCGGTCGACCGCGGTGTCGGGCATGACCTCCAGGGCGGCTAGGCCCTCGACGTGGTCGAGGGCGGCGCGGTTGAGGGTGTCGCGGGCGTCGTCCTCCTCCCGGGCGGTGTGCTCGGGTTCCAGGGCGAGCCCGGAGCGGTGGACCACGGCGGCGAGGGTCAGGCCCTGCACGACCAGGGTGAGGACGACGACGGACGTGGTCAGCACCAGGACGAGCGGGCGCCCGGCGATCCGGGTACCGTCGCCCGCGAGCAGCGGGATGGACAGGGCCGCCGCCAGCGGCATGACGCCCCGGGTTCCGGCCCAGGTGACGACCCCGGCGACCCGCCAGGACAGCCGACCGCGGGCGGGCTTGACCGCGCGGGTCAGCGGCAGCGTCCACAGCACCCGGACGGCGATCAGCACGGCCGCCAGTGCGAACGCCTGCAGGGGCCACCAGCCGGTGCCGGCCGGCAGGTCCCGGACCAGGGCGGGCAGTTGCAGGCCGATGATGCCGAACACGACGCTCTCCAGCAGGAACACCACCACCGCCGAGACGGCGTGCAGCTGCAGCCGGATCCGGGCGTCGGTGAGGCGGTGGCCGGAGCGGCCGAGCAGAACGCCGGCGACCACTACCGAGGTCACGCCCGAGGCCTGCGCGGACTCCGCCAGCACGTACGCCGCGTACGGTGTGACCAGCGCTGTCACCGTCTCCAGGACCGGGTCGGTGGTGCGGCGCCGGATCAACCACACCAGGCCGGCCACGGCGGCGCCGACCAGGCTGCCGCCCCCGCCGAGCAGCAGGAGTTCGCCGCCCGCCGTGGGCAGGTCCACCGTGCCGCCCACGGCCACGGCGACGCCCACGGCCACCTTGAACAGGACGAGCGAGGTCGCGTCGTTGAAGAGGCTCTCGGCCTGCACCAGCACCTGGACGCGCCCCGGCAGTGCCAGTCGCCGGCCGAGCGCGGTGACGGCCACCGGGTCGGTGCTGGACAGCACGGCCCCCAGCACGAACGCCATCGCGGGCGGGAGCCCGGCGACGGCGACGGCGACGAAGCCCACGGCGGCGGCGGAGGCGAAGACCAGGCCGAAGGAGAGGATCGTCACCGGGCGCCACACCGTGCGCAGATCACGCAGCGACAGTTCCTCGGCGGAGGAGTGGAGCAGCGGCGGGAGCACCACCAGGGCGATGACCTCCGGCGGCACGTGCAGGGCGGGCACTCCGGGGACCAGCGCGACCGCGAGGCCGACCAGGACCAGCAGGGAGGGCGCGGGCACCCGCAACCGCCGGGCGAAGGTGGCCACGCTTGTGGCCAGAACCACCAGAATCAGAACGATCCCCACGGCGTGCATCTGCGGAAACGACCCATCGCGACGATCGGGGTCGCCGCCGCCCGAGTGCTGCAGTCGTCCCCCGAGCCGACCAGACTTCCCGGCACACCGCCGATCATCTTATCGGGTCGTTTGCGTGGCCGGGCAGGGCGTCTGCCCTCCCCGGTCGGCCACCGGACGGGCGTCCGTCAGCGGTGCCCGTCAGCGGCGACCGAACAGCCGCGCCAGGAAACCGCCCCGGCCCTTCGTCCGGTCGCAGGCGCAGCGCCCGGACTTGGGCACCCCGGCGAGCACCTGGTCGACGTGCATGCCGCACCCCGCGTAGCTCGCCTTGCCGCAGGTCCGGCAGGTGGTTCGTCGACACATCGCGCTACTCCTCACGTCGCACCCCCGGATGGGGTGCCGGTCCTCCCAATATACCCCCGTGGGTATTTTTGTGGCGCGGGGGCGGCCCGGGACCCGGACCCCGTCGTGCCCGGACCCGTCGTGCCCGGCTGGACAGCCCCGGCCGGCCCGGGGCCCCGGACCGACCGTAGTCCCGGATCAGCAGCGTCCCCCGCCGAGCATGATCCGTGCGACCAGCTCCTGCCGGCTGCCCGCCCCGGTCTTGCTGAACACCGACTTCAGGTGGTCCTGCACCGTGTACGGCGTCATCGCGAGCACCCGGGACACGTCCCGGGTGTCGCTGCCGCGCACCAGCAGCAGCGCCACCTCCTGCTCGCGGGCGGTCAGCCCGTACGCGGCCAGGTAGAGCGGCATCACCTCGGCCGGCGAGGCGGGCGAGGCCACCACCGTCACCGTGTCCGCCGCCTCGCCGCCGCGCAGCGTGGAACCGTGCAGCAGGTACCAGCGGTCGTCCCGGGTCCGGACCCGCACCGGCGTCTGCGGCACGGTCAGCCCGTGCGCCGCCCGACGGGCGTGCTCGGCGGCCATCGCCACGCTGGTCGGGACGGTGAGCGAGGTGGGGGTCGGGTCGGCCAGCCGGACGAGCAGTTCCTCGGCCGGTCCGGACAGCGCCTGCAGCCGGTTGTGCCGGTCGAGCACCAGCACCGCCGGCCCCGGATCCACCGCGTCCGGCGCCCCGGCCGGTACGTGGCACGCCCGCAGCGCGTTGCCCAGGTGCCGGGCGGCGGCGTCGGCGAGTTCACGCTGGCGCCCCAGGTACGGGCCGCGGTCCGGGACCCGCAGGAACGCCGCGCACCCCCACATCCCGCCCGCCGCGTCGAACACCGCGCGCAGCTCGTCCCCGAATCCGGCCGGCGCGACCTGCTCCCGGTACCGCACGCTCTCCTGCAGCTGCCCCTTGGTCGCCCGGCTCAGCGTCTCGGCCTGCACCCCGCTGTGCCGGATCTTCGGAAAGGTCGCCAGATCGTCCGCCCACACCTCCAGCCGTACGGCCTGCTCGAACGCGGCCAGACTGAGATCCTCGCTCTGCACCGAGTTCACCAGTCCGGTCGCCGGGTCCGCCGTGTGCCAGCACACCGCGTCGAACTCCAGTACCGGACGCAGCAGTTCGTCAGCCCGCCGGAACACCTCCGGCGTCGTCAACCCCGCCCCCGCGAGCTCCCGCATCCCCTCGATCGCCGACCGCGCCGCCACCCCACGAGCCCCACGAAGTCCCATGGCGGGAAGCTAACACGCGGTTCGTACTCCCACCCATGGGCCGATCGGCGGGGTGCGCCTCCTCCTCGGGACGGTCCGGCGGCGCCCCCGCCTCATCCTGACGTCCCGTCAAGGTGAGGCCGGGGAGCCGCGGAAGCGCCTCAGGTCGGGAGGGGGTCCATGAAGGATGTGTACTCGAGCGGGGCGCCCTGGCCGTGCGCTCCTGTCGCACGCCGGGGCGGGCGCAGATCATGGGCATGCGAACCGGTTGAAGGCTGACGAGTGGCGCCGGGCGGAGTGAACGTTTGCACTGTGCCCATCCTGGCTTTGGTGGACCATCCTCGCCGTCAGACTGCGCCTGACCCGCACCCCGGCGGCTCCGATCGTCTACCGGCCGCTGGCGGACGAACTCGCCGTCGCCGTCGGCGCCCGCCCGACCGACGGTTGAGGGAGCGATGGCGTGACGGGGTGTCGTTGCAGGTAGACGGGGGCCGGCGTCGAGTTCCAGACGATGTGTCCCCGCCTGGTGTTCCCATGAGAACACCCACGGGCGGCGAAGCGGGAAGATCCGGGGTGAAGCGGGGAGATTCGGGCCCGTTTCCGCAGGCCGGGGAATCACCGCAGGTCAGAGCTGGCGCCAGTTGCGGTAGTGGGAGCGCTTCATGGCGGCTGTGCTGAGCCCACAGAGGGTTTGGTCCAGGGGATCTTCGATCGCCTCGGGATCGGCTCCGGCGGCGTGCACCCGCAACACACCCCCGAGCCCTCGTCCTCAGGGCTCGGGGGCTGTCCTGGCTCCATCTCGAAGAGCACGGTGATCGTCGCCATAGCGGACCATGCGGCACGGGAGCCACGGCCGCACCTCCTGGTCGGCCGCGGTGGAAGGGCAGGGAGTGGCCGCGGCCAGCCGGCCACCGAGGGTCTGGGGCGGGGCGTTCTCGGCCGAGTTGGCGAGCTGGCCCTTGCTCATCCTGCCGTCTAGTGCTGGATTCCTCAAAGGCGGTACACAAATCGGCGGCGGAGTTGGCGGGTTGGCGGGGGCGGTCTGCCCCAGATCCAGGGTTTGGCACGTGCGTTGAGCTGGGCGGTTGCGAGGCGGGTGGCCTGGTCGATCTCGTCGGGGCCGGCGAAGGACTGGCCGGCGAGGGCGGCCTTGCGGAAGATGCGCCACCAGCCTTCCTGGAGGTTGAGCCAGCAGGCGCCGACGGGGATGAAGACATGTCGTATCCGGGGGTGGTCCTCGAGCCAGGCTCGACCATCCGCGCCCGCAGCACCAGATCCGCCGGCGCCTTCCGCGCCTTCGCCAACCGGCGAACCACCGCTTCCTCGCCCGAATCACGGCTCTGCCGCGCCCGCAGCACCACCCCGAACCACCCACCCCTGACCGACCGAACCATCCCTCCACCAGCACATATACCCACTGAAAGAGGAATCCAGCACTAGCCCTGCCGTGCGGGGCCAGGAGAGCCGTTCGTCGGGGCGGACGACCGCTCCCGGCGCGGGCGTGCGCCCGTCACCGTGCAGCTTCCAGCGCACGCCGAGATCCATGTGGGGGTTCCTTCTCTGAACTTTCGGGGGGACTTTCCGCACCATTCTCGTGGTCATCCGGCCTCCCACGCGCCACCGGCCCCGCTCCTGACCTGCGCACTCGCGCCGGGGGCGGGGCCGGGGGACCGGGCGACTGGGCGTCAGTCGCAGTCCTCGGCGGCCGCCTTGAGGTCGCCCAGCCAGGCCTCCAGGCCCTGACGCAGGATCGCGGCCGCGGCCGGGACGTGCGCGTCGACCTGCGGCCCGGAGTGGGTCTCCTCGGTGCGCACCAGGACGCCGCCGGGGGCCGGGGTGAAGGTCCACACGTGCACGCCGTCGATGTGCAGTCCCTCGGCGACGGCGGGGCCGGTCCAGCGGATGCAGGCACCGTGCTTCAGCTGCCGGACGGTGGAGGTGATGTCCAGGGAAGGGCGGAGGTGGCCGGGACGGGCGGCAGCGGGGTGGTCCAGTGGAACGCCGAGCCGTCCGCGCAGCGGGCCGTGATCCAGGCGTTCGACGCCGGCCACGGCCCGTTGCCAGGACGGCCAGCGGGCGGGCAGCGCGACGCTGACGATCGAGACGTCCAGCAGGGTCCTCGCGAGTCGCAGATCCAAGGGATGGTCCTGCCTCACCCCGCGCGGCGGCAGCCGGGTGGTCATCCGGGCCGACCCGCGGATGCGCCGGGACGGCAACGGTGCTGCTCGTCCCTTCGTGCGGAAAGGGGAAGGCGGCCGGTCGAAGCGCCGACCGCCTTCGGTGCGCCCCGATGCCGGGCGCCTCACCGGGTGACGACGGTGATCGTTCCGGCGCCGCCTTCTCGGCGCTGTGCGGCCACGGCTTCCTGGTAGGTGACGTACTGGCGAACGGTGCCGTCAGGCAGGCTCAGCTGGTAAACGACGGTTTGCGGTGATTCTCCGCCGCAGTTGCAGGCCATGAGTTCAGTGTCCTTTCCGGGTGCTGGGGGTTCGGGTCTTCTGGAGAGGGGGCGTTGGTCAGTCCAGCCATCGTGAGGCCACACCCGCCAGGTACGAGACGCTGAGCGCGGTCGCCGGTATCCGGAACCACGGGCTGCCCTCCAGGCACGCGGCGCAACCGACCGCGACGGCGGACACCCAGACGCTCGAACACCAGCCGCAGGTGATCAGATAGGCGGCCTTGGACTCCTCGCCGAAGCGATCGGCGACCCAGATCCTGAGACCGCCCGCGAGGGTGTCCTTGGTCAGGAAACGGGTGACGCGGCAGGTGGCGCCGAGCGCGAGAAGGAACATGGTCAAGCTCATCGGGACAACTCCACTGACCAGGGACGCGGCAGTACGGTTGCGGGCGTGGCGGCGGGTACGGTGGCTTCGCCGCTACGCCCCCAGCGCGTCCGTCCCCCCGCCGTGCGAGGGCGGGGGGACGGACCTTCGAGGTCGGCCGCTCATCTGCGGACGATGAGGTCAGGCCTCACCTGGCTCGGCCACCAGTACCGGTCCGCGATCCACGGCCCGGGCCCGATAGGACCGGTCCGGTCACTACTGCGGCCAGCAGGGCAGCAGGGTGCCGGTCGACTGCAGCGTCGTGCCGCCGACGGTGGCGGTCGCGGTGAAGGCGCCGGATTGGACCTGAAGCAGGTTCAGGTTGGTGGTGAGGGTCGCGATCCCGGACGCGTCCGTCACCGCCGAGCCCACCGGCTGTCCGGCGATGAGGAAGTTCACCGTCACGCCGGCGGCCGCGGGAGTGAGCTGGGCCTTCAGTGTGGCGGTGAAGGGGTACGGCTGCCCGTGCGAGGGGGTCGCCAGCGCGTGCTCCCAGTGGCCCCGCCAGCAGGACGGCAGCGCCTGCAGGCTCACGGCGGGGCCGCCTACGCCGACGGTGATCGGGACGGGGAGCGAGACGACGTTGGTGCAGGTGCAGGTGGTGCCGGCCGCGGTGACGGTGGCGGTCAGCGACACCGGTCCGGCGGTGGGGAAGGTCATCGACCCGGTG